>NZ_CP034783.1:1588233-2244850 GCF_006094435.1 Pseudomonas sp. MPC6 | reverse complement strand
TCGCAGCGCGCCGCAGCACCTATTCCAAGTTGAATAAACGCAGCCTGCTGTACAAAGCCAAGCGCAAGATCGAGTACTGCAAAGCTCAGACACGGGCGAAGGTTGAGCATCCGTTCCGGTTATCAAGCGGCAGTTTGGTTACGTTAAAGTGCGCTTACGTGGACTGATGAAAAACACAGCTCAGTTGACCACGCTGTTCGCCCTGTCAAACCTGTGGATGGCTCGAAAACAGCTGATGGGTATGGGCGAGTTGCGTGCTTAACACGGAAGACCAGACGAAATAGCCCTCAATACACGAAGCATCGGTCGTTTTTTGGCAAATAGCGGTGCGTCCCGAGGAAATTTCGACTTGCCGCCGCCGTGCGGCAAGTTGATCGGAGCATCCTTAGGTATCCACCCAATTACCCTTTTGGCAAAAAGTTACTTATTGGAGGGCAAAGATGTATCCGCGCTTTTGAAACGTGTTGAGCTGGAGCTCAATAACCTCGCTTTTAGGTGAGCTGGGATTCTGGGATCACTACCGGCAGCATTCGACGAATTTTTTGAAAAATCGGTCTGTCCAAACTGCCCGTGCGACTTAGCGACTGCAATGACCACTATGGGTCGATTTCTGTCTGTCATCACTGTCTATATTATTCAGTCGAAAGCGGAACCATCTTGAGGGTGTTCAATTCGTAAAGCGTTTTTTGCACCACAATGACACCAGAATGCCTGTGGCAATCGACACCATTGGAATGCTTGAAGCAACGCTCAATGTTGGAAACACCAACAGTATTTGCGAGTCGTTACCGCCGAGCATCATCGAAGCCCCAATCCCCATCAAAATACCCGCCAACAAATGAACGCCAGCCTTTGATGGGGTAAAGGCCTCGAAACGAAACATTTTCCTGTACACGGTAAAACTCAGCATGCCTGCCAGCAACATGACAAACACAGCAATACGCCGGGCGCTGATTGCCATATCGGCTTGCCAGAACAACTGCGAAACATTGTAAAAGAACACACTCGGTGTCCATAACGGCTCGAACGTATAGAGCGCACTCGTCAACGCACCCAGCAGCATGCTGGAGAAAACAAGGTGTTTATTACCATGTATGCAAACCAAAAAAATCAGCACTAACGCCACTACACCGATCAACAGCCAGTAATGGCGGCTGGAAATTTCCGGCATCAGAATGGTCTTCTGTTCGGGCATCATGCGCATGTAATACCAGAGCACGATCCCCAGGACCCAGCCGATCATTGTGAACAGTTTATTGAAATTGCCACTGGCAAACCTGGTCAGCGTACCTACGCTGCAACCGTTGTTCAGCACCGATGCCACCCCGAACAACAAGCCTCCCGAAACCAGTAAAGGATAGGAAATACCCGGCAAGTACAGCGGCAGGCTGACCTCGGAGAAACGATAGAGCGGGGCCAGCAGCAACCCGAACAATCCACACGATGTCAGTGCCACAAACAACGTCGGGCGCCCCGCCAGCAATTGTTCGCTCGCTTTGACAAGGCACATGCCCATGCGCTGCGAAACCCAGCCAATCAGGAACGCTAATACCAACGCCATCAATAAAGAGAAAACCATGTTCGTGCGCCACCGCTGATTTGGATGGACCAGGCCTCGCCAGGCATCAGCGTAGCCCTCGATCAGGCTACCTGTGTATCGGACACAGTTGTAAGCTGACGGTCGCTTTGTTTCGCCCTCTGGTTTCGTAGAGGTTGAATGACTGCTCCTGTCCGAGGCTGTGTAAGAACGTTTTTGAGCGCGACTGGTACTCGAAACCGGACTGTAAATCGCACTTCTACACGAAATCGGCATCTGCTGACATGCCGATAAATTTCGGATTTAACGCAGACGCGCACACTTCAATTTTGGCGGAGCGTTTTTAAACACTCTGGGCCAATCGCAGCCACTCAAATGCGTCAACGGCTCGCCGAGGCAGCGCAGGTGTCCAGCGAGGACCTTTGGGCGTTAAAAAACATGAAAGATGTAGTCAGCGTACTCGTTGGCAGCCAGAGACACCTTCGATGCGGCCAATCGCTCGCGCAGCCCTGGTTCATCAACCCGAACTTGCCACTCTAAGTCAGGATAGTCCTCTGGAGTGCCAGTAACGCTGTGTATCGCTTCGAGCAGTTTTCCTCGTGGTGGAAAGTAAACGGCCAGCGCGTTGTCTTTCCAACTCGCCACATTCAGGCCCAGTTGCGCGCAGATGGCGATTTTGCTTGATGCATCGGTTCTGTCTGCTTGTCGAGATTGATTGACGAGTGCTTCCAGAGCCGGATCTGAACGCCCATCTGTGCAGAGAATGTCGTCGCTCTCCCAAGCCTGCGGCGGGCACGCTTTGTTATCTTGACGTAAAGCGATGAATGGGTTGATTTCCATCGGATAAATGCGGCAAACCAGGGGGCGTTCTTCGTAGATGCCGCAAAGATTGTCAGCTCTGAGATTAGGGCATTGCTCAAGTGCTTTGCCGGCAAACACAGCGATGACCTGTATCTGGGTCTTGCCACAAATTACACTTACAGATCGGCCTTTGGCGTGGGCAAACTCCGCTGATGAATGAGGCCAACTCGATTCATCAAAGGCCTCAAGAATCACCGCGATGTCGTGACCGCGGTTTAACCATTGTTGTGCCTCAGCCAATGTCAGCGGTATCAGGCGGCCCTTGCAGCAAATACCGCAGCCTACACAGGAAAATCGGACGGTGTTGTTTTGCATATTTTTCACCAGTACGTAGAGACAACCTAACGACAGCTAGGTGTTGTATTTGCATGACGTGGATCGCGTCAAAGATGAATTAGCTGAAGATAAATCGGCTGTATCCGCTTATTTAGTTGCGTATTGCCTACGCAATGCGCGTGCAAGCCCTCTGCTAGAGAGTTCCCCATACGTGAATGGATCACCGGATGCCCAGTCTGCTATCCAGCGAAAGTGCTCCTGCACCACGTGCGATGATGATTAGCAGTAATCCCGCCCAGGACAGGTGCGTCGGCCAGGCATCGGGGTAAACGAAAACCTCAATGACAAAGGTCATACCCAGCAACGCCAAGGCGGATAGACGGGTGAACAGCCCGAGGACCAGCAGCAGTGGAAATAGGTGCTCGCTGTAGGTCGAAAGGTGTGCCGCCAGTTCTGGAGAGATCACAGGCAAGGCGTATTCCGTGCGGAACAGTTCGTAGGTACTCGGCGTAATCGTCAGAACGTCGCTGACTTTGGTGCGCCCTGACATGAAGAAAATGGCGGCGATGGCGATGCGTGCCACCAACACCAGAAACGAATCGCTGATCAGATTGCCCAATCGGGTTGCAACGCGGTTCCAGAGGCCACGCAAGGAATTGTCGGCGGCAGGTGAGCGGGTGTTGATGGTATCCATGCTGTGCTCCGTTGATGGCTTCAGTAACTGGTTGTCAGGAGTTCCGCCGTTACAAACGCGTCAGCACTCACCAGGCGAATAATGAGGTTTTCCAGATTCAGGTCAGACTCGACATCAATGGCCCAGTCGGCAGCGACATCGAGGGGCAGGTGAGCCGCGCAGGCGTCGAGAAAGGCACAGTCTGCGGCGCTGGCAGCTTGCCAATACACGCGGCCGGCCTTGCGTGTCAGTAGTGCACCTTCACCTTGCCATTCGAGTTTTTCAGGCATTTCCCGTTGTTCACGATTGACGCACCAGATCGTGTAGGCGGGACAGTCCGGCAACCAGACCCAACGGGCGGTGTCCCGTGGTTTAAGCCGCAAGTTGCCCAATTCCGTAGCGGGAATCTGCGCCAAGTCGTTCAGCCCAAGACCAGGCTCATCAGCGGCGCAATGAACCTGTGTCCAGAGCAGGTCCAGACGGGCGACGTCGCCCAGATACGGCATGTCTTGCGCGTGCTCGAATTTGTCGAGAAAGTCGGGGAAGCCCGCTCCGTAATTCAGTAAACGTGCATCTGTTGGCGGTGAAAGCCGGGCATGTATGGCGGCGGCGCTTTTAAGCCAGTCAGTACCCACCAGGCGCTCTACGGTAGGGAAGTTGGCTAGCAACGCATCCGTCGTGCCTTTGAGTACGGTATTGCGATAGACCGCAAAGCCTGGTTGTTGGGTCAGCGAATCCATCGTGGATGATTCAGTGCCGTATAACGCATCGACGAAGGCATCCTGAAAGCTTGCGAGAGAGGGCTTCATATCGCCACCTTCATTCGCTGATTTTGCTCAAGGTTCAATAACGTCTGCGCTCGGTTGCGCTCGGCCAGTAAAACGTCGAAAGCGGGGATATGGTCGTCGCGTTCGATCAGTGTCGGACGCTGGCCGATCCGCTCGATCAGCCGCTGGTACAGCGACCAGACATCTTCGGCGACAGGGGCATCATGGCTGTCGATCAGTAATGAGGATTCACCCGGATCCTTGGTGAACCCCGCCAGATGAATCTCCATGATGGCGTCGGCCGCAAAGGCATCCAGATAATCGGCGGCGTTAAAACCCAGGTTGTGCGCACTGATGTGCACGTTGTTGACGTCCAGCAACAAGCCGCAGCCAGTCACCGTGCTCAATTCGGTGAGAAATTCCAGTTCGCTGTAGTCATGCCCGTCCAGGTGCAAATAATGGGTCGGGTTTTCGATGGCAATGCGACGTCCGAGGGCGTCTTGTGTGCGCTGGATATTGCTTGCTATACGCTGTAACGCTTCATTTGTTCGGGGAAAAGGCAACAGGTCGGGGTGGTATTGGTCGCGCCAGGCTGACCAGGCCAGGTGCTCGGAAATCAGTGCCGGTTGAACGCGATCAGCGAGCTGTTTCAGGCGTTTCAAGTGCTCCGGGTCCGGCGGGCAATCGGCCGCCAGCGAAAGTGACACCCCGTGCAACGACAATGGGTGCCGCTCGCCAATGGCCTCCAGCCATGCCAGACGGGGGCCGCCACCAACCATGTAGTTTTCCGGATGAACTTCGAACCAGAGACCTTTGACCGTGCAGTCGTGGGCCTCTTGGTAATGGTTCGGTTTGAGGCCAAGTCCGGCCCCGATCTGGAATGCCTTGTTCATGATAAGTACGTGCCCCGTGGCGTTGACGTTACATTGGTGTGAGGGTGCCGGTGCCTTTTGGTGTCTTGATGGTGGTGCAAGTGCCAGCGGGAACGTTTTTCCAGGCATTAGGCTGGTAATCCATTTTTGCCGTACCTGCGCATGTGGTACCTGCACCGGCCTTGCAATCGTTGTGACCGGCCATGGCGACGCCGTAGCATTTTTCCATGGCGCCTGCGGCGGCAGGGGTCTCGGCGGCAATGGCGCCGGCAGCAAAGGAGGAAAAGGCAACGGCGATGGCAGCAAGCTTCAGATTGTTCATGGTTATTCTCCGGGATCATGAGGGTGGGTCGTCGCATCAGTGCAGGAGTGCGCTGTGCTTCAGATCCGAAAGGTAGTTCGCTGAGTTTTCAAATCCGGTTACAGCCATCGCAAAATATTTTTTAGAACCGCAAAATGAATCTGCTTGTTGCCTTATGCCTTTGGCGGCAAGCATGATCCACCGCCCGTTATTGGCGCTGGCGTTATGCAAGTACAGAATATTTTCATCCTCGTGTAACCAGAGTGGACGATGGAACGAACTACACATAACGACGCATTGCGCAGCCGGGAAATTCATCTTCAGACCTTGTTCCTCGCGGGCCTTGGTGGAGACGAGCGGGCTTATGGCACTTTCCTCAAGGAGCTGAGTGGTCATATACGCGGCTTTGTTCGAACCCGACTTCAGCGGCAACCGGATGAAGTAGAGGATTTGCTGCAAGAGGTTTTGCTGGCCGTCCATAACGGTCGACAAACGTACCGTGCGGACCAACCGCTGACGGCCTGGGTGTTTGCCATCACCCGCTACAAACTCACGGATTTTTTTCGTGGCAGGTCGCGCAATGAAGTGCTCAATGACTCGCTCGACGATGTGGCGGAGCTGTTTGCCGAGCCGCATCTGGAGCCGGAGCAGGCCCATCGCGACCTCGGCAAGTTACTTGAGCAACTGCCTGAGCGGCAGCGTTTGCCGATTCAGCAGGTGAAGCTTGAAGGCTTGTCGGTCGCCGAGTCCGCGCAAATGACCGGCCTTTCGGAGTCAGCGGTAAAGATTGGCATCCATCGCGGGCTTAAGGCGTTAGCCGACAGGATTAGAGGTACACGATGAAAACTGACGATCTTATTTCCATGCTGGCGACCGGTGTTACACCGGTCGACCGGCATGCGCTCGCAAAGCGTTTCGGCGTCGCGGTACTGGTCGGTCTGATAACGGCCTTCTTGCTAGTGATGGTCATGTTTGGCGCACGTCCGGATTTGGCCGAAGTGGCGGCAACTCCGATTTTCTGGGCAAAGATTGCCTTGCCCCTGTGCCTAATGGTCGGCGCGCTGAGCCAGGTTGTGCGCCTGGCGAGGCCCGGACTTACGCCAGGTGTCGGACAACTGCTGGTCATTGCTGCGGTTGCAGCGGTTTGGGCCGGCGCCCTCTATGTCCTGATGACAGCAGCCCCGGACGTGCGTGCTTCGATGATCTTCGGTGAAACGTGGCGCGTGTGTTCTCTGAACATCACCTTGCTTTCGATTCCGGGGTTCATTGCTGTCTTTTGGGCGCTGCGCGGGTTGGCACCCACTCGCCTGAGACTGGCCGGCGCCTGCGGCGGGCTGCTTTCAGGGGCGATGGCTACCATTGCCTATTGCCTGCATTGCCCTGAAATGGAAGTCCCGTTCTGGGGCGTCTGGTACTTGCTTGGCATGTTGATACCAACCGTTATCGGTGCGCGGCTCGGACCGCGCTGGCTTCAATGGTAGTGGGGTTGAAAATCACTAGTTATCCAGCGACTCCACCACTGACTATCGTCGCAAGTGGGAGATCAGTACAGCTACCGGGTCAAGTAGGGTGCAGTTTCGCAGCCGGACAGCGGTATTCCTCTGTCTCTTCATTCCAGTGGTAGTCGTGCTTGAGTTCAGGTCAACTGAACATCCGACTTTTTCAACAGAATCGGCCAATAGCGGTCATTCGTGTTTTCACGCATGGCCCGCATGCACTTTGTATTCAACGGTTCTTTTCCCATTGGTCATTACTCATCGCCAAGCGAAAGCCGAGATGCGACATGGAGTTCATAGGATCTGCGCCCTGCCTGGCACTGGTTCGAAAACTCGTGCAGTAGCTGTCGCTACAAAGAAAAGATCCACCTCGGATGACACGCTGCGGCGCATTAGCCGTCACCCCAAGTTCGGGGTCATAGCTGTCGGAAGGCCCCACCGGATTTACCGCTGCTTCGCCCGCCGGTTGACGCTTGAGCCCACCTCTAAACGCGTCGGCACGATACCAATCGGCGACCCATTGCCAGACATTCCCGGACATATCGTAGAGCCCGTAGGCGTTGGGTCGGTAACTGCCTACCGGCTTGGTACCAATTTTGAATTTATTACTGGCACCGGTCACTGGAAATGGCTGTATCTCATCCCAGGTATTCGCCATCTTTTCTCCTCCAGGCGAGAAGTCATTCCCCCACGCATAATTCGCTTGTTCCAGCCCGCCTCTTGCGGCGTTTTCCCATTCAGCCTCGGTGAGTAGGCGCTTGTGCGCCCACGCTGCGTACGCCTGCACATCTTCACGTGAAACCTGAACAACAGGATGGGTTTCCTTGCCCTCGATTGTACTGTCTGGCCCCAGCGGGTGACGCCAGTCAGCCCCCGGTACAAATGCCCACCACTGGCTGAAATCATTGAGCGGGATTGGCCTGTCTGTGCCGACAAAAACCAATGCGCCAGGCACCAGGTTGCCGTCATCCGGCTCAGGAGTCCCTGGCGGTAGTTGGACTTTCAGATCTTCCCATTTGGGTTTGCGTTCGGCGGTGGTGACGTAATGCGTTTCAGCAATGAACCGGGCGAAATCGGCATTGGTGACGTCATAGCGGTCGATCCAGTAGCCATCCAGCCGAACCTTGTGTGCCGGCCCCTCGTTCGGACGAGCCTGCTTGTGATCGCTCCCCATCAAAAACTCGCCACCAGGAAGCCAGACCATATCCAGGGGGCCATTCTTTCCATCACCCAGCGTCAACGGCACGGGGCCGCGAATATGCTGGTAACCCGCAAACGCCACGCAAGCCAACACGATCCCGGTGCAGACGATAGCGATACCGAAACGCCGTTTCCTGGCAAGCATTTTCGCTCCTCCTCATATCAGTCTGCGGCCCTTGCTGAACCTGCTGGGTATCAAGATCAGGTATAGACACCACACCTCCAAAGTCAACGACATGCGGGTTGCCCATGAGATGGACTGGCAAGCGACGAAAACGGTTCTACACTCGGAACTTGGGGTTTCGGGGGGTTACAGGAGCTGGCCATGGCCAATGCATACTGGACTCAATCAACTTGGCTAAATAACAGGCTTGGTGCAGGACTGGCGTTTGCCATGCTTACGCTCTCTTGTGCCAATGCAGCGCCACAGGAAGTCAACGGCACGCCCGGTTCACCCAGTGCGACCACGACCATCGATGGCAGATACCTGCCCAACCCTCCCCCGGCGTTTGGCGGCGTCATCAACCTCGACGCCCAGACCTCGACGCCCTACTGGTCCCCGACCGTCGTACCTCCCAAAAACGCGCCAAATGTCTTGTTGATCATCACTGACGACGTCGGCTTCGGCGCGCCCAGTACGTTCGGCGGTCTCATCCCGACGCCGAGCATGGATCGCGTTGCGGCAGCTGGATTGCGCTTCACGCAATTCAATTCGACGGCACTGTGCTCGCCCACACGTGCAGCCTTGATCACCGGACGTAACCACCACTCCGTCGGTTTCGGTGTCATCTCAGAAATTTCAACGGGATACCCCGGCTACAACAGCGTCATCACCAAGGACAAAGTGACCATTGGCAAAGTCCTTAAGGACAACGGCTATGCAACGTCGTGGTTTGGCAAAAACCACAACACGCCGTCATTCCAGATCAGTCAGGCCGGTCCGTTTGATCAGTGGCCTATTGGTATGGGCTTTGATTATTTTTTCGGGTTCATGGGCGGCGAAACCAGCCAGTGGCAACCGGGCAATCTGATGCGAAACACCACGCCAATTCATCCTTACGTCGGCAAACCGGGGTGGAACCTGATCACTGCGATGGCGGATGACGCCGTTGGTTATGTCAACGAATTGAATGCGCTCGATCCGAAGAAACCGTTCTTTCTTTACTACGCGCCCGGCGGTACCCACGCGCCGCATCACCCGACGCCCGAATGGGTTGACAAGTTCAAGGGCAAATTCGACATGGGGTGGAATGCTGCGCGCGAACAGATCTTCGCCAATCAGAAGCGCCTCGGCGTCATCCCGCCGACTGCCAAGCTCACACCCTGGCCGGATTCACTGAAAAAATGGGACGAACTTTCGGCGGAAGAGAAAAAACTGTATGCCCACCAGATGGAAGTCTATGCGGCCTATCTCGCGTACACCGATCATGAAATCGGTCGGGTGATCCAGGCGATTGATGACATGGGCAAGCTCGATAACACGCTGATTATCTACATCAGTGGTGACAACGGCGGTAGCGCAGAAGGCACCCCTAACGGCACACCAAACGAAATGACCACTTTCAACGGAATCGACGTGCCGGTCGCCGAACAGATGAAGTATCTGGATGCCTGGGGTTCGGACCAGACCTATCCGCACATGGCCGTGGGTTGGACCTGGGCCATGGACACCCCCTTCAAGTGGACCAAGCAAATCGCATCGCATTTTGGCGGCACCCGCCAGGGCATGGCCATCTCCTGGCCGAACAGGATCAAGGATGCCGGCGGCATCCGTAACCAGTTCCACCACGTCATTGACATCGAGCCGACGATTCTTGAAGCCACCGGCATTGATGCGCCGCTCCAGGTAGACGGCATTGCGCAAAAACCCATCGAAGGCACGAGCATGGCTTACCTCTTCGACAAGCAGAATGCCGAAAAGCCGTCTACACGCACCACGCAGTATTTCGAGATGTTTGGAATGCGCGCGCTTTATCACGAAGGCTGGATGGCATCGACGACGCCCTACCGCGCACCTTGGGACATTACTTCTCAGCCGCCCAAGGACATCGTCAATGGCGTCAAATGGGAGCTGTACGACATCACCAAGGACTGGACGCAGAATGACGATATCGCCGCCGCCAACCCTACGAAACTCAAGGAACTACAGGATCTGTTCTGGGTGGCAGCGAACAAATATCAAGTGCTGCCGCTAGACGCCTCCGCATTTACGCGCGTCATTGCACAAAGGCCGAGCATCGTGGCCGGACGCACCGAGTTCAATTACCTTTCGCCTGTGACGGGCATTCTTCCAGGCAACGAGCCCAACGTGTTGAACAAGTCCTACCTCATTACGGCTGATATCACTGTTCCGGAAAACGGCGGCGACGGTGTCTTGGTGACCGACGGCGGTCGCTTCGGGGGCTACGCGCTCTACCTCCTGAAAGGTAAGCCGATTTTCAACTACAACCTCGAAGGTGTTGCGCGATTCCGTTGGGAAGGGACCGAGGCGCTCACTCCCGGCAAGCACAGCATCAGCTTTGATTTCAAATATGCCGGGCCCGGATTCGGTAAGGGCGGCACCGGCGTACTGTCAGTGGATGGCAAGCAACTGGCTAGTCAGACGATACCCCACAGCGTTCCATTCGTCTTCGGCGTGGATGAAAGTTTCGATGTCGGTTCCGACACCGGCACCCCCGTCGATGACAAGGATTACCAGGTACCGTTTGCATTCACCGGTTCACTGCACAAACTTACCGTCAAGCTCGAACCAACGCAGTTGAATGTCGCAGGCAAGGAAGCCGTTCAGAACAAGGTCGGCACCAAAGACTAGGAAAAAGCACGCGGGTCAACTCGCACGAGATGATCCGCGGCTTACCTGTGACAGCCTCCTTTGTAATCATCGGATCGAGTTCGCCTGTTGCAACTTTTCCTGAGGGTCCGCTTTGGGTCGATTCTGTTGAAAAAGTCGGTGATCCCAAACTGCCTGATCATTGACCGGTGAAAACGCCTTTTTTACACGCTGCTACGTGAAATTTGCGTCTTGAACCTCTGCCAAAAGTCAAGATTTCAATCTCGGACGCGTACTTTTCAGCTGCGAAAACCATGGCCGACTTTTTCAACAGAATCGGTCGATCTCTGCCGGTCATGCTCACGAATCGTGCTGGTCAAATCCGATGTAAATGACTGGTCAGGTCGAATGCAAATGGGTGGGCAAGTCCGTGCAATTACCCAGTCACCTCTTCAATGGCCGCGCTTATGGCGTACTGGTTGTGCAAGAGCATTGTGAGAGCGTCAGCTGTGGCAATGTTGGCTTCAGAGTTATTTGGCATGGGGATCGTCCTTGAGTAACAGGTTCGTGGAGACTAGCTAAACTCACTGCTGGCTGCTGGCTCGAACCACTTTCCCAGTTCCGCTGATACTTGGGTAATTACTCTGATTTGACCACCCACTTGCATTCGACCGAACCAGCCGTTCGCATCGGATATGTCCCCGCTACTCAGCTAAAACGACCGGCGGTGTAAGGCCAGGAGCAGTTATTCAACTTCTACGAAACCAGGGGCGATACAGGAGCGTGAACATCCACCGACGAAGGTCAAGTGGGCGTTCGACCAGGTTGTCGAAACGACCATTTGAATATGAGTACGTTCTACCCTACGGATTGGTCTCCATTCGACTTGAACTATTACCGGCTCGAAAAACTCTACCGGATTGATTCATATGCCGCAGACGTCCTGTGTTCAGCATGGTCGCTGGATGGTTGGACGTGCCCCCGCCGTCACCATGACAAATGATCGCCGCGATTGTGTGGTGATCGCGCAATTGCGACGCAGAGGAACATAAAGATGAAGATCGGGATGATAGGCCTTGGTCTCATGGGCGCCAGCACGGCGACCCGCCTGCCTCGCGACGGTCAAGAGTGCGCGGTCCATGACCAAGCGTCCGAAGACATCGAATGCCGCGTCGCGTACCACGCGAATCTCGTCCAGCACGACTACGCCGTCGTTGCTGAGACGATGCCGGTGCATTGCCCCGCTCACTATCAATACGAGATTGACCTCCCAGAGATCGCGGATGTCGGGCGGCACGGCAGCGTGATCGTATTATGGCTACTGGATCTGACCGCCGCGACTCGAGCGGCCGCCCCCAAGCTGCGTGGCTATAAAGGCCGTATATCGGATTCCGCTGAAGGACGCTGGACTGTGCGGGCGGCCATCGACGGAGCCGTGTCTGCACCGTTGTTGAGTAAGGCGTCATATGTCCGCATCGGCTCGCGCGCGATGCCGATTTCGCTAAGCGCGTCCAATCAGCCATGCGCCATGAACTCGGTAACCAAGTCGAGAAGTCCGTTCAGGACTCCGTCGGCGGAGACATGAAATGAATTCCGACATCAGCGATCCTCACGCGCAACCCGCCGACGCATTAGTCGTATTCGGCGCCACCGGCGACCTGGCGCATAAAATGATCTTTCCTGCGCTCTATGCGATGTGCCGAAGCGGTGCACTGAAGGTGCCGGCTATCGGCGTGGCCTCGTCAAAGTGGAGTGTCGAACAACTGCGCACGCGAGCCCGCGAAAGCATCAATCATGTTGGCGGAAAAGTCGACCCGCGTGCGTTGGACCGCTTATTGTCAACGCTGCAATACGTCAGTGGTAACTATAAAGACGCCGCCACCTTCGATGCGTTGCGACTTGCCCTGCACGGCGCACAACGCCCAGCGTTCTACCTCGCTATCCCACCGACACTGTTCCCCACAGTCATCCGCGCGCTCAAGGCCGCCGGTTTGGCCGATGGCGGACGAGTCATCATCGAAAAGCCGTTCGGCCGTGATCTGGCTTCGGCACGCGAACTCAACCGGATCGCACGGGAGGCCTTTTCCGAAGACGCCATCTTTCGCATCGATCACTTCCTGGGCAAGGAAGCGATCATGAACATTCTGTACTTTCGCTTCGCCAATTCCTTTCTTGAACCGATCTGGAATCGTAACCACATCGCGAGCGTGCAGATAACGTTGGCCGAGCAGTTCGGCGTTGAGGCCCGGGGGGCATTCTACGAAAGCGCAGGCTGCCTGCGCGACGTGATGCAAAACCATCTGTTCCAGATCGTCGCGCTGTTGGCGATGGAGCCTCCGGCGAGCCGCAATTTCGAGGCGGTGCATCGCCACAAGGCCGATGTCTTCTCCGCGATGCGACCGCTGGGCGCCGAGGACATCCTGCGCGGTCAGTACCAGGGCTATCGTAACGAGCCGCAGGTCGCGAGCGATTCCGATGTCGAAACATTTTGCGCGCTGCGCCTCCATATCGATTCCTGGCGCTGGGGTGGAGTGCCCTGGTACCTGCGCTCAGGAAAGTGCCTGCCGGCCACCTCCTGTGAAGTGGTGGTGCGCTTCAAGCCGCCGCCGCAGGACCTTTTTGGCGACGCAGCGATGGGCGAGAGTGCCAACTATTTACGCTTCCATTTGTCACCGCACTCGACAATTGCGCTCGCCGCTCGCGTAAAACGGGCCGGCAAGGCATTCGTCGGCGTGCAGCGAGAGCTCTTGCTGCTTGAAGAGCAGTCCGGCGAGCAATCCCCCTATGAGCGTCTGCTGACCGACGCTATAAACGGTGACGGCGCGCTATTTGCCCATGAGGAGACCATCGAATCGTCCTGGGCGGTGGTTGAGCCTGTGCTGGTCGATCCCCCCGCGGTCCACTTCTATGTTGCGGGCTCGTGGGGCCCGTCAGCCGCGGATCCTTTCATGGCCGCCGATGGCGGCTGGCGTAATCCCGAAGCGGCGAGCTGAATCGTGCCCCTGCCCATTGAGGATTACGCCATGATCGGTGACGGCCACACCGCTGCACTGGTGGGCCGCGATGGTTCAATCGATTGGCTATGCTTGCCTCGTTTCGACTCGGGCGCCTGCTTCGCGGCCATTTTGGGCGGCCCAGAGTACGGTCGCTGGGTGATCGCACCACGCGAAAAAACCACCGTGGTGAGTCGTCGCTACCGCGAAGGCACCCTGATCCTGGAAACAGACTTCGAGACAGCGTCGGGTGCAGTGCGCTTGATCGACTGCATGCCGCTGTCAAACGAACGTTGGGACGTGTTGCGCATCGTCGTGGGTCTACGTGGGCGCGTGGCCATGAGCATGGAGCTTATCATTCGTTTCGACTACGGCTCCATCGTCCCTTGGGTGAGCCGGCGCGAGGGCATACTGTTCGCGACCGCCGGGCCAGACACACTCGAGTTGCATACGCCGGTGCACACGCGCGGTGAGCAAATGACTACGCGGGCCAACTTCGAGATTGGCGCCGGTGAACGTGTACCTTTCGTGCTCAACTACCGGCCGTCCTATGCGCCCGTGCAGCAGGCCATCGACGCCGAAAGCACACTTGTGCAGACCGAGCGTCACTGGCAGGAATGGTCAGGGCGCTGCCGCTTCGAGTGCCGGTGGCAGGACGCGGTGCTGCGATCTTTGCTAACGCTCAAAGCGCTCATCTACCAGCCCACAGGCGGCATCGTTGCAGCGCCAACCACCTCGCTGCCGGAGCACCCGGGCGGCGTGCGCAACTGGGACTACCGCTATTGCTGGCTGCGCGATGCGACCTTCACGCTGAATGCCTTACTGCTCTCAGGCTACACCGACGAGGCGCTGGCTTGGTGCGGCTGGCTACTGCGTGCCGTCGCGGGCAGTCCAGCCGATATGCAGATTCTGTACAGCGTGACCGGAGAGCGCCGGCTCGAAGAGACCGAAATCGCGTGGCTGCCGGGGTATCTACTGGCCTCCCCGGTGCGTATTGGCAATGCAGCGGCCGAACAGTTCCAGCTCGACGTCTACGGCGAGGTGATGGACACCCTGCATCTGGCGCGTGCGGCCGGGCAGGTACTGCCGCCGCATGCCTGGGACATCCAGCGCGTCTTGCTGGACTTCCTCGACAGCCATTGGCAAGAGCCGGATGAAGGCATCTGGGAAGTCCGTGGTCCGCGCCGGCACTTCACCCACTCCAAGGTGATGGCCTGGGTCGCCTTCGACCGCGGAGTCAAGGCCATCGAACGCTATGGACTGGAAGGCCCGGTCGAGGCCTGGCGTCGCACCCGCGACCAGATCCACGCGCAGGTGTGCGAAGAAGGCTTCGATGCGAAGCGCAAATGCTTCGTTCAGTATTACGGCAGCACGGCACTCGATGCCAGCCTGCTGCTGATTCCCCTGGTGGGCTTTCTGCCGCCGGACGATCCGCGAGTGAGGACCACGATCGCCGCGATCGAACGCGAACTGATCGTCGACGGCCTGGTGTTGCGCTACCGAGTTGAGACTGCGACGACTGTCGACGGCCTTCCACCTGGCGAAGGTGTTTTTCTGCCTTGCAGTTTTTGGCTGGCCGATTGCCTCGCCGTCATCGGCCGTCGCCACGAGGCCGAAACGCTGTTCGAGCGTCTACTTGCGTTGCGCAACGACGTCGGCCTGCTCGCCGAGGAGTTCGATCCCCGAAGCGGACACATGCAGGGAAACTTTCCGCAAGCCCTCAGCCACATGGCACTGGTCAATACCGCACGGCTGCTCTCGCTGGCGCGGGATCAGATCGATGAATCAAGCCGCAAAGGCGAGCGACCGGTCACTGCCAAGGACGTACCATGAACACTCTGCGAAAGTCAGTGCAACCGAAGATCCTGGTCATCGACGTCGGTGGTTCACACATCAAATGTCTACTCAGTGGCGAGAAGACTCGGCGCAAGTTCAAATCCGGGCCAAAACTCACACCGCAGCAGATGGTCGACGGGATACTCAAGATTACCGCCGACTGGCGTTTCGATGCGATATCGATCGGCTACCCCGGTGTCGTTACTCAGGGCTCTCCGGCACGCGATCCGCACCACTTGGCGCCAGGGTGGCTCGGCTTCGATTTCGAGGGCGCATTTGGTCGCCCGGTTCGTATCGTCAACGACGCGGCCATGCAGGCCCTCGGCAGCTATCGGGGCGGCAAGATGCTGTTTCTAGGCCTGGGCACCGGCCTGGGGTCTGCACTGATCGTGGATGGGCATATCGTGGCGATGGAACTGGGTCACCTGCGGCGTAGCAAGCGGCAGGATTACGAGGACCTGCTCGGCAAGCGCGGCTACAAGCGCCTCGGCAAGAAGAAGTGGCGACACAAGGTACATGCCGTCGTCGAGGGTTTCAGCGCGGCATTGTTGCCCGACGAAATCGTCATCGGCGGCGGACAGGCCGATCGACTCAAGACGCTTCCACCGCGAAGCCGACTGGGCAATAACGCGGCGGCCTTTCTCGGTGGCTTTCGCCTGTGGGACGAGTCGCCGCCGGCCAAGTCACCGAATACCTAAAAAGATCTTTCATGAGCGTGAACTCGGCATTGTATTAACCCGGCGAGCGCTTCTGCGCTCGTACGCTGGCATGCTGTAGCAAGGAACTGTCGTGACCGGTCTGCCCTGCAATCCGACGATCTTCGAACACACAATTCCACTTATCCTTTTGGGTCAATCTGACCTTTTGTCGCTGGAACGGTTCTAGACTGCAAACGCTAATCTAACGTCAGAATCAGAGACTTTAGCCCTGCATTGCGAAATCTTTACTCGGGCTTGCAGGACCTCGCTCATGCAGATTCATGGATCGATTGCAGAGGTGATTCGACCTGGTTCACCCTCACAAGGAGACCACCTCAGTTGCGATCAGTAGCCGCCGGAGGCCGGCGTCTGGCAAGCCGAGCGCGAGCAGAGTGATGAGTAACATCTTGCTGGCGTTAGCGCCTGACGCGGAAGATAGGCTACGCCCGCCATACGCATGCCAGGTAACGCAGGCGCAGCGGCAAAAACATCAATAAAGTACCGCTCTCGATACGCACCTCCAGGCTTCATTCACGATAGCCCGGTCGCTAAACTCAAACTAAATTGACTCATCCGCCGAAGCTTTCAGATGAAACAGCCCCTTGACCTTGGACTGGAGCGTTTTCGCGATGGCCTGCGCTTCTTCAAGAGTTGTGCCCGCCTCAAGATGCATTGTTATTCTGCCATGTGCACTTGGGCTGCCTGGCACGTTGACCGGCTCGCAAACGATCGAGACCGGGGCTTCGTCCAACGCGTGTTCGGTGGGTGCGAGCTCCCTGACGATGTATTGGTAAACGGCAGATTTCGGCTGGGTCATGGGAATTGCCTCAATAGGTTATCGCCAGCCACTATTTCAACCGCGTGGGTTGGCAGAACATCTGCCCTCATTCTGAAAGCCGTACCTTGGGCTGTCTGTTCGATACCACACACAGTGCGTTCAGCGTTGAGGGCCTGTATCGGCGTTCGACGACAAGGCGTCAAAACCGGAGATCACGTCGAAAAGCTCCTCGTCGATGCCGGCTTGGCGTAAACGGTGATAGGTGGCGTAGAGGTCTTCCAGAAGCTCGCCGATGTTGCGGTCTGCGCGCTGCATCGCGGCGAGACGGCTGGCGTTTTCACTGGCCAACGACTCGGCACTGGCACGAAACAGCGAGACGAACAGGTGCTCGCGGATGAAGGCACGCAGCGTCTGCTTGTTTGCGCTCAGGACTTCGGGCCGTTGACTCGTGGGCCAGGGATGCTTAGCCAGTCCGCGTTGCCAACGGTCGTCCAGAGGCAGGAGTCGCTGACTCACGGGGTTATAACCTTTGCCAGTCGGACGGTTATAGAAAAGGATCAGCGTTGCGCTATGCTGCTCACCCACTGCTGCGCTTTCCGGGATCGGTACTTTTTGCAGAATCTGTCCGACGAGTTGCGTGATTTGTTCTACCGATCCGGGAACGGCAAATGAGCCTTCGAGCGCCATACCGGCATCGAGCAGTCGTTCATACACGCGCTCGCCGACCGCCCAAACCTTCACCGAGGAAGACGCGACCTGCGCCATCGCGTAGTCGACCACCTCCTCATTGAACCGACCTACCAGCCCTTGATCAGAGCCAAATACAACGGCGTGCACCACAATGTCATCGACGCGCGTCGGGGAGGACTGAATGCGTGCCCCACCAGGATCGACCGAACGCAGACACACACCCAACCCCAGTTCAACCGTGCGCGCGTAGTCGGCGAGTGCCGCCACTGATCGTTCGTACTGCCCGATCGCTGAGGCGGCCGAGGCTTTCATGACCCCTACCACGGACTTAAGATCTGCTGCGCTACTGATCTGGCGGCGCAACGAGGTGATGGTGACGGCCATCAGGTTTCCTTGGTATCAGTCACGGCCCCAGTCTCGGGCGTCGCCAAAAACACCGCAAGGGCATGACGCGCGGCTTCGGTGACCCGCTCACGATCGGTGTCGCTCATCTTGCCGACATCTGCCAGTCGCTTGCCCACGTCATCCGGGAGTCCATTGGCAGCTTCCTCCACGGCATGCTGTGCAGCAGCCATGCGATCAAGCGGTACCGAGTCGAAAAGTGCCGCATTCAATGCAAGCAAGATGGCGATCTGCGCGAGCATCGTCACCGGCGAGAATTCCGACTGGCCCAGGCAGGCGCGGATACGCTTTCCGTGATCGATTGACTGTCGTGTCTCTTGATCCAGTCGGGCACCGAAGCGCGCAAAGGTCTCCAGCTCCTCGAATTGCGCATAGGCTAGCTTGAGGTCGCCTGCTACCGCTCGATAGGCCGATCGCTGCGCCTTGCCACCCACTCGCGAGACAGACTGCCCGACATCAATCGCCGGCAGCACACCCAGTTCAAACAGCGATGGCGATAGCACAATCTGCCCGTCGGTAATGGAGATTAGATTGGTCGGGATGTAGGCCGATATATTCTGGGCTTCGGTTTCGATGATGGGCAGTGCCGTCATTGAACCCCCCCCGCGCTCGTCATTCAGATGGGTGGAGCGCTCCAGCATGCGCGAATGGATGTAAAAAATATCGCCCGGAAAGGCCTCACGGCCTGGCGGCCGACGCAGTAGCAGCGACAGTTCGCGGTAGGCCCGCGCGTGGTGAGTCAGGTCATCGTAGACAATCAGCACGTCGCGGCCTGCCTCCATGAAGTACTCGGCAATGCTGGTGGCTGCATACGGTGCGATGTAGGACAGTCCGGGCGCCTCGTTGCCTTCGGCTACCACCACCACGGTATAGGCCATTGCCCCCTTCTCGCGCAGGTTGGCCACCGTCTTGGCCACTGCCGATGCTCGCTGGCCGATGGCGCAGTACACGCACAACACGTTCTTGTCACGCTGATTGAAGATGGTGTCAATGGCGATCGCTGTCTTACCGGTCTGGCGGTCGCCCAGGATCAGTTCGCGCTGCCCCCGACCGATCGGGATCAGTGCGTCGATGACTTTAAGCCCGCTTTGCAATGGCTCAGTCACAGGTGCACGGTCCATGATGTCGGCGGCCGGCCGTTCGATGGGCAGGCGCTCTTGGGTCGCCACCTTTGCACCGCCGTCAAGCGGCCGGCCGAGCGGGTCAATCACTCGGCCCAACAGCGCATCGCCCACGGCTACGTCCATCACCCGGCCGGTACGCCGCACCTCCTGACCGGCGCGCAGGTGGGCATAATCGCCCAGCAGCACTACATCGACGCCCTCCTCGTCCAGATTGAACGCGATGCCCGACAAGCCACCGGAAAACAGAAGTAATTCCTCGAAACCCAAGTGCGGTAAACCATGGACACGGGCAATGCCAGTGGAGACGCTGACGACCGTGCCTACCTCGTGCAGTGCCAGTTGCGGCTTGAAGGCCTGGAGTCGCTGACTGATGCTGGCGAACGCATTTTCCAGGGCGCTTTGCAGCGTTGGTTCTACCGACGTGGTCTTCGTCATGTACGGTCCGTTGAGCGCAGTTGTTCGTTCACGGCCGATGACAGAGCATCGAGGTAGTCAGAAATGCTCCAGGCCAGCTTAAGCCCCTGAAAGCTGAGTTCGATACCGCTGACCAGCTCAGGAGCTGTCTCGAACTTGAGTGCAATCGCCTGCCCGAAAAACTCATCCAGAGCAGCCTGGATCAAGGTACGTTGCGCCACCGGCAATTCGAATGCGCTGCGCAACCGAGCCGGATCGTCATCAGACCCGGCCTTGAGCCCGGCGGCCAACTCGTCCAGCGCGGTGCCGTCGAGAGCCCGCAGGCGCTGGATGAAGACTTCGCAAGCCTGCTGCTCAAGGCTAACCGATGCCAAGTCACTGAGCACCCGGCGTGAAATGTCGTAGACCTGTTGTTGCGTGTGACGGACGAAATCGGCATGCAGATGCTGTCTCTCGATCACCAGTGCTTTTGCTCTCATTTCGCTTGCAGAATCGGCCGTTTGACGAGCCTCGGCCAGCAGCCGCACACGCTGATCATTTGCTTCATCAGTGGCCTTCCTCAGCAACGCTGCCCGCTGCTCGTCAAAGGACTGGTTCTTCTTATCGAACTCGTCCTGCTGCTGATGGGCCTTGGCCTTGGTTTCGGCGGCGTCTTTGAGTTCGGCTGCTATTTTCGCCTCTCGCGCAGCGATAGCGTTCAGTACGGGTTGGTACAAAAAGCGCTTCATCAACCACACCAGAATGAGGAAGTTCAGCAACTGCGCACCGACAGTGAACCAGTCGATTAGCACGATTTACTTTCCTGCCGCTTGGGTCGCTGCGGTGACAGCGGCATTCCAGAAAGGATTGGCGAAGATCAAAATCATCGACACGACAAAGCAATAAATCGCCGTTGACTCAATCATTGCCAGACCGACGAACAGCGTACGGGTGATGGTGGCCGACGCGTCAGGCTGCTGGGCCAAAGAGCTGAGCGCGGTGGCAACAGCCCTGCCCTCGGCCAACGCAGGCCCCATCGTACCGAAGCCGGTAGTCAGGCCCGCCATGACGATGGAGGTGACGGCGATCCAGGTGAGAGAGTCCATAGGCGTGCCTCTATGTGTATTGACAGATAACGGTATAGCCGCTCAGGTGTCCGACGTCGATGAAGGGTTGTTGGCCGCTTTGCTGGTGCGCGTGGCGGCGGCGATGTATACCGCCGCAAGGATGGTAAAGATGTAGGCCTGCACCATGCCGGTGAGTAAGCCCAGCACCGTCATCAGGATCGGGAAGACAAACGGCGTTATGGACAACAGGATGGCGATGATCATCGCGCCGCTCATCATGTTGCCAAACAGACGCACAGCCAGCGCCAGCGTACGCGACACCTCACTGATGAGGTTGAAAGGCAACATGATCGGCGTCGGTTGCATATAAGACTTCAGGTACCCCGCCAGTCCCTGCCCCCAGATGCCGAACAGCGGTACCGCTACCAGCACGCACAGGGCCAGCGCTACGGTAGTCGACAGCGACGCGGTGGGAGGCTCGTAACCCGGAATCACCGTGGCCAACGCCGCCGCAGCAATGAACAGGAACAACGTGCCGAGAAAGCTCAGGTAGCGAAGAGGCTGCTGCAGGCCAACGTCTTTGATCTGTCCGACAATCGCCGTCACCACGATCTCCAGCAGGTTCTGCCAACGTGACCGTTGATGACCGGTGGAGAGGCGACGCGTGATCAGCGCTGCGCCCAACACCAGCACGGTCATCAGGGCCCAAGTGAACACGATGGTGGCATTGAGCTTGAAGAAGCCGTATTGCCAAAAAATCCAGGCATCAGGGGTCAGGCGCATGGTGGCGGTCCGGATGTTGGCACCACCAACGCGGCCGCAGTCGGTTGTGTGGCACGCAAGACGATCACGCGTGCGAGTAGAAAACCCAGCATGCATAGACCCAGCCGCAGCGGTTGCCCGGCACCGACAAGATAAAAGCCAAACAACACGATAGCGGTTCGCAGTATCAGGCTGGCAAGAAACCAGCGTGCCGGTGTCGGCGACGAAGCGCCGCGGCGCACGGTCCACCACAGTCCGGCGAAAAAAATGCCCCCCAACGCGGCTCCCACCAACAGCACGGCCACCCATACCAGCACCCAACTACCATGATCAATCATCGCCCCGCTCCTTTTCATCACGTTCGTCGTGCATGGCCTGGTCTTCCTTTGCCACCCAGTGCCAAGCGTTAAGGCAACCGATGGTGAGTCCCGCCACCAGAAGCGCCAGCGTCCAGGAGCGACCGCCGGGATGGTGCCGATCAAGCCAAAGTCCGAGGGCCGCACCAAGCAACGTTGGCACGACCACCGACCAACCAATCAAACCCATCATGCCCAAGCCAAACCACACCCCTGGAGTGTCCCTGCGGCGCGCCTTGAGTTTGCGGGCCGCCTTGGCGCCGACCTGTTCAGCTAGCGTTTGCTCGACAGGCGTGCGCTTGGGGTCCGGTTTCATGACGAGTGATCGCGCAAAGAAGCGAACCGGCGCATAAAACCGGTTTCCAGCCGAGCCATGGTCTGGCGCATGGCTTGTTCTTGTGCGTCCAGCGTCAGGAACTCCTGCTCGACGGCGTCGCGCAACCGAGCCAGATCAGCGCCGCGCAACGCCCGTCGCGCCGAAATCACGACATCCGGCCCGGTCTTGACCAATACGCCCTCGTCCAGCGCCAGGAATACTTCACCTTGCGATTCGCTCTCGAAACTGAGGATGCCCGGCACAAGTGCCGCCACGCAGTCCAGACGCCGGGGCAGCAAGCCGAATGCCCCTTGTGCCGTCTCGACAATAATGCTCGACACGTTCGTTTCGACGGCAAACACTTCGAAGGGCAGCAACACCTTAAGTGTCATCAACGGCATGAGTTGGCTCCTTGGCAGCCTTGCTGGCCTGCGGATCGACCTCAGCTTTGGCGTTAACCTTGGTCTTGGCTTCATCGACCGCACCTATCATGTAGAGCGCGCTCTCGGGAAAGTCCTTGAATTCGTCCGCCAGAATGCGCTCGCAGCCATCCAGCGAATCTTGCAGGCTGACGAGCTTGCCGCTCATGTTGGTGAACTGCTCGGTGGTGAAGAATGGCTGCGTGAGGAAGCGTTCCAGACGCCGCGCACGGGCCACTACTTTGCGGTCGTCAGGCGACAACTGCTCCAGCCCGAGCATGGCGATGATGTCCTTGAGCTCTGCGTACTGGGCCAACGTGCGACGGATAGCCTGCGCAAGTTGGTAATGGCGTTCGCCGACGATACCCGGCGTGAGCACTTTGGAACTGGACTGAAGCGGGTCGATGGCTGGAAACAACCCTTCGCTGGCACGCTTGCGCGACAGCACGATCGACGCCGAAAGGTGCGAGAAGGTATGCACCGCCGCCGGGTCGGTGAAGTCGTCGGCCGGCACATACACCGCCTGAATAGAGGTGATCGCGCCACTGTCAGTGTTGGCGATCCGCTCTTCCAGCGCCGAGAGTTCGGTGCCCATCGTCGGTTGGTACCCCAAACGGGACGGCATCTGTCCCATCAAGCCCGACACCTCCGAGCCGGCCTGGATGAAGCGAAAAATATTGTCGATGAGCAGCAGCACATCACGGTGTTCGTCGTCACGGAAGTACTCAGCCATCGTCAGCGCGGCATGCCCTACCCGGAAGCGCGCGCCGGGCGGCTCGTTCATCTGGGCGAAGATCATCACCATGTTAGGCAGCACCCCGGCGGCCTTCATTTCGCGGTACAACTCCTCACCCTCTCGCGAGCGCTCACCGATACCGCAGAAGATGCTCACACCTGCCTGGTGACCGATCATGTTATGGATCATTTCGGTCAGCAACACCGTCTTGCCGACGCCGGCTCCGCCAAAGAGACCGGCCTTGCCACCGCGCTCCAGCGGGGTGAGTACGTCAATGCCCTTGATACCGGTCTCGAACACTTCCGATTTGGTTGAGCGGCGCACCAGCGATGGTGGTGGTTGGTGCACAGAGCGCCATTCCACACCGTCCAGCTCAGGCTGGCGATCGATCGTGGAGCCAAAGACATCGAACATCCGCGACAGGATCTGCTTTCCAACAGGGGCTTTCAAAGGCCCACCGGTGTTATGCACAAGCATCCCTCGTGCCAGACCCTGCGTGGGTGTCAGCGCGATGCCACGTACGTGGTGCTCGTCGCGCTGGGCCAATACCTCGATGGCCACTTGGCCGCCGTCCGCGGCGCGCAGCAGGGTGTGGATGGGCGGCAGCGTGCCGTCGAAACGCACGTCCACAACACTACCGCGCACCGCAGCTACCACACCAACGCTCGCTGCACCCTCCTCGGTCGTCATTCGGCGTTCCGTCATCACACCTTCTCCCGCAGGGTCCTCGTAGCGTACCTATGGAGAGTCATAGCACAGTCACCAATACCTTGCTGTTTACATCTTGCCCGCCCACCCTCCCATTAACCGTTCGGTAGCGAACACAAAGGGCCGTAATAGCGTCAATGAACATGCGCTGTGAGCGCATGACAGACGGGTAAGGCGCTATGGCGAACGCAACACGTCCACCACAATCCGCCAAGCACAAGGGGAAGCCAACCTAAAAATCGGGGACCAGATGGGGGACAAGTATATGCTGTTGCTCGTTGAAAACCTCAGTACTAGCCTGCCACGAACAACCGCTTTAGACCGATTCTATTGAAAAGTCCGACTTTTAACTCGCCTCAACTCAGGCACGAGCACTACCGGAGAGCCTACTCACCACGTTGAGTGGTTTCTCGGCTCTTCGTTGACTTTGCTGCTCTCTTAGTCGGTTGGGTTGACGTTTTTTGCGGAATGCAGACGCACCTATCCATAAGCGGTGGCCCTTGAGAGTAAGTTTCGCCAGCCGTCGCAGGTTCTGTACGCGGCAGTCAGCGTGAACTCATCGGATGCGCCATTCACGCCACGTATTCGCAAGCGATCCACTTTCAGGATGCGCGTGAGACCCAAGTCTTTTCTTTCAGCAGGTAACTCACCTAGCCCCCAACCAATCAGGTTCAGGTCCCTGAGCGGTTCTTAACAGCTCATACAGCTGTGCCAAGCAGCACACGCCAAAATCTGGAAAAACTCGCGGCGGGGCAAAAAGTGGGGCAAAAATCAAGATCTCGAAAAAACGGTAGGCCATAAAAAAATCCAGCCACCGCTAAGTGACTGGATTTCTTAAAGAATAAATGGTCGGGACGGAGTGATTCGAACACTCGACCCCTAGCACCCCATCTCCTTTTTCATACTTCTTGAAAGCTTCCAAAATTTTACTCTGGATTTTTCTAAGCTAGTATTTACTTGAGCTCCAGCGGTGTTCTGCTCTACGAGAGTCCAGTAACGTCCATCAAGAGCCGACGTTTTTGTGGGGGTAAAAGTAGGGGGAACCCATTTTATGGCCAAAATCACCATCAAAGAACTCGAGTCGCTGACCGCCAACGATGCAGGCCGAATCCTCCGGGAGGATGGCAATCTCGCCGGTCGAATTTCCGCGCGCAAGGACGGCGTGTCGGTCAGCTTTTTCTATCGCTATCGGTGGGGCGACCAGAACAAAGAGTACGCCTGTGGGTCCTGGCCACGCAAATCCCTGACGGACATCCGCAAGGCGCGTAACCAGGCCAGGGCGCTCATCGATGAGCAGATCAATCCCAACGAGCAAAAGAAAACCGCCAAGGCACAGGCATACGCCGCGGCTAACGTAGAGGCCGAACAAGTAAAAACGATCAAGGTGCAAACGCTGACCGTCCAGGATCTGGCCAAGGCCTGGCTGTTGGATGGCGTCGCGCGTAAAGACGGCAATGCCGAGCTGCAGCGCCGTTTTAACAAGGACCTATACCCGGCACTCGGTAGGACAGCGGTGAACAATGTTTCCGAACACGATGTTCGCGCTCTGATCCGGGCCGTGCTCAACCGCGGCGCTTACCGGCAAGCCATCAGCTTCTTCGCCGACCTTACCCAGATGTTTAGCTGGGCCAGAAAGCGCCAACCTTGGCGGACCTTATTGATCGAGGGTGATCCAACTGAGCTGGTCGACATCTCCCCCTTGATCCCTGCCGACTACGAACCGGAAAGAAGCCGCATCCTTTCGCCGGCTGAGCTGTTGGAACTGCACAACCGCTTCCAGCAAATGACCGCCGATTACAACGCTCTCCCCGCAGGCCAAAAATACGACGGCATTCGGCCGCTAAAGAAGGAAACGCAGATCGCGCTCTGGATCAGCCTGGGCACCTTGTGCCGGATCGGCGAGTTGCTCCAGGCCGAATGGAAAAATGTCGATCTGGAGCGGCAGACGTGGTTCCTCCCCAGCGAAAACGTCAAAGGCACTCGCGGCAAGAAACAGGACCACCATGTCTTCCTCTCCCCCTTCGCCCTGCATTTCTTTCAGGAACTCAAGACCCTGACGGGAGACTCCCAGTGGTGCTTTCCGAACAAGCAGGATGATGGGCATGTGGACGTAAAGGTGGTGAGTAAACAGGTCGGCGATCGCCAGGCCCGGTTCAAAAAACGTAAGGCTCTCTCCAGACGGCGTCATGACGACACTCTGGTCCTGGCCGACGGCCAAAACGGCGACTGGACGCCGCATGACCTGCGCCGCACCGGCGCAACCATGATGCAGGCTTTGGGGGTCAGCCTGGACGTCATCGACCGCTGCCAAAACCATGTGCTAGCTGGCTCCCGGGTGAGGCGCCACTACCTGCATCACGACTATGCCGAAGAGAAGAAACGCGCCTGGAACCTCTTGGGCGATCGCCTCAGTGCAGTGCTGTCCTCAACCTACGAGCATTCGCCAACCGAGTCGATGCTGTCTTTTCCAGCGTACGCGGCGACAGAGACGCGGACGCCGTCATAGGGCTGTTGCACCCAGCGCTCTCCGGAATTGCGAACCCGTGTTGTGTTGCTGCAATCCATGCCAACGCAGGTCGAGGCCGGGTTGCACGATATACAAGTCGCGATCACACAACTCCGGCTTTAGTTCGGCAAAACGGTCTAACGTCAATTACTCAAAACCGATCTGGCGATTGCAGACTTGGCGCCGACAATAAGTCTAGGAAGAACAAAACACACAGCGCGACTGGTCGATCCGGGTGAGTTCTGCCAATTTAATTTACAACGAAAGTTGCCGTAGTAATGTAAAGGCCTGCTTCATTTGGTCTTCACTGACGACGAACGCCCGTAGCTGCCCTGCCATGTCCAGACCTTTGGCTACCAGCCCCTGCGACTCAAGGCTGATCTGCCATTGCAAGTCCTTCCGGTTGGTTTCTCCGGCCAGGTGCAGCGGCATTTCCGGGGTCTTGATCTTCACCAGCATCGCCGGGAACTTCACCTGCTCATTGCCACCCAGCACATTACGCGCCAGGGTCATGGCGCTTAACTGAATGGGTTGTAGAAACGGCAGCAGCTTGCCCTGGATTTGCGCGCAATCGCCAACGGCAAATATGTGTGGGTCAGAGGTGCACATGCGTTCATCAACTTCAATGCCACGATCAACCCGTAGGCCAGCCTGCGCCGCTAACGTCGTATCAGGTTTCAATCCGATTGAGGCAATGATCACATCGGTGGAGATTTGCCGGCCAGTGGACAAAGTCGCCAACAGGCTATCGTCTCTCTTTTCAATGGATTCCAAAGCCTGGTTGAACACCATTTCCACACCCATCTGGCATAACCGATGCTGCAAGCGACTACTCACCTCAACAGGCAGCAACGATGCCAGCAGGCTGCAGGACTTATCCATCAGTACCACTTGCTTTCCGGCACGATTGACATCCATGGCCAGTTCACTGCCAATCAAGCCGGCCCCCAGGATCAGTACGCGCTCCGCCGCTCTCAGAGCATGTTGTGCATGACGGTATTCTTGCTGACTGTTCAAAGTCACCATCCACTCCCGTCCGGGAATCGGCGGAACGATGGCTTGCGCACCCGTGGCAAGAATCAGTTTGTCGTAGCTGAATGCCTCGCTGCCGGCGCTGATACACTTGTTTTCGCGATCAATTGCAGTCAGCTGGCAACCAGCATTCAGGGTTAACCGATACATCTCGGCAAACTCCGCCGCAGACTGACGAGTCATGTCGTCCGCTGTCTGATTGAGACTGATGACGTGACTCAGGTCGGGCTTGTTGTACTCATCGCAACTGTCTGCAGCGATCAACCGAATGGGCACCGCTGCATCGAGCCTTCGCAAGTTCTTGACCACCTGACGAGCCGCGAAGCCGGAGCCCACAATGACGATTTCCTTGTTCATTTCGCCTCCGAAGCAAGCTCATCGAATACCGATTTACCCAGTGAACATTCAGGGCACAGGAAGTAATCAGGCACATCACACCAGGCCGTACCGGCCTGCACATCCTGCATCGGCTCGCCAATCGCCGGGTCGTAAATCCATTGGCAGACACTGCACTGCATGCGCGGGCCGTTGTCCGCGCTTGGTTCTGCCTGGGCAGTTGCAGCGGCTGCCGGTCGTGCGATTTGTGCGTCAGTCGATGGATGCAGCGCCCATTGCCGAGCGATTTCACGGCCATGAGCCCGGCAAACCTCAAGCGAGTCACCGTCTGGCCGCCACTTGGCTTTGAGCGCCAATGTGGTTTCAAAACCAGCGTCCATCAAACGCGTCTGGATACGGTCCACCGCCCCACCATTCCAGCCATAACTGCCAAACGCCGAAGCCTTTTTGTTACGAAAACGCAGACCGGTTATTTCCTCCAGCAGGGCAGCGACTTTCGGCATCATGACGTTGTTCATGGTGGACGAGCCCACCAGAACACCTTTTGAGCGGAACACGTTGGTCAGAATCTCATTCTTGTCGTGGCGCGCGACGTTGAAAATCTTCACCGCCACACGCGGATCGCCTTCGTGAATCCCTTGTGCGATGGCATCGGCCATCATGCGGGTGTTGTTCGACATGGTGTCGTAAAACAGTGTGATGCGGTCCTCCTGATAGTCCGCCGCCCATTCCAGATAGCGGTGCACAATCTGCGTCGGATTATCACGCCACACCACACCATGCGCGGTTGCAATCATATCGACCGGCAGATTGAAACCGAGGATCTCGGTAATCTTGGGAATGACCAGACGACTGAAGGGCGTGAGGATGTTGGCGTAGTAGCGTTGGCACTGATCGAATAGTTCGTTTTGATCCACTTCATCATTAAACAGGTGTTCGTCGCAGTAATGTTGGCCAAAGGCGTCGTTACTGAACAGTACGGCATCGCCGGTCATGTACGTCATCATGCTGTCCGGCCAATGCAGCATCGGGGTTTCCACGAAAACCAACTGTTTGCCATTGCCGACGTCCAGAGTGTCGCCGGTATGTACGACGTGGAAATTCCACTCTGGATGATGGTGATGACCGTTGATCGAGTCCACGCCATTGGCGGTGCAATAGATCGGCGTATTCGGGATCAGCGACATCAACTCTGTCAGCGCCCCCGCATGGTCCTCTTCGGCATGATTGATGACGATATAGTCCAGCGTGTTCAGGTCGATTTCCATCGCCAGGTTCTGTATGAACTCCCGGCTGAACCTGTGATCAACCGTGTCAATCAGTACGGTCTTTTCTTCACGGATCAGATAGCTGTTGTAACTGCTGCCTTTGTGGCATTTGTATTCTGTGCCATGAAAGTCCCGCACTTCCCAATCGCGCTGACCGACCCAATGGATGTTGTTCTTGACGTGAATTGACATGACCTACCTCGGTATAGAAATGATGTCCTACACCGAAGATAGCAATGTTCGCGCCAGACAATAAGCTGTTGATTACAAAGGATAAAAAAAACAACCATTGTCAATATGACATTACCCATTTACTGTCTTTATGACTAATCATTGTCAAAGTGACAAAACATGAGTCTATCCGTTGAGTCCCTGGCACGCATCGCTATTCAGTTGCAAAGCGGCATTTCCCATCAGGACCGCTTTCAACGTCTAATCAATACCTTGCGCCAATTGCTGGGTTGCGACGCTTCTGCCTTGTTGCGTTATGAACAGCGACAGTTCCGTCCGCTGGCGATTGACGGCCTGGCACCGGATGTTCTGGGGCGTCGCTTCAGCCTTGATGCACATCCGCGACTGGAAGCCATCGCTCGCGCCGGTGACGTGGTGCGCTTTCCGGCAGAAAGTCATTTGCCTGATCCCTATGACGGACTGATACCGAGCCGGCAGGACCTCAAAGTGCACGCCTGCATCGGATTGCCGTTGTTCGCGGACCAGACACTGATTGGTGCGCTGACGATCGATGGCATGGACCCGGCACAGTTTGATCACTTCAGCGATGAAGAGCTGCGACTGGTGGGAGCCCTCGCGTCTGCTGCCTTGACCAATGCATTGCTGGTGGAGCAACTGGAAAGTCAGACCATTACTCCTCTCTCCATAAGTAATATCCCGGCGGGCAAACCCGGCACCGAAATGGTCGGGCTCAGCGAAGTCATGCGTCAGTTGAAAAGAGAGATCGAAATGGTGGCAGGTTCCGACCTGAACGTCTTGATCACTGGAGAAACCGGAGTCGGCAAGGAACTGGTCGCCAAGGCCATACATGAAGGTTCATCACGCGCCGGTCAGCCTGTGGTCTATCTGAACTGCGCTGCGCTGCCGGAATCAGTGGCTGAGAGTGAGTTGTTCGGCCATGTCAAAGGGGCTTTTACCGGCGCTATCCATCATCGCACCGGCAAGTTCGAAATGGCAGATAACGGCACACTGTTTCTCGACGAAATCGGTGAACTGTCACTGAATCTGCAAGCGAAACTGTTGCGGGTACTGCAATACGGCGACCTGCAACGGGTTGGTGACGATAACGTCTTGCGGGTCAACGTACGGGTGCTTGCCGCGACCAATCGTGATCTGAAGCAGGAGGTGTTGAACAATCGGTTTCGTGCAGACCTGTTCCACCGTTTAAGCGTATTCCCTGTGCATGTACCACCACTGCGTGAGCGTGGGCAGGACATCACGTTGCTAGCGGGTTTTTTCTGTGAGCAGAGCAGGGAACGCATGGGATTGAAACGGGTGGCTCTGGCTGCCAACTGTCTGTCGTTGCTCAAGCAGTACACGTGGCCAGGAAACGTTCGCGAACTGGAGCATGCTGTTTATCGAGCGACAATCATTGCTCGTGCGACCCAGCAAAGTGACGAGCTGCTGCTTGAAGCACAGCATTTCAATCAAGTACCCGAGCAGATGGATACGCCGCCTGTTGCTCTGGATGTTCCTTCCCTCGGTGTTGACCAGGGTTTGCGGGATGCGACGGATGACTTCCAGCGTCAGCTGATTGACAACGCGCTGAATAATTGCGCAAGGAAATGGTCTGCCTGTGCTCGAATGCTGGATATGGACGTGGCCAACCTGCACCGACTGGCGAAGCGGCTTGGTTTGAAATAACACTCACGGCCGATCAGGGCTCAATTCAGCCAGAACCAAGCATTGATCGACTGGCCGATTTCAGGTCAGTCAAGGCCGCTACCGACACCGGCGTTGCGAAGCTGCATTACCCGACGCACTACCCGCTCTAAGCTGACGTCAATCATGCTGACCCACATGCCGGTATCGCCGCCAAGCCATCTAGCATTAAAGGACTGTCCTGGGATCATCGGATCTAGGGGGTCAGGCAGGCTCCCAAAGCTTGGGAAGACGGTTTTTGAATCCGCAAGGGCAGAGAAGAAAACCCGCTGGCAGGGAAAAACGCGTTCACTGGTTCCTTATCCGGCGCCAGTGCAATCCAGCTGGTGCGTCCAAGCAATTCTTCCATCACGATCCGTAGCTCCAGTCTGGCAAGCGGCGCACCGGGGCAGACATGAATGCCGGCACCATAGAGCAGGTTCAGCTCGGGATCGCGATCGAGGCGCAATTCATCGGGATCTCCAAAGACCGCTTCGTCCCGATTGGCGGACGCCCAGTTGAGGGCGATACGCGACCCCTTTGCCAGCGTGCGCCCGCCCAGCGAGACCTGTTTCGTAGTCACCCGACGGTTCATGATCAGTGGTGCATGAATACGCAGTATTTCATCGATGGCGGCAGGTAACAGCGCGGGTTGTTCGCGCAATTGCTGCTGCCATCCGGAGTTGATGGCCAAATGATGCGCGAGAATGCCAACTGAGGCGGAAATGGTTCCGAGTTCGCCGACCGTCCGGTTGCGTAAAATGCTGACGATCTCGTCGTCTGTCAGGGGCCTTCCCAAGGACTGATCGCGTAGCAAGATGGTCGTGATGTCATTCGGCGCAGCAGCGCCGGCCGTACGGCGCACGTCCAGCAGATCCTTGATGTAACCGTCAAACTCGAGGGCCACGGCACTCAGGGCAGCGTCGTCTCTGGACAGGGTGGCCGAGTGATTCTTCAGCGTCCATAGGCGCAGCGGTTCATGAAGATCTGCCGGCCAGCCCAGCCATGCACACTGGGTCTGCAACGCAAAGATCTGGGCAAATTCGCCTATCAGTTCTGAAGGGCCTTCATCCGGTAATGCCCGCACCAGACGAACCGCTATATCACGGCACGCCGGGGCAAAGGCATCCATATGCTCCGGGCTAAAATAAGGCTCGGTGAGGTTCCGGTACACCGTATGCTCGGGCGGATCCATTCCATTGGGGACCGAGGGGAAACGCGAGACGGCATTGCTGAAGGTTTCATGATCCTTAAGTACGCGGAGCACATCCTCATGCCTGAATAATGACGTATAGCCATATTGACTGTATGCGACCGGGCAACGGTGGCGCATGTCGTCGTAGGCTGTCGTCTGATCCTTTAATACGGATTCAGACCTGGGATCCCAATCAGGTAGTGATTTCTTGTCCATCGTTTACTCCATAAAACCGTCCCGCTGAATCCGGAAACAAGGTAGCAAGGTTAGTCGACCTACCCGTACTCGGTCGGGACATGTTGGAAAAACCCGCTAGACTGAAACCGTGCACGACGTCCCTACGTCGGCATCACCCGGGTGAAGTCTGTACGGGCTTGTAGGGAAAATCGGGCCACTAGCTAGCTAGGGAGATGTGATGAGTAAGCTTCAGCGGTGGTTAAACTCGCAAGGCAGCACTGCACTGTGGGTGGCTTTCTGGCTCTACGGCGTAGTGCTCAGCAATGTACTGTTTGGCCTGATCCTGGTCGCCTTCAACAAAGTTGCCCCCTCCCTGTTTGGTCTAATGCTGCTGGGTTTTGTGGCCTACACCGCGTGCATGCTCAATGCTGTATGGCGCAATGCGGACAATGTCAGTGACCCCATTTACGGTCAGATCGCCCGTTTCCTCACAGTGGCCTGGTCGATCAACGCGGTATTGGTTTCGGGGTTTCTCTTCCTGGGCCATCTGAATGCCATTGCCTTCCCCCTGCCGCTCCCTTTTTAACCCCAAATAACCAGGGCCCTCAATGTGGGACTTGAACGTTAAAGCCCTGACTATTTACCTTCTCGATCTGGTCAAGCCTCAGTAAACCCCTCAGCTATCACGTCGAAAACAGCGGCAGGCGCGCAATGTCAGCCTGGGCGATTTCAATCCCGACGATGGCATCCCGGCGTGATCAGCCTTTACCCAGGTCATTGCGGAGTCACCGATTATCGCGCCAATTGATTGTCTGCATAGTTGATCAATATCAAGTCCATGATTTCTGGCGATCGCCATCACCGTTTTCAACGCTATCTCAAGCGCAACAACTCGATCTTCGCTCATGTCGCATAGCCGCTCTGTAGAACGTTAAGCGCAGTTCAACCCTTCCCTTCAACGAATTACAGGCACTTGAAAATGACTTGACGGAGAGAAGACTGCTGCACATCAGCAACTCTTGCGGCTAAGATCGTCGCAACGCTGATATGACTAAAAACGACAGACATCGATAACTGCCGCCACTCACGCTGATAAACGATCCACTGCCGGCACTCTGCCGGCAGCGCCCACCCCCAAATGCTCCAGCACCTCCTACCCCGACTCCGACGATGATAGGATGGACTCCGAGTTCCTCATAGTCAAAACAACAATGATTTCAGCAAAGCCTTACTTCAAACAAGTTTTCTTTCTTTTCGAGAAGCTATTTTTAATTTACCACCGCGGACATATTGCCGAGCTTACACAGGGCTTTGCTGACGTCCAACATATCCTCCACGCCATACTTTAAATTCAATATATTTTAGTGACTTACGCAACACAACTTCAAGGAACGATGATCAAGACAAATAACCAGCACTCAACTCCGGGAGTTGCGAATACGACACACTTAGCATGTAACAATTAATTCTCCATTGGCGAAAATTAACCACACGCCTTCCAATACATCCTGATAAAATTGAACGATTGCTCAAAATGGCAAATCTAATACAGGTGAAAAGAGCGTTTTTACACAATTCGGCTCCCCACCGACAATCATCAGCACATGAAGAAGTGAGTTTGTATTGCCGACAAATTCACCCTAACAATATTCAATGCGATGCCTGTTGAATAAACCGGAAGCGGGTCGTTTCGAATCTGCTTCGTAGTCTGAGGTAACACTGATGAAAAGTATTCTGGTTCCACTGTTGGCCTTGGGTGCCGCGCTGACGTTGCAGTCAGCTCAAGCCGTTGATGGCGAGGCGCTCTTCAAGAGCAAAACCTGCGTTGCCTGCCATATGGTCGACGCCAAAATGGTCGGTCCAGGTTACAAGGAAGTGGCGGCCAAATACGCCGGCCAGGCCGACGCATCGGCAACCCTGGTCAAGAGCATCAAAGAAGGCAGTACGGGCAAATGGGGGCCAATCGCTATGCCGGCCAACCAGGTGACCGACGAAGAAGCGAAGACCTTGGCCGACTGGATCTTGACGCTGAAGTAAGAGTGCCCCAGTAAAAGACCCACACACCGCAGAAGCGAGCCCGCTCTCTTCTGCGAAACGGGCCGCTCGGCTACATTGTCGGGGTTTGCTGTAAAAGCGCCAGATCGATACTCTCAAAACGCAACACCCTGCCGCCCTGCTCGCTGGCCAGTTTGCGTGCGGTGGCCTCCTCGGAAAATGACGCCAGAACCACACCCATGGAACCTTTAAGCTGAGTGCCGACTACATAGTAGGCTTGGGTTGCATCAATCAGAAAATGGTCGTCGGGTTTCTCCCACGCACTTTTCCCCATGTCGTGCACATACAATTTCGCCTCAGTGTGGTGATTCTCCGGTTGAAGCCACCATCCGAGCATTTCCGCGGTGGAGCAGAACTTCTTGACCGTGCCTTTTTCTACGACCTCGCCCTTGGGGCCCGGAAAATCGGCGATGACCATCCCGCAGACATGACACTCATCACTCTGATGGAAAGCCACAGGCGCCACTGCTTGCTTTTGCTCTGCGCGATCATTGCAGGCCGCCAGACCCAGGCAGGTCATGACGACCACCAGGGCACGGGCCCCGGCCAGGTAAAGAGTGTTCATCTCGATGGTCTCCAGGGTAAAACGATCAAGTGAGTCGACGGCGAAATATCCAGTGCGCCAACAGCAGCGAAACCCCGACCCAAAGCAACAGGCAAAGCCAGAGCAATGCAGGCGGCACGGGTAGATCGCTGCTCAACGCCATCAGGCCGACGGCATTGCCGCTGCCTTCGAAACCGGAGAGATTGATCAGGCGATAAACGTCGGTCGGGTTGAGCAACAGTAACCAGGGCAACAGGTCGGGGTTGAACCGGCCTTTGCTGAGCACCAGCAACGCCAGCAGCGCCAGATCGAACACCAGCACAAACAGAAACCACACACCCAGGGCCATTCCGGCCGCGCTGGATTTTTCACTGGCCTTGCTGCTCAACACGTAGGCCAGCGCCAAGAACACCCAGCCCAGTAGCGTGGAAGACACCATGAAACGGCCGAACGCCCACAGCAGCAATCCCAGCTCGACATCATCGACCAGCAAAGCGATCGCAACGGCGGCGCAGCCAAAGCCGATCAGCGTAGCCAGGGCCAGGATCGAGCCGTGACCGACAAACTTGCCCAACAAGATTTGCCCACGGCCCAGCGGATAGGTGAGTAACAGCATCAGCGTGCCGCCCTCGTCCTCACCGACGATGGCATCATAGGCCAGCAACAGCGCGATCAGCGGCATCAGGAAGGTCGCGAGGCTGGCCAGGCTGGCGATGGTTGCCGGGATGGAGGTGAAACCCACTTGCCCGGATGCGGCCGCGCCGAGCCAGGCGATGCCCACGGCCAGAATGGCGAACAACAGACTGATTGCCAGCAGCCAGCGATTGCGCAGTCCGTCACTGAACTCCTTGGCGGCGATACTCCAGATCTGATTCATGGATGAATGCCTTCTGTGCCGCCGGGCGCACGACTCATGTAATAACCGTAAAGGTCCTCGAGGGACGGTTGCAGGATCTCGATGTCCTGGGGTTGATCCTCGTGAAACAATTGGCGCAGCAGATCGACTTTGTGGCCGTTGACCGCCATCACCTCGACTCCGTTGCCGCCCATGGCGGTGGCGGTGTGCCCGGCCGCATTCCAGCGCTGCAACCACTGCTCGCGCCGGGCCAGGCCATGGGCACGGATACGCGCCGGCAAGTCGGCGTCTTCACGCAGGTGGGCCAGGCTGCCGATCGCCTGCAGGCGACCATTGGCCAGGATGGCCGCTCGATTGATATGCACTTCGACTCCGGCCAGCACATGGGAGCAAAGGATGATGCTCGTACCCTGTTGGCGCAGACGGTCGATCAACCCATACAAATCCTGGGTGGCAATCGGGTCCAGCCCCACCGTAGGCTCGTCCAGCAACAGCAGGCGCGGCTGGCCAAGCACCGCCTGAGCCAGGCCCAGACGCTGGCGCATGCCCTTGGAATAGGTCTTCACCCTACGGTCCGCCGCCGCCGTGAGCCCGACCTGATCGAGCAATTCATCAACTTGCGTCAGGGGCGTAGCCTTGAGGCGGGCGAAATAGCGCAGGGTTTCGCGGCCACTGAGTTGCGGGTAGAAGGTCACGTTTTCCGGCAGATAACCGAGTTGACGACGCACCTCGGCCTGGGCGGGTCGGCAACCGAGTACGCGCACCTGACCGGCGCTGGTCTTGAGCAGGCCAAGGATCAGTTTCATCACCGTGGTCTTGCCCGCACCATTGTGGCCAAACAAGCCAAGTACCTCGCCTTCGCCGAGGTTCATGGTCAGCTCGTGCAACACGGTCATGCTGCCATAACGCTGGCTGACGCCTTCGATCTCGACCGGGTTCATAAGGTCGGCCCCTGTGTCTGAGGCAGCGTCGGAAGGTTCATCAACGGAAAACTGTCCTTGACCCCAGGCGATTTCGTCACCGGGAAGCTGCGCTGAACCCAACGCAGCACCTCAATGCTCGGGCTTTTCATCAACAGCCGCACCTGTGGATACAGCCAAAGCAGACGGTCGACGTTGTCGTTGGGCTCGTAGATCACATCGCCTACCGCATCGTTGTTGCGATCCCAGCCCAGGTAATCGCTCCAGTAATTGCCGCGGCCCTGGGCCGACCATTCCTGCAAGCGGGTAGCGACGTATTTGACCTGCTGCTGATTGTCGACAAAGGCGTTGTCGGCGATGCGGTTGTCTTCGGACCCGGCGGTGAGGTGAATACCCACGGCGCTGCGTTCGAAGTGGTTGTGTTCGATGACATTGAACAGCGAGTTGTAGATGAACAGCGCCTTGCCCTCGGCGCCGCTGACCATACCGCCCTCGGCGGCACCGCTGCGCACGTCGCTGACGAAGTTGTCCCGCAGCTCGGAATACGTGATGTAGTTCATCAGGATGCCATAGTTCTCGTCCTGCTCGGAGCGGTTGCCAATCACCGTCAGCTTGCGGCTCTGCATCAAGGCGTAGCCGGTGCGCGTGCGGCGGGTGGTATTGCCGAGCAACTGGTTATCGTTGGCGTACATGTAGTGCACGCCGTAGCGCAGGTCTTCCAGGGTATTGCCCTGCAGCAGGTTGCCGTTCGAGGTGTCGATGTAGATGCCGTCCCGGGTCAGCCGCACGTGATTACCGATCACCCGGGCGCCGTGCACGGCATACAGATGAATGCCGTTGCCGCGATCCTGGGAGCGGATGCCCGGGTCACCTTCGATATCGTTGCCAATCAGGCTGACGTCGCGGGTGCCGTCCACCCAGATGCCGAAGCCTGGTCCTTTCATGTGGTTGTGGCCTATTACCGCACGCAGGGCCTTGGGACCGATGAAAATCGCCGAGTTCATGGCCGTCATGTCACGCCCCCAGTCAAGCAATGTGCACCCTTCGACCCGCACGTCGGGCGCGCTGATGAACAGCGCGTTACCCTGCCCCTGCGCATCGATGACTGCATCTTTCTCACAATCGATCCGCATCGGCTGATCGATGCTGAACTGCCCTTGGTAGTTTCCGGCAGGCAGCGTCCAGTGGCGATCGCCAGCAGGTTGCAGGGGCAGTTCGGTGATGGGCCTTGGCGACGCCTGGGCGACTGCCGATACAAGCACCCACACCACAAGTGCCATGCCACGTAACCGGTTACTGCCCCGGGATCTGAACACTGCGCTCACCTTTCTACGGCCCTGATACGACCCGCCGCTCAAGCCTTCTCGACGAGCATTCGACCGACCATTTCCATGTGCAGCGCATGACAGAACCAGCTGCAGTAGTACCAGTGCAACCCCGGCTTGTCGGCGATGAAGGTGATGGAGGACGTCTGCTGCGGGCTGATCTCCATGCTCACGCCGTGGTTGGTCATGACAAAACCGTGACTCACGTCTTCCACCTGATCGATGTTGGTGATGGTCACCGTGACCTCGTCACCCTGCTTGACGGTGAACTCCGTGACGCCGTAGACCGGGGCCATCGAGGTCATGTAGACCCGGACTTTCTTGCCGTCATGGATGACCTTGTTATCGGTCTCCAGCTTGATCCCGTCCTTGGCGGCGATGGCCACGGTTTCGGCGAAAAACGGGTCGTTGCGGTCCCAGATCTTTTTGGTCCGGATCTGGTCGCGGCGGGCCATCACGCAATCGTGGGGTTCGGCGAACGCCGGGCCGTCGTGCACCAGTTTCATCTCGTCGCCGGAGATATCGATCAACTGATCGTTTTCCGGGTGCAGCGGACCGGTCGAGAGAAAACGGTCCTTGGAAAACTTGCTCAGCACCACCAGCCACTGGCCGTCGGCCTCGCTGGTTTCGGTCAGCGAGGCATGGTTGTGCCCCGGCTGATATTGCACATCGAGCTTCTGCTTGATGCAGTTGACCTTCTCGCCGCCGTAGGCGCGAACGGCTTCGTCGATGTTCCACTTCACCACCTGGCTATCGATGAACAGAGTGGTGTAGGCATTACCGCGACCGTCGTAAGTAGTATGCAGCGGGCCAAGACCCAGTTCGGGTTCGCCGACCACCACCTCGCGCGGGTCCTTGAATTTATCGTCGAACAGATCATCCAGCTTGGCAGTGGCGATGATCGTGCAGGTCGGCGAGAGCTTGCCGGCGGCGATGAAGTACTTGCCGTCGGGCGTCATATTGATCCCGTGAGGGTTCTTCGGCACCGGGATATAGCGCGTGAACTCGCTTTCCTTGCCCTCGGTTCTACGCCCATCGATGACCGGTGACTTGGCGTCACCCAAAGTGATGAACTTGCCGGCCTTGATCGCCGCTTCGATGCGCGGGATGTTGAACACCACCACCCAGTCGCGCTCGTTACGCATCATGCCGCCCAGGTCGTAGGCCTTCTCCGAGTTGTAGCAGGTCGAGGCCGCATACTTGCCGGTGTAGTCGGCGTCGGTGTTATCCAGGTTGCCTTCGACTATCACCTGAAAGGCCATCTCCATTTTCTCGGCATCGATGACGTTGAACATCGTGTAGCTGTTCTTGTCCTGCAGGTCGAAGGTGCTGCCGTCATTGGGGTGCGGAATCACGAATTCGGAGTTGGCGAACACGTATTGGGTGTGGGGCATTTTCTGCAGACGCAACCCGTGAATGGTCTGCACGTTAGGCACGGTGAGCATCTTGTCGCACTTCATGATGTCCAGGCGGATACGTGCAACGCGGCTGTTGGCCTTGTCGTTGATGAACAGGTACTTGCCGTCGTACTTGCCGTCGGTCATCGACAAGTGCGGGTGGTGGCAGTCGCCATTCTGGAAGTGGGCGCTGTCGCCCATGATCCGCTTGCTTTCGTTGGTCAGGCCCCAGCCCGTGGCGGAGTCGACGTTGAACACCGGGATGCGCAACAGCTCGCGCATCGACGGAATGCCCATGATCCGCACTTCCCCCTGATGGCCGCCGCTCCAGAAACCGTAGTACTGATCCAGGTCGCCTGGCCCCACATGAATTTTCGACTGCGCGTCCTTGGCCGCCGCGGCAAAAGTCTCGCGACTGAATACGGCGCTACCCAAGGCTGTGCCACCCGCCAGTGCAACGCCGGTCAGGGCTGAGGCGCCCAGAAACAGGCGACGGTTCAGGCCTGGGCCATCGGCTGCGTCATGATCTTTTTTCGACTTTTTATCGCTCATGGGTTTTGCTCCATCGGGGCAGATATGAGAAAGCTCGGTCAATCGATTCCTGTTCCCTGAAAATGCCGCAAGGGGTCAGGGCTCAAACACTTGCACCACCGGAATCAGCTCGGCGCTCTGAGTGACAGGCGCTGGCTTGTCCCGTGTCTTGCGCTTGTTCTTGAGCACCAGTGGCGGGCATTTGTTTTCGTTGTGGTAGGTCATCTGGCAATCGAGGCAGTAATGGCACTCGTTGGCGTTGATGTGGCCGTCCGGGTGAATGGCCTGGATCTCGCATTCCTTGGCGCACAGTTGGCAGGGGGTGCCGCATTCCTTGCGGCGTTTGAGCCAGTCGAACAGGCGCAGCTTGCTGGGAATGGCCAGCGCCGCGCCCAACGGGCAGACGTAGCGGCAATAGACTTTGCGCGTGAAGATATTGATGACCAGCAGCGCTACCGCGTAGGCGACGAACCACCACTGGCGATCGAATTTGAGGGTGATGGCGGTCTTGAACGGTTCCACCTCGGCAAATCGCTCGGCGGTGGTCATCGACTCCAGCGAGATGCCGAACAGCACCAGCAGAATGATGTACTTCACGGCCCACAGGCGCTCATGCAACGCGAACGGCAGTTCATATTGCGGGATCTTGATTTTGCGCGCGGCTTCGTTGATCAGTTCCTGCAAGGCGCCGAAGGGGCACAACCAGCCACAGAACACCCCTCGCCCCCACAGCAGAATGCTGGCGGCGGTAAAGGTCCAGAGGATGAACACAATCGGGTCGGTGAGAAACAGTTCCCAGCGGAAGTTCTCGACCAGGGCATGGGCGAACGTCAGGACATTGACCACTGAAATCTGCCCCAGGGCGTACCAGCCAATGAACACCACGGTGAAGATCAAATAGACGCGACGCAGCCAGTGGAGGAAACGCGGGTACTTGGTGAAGGTGTCCTGCAGGAACAGAATCACCATCAACACCGCCAGCGCCGTGCAAAGGATCCCGATCTGAAAGGCTTTCTGGTACCAGATATTGACCCACGTCGGCCGGTTGGCAACTTCGATCGCGGCCAGTTCTTCGGCGCTGGGCGGTGGGCGCAGGAGGTAGGGCTCGGGCAGTTGGTAAGACAGCTCGAAACTGCTGAACACACCGGCGACCGCGCCGGTCTGACGGCGCACCAGCAATTCCAGGGACCAGGGCGATCCGGGATCGAACCGGGCCGGTTCGCGCACAATGAAAATCGACATCTCGTTGAATTCCGGCATGCCCTTGGCAAACACGTCGGAGAGCCGCTGATGGTCCATGTCGCGGAAACTGATGACGTGGCCGAACTGGCGCAATTGCACCCGGTCGAAAATCCCGCCGCGCACATAACCCGAGCCTTTGTAGGAATACAGGCCGCGACCCAACACGGCGATGGCCTGCTCGCCCGGCTTGAGGTCCTGCATGAGGAAACGGTACTGATTGTCGCCCAGCAGGTTGCGACCGATGGTCGGCGGATTCAGGTCGGCTACGTAGAGTTCGATAAAGGGTTCATCGACTTGCTCGGCACTGGCGTTGTCGATGCCTTCGGCTTCGGTGCCCTTGAAGGCGGCGTCGACCTGGCCACGGGTCAGGTTCAACTGGCGGATCGCGCCGTTGCCGGTCAGTTGCTCCCAGGTCGCGGCTTCGTAAAAGTCCTGGCGCACGGTGGCGGGCTTCTGCGTCTGCCCGGACTTGTCCTCAACCAGTTTCAGCGAAACGGCCACCTTTTGCGCCGCGCGCATGATGATCTCGTTGACCACCATGACGGTCACCGTCGCGCCGGCGATCCCGTCGACCGACACCGCCTCTGGATCACTGGAGTGACCGACCACCACCCTTCGGTCGGCCTTGATCCCTTTGTATTTGGCATCGAAGGCATGCAGCTTTTCCACGGGAATGCCGATCAGCAGGATCGGCTCATGGTGTTCCAGTACGTAGGCGTCCTGGATGACACCCTGGGGATCGAGGATGACCTGCATGTTGACCGGTTTGCCGGAATAGGCCGGAATGTCCACCACGTCCTGACTCTGGAACACGTAACCGAGCAGGGTTTTGCCGGCGCTGATGGTGCGGACCTTGAACTCGCCGCTGGGCTCGGAAAGTCCATCGCTGCCAGGAAATATGGCGTCTACACGCTGCTGCTCGAGCCCGCCATAGTCCTTCGCCTGTAATCCGGAAAACCCATCGAACACCAGGCACAACAAAATGATCAGCCCATATTTAAATGGACGCCGGACACCGAGCAGTGAGAGCTTGGAAGCACGCATGGGTTCGCTGAGCGATCGACCTCTGACGAATGACCCGCCGAGTAACGATTATGCTCCATCGCCTCTTAATTAGAATTATGTGATCAACACTCCTCCTTACTCACGGACATAGCAATCATATTCTATAAGCGGGTCAAAACAATTTTCAGCACCAATGGTTCAATATTTATTTAAGGAAAGCTATCCAGCAGACAAAAAATCATCACCAAATAGGTCGGTATATTTTTAGTCATTGCACAAAAAAACCTCTCCTGACGAGCGTTCATGTCTGATTTTAATCGCGTTTTCGTCTAAAACACAGCCTTAATAAATTTTTTTCTTGACTAAAACTGGAATTTCCGAATAACCCCCCCCTTGCGAATACAATTTCAGGCGAAGGACCATCAATCGATGGTGAAGCGCTTGACCTTACGCCTAAGCGTTCTAGGAGACAGTAAACGAAGCCGATTATACATTGTCATAGTTAGCACTTTTGGTATTTTTGGACCAGGCTAATGTTCGAGCTTCCAGTAATTTATACAATAGGCCACTCCACCAGAACCCTATCTGAGTTCATTGAACTACTTCGGGCCGAACATATTGAATGGCTCGCGGATATCCGTACCGTGCCCCTATCGCAAACTAACCCTCAATTCAATTTTAATACATTATCGCAAGCGCTTGCTGCGCAAAACATCAATTACATACAACTAGCCAAACCTGGCGGATTACGAAAAAAACCAAAAACTGTGACGCCAGACATTAATGGATTCTGGATCAACCAAAGTTCATAACTATGCCGACTATGCGTTGTCCGAAGAATTTGAACAGGGCTTGTTGCGTTTACAAGAACTCAGTCAGGACCAGCGATGCGCGATCATGTGTTCGGAGGCCGTCTGGTGGCGTTTTCATCGCAGAATCGTAGCGGACTACCTTCTCTATCGCGGCAGAATGGTTGTGCATCTTATGGGCCGAGGCAGAGCCGAACCCGCAACTTTGACCGCGGCCGCGACCCCTTTGGGGAATTCGCTTCGTTACCCAGCGCCAGTTGTCGGCTGAGAGGTGTCCGGCATAAGGGCCGAGGGCACCCTCATGACTCAGACAGCTTGCGAAATCGCATTGCACGGGCGACGCTATCGATCATCTGCGAATCCGCATGAATCGTTAGGGGGTGGTGGGTGACCCCCGATCTTGGCGTGATATAGGAGGTCATTTCACGGGGACGGCCAGTTGCTGATCCGAACCTTGAGCGAGCAGCACGATCACCAGGTTTTCCAAGGCAATAGCTCGGATACAAAGATGGACCAATTCGGCATTCGACAACTCTGGAATCTCGGTAGCCGCCGTGATTTGCAGATCTACTGCTGCTCCATCGTTGCCCGCGCCGATGCTTCGCACAGTCTCAGGAAGCGGATTGTCTGTCAGCGACGCTTCACCGTCCGCCCCGTAAGCTCGCGCCGGAAGCAAATTCGCTCTGACGTCATCAACGTCTATGCTCCACGTGAGGAATTCTTCTGATCGACCGGATGTGGGCACCGTGTACTCACCGGGTCAAGGTGCTGTCCACTCTCGTCGTAATCGGTGGAGGAGAAACGAGCCATGATTGAAGTACAGGTATATCGATACCATCCAGAACAAGAACGGTCGCCTTGGATGCAGTCGTTGTCGTTGCCCGAGGAGTTTCGAGTACGAATGGTGCTGGATGCGCTGGAGTTCCTGCACGAGGCAGATCAGACACTGGTCTATCGGCGCTCCTGTCGGGAGGGTGTTTGCGGCTCGGATGGCATGAATATCAACGGCAAGAACAGACTGGCTTGCATCACGCCAGTTTCAGAGGCACTGGGCACGGCCAGCATACTGATCATCAGACCTTTGCCCGGCATGCCGGTCATCCGCGATCTGGTAGTCGACCAGAGTCTCTTCTTTCAGCAGTACGAGAGCATCAAGCCATGGCTGATCAACCACGAACCAACACCGGCCATCGAGCGTCTCCAGTCCCCCAAAGAGCGCGCTAAGCTCGATGGGCTGTATGAATGCATTCTCTGTGGCTGCTGTTCCTCGCAATGTCCATCCTGGTGGTGGAACCCAGAAAAGTACGTAGGTCCAGCCGGGCTGTTGCAGGCTTGGCGTTTCATCATCGACAGCCGCGATCAGGCCACGGTGGAACGGCTAGAGCGGCTGGAGGACCCGTTCAGCTTGTTCCGTTGCCGAAGCATCGGCAACTGCTCTTGGGTCTGCCCCAAGGGGCTCAATCCCATGGGAGCCATCGGGAAAATTCGGCAAGAGCTGTTCCGAAAATCCACCTAGGACGTTGGATCAGCGCGATGAATCGGCTCGGCTTCTCAAGTCTCTTTAGAGTCCCTCTTTTTGGCCGTTGTGTTGAAATAGTCTGCTTCGGTTTCCACGGCAGAAATGTACGCGTCTGAGATTTTTTAACACTGATGGATTGCCTACCACCTCCTTGCTTTGACTGACTTGGGTGCCCTTCGGCAAGCGCTCAGGCTCATCATTTTTCAGGCACACAATGCGGCGCGGTAGAGATCGCCATGCTTTTTTTGGTTGAGGATACGTCATCTATCGCTGGTCAGCTCGAATGCAAACAAGTGGTCAGTGGGAAAGCAAACGACGGGTCAAGTCGAATACAAATGGGTGAGCAAGCCTGTGCAATTACCCAGCACGGCCCCTAAGCTTTTCGTTGATACGCTATCTCATGTGTTTAAAGTAATGACTCCGCTCCCGCAGAGAAGGTCGGAGACACCGAAGTGAGTGCTAAAACACGCTATGACCCATCGAGCCCCAGCTATTCGGTGAGGGTCACTTACGGGAGAAACCTCGGTGCAGAGGAATTCGCCCCCCCCCCCTTTTCCTTGATTTTGACGGCGCTTACACACCGACGCCGTCGACTTGTCTCGACTAGGGCCGACACGGAAGACCGAAGGTACGCTTTTTATGTAGGCGCCGACTCTTACCAATCTACTCGAGGAATTTCCAATGATCTCGTCGGTATTGAGCACCAGTTGGCGCACTGGCGTTTAGGTCAATTGCGCTCGCTTAACAATACGCAGGCACAGTCGCTCTTATCGACCGGGTGAGGAAGATGTGCTCCGACCCTTGACAAGATAGAAAACGAACATGACTGCTCAATGCTTGGCGACAGAAAAGACTCAATCCCTGAAACCTAGACAGCCTGCCCGACTGGTATCGGAACTTTGGCCTTTACCGGCATTGCAGCTTACAAATGTTAGTTAAGTACTGGAGGCGTCGGAATATCCCTAGCATTGGTACTGCGCCCCCATGCCAAAGTCATTCATCGAGTACCAATCGTCCAGCCATGCACGCGCGCACAAGCTATCAGTCGAGATAGTCATATTGACTATTTATTGTCATTATGACCCTTTCCGAATTAGGTCATAATGACTATTATATTACTTAAACCATTGATATTAATCAATAAAATTATTGGCCCGCTTTGTGTATTGAATAGCGAACTTAACGCAAACCCCAAAGGGACAATGTCATGACTCGTTCAATCGCGCTCAGTTTTACCCTGTTAACACTACTGTCTCCGCTATGCCAGGCTGACCAGATAATCCGTGAAGTCCCCGACACAACCGCTGGCAAGGGTTTCGGCGCCTTGACCGGAATGATGGTTGGCGCGGCAGGGGGCCCGATTGGTGCATTAGTCGGCGCAGCTGGCGGTTTTTTCACCGGCAGTGCGGTGCAAGCAGGCATTGGCAAATCTGAAACCGCTTATGAAGTGAAAAACGCGCAAGGTGAGATTAGTACGGTGCGCTCACCCAATGCGAGTTTTGAAGTCGGGCAGCAGGTCACGCGTAAAGGTGCGCGACTGGTGGCATCTGAGGAGTAAGAAGCTGAAACAGCTTCATGCGACTAATAGAACCGCTTTTTAGGCCCGTTTGCGGGCCTTTTTTAAGTCGTTTTTTGAAATTTATTATTAACGAATTCGATAATTGAAAAGCTTTCTAATAGAATCCCACCACTCCGACAGTTTCGAAATCGCACCACATGATCGACGCTATCGACCATTTTGAGGCCGTATAAATCGTCAGGAGATGCAGAAGCCCGGTCTTGGATTTCCGGTCAAGCCGAAGTATGCCTAAAAGCTGATGCTTGAACGTAAAAACCAGCAGTTCAGTGAAGCACATAGCTTGAGCTGCGCCGCCCTTGATCTTTCTCGATCGGCTCTATCTGGATTGAAAATTTCAGCCAGTATCATGAGAATAGACGAAATACCGATCTCAAAATATCATGACGCCATCGAGCACTTACGGTTGATCATGACTGAATACCATGCGCCTCCGCCCTCAATAGAGATACGCTGGTCATTTGCTTCACCTCGATTATTTCAATTTCTTCTGTGTGACCGCCACTACGACTGGTTCAAATTTTATTCAATTTCTTGACAGCCATGCGAAGTCTACTAGACTCAAGATCATTAATTTTCCCAACCTGAAACACGGCACTCAAATATGCAGCGCTTGGTATCGTTAATAATTAGTGCCTGTTCTCGGCTATTCGAATCCTGACCTGAGACAATCGTCAGTGCAGCAGAAGTCGAGGTCGCCTGCCTCGTTCCGAGCAGCGCAAAGCCGCTGTGCATGCGCCTAACGCTCTTCCTGTTGATTAATACCCACCCGGCAGAGCGCTTTTCCGGGAACTTTCCACCTGCACTTTCACATTGGGAGGCAGTCGTGCACAACGTCTTGAAGTTCGTCAGCTATGCAGTGCTCGTGCTGATGGCCAGCGCGGTCGTTTATGCCGGCGTTATCGGCATCACCTATTGGACGGGTATCGGCGTCTAGGGAGTTCGCAATGAACAAACGCCAGACACGCTCGTTCGCGCTGATATCGACGGCCATCGCCGCCGTTGTGTTTCTCGGCATGACGGTTGATAGTCACCGGCAGTTTCCAAAATTGACCAACGCTCAACAGATCACGCCAGAAGTAACTCGCGGCAAGGATGTATGGCATGAATACAATTGCATCAATTGCCATACGTTGTTTGGTGAAGGCGCGTATTACGCTCCGGACCTTACGAAAATCACCCAGCAGCGCGGCGCCCCTTATCTCACCGCGTTCCTCAAAGACCCCTCAAAGTTTTATGACGAGCAACGCCATCGCCGGTTGATGCCGAATCTAAAACTCAATGACGAAGAAATCGCGGCTTTGATCGCCTTTATGGATTGGGTGAGCAAGGTCGACAATCAAGGCTGGCCACCGCGGCCGATCCTTGTGACCGGCACGTCGATTCCCGGCATGGACCTCACCGTGGCGCAGCAGAACGTCGCCGGTGGCAACCAGCCACCCGCCGCACGCCCGGTGTCCGACAAGGAAGACCCTATCGCCTTGGGCGAGGCGCTGTTTCGAACCACTGCCACACCGGTGTGCAGCGCTTGCCATTCGATTGCACCGGGGGTCAATCTCGCCGGACCGACACTGGCCGGGTTGGCTGCTCGGGCCAAACAGGTCATTGCCTCGCCTGACTACAAGGGCAAGGCCAAGGACGTCGAAGGCTTCATCCGCGAGTCCATCGTCACGCCAAGCGCCTACCTGCATCCGGGCGACATGTATTCCGCCAATGGCATGTCTTTCATGCCGGACACCTTCGCCAAATCGCTAACGCCCGAACAGATCGATCAACTGGTCGCCTATCTGGCGTCGTTCCAGTAATCAAAGGGGATGACCATGCGTTACAGATCTCAATCCGTCGCTTACTGGTACTTCGCCGTTGCCATGGCGCTATTCGGTCTGCAACTGGTATTCGGCTTGCTCTCGGCAGCCAAATACCTCGGACCGGATCCCCTGCTGGATGTGTTGCCCTTTGATGTCACCAAGGCGATTCACACCAATCTGTTGATCGTCTGGGTGCTGACTGGGTTCATGGGGGCAACCTACTGGATGGTGCCGGACGAGTCCCGTGGCGAGTTGCACAGCACCAAACTGGCGTATATTCAGCTCGGGTTGTGGACGGCCATGGGCGTCACCGCCGTGCTGGGCTATCTGTTCGGTTATGGCACCGGGAACAAACTGCTCGAACAACCGCTGCCGCACAAGATCGTGATCGTGATCTGCATGCTGATGTTTCTCTACAACATCGGCATGACCATCAAGAAAGCCGGGCGTTTCACTGCCACCGAAGGCGTTCTTTTGTTGGGGCTGGCCAGTGCCGCCGTGCTTTATCTGCCGGCGCTGCTGCACTATGAAAACTACGTGGTGTCGATCTACTACCGCTGGTGGACGATTCACCTGTGGGTCGAAGGTGTCTGGGAAATGATCCAGGGCGGCTTTCTGGCCTATCTGCTGATCAGACTGTCCGGTGCTGATCGCGAGGTCATGGAAAAGTGGCTGTACGTGATTGTCGGCCTGGTGTTCATTGCCGGCATCCTTGGCACCGCCCACCATTATTACTGGATCGGCGTCCCCCATTACTGGCTTCCATTGGGCGGTTTCTTCAGTGCACTTGAGCCCATGGCGCTGGTCGGTATGGCGATCTACGCCTACAACGCAATGCGCCGCTCCGGCCTCTCTCATCCCAACAAACTGGCCTTGCACTGGACCATGGGCAGCGCCCTGTTCACCATGTTTGGCGCTGGCCTCCTTGGTCTGGCCCACACCTTTCCCGACGTCAACAAATGGACCCATGGCACCCTGATTACCGCCATGCACGGCCATGCGGCCTTCTACGGGGCCTATGCCATGATAGTCCTGGCGATGATCACCTACGCGCTCCCAGGCATGACCCGTCGTCCCGTAGAGGAAAGCAGTATCGGTTATTGGGCATTTTGGCTGCAGTTGGGAGGGATGTTCGGCATGACCCTGTCATTTGCCACTGCGGGCATTGCTCAGGTGTACCTGGAGCGCATTCTCGGCATGGGCTATCTGGACGTGCAGTTGAAGATTCAGGTGCATTTCCTGATGCTGGTGGCGACGGCGTCGATGTTCAGCCTGGGTGTCGGGCTGTTTATCTTCGATTTTTTCCGCCATGCGCCGCAATTCAATGTCGATGAAGCCGATCCGGTTCTGGACGTGCCTCGTGCGTCAGGCGCAGCGTTTTGATGGATCGTTCGCGAATGCAACAGAACCTGTCGACCGCAGAGTCCGCGCCGCTGCAAGCTGAACCCTATTACCAGCCCAGCGGCGATGAGGTCGCGATTTTCGAGCAATGCCACGCGCAGCAACTGGCCGTCATGCTCAAAGGCCCCACCGGGTGTGGCAAGACCCGCTTTGTCGAACACATGGCCTGGCGCCTCAAACGCCCGTTGATCACCATTTCCTGCCATGACGATCTGAGTGCCAGCGACCTGGTCGGGCGTTTCCTGATTGGTCACCAGGGCACCCATTGGACGGAGGGCCCGCTGACCCGAGCGGTGCGCGAAGGCGCGATCTGTTACCTGGACGAGGTGGTCGAAGCGCGGCAAGACACGATTGTCGTCCTGCACCCGCTGACCGACCACCGACGAATTCTGCCGCTGGACAAAATCGGCGAGATCGTTGAAGCCTCGCCACACTTTCAATTGGTGGTGTCATACAACCCAGGCTACCAACGAATACTCAAGGATTTGAAGCCGAGCACCCGACAGCGCTTTGTGGCGCTGGATTTTGATTTCCCGCCGGCCGAGCGCGAAATCGCCATTGTCATCCATGAAGGTGGAACCGACTACGCCACCGCCCACGCCCTGGTCACGCTCGCCCAGCGACTACGCGCCTTGCAGGACCGGGGCCTGGCGGAAGTCCCCAGTACCCGTCTGCTGATTGCCACTGCGCGACTGATTACCAGCGGAATTGCTGCGCCCATCGCCTGTCGAGTCGCGTTGATCTCGCCGCTGTCCGATGACGCGGTGCTGGTCGCTGCCATGCGCGACCTCGTCGACCTGACATTTATCTAAATGGCCGAAGCCGAGGACCTCATTACCGATGTTGCACGCCACGCGACGGTGTATGCACAGGCGTTGTGGCGGCGTCACCAGGCCCCCTCGGACATGGCAAAAATCGTCACCCTCGGAGATGTCGCACAATACCTCGATTTGCTGATCAAGGCGGTGTTCAACACCCACTATTCGCTGCGCGTCGCGCAACCGCCCTCGCCCCCTACGCTGCTGAAGAAGTTTTTTGTGCGTCACGAAAAGCCGTGTCAGCAAAGCGCCGTCCCAGCGACCGATGGCGTGACTATATGGCTACCGCAGGATCTGGGAAGCAGCGAGAATCCGCTCACCCTGAAGCGTTATAGAGCCCTGGCCTTGCAACAGGCGATGCGCGCCCAACGAGGCAGTGCCAACGCCCTGTCAGCCCTAGACAACCCGATGCAGCGCAGCGTCTATCTACTTCTCGAAGCTTGGGCTGCTGATGCGGATTTGATACGCCTGTTGCCGGGATTGGCGCCCTCGATCCATGACTTGCGCCAGCATGCCCTGGCGACCCGCCCGCCGCTTCACGCCTTTCCCAGCCAGCGACAACCCCTGGAAAACTTCCTGCGTTTACTGCTGAACAGTGAATGCGGCGCGCCTCTGGAAGGGTTGGCGACACCCACCCACGCCGCCAATTCCCTGCAACTGTCAGGAGCCCTCGCGCAACGTCTCCTCTCCGAAGAATCTCACGAGCTCGGCGCAGACAGGCTTCTCCTTGATGCCTGGACCGGCGACCTGCGCGAGCCGTCGGCGGGTCAGGAAGTGTCGCCCCCGCCCGGTGAAATCGACACCGACGATGCCCTGCCACGCAGTGCCCGCCTCACGCGTCAGCCCACTGCACGCGAGGCCTGTGCCGATGAGGACGACGATCAGGAACAAGGCCTGTGGATGGTGCAACCCGCCGAACCGCTGGAAAAAGCCGAAGACCCCATGGGCATGCAGCGCCCGACCGACCGGGATACTGATACCCCTGCGGCTGATTTCGCCGAGTCATTGTCCGAACTCAACGAAGCCCGGCTGGTGGTGGCGGCAGGTCGTCCGAAAGAAGTGCTGCTGTCCGTCGACCCGCCACGGACCCGATTTCAGCACCGCGCACAGGACCTCCCCACCCACGCAATCAGCTATCCCGAGTGGGATTATCACCGCCAGGTGTACCGTGATCCGGGGGTGACCCTGCAACTGTGTCCTGCCCGGGAAGGCCCGCAGCAGTGGGTCGAGCAAACCCTTGATACTCATCGTCCGGTGCTGGATGCAATCCGCCGGCAATTCGAAAGCCTGCGGGCCCAACGCGTCAGGCTGCGCAAACAATGGGACGGCGACGAAATCGATCTGGAAGCGTATATCGACGGTTGCGCCGAGGCCCGCGCCGGCCTGAGCATGCCGCAGGCGCTGTATCAGACCCATCGCCGTGGCCGTCGCGACATGGCGATCATGTTGCTGATCGACGTCAGCGGCTCCACCGACAGCTGGCTGTCCTGCCATCGCCGGGTCATTGATGTCGAGCGCGAAGCGTTACTGCTGGTCTGCCTGGCGCTAGAGAGCCTGGGCGAGGCCTATAGTGTGCTGGCGTTTTCCGGCGAAGGGCCGCAACGGGTCACAATCCGAACTCTGAAAACCTTCGATGAGCGTTACAGCCTTGAAGTCGGTCGGCGCATTGCGGCTCTCGAACCGGAACGCTACACCCGGGCCGGCGCCGCCCTGCGCCATGCCAGCACGTTGCTGATGCGCGAAGCTGCCACGCACCGTCTCTTATTGCTGCTCTCCGACGGCAAGCCCAACGATGCTGACCAGTACGAAGGTCGCTACGGCGTCGAAGACATGCGTCAGGCCGTAACCGAAGCCAAGCTCCAAGGCATCTATCCCTTCTGTTTGACTATCGACCGCCAGGCGGCGAATTACCTGCCAGCGGTATTCGGCTCTCGGCAATACGCCTTGTTGCACAGACCAGAGTTGCTGCCCAGTGTGCTGCTGGACTGGATCAAACGACTGGTATCAGCGTGAACTAGAGACGCCCCGCCAAGGTTTTTTCGCGGCACGCGGTTTTCGGCTCATGACTGAGTCTCCCGTCAGTGGGGAAGATGACTTCAATGACGAGAACAATCTCAACGTCGGGGCATCCCGCATACCTCAGAGCATAACTCTCCCTGGCAATGCGCAGCCCCCATTTCATCCGAGAGTTTGCTCTATTGTTGCCGGCGCTCGATCGCCATTGCTGGAGAATATCTATCTTCACTACGTGCAGGATCTGTGGACAAGGCAGTGGCGTGAGCAACATGCCCGTGGCGATGTGATCGTTGTGCGCTACGCGGATGACAGCATGGTGGGTTTGAGGACGCAATGGCGGGCTCAGCAGTTTCTGGTGCAGTTGCAGGAGCGCTTGGCCAAGTTCGGATTGTCCATCAATGCCTCGAAAACACGACTGATTGAGTTTGGTCGTCCTACTGCGAGAAATCGTAGGGAACGAGGTTTAGGTAAACCGGAGACATTTGACTTCCTCGGCTTCACGCACTGTTGTAGTACCAACAGACGCGGTGGGTTCCAAATACTGCGTCTGACGGTCAAGAATCGAATGCGTGCGACGCATCTGGCTATTCGGAATGAGCTGAAGCGCCGGTGTCATGAACCCATCCGGGCTCAAGGGAGGTGGCTCCCTCGGGGGTGAGTGGCTACTTCAATTACCACGCGGTGCCAGGAAACACAAAGCTGTTGAATTGGTCGTTACAGCTGTACGGATCCAAATTTTATGTACAACTTTCAGCCGCTGTAGCGGCAAAGGATTCTGTATGCCTGTTGAAACGATCGAAAAGGAGGCTGACCTCTGCGCGTGAAGTTCATCGATGAGTTCAACAGCTTGGATGGCTGGACCTGCTGCCCAAGGGCGCGAAGCCTGGTTCTCCGAGGTGTACATGTTCGATTGGAATCGCGATGAGCGCTGTCAGATTCCTATTCTGGTAACCAATCTCCCGGCAGACGTGCCGTCACCGGTGAAGCTGACACCATGGAAAGAGTCGGGTTTAAAGGTGCTGGCCCTGCACCGCCGCCAAGGCTTCATCACCGCTAAGCAGATCGCCGCTCACGGCGTTGGTATCACTGCTTGGACGCAGGCACCGTACGGGAAGAAAGCTTTGGCTCAAAAAAGGCCAGGTATACGGAACGTGGGTCGAAACGGAAACACTCCCAGCTTTCGATAAGCAGCACCCGGAAGTCTATGCCCTGGCTGTCGCGGGGATCGCGGCCGCCGCACCTCAACTGGAGTTGACGCCATGATCCTGAAAGCCATGACCGTAAGCGCCTGCTTCTGGGGCGCTCTCTATCTCACTGTTGCGGTGGTGTACTCATCATCATCGACGACGTAATGACCAACAAGATCCCCCTCACGGCCTCGGCTTTGTGCGGGCGCAGCTCCGGGGCAACCAGCGGCTGCATTGTGGTTCCCAGAACTGCCGCGGCGCGCTTGCTTCGAGCACTCGGCGATTCACTATCACCGCTTCAACTTCATCTATCGAGTAATCGTCGGCACGCAATTCACCCACTCGTTCGAACTCGCCTTCCATGACGCGGGGGAGTTTGTACTGTACCTGCATGAGGGTGCGCGAAAAACTGGTGGGGAAAGGCGTGGGTACCGGACGGTCGTGCTGACTTAGTATGTTCTGGGACCCGAGGGATCACTGCCGGAAGGTGACGCCATGAAGGTCGCTAACACAGAAATCCTGCAGGCAGTCTGGCGTGCAGGTCAAGAGAACTGCCAGAGGCGTGATCATAAATTACATCGGCGGCCGCAAAGGGCTCACAAGTGTCAGTGATGAAGACCATCATCACGCGCAGTATCTGAGCATGATCAGCCGTGGCGGTCTCCGAATTACGCTGGGCAATGCGCAGCTTGCACGCCGCCTTAAAGTGCTCATTGGCGGCTGTTCTCTTCAGTGGCGCGGTCGCCTTGGAAATACCTATGTGTTCCGCACCGAGTCAGCGATGGAAGCGTTCCCGTTTGCGCACAACTGGTTGGAAGAGCGTGGTGTCCCGACCTGCTGGGATGAGATCAATAAATGCTTGCTAACTACTCGACTCGGCGACTACGAACACCTTGCTGCACTGCTTGAGCATGAGTTGTAGAGCTCTTTGGCAATCGCGAGGTGACGCCATGATCATGCCAGTCTATGCCCCCGCCTTCATGGCCTGACTCATCTACACGGGGCCTCGGTGAGAAGTAAGCCCACCCTGACCAGTTGCGGCCACTCAGCATTTCTCTGAAACAGCTGGCAGGGCGAACTACTGAACCTTATTCGACCAAGCCTTCCTCGTATATCAGCTAATCCCTGATACGCAACGTCAGTGTTCCCGCCCTAATTCATCCAATTGCAAACCAAAACCTTACAACTCACTGCCTCTCGATGAACGGTGGGCGCGGCATGGAGCATCCAATGAAAAGAGAACTGATCAAGATCAGTGAGTTCCAGAGCCGGCGCTGGGGCTAAAACGGAACACCGCAATGCCCCCAAGCAATCCGCAATCACATTCGCAACGGTACGGAGCCCGGCTTACATCGGCAGTTGGGTCAATTCGGCGTCGCCTGAGAGCCGACATCAATCTCGAACTCGTTTGCTTCCCTCCCCTCCAGTACAACAAACGGAAAATCGAATTCTGAATGCCCCGGCACGCAGCGGGAAGATGTCTTTGAACCCCAGAGAAAGCGTCTTGCGAACCTTGCGCAAAAGGAGGTGCAAGTAGCTGGTATTGATACCGAGTTAATTCATGTTCGCCGGCTGCCTGTTTGACACTTAGTATCCGAGCGGTAGTCCGGAAAAACGTAGCCACCAATCCCAAAAAAGCACCGGAAATGCGCCGATTGGAGTCCGCAATATCCGTGCAGATTCCACTAAGAGCCAGTCGTTTTGTAGGGGTAAAAACGCAATAAAATAAAAAGGGGTCGCGAGATAAAAACTCGCAACCCCTTGATTTATATGGTCGGGACGGAGTGATTCGAACACTCGACCCCTAGCACCCCATGCTAGTGCGCTACCGGACTGCGCTACGCCCCGACTAGGCGTGAATCTCATTCCTCATCTCGAGGAACGCTCAAGAATATATCCCAAGCTTTTGAAAACTGGAAGTATTTAAAAGCAGAAATTTATTTCTTGAGTACAACCAGCACGTCTTCCAACTCGGCAATCATCTGCCGGATCATCTGTTTGTACTGGGTGGTGTCATCTTTGGCTTCATCGCCGGACAAACGCAAGCGTGCGCCGCCGATGGTGAACCCCTGATCGTAAAGGAGTGCGCGGATCTGCCGGATCATCAGCACGTCCTGGCGCTGATAATACCGGCGGTTTCCGCGGCGTTTGACGGGGTTGAGTTGAGGAAACTCCTGCTCCCAGTAGCGCAGCACGTGCGGCTTTACGGCGCACAGCTCGCTGACTTCACCGATGGTGAAGTAGCGTTTGCCGGGGATGACGGGTAGCTCGTCGTTATGACTTGGTTCCAGCATAAGCCTCAACTCGGGCCTTCAACTTCTGCCCTGGACGAAAGGTGACCACACGGCGCGCCGTGATCGGGATTTCTTCCCCCGTTTTCGGATTGCGGCCAGGCCGCTGGCGTTTGTCCCGCAGGTCGAAATTGCCGAAACCGGACAATTTGACCTGTTCGTTGTCTTCGAGCGCGTGCCTGATTTCTTCAAAAAACAGTTCGACCAATTCCTTGGCTTCCCGTTTGTTCAGGCCCAGCTCTTCATACAGACGTTCCGCCATCTCAGCTTTCGTCAAAGCCCCCATACGTCACTTCCTTAACGTGGCGTTCAACCTTTGTTCGAGCGAGGTGAGGATGTTTTGTGTCGTGGTATTCACCTCATCGTCATTAAGAGTGCGCGATGGATGCTGCCAGGTCAAGCCGACTGCAAGGCTTTTTCTATCAGGATCAATGCCTTTACCCTGATACACGTCAAATAGCCTGAGGTCTGTCAGCCACTCGCCTGCATTCTCACGGATTACGTCCAGTACGGCGCTGGCCGCGACGTCTTTGTGCGCAATCAGCGCCAGGTCACGTCGCACTTCAGGAAAGCGCGATAACTCCTGGAATTTAGGCATTTTACCCAATGCCACTTCGGCCAGAACCAACTCGAAGACGAAGACCGGACGGTCAAGACCGAGGGTTTTCGACAGTTCGGGGTGGATGGCGCCGACGTAGCCGACCAGGCGTCCTTCACGTTCGATGCGCGCGGTTTGACCCGGGTGCAATGCAGGGTGTTGGCCCGGCACGAAGGTGAACGAATCCAGGGCACCGGCGAAGCCGAGTACCGCTTCGACGTCGGCCTTGACGTCGAAGAAGTCGACGACATCGCGACCTTGCGCCCAACCTTCCGGCAGGCGGCTGCCGCAGACTACGCCCGCGATCATTGGCTCTTGCTTCAGGCCTGCCAGCTGACCGACGAAGCGCAGGCCGCTTTCGAACAGGCGGACGCGATCCTGTTGGCGGTTCAGGTTGTGCTGAAGTGCCTTGACCAGGCCGGGCCACAGCGACGAGCGCATGGCGGCCATGTCGTTGGAGATCGGGTTGGCCAGCAGCAGCGGTTCGACACCTGGATTAAACAACTCGAATTGTTTCGGATCGATGAAGCTGTAGGTAATCGCTTCCTGATAACCACGGGCCACCAGCAGACGGCGCAGCTCAGGCAGGTCGCTGCGGGCTTCGGCCTTGGCTTGCGGTGCCAGGCGGGCTTGCGGGTAGCGAACCGGCAGACGGTTGTAGCCGTACAGGCGGGCCAGTTCTTCGATCAGGTCGACTTCCAGGCTGATGTCGAAGCGATGGCTTGGCACTTCTACGCGCCACTGCCCTGCCCCGTCGGCGGAAACGGTCAAGCCCAAAGCGTTGAGCAGGCGCTCGACTTCGGCCGGGTTCATTTCCATGCCGAGCATCTGGGTGATGCGCTGGGCACGCAAGGTGACCGGGGCGATTTTCGGCAGGTGCTGCTCGCTGACGGTTTCGATGATCGGGCCGGCTTCGCCGCCAGTGATTTCCAGCAGCAGGCCGGTGGCGCGCTCCATGGCTTCACGGGCCAGCTGCCAGTCCACGCCACGCTCGTAGCGGTGCGAGGCGTCGGTGTGCAGGCCATAGGAACGGGCCTTGCCGGCCACGGCGATCTGGTCGAAGAACGCGCTTTCGAGGAATACATCGCGGGTGGTCGCGGTGTTGACGCCGCTGTGCTCGCCACCCATGACGCCGGCGATGGCCAGGGCGCGGGTGTGGTCGGCGATCACCAGGGTGTCGCTACGCAGGCTGACTTCCTGGCCGTCGAGCAACACCAGCTTTTCGCCTTCTTCGGCCATGCGCACGCGGATGCCGCCATTGATTTCGGCGAGATCGAACGCGTGCAGCGGTTGACCCAGTTCCAGCATCACGTAGTTGGTGATGTCGACGGCGGCGTCGATGCTGCGCACGTCGGCACGACGCAGACGCTCGACCATCCACAGCGGCGTCGCCTTGGACAGGTCGACGTTACGGATCACGCGACCCAGGTAACGCGGGCAGGCGGCGGGCGCCAGCACTTCAACCGAACGCACTTCGTCGTGCACGGCCGGCACGGTGGCGATGACCGGACGGGTGACTTCGGTGGCGTACAGCGCGCCGACTTCACGGGCCAGGCCGGCCAGGGACAGGCAGTCGCCGCGGTTCGGGGTCAGGTCGACCTCGATGCTCGAGTCGTCCAGGCCCAGGTATTCCCGGATGTCCTCGCCGACCGGCGCATCGTCCGGCAATTCCATCAGGCCGTCGTTGCCTTCACCGACTTGCAGCTCGGCCTGGGAGCACAGCATGCCGTTGGACTCGACGCCGCGCAGCTTGGCTTTCTTGATCTTGAAGTCGCCTGGCAGTTCGGCACCGATCATGGCGAACGGGATCTTCAGGCCCGGGCGCACGTTCGGCGCACCGCAAACCACCTGGAAGGTCTCTGAACCATTGCTGACCTGGCACACGCGCAGCTTGTCGGCGTCCGGGTGCTGCTCGGTGCTCAGCACCTCGCCCACCACCACACCGGTGAATTCGCCGGCGGCCGGCGTTACGCTATCGACCTCAAGACCGGCCATCGACAGACGGGCAACCAGCTCGTCGCGACCTACCTGCGGGCTAACCCAAGCACGCAGCCATTTTTCACTGAATTTCATCCTGCTCTCCTAAGAATTCGTTACGACTAGCGAAATTGCGCGAGGAACCGCAAGTCGTTGTCGAAGAACAGACGCAAGTCGTTCACGCCGTAACGCAGCATGGCCAGACGCTCAACGCCCATGCCGAAGGCAAAGCCCGAAAACTCTTCCGGGTCGATCCCGGACATGCGCAGCACGTTGGGGTGAACCATGCCGCAGCCCATCACTTCCAGCCAGCCGGTCTGTTTGCAGACTCGGCAGCCTTTACCGCTGCACATCACGCATTCCATGTCGACTTCAGCGGATGGCTCGGTGAACGGGAAGTACGAAGGACGGAACCGCACGGCCAGTTCTTTTTCGAAGAACACGCGCAGGAACTCTTCGATGGTGCCTTTGAGGTCGGCGAAATTGATGTCGCGATCGACCAGCAGGCCTTCGACCTGGTGGAACATCGGCGAGTGGGTGATATCGGAGTCGCTGCGGTACACACGGCCTGGGCAGACGATGCGGATCGGCGGCTGTTTCGATTCCATGGTGCGGACCTGTACCGGCGAGGTATGGGTGCGCAGCAACATGTTGGCATTGAAATAGAAGGTGTCATGCATCGACCGGGCCGGGTGATGGCCTGGGATGTTGAGCGCTTCGAAGTTGTGGTAATCGTCTTCGACCTCAGGGCCTTCGGCGATGCCGTAGCCGATGTGGGTGAAGAACTGTTCGATACGTTCCAGAGTGCGAGTAACCGGATGCAGACCACCCGAGGTCTGGCCGCGGCCAGGCAGGGTCACGTCAATGGACTCGGCGGACAGTTTGGCGGCCAGGTCGGCCTCTTCAAACAGTGCCTTGCGCGCATTGAGAACCTCTGTGACACGCTCCTTGGCAACGTTGATCAGGGCGCCGACTTGCGGACGCTCTTCTGCCGGCAGATTCCCCAGGGTCTTCATCACCTGAGTCAATTCGCCCTTCTTGCCAAGGTAGTGAACCCGGATTTGCTCCAGGGCATTGATATCTTCAGCGCTTTGCACAGCCTCTAGTGCTTGAGAGACGAGCGCATCCAGGTTTTCCATGTACAGACTCCAGATACAAAATAGGGGAAGAGCTTGAAGGCTCTTCCCCTATTTATGACGTTTAACACCTGGCCCCACAGAGGTGAGGCCGGGTGACTGTCGGGGGTACTTAAGCCAAGGTGGCTTTAGCTTTCTCGACAATCGCAGCAAACGCCGCTTTTTCGTTCACTGCCAGATCAGCCAGAACCTTACGGTCGATCTCGATGGACGCTTTTTTCAGGCCGGCGATGAAACGGCTGTAGGACAGACCGTTGATACGTGCACCAGCGTTGATACGAGCGATCCACAGAGCGCGGAACTGACGTTTTTTCTGACGACGGTCACGGTAGGCGTATTGGCCTGCCTTGATTACCGCTTGCTTGGCAACACGGAATACGCGCGAGCGAGCGCCGTAGTAGCCTTTAGCAAGTTTCAGAATTTTTTTGTGACGTTTACGGGCAATGACGCCACGCTTTACACGAGCCATGAGTTACTTCCTCTATTCTTGACTAAAATTAACGAAGGCGCAGCATGCGCTCGACTTTTGCCACGTCACACGGTGCCAGCAAGCTGCTACCGCGCAGTTGACGCTTACGCTTGGTCGACATTTTAGTCAGGATGTGGCTCTTGAAAGCGTGCTTGTGCTTGATACCGTTAGCAGTTTTCAGAAACCGCTTAGCAGCACCACTTTTAGTTTTCATTTTTGGCATGTTCGGATACTCCGCATTCAGTTGATAAACATAATCAGAAGGCCTGCCGTGCCCTATTGATTATTTCTTCTTTTTCGGGGCGATGACCATGATCAGCTGGCGTCCTTCCATCTTAGGATGCTGTTCGACCGAACCGTACTCGAGCAAGTCACCTTCAACTCGCTTGAGGAGTTCCATCCCCAGCTCCTGGTGGGCCATCTCACGGCCGCGGAATCGCAAGGATACCTTGGCCCTGTCCCCATCACTCAGGAAACGTACCAGGTTGCGCAGTTTTACCTGGTAATCCCCTTCCTCCGTCCCTGGACGAAACTTGATTTCTTTAACCTGAATCTGCTTCTGGTTTTTCTTGGCCGCGGCAATCTGCTTCTTCTTCTCGAAGATCGATTTGCCGTAGTCCATCAGTTTGCAAACAGGGGGTACTGCATCGGCGGAAATTTCCACCAGATCCAGTTTGGCCTCTTCAGCCTTAAGAAGCGCGTCTTCAATTGACACAATCCCAAGCTGTTCACCTTCAGCTCCAATTAACCGAACCTCGCGTGCCGAGATATTCTCGTTGATCGGGGCTTTCGGTGCAGCTCGTTTATCTTGTCTCATTTCACGCTTAATAGTAATTACTCCGAATCTGGGCGACCACGCCGGGAAACCGCTTGCGCGAGAAACTCAGCGAACTGGGCGACGGGCATCGAGCCCAGGTCAGCACCTTCACGAGTACGCACAGCGACAGTCTGCATCTCGACTTCCCGATCTCCGATAACCAAGAGATAAGGAACCTTGAGCAACGTATGCTCGCGGATTTTAAAGCCGATCTTTTCATTTCTCAAGTCAGACTTGGCACGAAATCCGCTTTCGTTGAGGGTTTTTTCGACCTCGGCGGCAAAATCGGCCTGTTTATCAGTGATATTCATGATCACTGCCTGGGTCGGAGCCAGCCACGCGGGGAACGCACCCTCGTAGTGCTCGATCAGGATTCCGACGAAACGTTCGAAGGAGCCCAGGATCGCCCGGTGCAACATCACCGGGTGCTTGCGACTGTTGTCTTCGGAGACGTATTCGGCTCCCAGACGGACAGGCAGGTTAAAATCGAGCTGAAGGGTACCACACTGCCAGACACGGCCAAGGCAATCTTTCAGCGAGAATTCGATCTTCGGACCGTAGAACGCACCTTCGCCTGGCTGCAGATCGTACGGCAGCCCAGCACTATCAAGGGCTGCAGCCAATGCCGCTTCGGCGCGATCCCACAATTCGTCGGAACCGACGCGTTTTTCCGGACGAGTGGACAGTTTCATCTCGACGTCTTTGAAGCCGAAGTCGGCATAAACGTCCATGGTCAGCTTGATGAACGCCGCGGATTCGGCCTGCATCTGCTCTTCGGTGCAGAAGATGTGGGCGTCGTCCTGGGTGAACGCACGCACGCGCATGATGCCGTGCAGCGCACCCGATGGCTCGTTACGGTGGCAAGCACCGAATTCGGCCAGGCGCATCGGCAACTCGCGGTAGCTTTTCAGGCCCTGGTTGAACACCTGCACGTGGCACGGGCAGTTCATCGGCTTGATCGCGTAGTCGCGGTTTTCCGACTGGGTGGTGAACATGTTGTCGCCGTAGTTGGCCCAGTGCCCGGATTTCTCCCACAGGCTGCGGTCAACGACTTGCGGCGTCTTGATCTCCAGGTAACCGTTGTCGCGCTGCACCTTGCGCATGTACTGCTCGAGCACCTGGTACAAGGTCCAGCCGTTCGGGTGCCAGAACACCATGCCCGGCGACTCTTCCTGGGTGTGGAACAGGCCCAGGCGCTTGCCGATCTTGCGGTGATCGCGCTTCTCGGCTTCTTCGATGCGCTGGATGTAAGCCGCCAGCTGCTTCTTGTCGGCCCAGGCGGTGCCGTAGACGCGCTGCAATTGCTCGTTCTTGGCATCGCCACGCCAGTAGGCGCCGGACAGCTTGGTCAGCTTGAAGGATTTCAGGAAGCGTGTGTTCGGCACGTGCGGACCGCGGCACATGTCGACGTATTCTTCGTGATAGTACAGGCCCATGGCCTGCTCGTTCGGCATGTCCTCGACCAGGCGCAGCTTGTAGTCTTCGCCGCGGGCCGTGAACACTTCGATCACTTCGGCGCGCGGAGTGACTTTCTTGATCACGTCGTAATCTTTTTCGATCAGCTGTTGCATGCGCTGTTCGATGGCGGCCAGGTCGTCCGGGGTGAAGGGACGTTCAAAGGCGATGTCGTAATAGAAGCCTTCGTCGATGACCGGGCCGATGACCATCCTGGCCGTCGGGTACAGCTGCTTGACCGCGTGGCCGACCAGGTGGGCGCAAGAGTGGCGAATGATCTCCAGCCCCTCTTCATCCTTTGGCGTGATGATTTGCAGCGTAGCATCGGCGCTGATGATGTCGCTGGCGTCGACCAGCTTGCCATCGACCTTGCCGGCCACGGTGGCCTTGGCCAGACCGGCACCAATGGATGCGGCGACCTCGGCTACGGAAACCGGGTGATCGAATGAACGTTGACTGCCGTCGGGAAGAGTAATAGTTGGCATGGCGCCTCCTCTCCTAGTGGTGACCCCTACCAAAGGTCACGTGGGTTGGGATGAGCCAGTACAAGATCCGGTCCAGGCCATTCAATGACGAACGCCTGCCTTACAGCGGCAGGAGCCTTGCGGCCAACCGGAAAACCGAACCAGAGTGACTGGGATTCAAATCAGGATTTTGTCGCGCCTTTGCCGCCACCGGGACTGAAAGTCATCCGGAGCCTGCAAAAGCCCGAGCGAGGCATGCTAGCACAGATGAACGGTCGTCGCCGCAGCCAGACCGCTACGGGGGCAAATCAGCGGATTTTATGCCAGAGTGCTGAACTTGAACCCCGCTTTACCCCTCAGATAACAAGACATTGACCCACAAGGAGCATCCGAGCATGCGTCTGAATCGTTTATTCGCGGTAATCGCCCCCGTCGTCCTGCTGCTGCCACTGGCCGCCCATGCCGATTGGCCTAAGGGCGAGCGCGAGAAATACATGGCTCAGTGCACCGAGGCAGCCACCCCTCAGATCGGCGCGGCCGCAGCGAAATCTCACTGTGCTTGCGGGGCTGACGCGATCAAGTCTTACCCGGCGGCTGACATTCAGTCACTGATGGACAACACCGCCAGCGACGCCCTGAAACAAAAAGCGCTGACCAAGATTGCCGCCTGCAAGCCCGATTCCAAGGCGAAAAAGTAAGCCTGACTGACGGCTTTCGAGGCCTCGATCGACGATGAAAAGCCCCCGGAACGGGTTTTTTCCGATGATTTTTTCAGGTTTTACAGGTTTTTTTATCGTCTTTACTTTCGGCTGAAAGCCTTTTAAACCGGGGCTTTCAGCCATACAAAGCAACAAAGAATGCGCTACTGTAGGACAAACAGCACGTCCGGGGGGCTCCCAAAGCGAACATTTCGACTATGATACCCCGGTGTGCCCAGTTGGCCTGAGCAGCACAGCACTACTGAAAATATATGTTTCTTGGAGATACACCATGTCTAATCGCCAAACCGGCACCGTTAAATGGTTCAACGATGAAAAAGGCTTCGGCTTCATCACTCCTCAAGGTGGCGGTGACGACCTGTTCGTACACTTCAAAGCTATCGAAAGCGACGGTTTCAAAAGCCTGAAAGAAGGCCAGACCGTTTCCTTCGTGGCTGAGAAAGGCCAAAAGGGTATGCAAGCTGCACAAGTCCGCCCAGAGTAAGTTTCTGGCGCACTAAAAAAACCCCGTCCATGTGACGGGGTTTTTTATGGGCGCAACAAAAGCGCAGCGATCAGCCGCAGTTGACGCGGGTGACCACCCGACTGGCATCGGTGTTCAGGTTCAGGCGATCGGAGCGATACTCCAGCGTCACCATGTCGGAGGGCAGCAGGAAACGTGCGTTCTGTGCGCCTGCGCGGGTACGCGCCTGCTCCAGCAGTTCGGGCGAAGCTTTTTTGCCAATGGCGAATTCGGCAGCTTTTGCCTCACAACGGTTGTACCCCGTGTCACTGGTCGTGGCAGGGTCAGTTGTCGACTCGGTGGAGGTAGTGCTGCAACCGGCCAACATGGCAGCGGCCAGCAAAGTACCCAATGACGCGAGCTTCCAAGGCATGAAGCCTCCTTTTTTTCAATAGTTGAGCTGAGATCGTGCGACCGCCAATCTGGCGTTTGGTTTCCCAGGGCGTAATAGCACCCTGCCCTCGATCATGAAAAGCGGCGAGTTTGCCTGAGCATCGCCGGCTGTCCACCGCGTAATCATGACTGAATATGAACAAGTCTCAATAGACATCGATGTAGTCGAAGGGCGGATTGGGCCAGTTCTGTTTCAGCGCATTGAAGATCTGCATGACCCAGACCTCGTCGCTGGCCGCGACACGCCCGACATAACCGGAGCCCTTGGCCCAGGTTTCCAGGCGAAACAATAATCCGTCGATATCGGTGCCCCCCACGACGCCCGACGAAATGTAGGCGATGCCGCCCTTGGTGACCCGCAGTTGCGTGTGCTCATCATCGCTGGCAGAGGCCAGCAGCTGGCGCACGGCTTCAAGGGTCAAGCCGTCAGGAGTGTTCAAATCGATCTGCACAGCACGGTCCTTGAAAATCCATCAAAGGCCAAGTGTCGCATAGCCCTCCCCTCATGCCTAAGTCGGAGTGCCAAACGTCGCGCAAAATGGTTAACTTCACACTCAGACTTTCCCCAATTCACGAGCCCCCTCATGACCACCGTACGCATCGACGCCGACATCAAAGCCAGCTGGCCACAGGGCCATAGCTCCTATAGCCCCGGCAGCCCGGAAGAGTTGGCAATCATTGCGATCGATCTATTGGTCAAGGAGCTTGGAACCGAAGCCTCCCGCTCATTCATCACGCAGGTGTTCGAAAAGTACCCGGGAAATTACCTGGGCATCGCGCAAACAGCGAGGAACTGAGTCCGCAGGCTGGCACCTGCGGCTAGCCGCTTATTTCAGGCGCGCCAGGCGCTCGGTCAGCAGGTCGAAAAAGCCTTGGGCGTCGCCGCTTTCAACCCAGAAGGCATTCTTTGGCGCACCCAGGCCGTCATACCAGTCGACGATGGTCTGGCCGAAAGTCGGGCCTTCGCGGCTATCGACCACCACGTTCACTGAACGACCGGTGAACAGCTCGGGCTTGAGCAGGTAGGCGATCACCGTGGCGTCATGCACCGGGCCACCCGCAAGGCCGTAGTGCTCCATGTCGCCCTTGATGTACTCATTGAGAATATCGCTCACCAGTTTGCTGGCAGTGTTGTCGATTGCCGCGATCTGCTTCAGGCGTGCCTCGCTGGTGAGAATCTTGTGGGTCACGTCCAGCGGCAGGTAGATGAGCTTCACGCCACTCTTGAGCACGACCTCCGCGGCCTGCGGGTCGGCGAACAGGTTGAACTCGGCCACCGGGGTGATATTGCCGCCGTTGAAGTGCGCCCCGCCCATGACCACCACCTCCTTGATGCCCTGGACGATAGCGGGCTCCTGGATCAAGGCCAACGCCAGGTTGGTCTGCGGACCGAGCATGGCGATGGTGATGCTGTGGGGCTTGGCGGCCTTCAAGGTCTCGATCAGGTAGTTGACCGCGTTGCCTTCGGCCAGGCCCGCCTTCGGCTCGTGGACGGCGACACCCGACAAGCCTTCCTTGCCATGGATGTCCTCGGCGTAGATCGGCGTGCGCATCAGCGGTTTCGGCGCGCCGGCGTACACCGGCACCTCCTCGCGCCCTGCCCACTCGCGGGCCAGCCGCGCATTGCGCGAAGTCTTGTCCAGGCGCACATTGCCGGCGACGGTGGTCAGCGCCCGAATGTTCAGTTCTTGCGGCGAGGCCAGGGCAAACAGCAAGGCCACCACATCGTCGGCACCGGGGTCGGTGTCGATGATCAGGTCGATCCTTTGCGCCGCCTGGGCGCTTGTTGCGGTCATCAGGGACAAAAGCAGAAGACTCCGTAGCAGGTGCAGTTTCTGAGCATAGCGGTACATGGCGCACTCCTTGTGCATGAAGATTCAAACGTTAAAACGTGGCCGTCAAAACGTGGCCGTTAGAATGTAACCCCGGCCACCAGAATGATGTTGCAGTACGGCTGGCATTCGCCGGTGCGAACAATCGCCCGCGCCTGGCGGCTGAGGATCTTGAATTGGTCATGGCTGAGCAGCTCACGCCGTCCCAGCGCACCTTCGGCGTCCAGTTCATCCAGGGTCGCCAGTGTCGAGGGTTTCCTGTGCAGGATCTCCTGGGCCAGTACGTGGCTTTCGACCTGCATTTCGCTGAGCACCACCTTCAAGGTGCTGACGAAATCCGGAATGCCGTGGGTCAGCGCCAGGTCGATCAGCTCGACGCCCGGTGGCACCGGCAGGCCGGCATCGCCAATCACCACCCGGTCGCCATGGCCCAGGGAGGCGATCAGTCGCGACAGGGCGACGTTGAGCAACGGTGTCTTCTTCATGGTGTTTTGAAGGCCTGTACGTCGGACAAGGTGGGAATCGAGGGTTGCGCACCGGCACGGGTCACCGACAGCGCCGCAGCGACCTGACCGAAGCGGATCGCTTCGGCTTCGCTTTTGCCGGCCGCCAGTGCTGCGGCGAAACCACCGACGAAGGTGTCGCCGGCCGCGGTGGTATCGACAGCCTTTACCTGCAGTGCCGGAAAATGTTCGAAGCCGCTGCCGTTGGCAAACAGCGAGCCCTGCGCACCGAGGGTGATGATCACCTTGGCGGCACCCAGGGCGAGCAAGCGGGCGGCGGCCGTTTCGGCGCTGGCCAGGGAGTCCACGGGCAGACCGCTGAGCGCCGAGGCCTCGCTTTCGTTGGGAATCAGGTAATCGATGGCCGCGTACCAGTCCGCCGGTAGCGGGCGACTGGCCGGCGCCGGGTTGAGAATCGTGGTCTTGCCCAATTCGCGGCCGCGCTTGAGTGCATGGCCGACCGTGGCATCCGGCACTTCCAGCTGGCAGATGAGCACATCCGCCGCCTGCAGCACCGGGTCGAAACGGTCGATCACTGCTGGCGTCAGCGCGCCGTTGGCCCCGGCGACGATCACGATCGCGTTCTGGCTGTTGTCGTCGACCACGATCAACGCCACGCCGCTGGAATCGTCAACCACGCTGACCGCCTGGCAATCGATCTGCTCGGCCAACAGCGCCCCGCGCAGCTGCTCGCCATAGGCGTCGCTGCCCACGCAGCCGACCATCGACACCTGCGCGCCCAGCCTAGCCGCAGCCACCGCCTGATTCGCGCCCTTGCCACCGTGAACCGTGGCAAACGACTGGCCGATCAGCGTTTCGCCGCCTCGGGGCAGTCGCGGTGCCCGGGTTACCAGGTCCATGTTCAGGCTGCCTATCACCACTACTTTTGCTGGCATACGTCACTCATCAATTCGGTTTCAGCGGAGCTATTGTTTTCCAGAGCTTTAGGTTTCCAGAGCTTTTGGTTTCCAGAGCTTTCGATTCAGCGGTAGTGGTCAAACACACCGGCCAGCGGCGCCGTCGATTCGCGCAGGACAATACTGGGTGTCACGATCCGTTGATCAGTGGCCATGGCCGGTGTGGCGATCCGGCGCAACAGCACTTCAGCGGCCATCTCGCCCAGTTGCAGAATCGACTGGCCGACGGTGGTCAGCGCCGGATACACATACCGGCTGATCTGGATATCGTCGAAGCCGATTACCGACAGTTCAGTCGGTACTCGAATATTGCGCTCGGCGGCGGCCCGCAGCACGCCGATGCCGATCATGTCGTTGCCGGCAAATATCGCGCTGGGCGGATTGTTTTCCAGCAGGATCGCCGCGGCGCTGTAGCCGCCGGTGCTGGTGAAATCGCTTTCCAGCATGCGCTCACGAGGCACCGTGACACCGGCCTCCTGCAAGGCGCGGCAATAACCGGCCAGGCGCATCTGCGCCACGCTGGTATTTGCCGGACCGCCGATGGTGGCAATGTCCCGATGCCCCAACTCCAGCAGGTGCTTCGTCGCCAGATAGGCGCCGTACTCGTGATCGATGCGCACCAGGTCGGCATCGACCCCTTCCAGCCCTCGGTCGACGATCACCATCGGCGTGCGCACGCCCGCCAGGCCTAGCGCCAGCCCCGCATCGCCGCCGGCCGACGCCACGATCAAGCCGTCGATACGCTTCTCCAACAACACCCGCAGGTAGCTGCGCTGCTTGTCCGGGTTGTCGTCGGAATTGCACAGGATCACGCAATAGCCATTGCGCTCGCAGTAATCCTCGATCCCCCGCGCCAGTTCGGCGAAGTACGGGTTGAGGCTATTGGGCACCAACAGGCCGATGGTCGCCGTGGTTTTCGCCTTGAGCGAGCGGGCCACCGCACTGGGCACGTAGTCGAGCGTCTTGATGGCGGCCTCGACCTTGACCCGTACTTCTTCGCTGACTGGCCGGGTCTTGTTCACCACGTGGGACACGGTGGTGTAGGAAATTCCCGCCAGCGCTGCCACATCCTTGATTGTTGCCATGACTCAGGTCCGCCGGCTTGCGCGCTGACTGCGATAAGTATCAAGCACCACCGCCACCACGATGACCGCGCCGGTGATGATGCGTTTGGTTGGTTCGGTCGCGCCGATCTGCGCCAGGCCGGCGGCCAGTACCGAAATGATCAGTACGCCGAAGAAGGTACTGATGACCGAACCGCGGCCGCCCATCAGGCTGGTGCCGCCGATCACCACCGCGGCGATCACTTGCAGCTCCAGGCCGGAGCCGGCATTCGGGTCCGCCGCTTCCAGCCGGGAGATCTGAAACAGCGCGGCGACACCGGCCAGCAGCCCCATCAGGCTGAACACGAGGATCTTGTAGGGTTTGGGATTGATCCCGGCCAGGCGCACCGCCTCTTCGTTGGTGCCGATGCCGATCAGGTAGCGACCGAACACGGTACGGGTCAGCACGGCCTGGGCAATGACGATGATCAGCAAGGCGATAATGAACGACGGCGAAATGCCAAAGACGATCGGGTTGGACAGCCAGGCGAAGGCGTCACCGATGTAGGCCGTGCGCGAGCCGGTCATCTGATACGCCACGCCACGGGCCATTTCCAGCACGCCCAGGGACACGATGAACGACGGGATCCGCCAGGCGACGGTGATCGAACCGGTAATGGTTCCCGCCAACGCCGCGGCGCCCATCCCCAACAGCGCCGCCGGCAATACGCTCCAGCCCCAGCCGAGAATCGCCACGCTGACCGTCGATGCCGCGAGCGCCAGCACCGAACCGACCGAGAGGTCGATGCCGCCGATGATCAACACGAACGTCATGCCAACCGCCAGCACCATCAGGTCCGGGATCTGGTTGGCCAGGGTACTGAAGGTGTCGTACGACAGAAAATGGCTGCTCAGGACCGAGAACAGCGCGATCATGGCCAGCAAGGCACCGGCCAGGCCCAGGTAGGTACCGAGGCCATAGAAGTTGCCACTGCGTTTGCCGGCGGACGTAGCAGTCGTCATGAAAGATCCCTCGGCGCTGCTTCGTTGAGCAGCGCATCACGTTTTTGATAGCCGGCGAATGCGGCGGCGAGCAAGTCATCCTGGGTCCAGCTGTCACGCTCGAACGTGTCGATCAGACGCCCCGCCGAGAGCACGCCGATGCGGTCGCAGATCAGCATCAGTTCGCGCAGGTCGCTGGACACCACCACCAGCGCCTTGCCCTGACGGGTCAACTCGCCGAGCAAGGCATAGATGTCGAACTTGGCGCCGACGTCGATGCCGCGGGTCGGCTCATCGAACAGCATCACCGAGCAGTCGCGCTCCAGCCAGCGACCGATCACGACTTTCTGCTGGTTGCCGCCGGACAACTCGGAGACCAACTGGGTGGGACTGGAACTGCGGATGTGCATGGCGTCGATCTGACGCTGGGCCAGGGCGATCTCGTCAGTGTTTTTGACGAAGCCGCCGCTGGAAATCACCGGCATATTGCCCAGGGCGATATTGGCGCTGATCGATTGGGTCAGCAGCAGGCCTTCGCCCTTGCGGTCTTCGGTGATCAGGGCGATGCCGTGACCGACCGCATCCGCCGGCGAACGGATACTGACGACCCGCGCCGGCGAGCCCAGTGCCACGCTGCCGCTGTCCGGCGTATCAGCGCCGAAGATCAGGCGCAGCAACTCGGTGCGCCCTGCCCCGATCAAACCGGAAATCCCGTAGATCTCGCCGGCCCGCACTTCGAAGGACACGTCGCGAACCTTGTCGGAACGGGTCAGGCCGGTGACCGTCAACGCTGGCGCGCCGATCTGGCGCGGGCCCATGTCGATCTGTTCGCCGAGTTCACGACCGACCATCAAGGTAACCAGCTGCTCACTGTTGTAATTGGCCATCGGCTCGACGCAGACCAGGTTGCCGTCGCGCAATACCGCGATGCGCTGGGCGACCCGTGCCAGTTCTTCGAGGCGATGGGAAATGTAGATGATCGAGACGCCGCGCGCCTGCAGGCGGGTGATCTGCTCGAACAGCATTTCGACTTCGCGGGCGGTGAGCATCGCGGTCGGCTCGTCGAGAATCAGCACATGGCAGTCGCCGATCAGGTTGCGCGCGATCTCGACCATTTGCTGGTGGCCGATGCCGAGTTCGCCGACCAGGGTGTCGGGGTCGATGGCGTCGAGCCCGACCTGGGCCATGGCCGCGATCGCCGCCTTGCGCAATTGCTTGCGGCTGATCCAGCCACCCTGGCTGGGCAGATTGTGCAGAAACAGGTTTTCCGCCACCGACAGGGTCGGCAGCAGATTGAGCTCCTGCATGACCATGCGGATGCCCAGGTCTTCGGCCTGGGTCCGGCTGCCGGGGCGATAATCCTGGCCCTGAAACTGCATCTGGCCGGTGGTCGGCGCCACCAGCCCGCCAATGATTTTCGACAGCGTGCTTTTGCCGGCGCCGTTCTCGCCGGTCAGGGCCAGCACTTCACCGCGCAGCAGCGTCAGGTCGATGCCGGTCAGGACCGGTTGCGCGTAAGTCTTGCCGATGCCGCTGACCGAGAGGACAGCGTTCGGGGCGAAAACTGACATAAAACTCTCCATGTGCCCGCCCGGATGGGCGAGCACAGTTTGTGGCGCCAGAAGGACTACTGGGTCACCAGCTCTACCGGCGTTTCAATGACGCCATTGACGCCGCTGTCGACTTTCTCACCCTTGATGATCTTCAGCGCGGTCTCGATGCCGAACACCGCCTGCCTGGCCGCGAACTGGTCGGCGGTGGCCAGCACGCGACCGTCCTTGAGCATGGGCTTGATGGCGTTGATGTTGTCGTAGCCGACCACTTGTACCTTGCCGGCCTTGCCGGCGGCACGCACGGCAGACACCGCGCCGACGGCCATGCTGTCGTTGCCCGCCAGCAAGGCCTTGATGTTCGGGTATTCGCTGAGCATGGAGGCGGCAACCTGGTTGCCCTTGTTGATTTCCCAATCACCGGACTGCAAGGAGACGACCTTGATCTGCGCCGCGTCCATCGCATCCTTGAAGCCTGCGGTGCGGGCCTGGGCGTTGGTCGTGGTGGAGACACCTTCGATGATGCCGACTTCGTCACCGGCCTTCAGCTGTTTCGCCAGGTACTCACCCACCAGGCGCGCGCCTTTGCGGTTATCCGGGCCTACGAACGGCACCGTGATGTTTTTGCTTTTGACCACCGCCGGGTCCAGCTGATTATCGATGTTGACCACGGTGATGCCGGCATCCATCGCTTTCTTGATCACCGGCACCATGGCTTTGGAGTCCGCTGGCGCGATGACCAGCGCATTGACCCTGGACACGATCATCTGCTCGACGATCCGGATCTGGTTCGCCGTATCCGTTTCGTCCTTGATGCCATTGGAGATCAGCTCGAACTCGCCGGAATGGTCTTTCTGGTAGGCCTTGGCGCCGTCTTCCATGGTCAGGAAGAATTCGTTGGCCAGGGATTTCATGACCAGTGCGACTTTAGGTTTTTCAGCGGTTTCGGCGAACGCCGAAGAGACAGGCAACGCGGCGGATGCGGCAGCCAGCATAGCGACAGCAAGAAGACGTCCAGCGAATGGCAGCTTCATGGTTTCACTCCGATCTTATGATTATGGTGAGCAACGCTTGCACTGGCACAGGGTCATCGCGCTCGCCGCTGATCAAGCCATCGGCAGTGCGGCGCAAACGTTTGCGTTAACCGGACTATGCGAATGCTGCCGACATTTGTCAACGACGGCCTAGCGCTGTTTGGTGATTTTGCATGGCAGAGACAGGCATTCTGGTAAATCGGCAATGCCAACCGGGGTCGGGCGCTCGGAGAGCCGAACACGAATGCCACAGCCGTTCGGAAATCCGGACGACCCAATGCTGGCTAGTTTAAAAATGTTTAAAAATTAATGATAAAAATCATTAGGTTACGAGTTATTACCGATACAAGGCATGTCTGGTATGAATCCTGCTCCCTCTGGTAAACCCCAGCGTTCAGCTCGCCTTGGGGCGTATCTAGATGAACCTGCATCAGCACCGTCTGACTACAAGAGAGAAAAATAATGACATCTGTTTTCAAGACCTTGGTCCCGGGCGCCCTGGCCCTCCTGCTACTCCTGCCCACCGCCCTTCAGGCGAAAGAAGAAGCGCAGACCCAACAGAAACTGGCCAACGTGGTGATCCTGGCCACGGGCGGCACCATTGCCGGCGCCGGTGCCAGCGCAGCCAATAGCGCGACCTACCAGGCGGCGAAAGTCGGCATCGAACAATTGATCGCCGGGGTCCCGGAGCTGAGCCAGCTGGCCAACGTTCGAGGCGAACAGGTCATGCAGATCGCCTCCGAAAGCATCACCAACGACAACCTGCTGCAACTGGGCCGGCGTGTCGCTGAGCTGGCCGACAGCAACGACGTCGATGGCATCGTCATCACCCACGGCACCGACACCCTGGAAGAAACCGCCTACTTCCTGAACCTGGTGGAAAAAACCGACAAGCCGATCATCGTCGTCGGCTCCATGCGCCCGGGCACCGCAATGTCTGCCGACGGCATGCTCAACCTGTACAACGCCGTGGCCGTGGCCAGCAGCAAGGAAGCGCGAGGCAAAGGCGTACTGGTGACCATGAACGACGAAATCCAGTCGGGTCGCGACGTCAGCAAGATGATCAACATCAAGACCGAAGCGTTTAAAAGCGCCTGGGGCCCACTGGGCATGGTCGTGGAAGGCAAATCCTACTGGTTCCGCCTGCCGGCCAAGCGCCACACCATGGATTCGGAATTCGACATCAAAACCATCGAGAGCCTGCCGAACGTCGAAATCGCCTACTCCTACGGCAACGTCAGCGATACCGCCTACAAAGCCCTGGCGCAGTCGGGCGCCAAAGCCATCATCCACGCCGGCACCGGCAACGGCTCGGTCTCTTCGCGGGTGGTGCCAGCCCTGCAGGCCTTGCGCAAGGACGGCGTGCAGATCATCCGCTCCTCCCACGTCAACGCCGGCGGCTTCGTGCTGCGCAACGCCGAACAGCCTGACGACAAGTACGACTGGGTCGTGGCCCACGACCTGAACCCGCAGAAGGCTCGCATCCTGGCCATGGTCGCGCTGACCAAGACCAACGACAGCAAAGAGCTGCAACGGATGTTCTGGGAATATTGATGCGCCCTCGCCCGACCGGTTCCGGTCGGGCATCGCTCACCACTCGCCCTTTTGGCGAGTGGTTTGACCCCAATAAAAATCTCCGCCGTCCTACATCAAAAGCGAAAAACCGCTGTCAGAGAGAATTTCTTGAATTTTAAGTAGTTGCGAAAATGCCTACAGTTAAATACTGTATGCACGTACAGCTTAATAAGGATAATCCTGTGGCCTCTACCCCTGTTTCTCCCGACACCTATGTACGCATGGGTCTTCGCGTGCAGAAAATCATCAACTCCCCCTCCGCGCAAAAAGCCAAAGCCGCCTTGATCTTCCGTCTGCCGGACGAACCCGTGGACGAGTGGGAACAGCTGCTCGAAGAAATCGATGAGAACGACAACGTCACCCTCGCTTATCGCGACGATGGCGGCGTGCAGATTTTCTGGGTTGTGCCGAAGGAAGATTGAGTCGATGAGTGTCCGCTGGTTTGCTTTGCTGTTTCTGTTGATCACCCTTGGCGCCCAGGCGGGCGCCCCACGCACCTTCAGCGAAGCCAAGAAAGTCGCCTGGAAGTTGTACGCCCCGCAATCCACCGAGTTTTATTGCGGCTGCAAATACTCCGGCAACAAGGTCAATCTCGCGGCCTGCGGATATGTCCCGCGCAAAAACGCCAAGCGTGCGTCCCGCATCGAGTGGGAACACATTGTCCCGGCCTGGCAGATCGGCCATCAGCGTCAGTGCTGGCAAGAAGGCGGGCGCAAGAACTGCACGCGCTACGATCCGGTCTACCAGAAGGCCGAGGCCGACCTGCATAACCTGGTGCCGAGCATCGGAGAGGTGAACGGCGATCGCAGCAATTTCAGTTTCGGCTGGCTGCCGGTGCAAACCGGTCAATACGGTTCGTGCCTGACCCAGGTCGACTTCAAGGCGAAGAAGGTCATGCCCCGCCCTTCCATTCGCGGCATGATCGCCCGGACGTACTTCTACATGAGCAAGCAGTATGGTTTGCGCCTGTCGAAACAGGATCGGCAACTGTACGAAGCCTGGAACAAAACCTATCCGGTCGAGGCCTGGGAACGTCAGCGCAACCAGAGCGTGGGCTGCGTGATGGGGCGCGGCAACGAGTTTGTCGGCCCGGTGGATATGAAGGCGTGCGGTTAAGCGTTCGGTGCTGGCGCTGTAGGAGCAAGCTTGCTCGCGATGGACGTCAACGATGACGCATATCGTCTGAATGAACGCGTCGCCCTTGAGGCCTTCGCGAGCAAGCTCGCTCCTTACAGGGGGGCAGCGTCCTACAGGGGCGCTGTGTGTTCGACGACCAGCAATTCGATGTTCTGTTTTTTCGCCCGGGTGAGCGCCGCGGCTACTTCAGCCTGCTTGGCCTCGGCCTCGGCCCTGGAATTGAATGGCCCGAGCAGAATCCGCGTCTTGCCATTTTCCTTGACGACACTGGATACGAAACTATGCTCGATCAGCCAGCCGCTGAGGTCGCTGACAGCCTGGGTTATTTCGCCTCGCACCTCCAGATCCCACTGGGGTGCAGAGGCCGCCACCGGTGCGGTCGCCGCTGTTGTCTGCGGCTTTGGCACGTCAGGACGCTTGCCCTCACCGCATCCCGCCAGTGCCAGTACCGCGATTACCAAGACCATTTTGCGCACAACGCTTCCCTCTGGATGCCTAAAGCGCAGATTTTAGCATCCATGAATACTTCCCGAGTGCCGCAAAATCGACTCAAAACAACGAGAATCATGGTTGCGGCCTCTGTATAGTTACACCTTGGGAATTAATGCAGCATCTGCGCGTCAGAAAGAGGCACCCAAACTTTGAGACTTCGCACTAATCTATATAGACCACCGACCTCTGCACTGTCCGAATCAGGTGCCCCACAAAGCAATCAAGGAGAAGACCATGCTGATACTCACCCGCAAAGTCGGTGAAAGCATAAACATTGGTGATGACATTACGATCACCATCCTGGGCGTTAGCGGCCAGCAAGTCAGGATCGGCATCAACGCTCCGAAAGACGTTGCCGTGCACCGCGAAGAAATTTATCAGCGTATCCAGGCTGGCCTGACCGCCCCGGACAAGCCACAGTCCTGAGTCCTGCTGTAGTCGGTAGCCAGCCCGTTCACCCCGGAACCATGGCTGGCTAGAGATTCATGCCTCGCATCGCCTTTCATTTCTCACATCCTTCTCGATGACCATGGCACCTACGGGCGATGCAGTCGAGAACGTGAAGCCGATCCTGTTTCATACCCTGAATACCAGACGCCTCGGGCTCACCCCGAACAAACGCGCCCTGGCGTTCGGTTAACCAAAGGTCACGCCCCGCGCCATACCCGTGGCCGCCACCACCATCAGCAACACCAGCATCGCTTCGATATGACTGATCCGAGCAAACAGCTGCGCACGGCCGGTATCGATCGCCGCGCCTCGCGCCCGCGCCCTGCGCCATTTGATCAGCGTCACCATCGGTGCGACTTCCAGCAACAGAATAAGCACGAAAAATGTCATTTTGAGGTGGAACAACGGCTGATGAAGATAATAATCAGCGCCCTTCTCGTACCCGCCAAAGGCGCGCATCCCACCGGTGACCAACAGCACGGCGGCCGAGAGACCCCACAGATTGTCCGCGATCAATACACTGCGAGCCTCCCCGGCCCCGGCAACCAGGCGTCGAAGCGCCGTGCCACGGGAGAGCACCGCCCAGAAGCCCAGGGCAAACGCCAAGAGATGAACCGCCGCCAGAACCCAGTGAGCCAGCATCGAAGTACTCCTGTCTGGACGAAATGAATCAGCCTTTCAGTAGTAGCGCATGTCATGAGGGCGTGCATCGCGCAGCAAGTTCATCAAGCGCTCATAGCGTCAATCTGCCGGCGGATCGCGGCTAGACTCCACCCCACAAGCGCTGTCAGCTCGTCGCTGCACCAGTGCTTGATGCGAAGTCGTTCCCACCCCAACTGACCCGAGTACACAAGATCATGTGTGAATCATGTGATTCAAACGCTATGCAAATCGCGAGTGGTCGTCGTAGGTTTCTTCGGCTGGCCGGTCTGGGCGCAGGCGCCCTGCTACTGGCCGGCGCACTGCCCGACAAGGTCGCCCGGGCTGCCGAGAAAACCGCCCCTCCCCCCAAACCGCAAAACTCGATCAGCCCCGACAATGCCCTGAAAAGGCTGATGGAAGGCAATCAACGTTATGTTGCCGGCGATTCCAAGACCCATGACTTCAAGGATGAGCGAGAAGCCCTGGTCTCCGGCCAGAACCCGTTCGTGGCGGTATTGGGTTGCTCCGACTCGCGCATTGCCCCCGAGTATGCATTCGACACCGCCCGAGGCGATCTTTTCGCCATACGTGTCGCGGGCAACTTCGTCACGGACGAAGGGCTGGCCAGCCTCGAATACGCCGTCGCGGTGCTAGGCGCACCCTTGATCCTCGTACTCGGGCACGAAAGCTGCGGCGCCATCGACGCAGGCATCAAAGCCGTCAAGGATCGCACCGTGTTCCCTGGCCATATCCCGAAACTGACCGACGCACTCAAGCCCTCAATCGAGAAAGTGCTCAGTCAACCCGGGAGCCTTATGGAAAACGCCACCGTGCAAAACGTCAAAGACTCGGTGGAGCGCCTGAAACATGCCTCGCCCTTGCTGACCGATGCCCTGGGCAAAGGCTCGTTGAAGATAGTGGGCGGCGTCTATCGCCTGGCGAGCGGCACCGTAGACTTGATCACCTGAGTCGACACGCCGGACGCAAAGAGCCCAGCGCGATGGCTGGGCTCCGGTTATTTTCGGTTTTCCATCATCTTGTCGGCGAGGGCCTTGGCCCTTTCAATCAACAGGTTCTGCCTGTCCTCGTGCGTAGCGCCTCCGACAACGGGTGCCGTCAGGTTGCTTTCTGCAATCAACGCAGCGCAGAAGTACTGATCCCAGACAGTTCGGGCATCAGCGGCCTGTTTGTTGGTTTGATCGGCGATCATATGCGGCTCCTTTTGATGAGGTAGCCTGGCTAGTTTACGCCCGAATGGCCGATAGCCCGTGTTCCTGAACAAGAATCCGACCGATAAAAAAGGCCGGCTTCGATAGCTTGATGAGCGTCGATTTCCTCGCCGAGCAAGGCCTTGTCGAGGAAGTCTCTGCAGCCGCACTCAAGCGCGTCATCTCCTGGCAAATAGCCGAGGCGATGAAGCTGGAGACTGAGAGGATTTCGAAAGAGTCAGCCGAATATATTTCTTCAGAATTGAAATATCCGTAACACCCTGCCAAAAAACCGTTTTCAACAAAAATTGCATCTGTGACCTTGATGGGTTTGTCGCTCCCTTTAGTACTTCTAGTACTTCGGGGCACGCGTCATCGGCGTCGTTCAGGAGCTTCAGGTTGAATTTGCGCATGGCACATTCGCCCTCCTTTGCAGGTTGTGTTGCATGAGAGCCGCTCAGCCTGGCGCAAAGCCCGGCGGCCTCTATCCGGGACCATCGAGCGCAGCATCTCTGGCAGAAACCTGCCGACGAACGGTCTTGAAAGTCCCCCCTTCAAGCCTAAGCTCACGTCATGTCGCAACGACGTTGGGGCCCTGGAAAATCCCCATCCGGCTCGAAGGAGCCGATCTAAAAATAACAACTTCATAACTCAAGAGTTATTGCTTTTTGTGGGCTGAGAGAAAGAGGACTTTTCCAGAGCTTCCTTGGGGTAACAGATATGAAAAACATTATTTTAGCTGCTGCACTTGTCTCTTGTGCGGCACCGATCGCACTTGCCGATATAGGCGCTTTTGCTGGTTTGACTTATGCCTTTGGCGCCAATACCGGCATCGGTTTCACACTTCATGCAACTTCCAGCCGGGATGAAAATAGCGCCATCGCGTCGGCAGGTATCAGCTACTACCCCTTTGCCGTTACCCCAATGTTCGGGATCCCCGTGGGTGTCGGCTACCAAGGCAAAAATGTGGCGGCTATCGTCAGTTATGACCTCCTGATTAAACGATTCGCGATTGCCGGCGGTTACGCCAGCACCCGTGATGACGATGATTCCGATGGGGACTCGGCCAGCACCTCGTCACTCGGTTCATCTGGGGGGTCCCAGTCAGGAACGGGAACCGGTGGCGGGTCTGGCGGTGGATCGGGTGGTGGAACCGTAGGCGGCGGTGGTGGCGGTGGCGGTGGCGGTGGCGGTGGCGGTGGCACCATAGGTGGAGGCGGAGGATCAGTTGCAATTATTCAATAGCGGGAGAAGACAGGTGGTGACAAGGATCCGGCTATAGAGGGAGAATCGCAGAAACAGGACGCTCCCGTTGTTCACATTACCCGGCGTGAACCAACCCGATACTTTTTGAACGCTCTGTATGAATTCAAGCCAAACATTAAGGGCCCACCTTTCGGTGAGCCCTTCCAGACCGCCCGGTAGAGGCAAAAAAAGAACGGTTTTATTTTTCCGTTCCTTTCTGGAAAATCACCCCGCCCCCCTTTTTTACGCTTTTTTTCGCGCCCCCCCCTTTTTTCGTGCAGGCACTGCAAAAATTCTGACAATGACCAAGAAACGGCCGACAGACACCAGCACAGCAACCGCTGCTGAAATAGAGAGCGCCATCCAGGCCATGAATAAAATGGCTGAACGTCTTTGGGGAGAGGGTCGAGAGACCGAAGCGAAAGCCCTCCTCGATGCCCTGGATGCTCTGAACCGGGCACTGGACCGGATCAGAATCGGCGAAAGTCGCAGGGCCAAGACTCTTCATTGAAAGAGGTACAGCGGACGGAACGAGGGCTGATGGCATGGCGCACTCACTTCAATACCAGATAACCGAATCCGTTCGCGTCGTGGAGATCGAGGTGGGGAAGCTGCTGGATTTGGCAGCCATGCTCAAGGCCGCTGGGAATGACGACTTGGCAACGGCTGTCTCGAGCCAGGCGAACAAGCTTCTTGAAGCCGCGGTAGCACTGCGAATCGCGATGGCCAGCTGAAGTAATGGGCTCGAATGACAACTGACGCCAAGTGAAGGCGGGAAGGATCGTGCGCACTGCAGATTTTTTTGCCTGCTACGCTTTCCTCACTCAAAGGAGGAATCAGCCATGCCTACCCACGACCTCATCCCTTCGCTGATATTCAAGCTCAACGAAAACCAGCTCGCCATTGCGGAGTCCGTCGAGGCGCTCTCCTTCTGGATCGAGCAACTGCATGGCCCCGCCGAGGATGCCGTCAGGATCCGCAGCTCTCTGACCAAGCTCGATGAGAACCTGGAATTCATCACGCGTGGGGTCGCCGAACTGCTGAACGATCGGTGAATCGTTTCGAGCCTCAGCGCTGATGAGATTTTTCCATCGACAACAAAAAAGGGCTCACCTTTCGGTGAGCCCTTTCAGACCGCCCAGCAGAGCGGATTTTGTTTGGTAGGCGCGATTGGACTCGAACCAACGACCCCCACCATGTCAAGGTGGTGCTCTAACCAACTGAGCTACGTGCCTGCTGTGTGGCGGCATTCTACGGAATTCCCGAGGGGTGTCAACACCTTTTTTCGAGCTAACCCTATGAATATGCAAAATATTTAATTTTGCTGCTGCAAAGAAGAATTTTCGGTGGCTGGCGGCCGATTTTTAACTCGGGTAGGATCGATGCACTCGTAAAATATATTAAACAGAGGCTGCAGGATGGCGCACACACCCTACCCCGAGTCCTACTATGCCGCTTCGGCCAATGCGGTTCCGCCGCGCCCGGCCCTGCAGGATGACGTAGAGACTGATGTCTGTGTGATCGGCGCCGGTTACACCGGCCTGTCCTCTGCCCTGTTTCTGCTGGAAAACGGTTTCCGGGTGACGGTCCTGGAGGCGGCGAAGGTGGGTTTTGGCGCGTCGGGGCGCAATGGCGGGCAGATCGTCAACAGCTATAGCCGCGATATCGATGTGATCGAGCGCACTGTCGGGCCCAAGCAGGCTCAGTTGCTGGGGCAGATGGCGTTCGAGGGTGGACGGATCATTCGCGAGCGGGTTGCCAAATATAATATCCAGTGCGACCTGAAGGATGGCGGCGTGTTCGCGGCCATCACCGCCAAGCAGATGGAACACCTGGAAGCCCAGAAGCGCCTGTGGGAGCGTTTCGGTCACACCCAGCTGGAGTTGATGGATCAACGCCGGATCCGTGAAGTGGTGGCCTGCGATCAATACATCGGCGGCATGCTCGACATGAGTGGCGGGCACATTCATCCGCTGAACCTGGCGCTGGGCGAAGCCGCGGCCGTCGAGTCGCTGGGCGGCACTATTTATGAGCAGTCGCCGGCGGTGCGCATCGAGCGCGGGGCGAATCCGCGGGTGCATACGCCACAGGGCACCGTCAGGGCCAAGTTCATCATCGTTGCCGGCAACGCCTATCTGGGCAATCTGGTGCCGGAGCTGGCGGCCAAGTCGATGCCCTGCGGAACTCAGGTGATTACCACCGAGCCGCTGGGCGAGGAACTGGCCAGGGCCATGCTGCCGCAGGATTATTGCGTCGAAGACTGCAATTACCTGCTCGACTACTACCGCCTGAGTGGTGACAAGCGCCTGATTTTCGGCGGCGGCGTGGTGTATGGCGCGCGGGATCCGGCGAACATTGAAGCGATCATCCGGCCGAAGATGCTCAAGGCCTTTCCGCAGCTCAAGGACGTGAAGATCGATTACGCCTGGACCGGCAATTTCCTGCTGACCCTGTCGCGCCTGCCTCAGGTCGGACGTCTGGGCGACAACATTTACTACTCCCAGGGCTGTAGCGGCCATGGGGTGACCTATACGCACCTGGCGGGCAAGGTCCTGGCTGAAGCGTTGCGCGGCCAGGCGGAGCGCTTCGACGCGTTTGCCGACCTGCCGCATTATCCGTTTCCCGGTGGGCAGATGCTGCGGACACCGTTTGCGGCGTTGGGGGCGTGGTATTACGGGTTGCGCGACAAGTTCGGGTTCTGAACGACCGCCAAACCCCTGTGTAGGAGCCGGCTTGCCGGCGAAGGCGCCGTCATGGGCGCTGCAAGGCTCGAGGCCGCCTTCGCTGGCAAGCCAGCTCCTACAGGGATCAGCTGTGTATCGATGAATTGTGGTCAACGCCACACCCTGTAGGAGCCCGGCTTGCCGGCGAAGGCGTCGTCATGGGCGCTGCAAGGCTCGAGGCCGCCTTCGCTGGCAAGCCAGCTCCTACAGGGATCAGCGGTGTATCGATGAATTGTGGTCAACGCCACACCCTGTAGGAGCCCGGCTTGCCGGCGAAGGCGTCGTCATGGGCGCTGCAAGGCTCGAGGCCGCCTTCGCTGGCAAGCCAGCTCCTACAGGGATCAGCGGTGTATCGATGAATTGTGGTCAACGCCACACCCTGTAGGAGCCCGGCTTGCCGGCGAAGGCGTCGTCATGGGCGCTGCAAGGCTCGAGGCCGCCTTCGCTGGCAAGCCAGCTCCTACAGGGATCAGCGGTGTATCGATGGATTGTGGTCAACGCCGAACCCCTGTGTAGGAGCCGGCTTGCCGGCGAAGGCGTCGTCATGGGCGCTGCAAGGTTCGAGGCCGCCTTCGCTGGCAAGCCAGCTCCTACAGGGATCAGCGGTGTATCGATGAATTGTGGAAAACGCCACACCCTGTAGGAGCCCGGCTTGCCGGCGAAGGCGTCGTCATGGGCGCTGCAAGGCTCGAGGCCGCCTTCGCTGGCAAGCCAGCTCCTACAGGGATCAGCGGTGTATCGATGAATTGTGGAAAACGCCACACCCTGTAGGAGCCCGGCTTGCCGGCGAAGGCGTCGTCATGGGCGCTGCAAGGCTCGAGGCCGCCTTCGCTGGCAAGCCAGCTCCTACAGGGATCAGCGGTGTATCGATGGATTGTGGTCAACGCCAAACCCCTGTGTAGGAGCCGGCTTGCCGGCGAAGGCGTCGTCATGGGCGCTGCAAGGCTTGAGGCCGCCTTCGCTGGCAAGCCAGCTCCTACAGGGATCAGCGGTGTATCGATGAATTGTGGTCAACGCCACACCCTGTAGGAGCCCGGCTTGCCGGCGAAGGCGCCGTCATGGGCGCTGCAAGGCTCGAGGCCGCCTTCGCTGGCAAGCCAGCTCCTACAGGGATCAGCTGTGTATCGATGAATTGTGGTCAACGCCACACCCTGTAGGAGCCCGGCTTGCCGGCGAAGGCGTCGTCATGGGCGCTGCAAGGCTTGAGGCCGCCTTCGCTGGCAAGCCAGCTCCTACAGGGATCAGCGGTGTATCGATGGATTGTGGTCAACGCCGAACCCTGTAGGAGCTAGCTTGCTCGCGAAGGACGTTAACGATAACGCGTTCTTCCTGAATGAACGCGTCGCCCTTGAGGCCTTCGCGAGCAAGCTCGCTCCTACAAGGGCCAAGGGCAAACGGCGATTGCGGCGGTTTATGCAGGACGGCCGTGGAGCCGCTGGAGGAATTCCGCCCTGCGTCGCTGGTCCGTTTCCTCCTTGATCAACAGCTCGGGCAGCAGCTCGGCGGCCCGGCCGGGATCGAGGATGAACACGCCGTCATCGTCACCGATGGCCAGGTCTCCCGGCTGCACCCGAACCGCGCCGACCTGGATCGGCTGATTGACTTCTCCCTGTGCGCCGATGCCGCGCGTGGTGAATGCACTGACGTTCCGGCAAAACACTGGCAGGCCATGACGACGCAAAGCGCTGACGTCGGTGACGGCGCCCGACACCACCACCCCGGCCAGGCCTTTGATCAATCCCGCCAAGGTGCGCAGTTCGCCCCAGCAACCACATTCCTCGTCGCCCATGCATTCGATCACCAGCACGTCGCCTGGCTCGCTCAGCAACAGGGCCTCACGCAGAATGCTGCCATCGGGCGGGAAGACTTTGACGGTGACGACCTGGCCGACCATGCGGATGTCGTTGAACAACGGCTTGATCCCGCGCAGGAAACCACGGTCGGAAAAATGGCCGATGGTCGACGAAGGGATCGAACGGTAGGCGGCGAGCAGTTCCCGGCTGACGACTGGCTGGCGAGGGTTGATCTGAAAACTCATCGGCATTCCCCGGGCGTGACAATGGACTGGTTTGGCAGCTCCCGGCTGACGACCTGCTGGCGAGGGTTGATCTGAAAACTCATCGGCAATCCCCGGGCGTGACAATGGACTGGTCTGGCAGCTCCCGGCTGACGACCTGCTGACGACCTGCTGTCGCGAGGAAATCTGATCCCTCATCGGCATTTTTTCCCCGGGCGTAGCAATGGGCAGGTCGAGCAGTATTCGGCAGGCTCGGTGGCCAGGTAGTAGAAACAACAGGTGCGCCGAAAGCGAACGCTGCGTTGGCCGTCGTCGACCAGTGTCGGCGGTCGGCGGAAATGGCTCAGCGGGTTGTAGTCGAGGCCGAACAGCGCAGGCTCGGCCTGAGTCAGCAACCATTGGAAGTCCGCTTCGCAGCGTTCGCGCACCGACGGATCGTCGATTTTTGCCATGCGTTTTTCATACAACGAATACACGCGTACCGCGGTGTTCTCCCAGAGGATGCGCCGGGTAACGCCGGTGACCCGGTTGAAGGTTTGCCACAGCGGTTTCAACAGCCCGGCAAACAGCGCCTGCACCACGGCTTCCCGCCAGGCCTCGCGCTCGTTCACCCCATAGGTCAGCGGCTGGCCGTGATGCAGCGGCAGCGACGACGTCCACAGCCCGTCATCGTGGCCGTACTCGATCACCGTGTTGTCCAGAGACAGCAACAGCCCCTTGTCATACACCGACATCGCATACAGGCAGGCACCGGTCGCCAGGAACGATAAGCGCTTGCCCAGCAGCGAGGCAGTGATCGCCCGGGTCGGCGAGCCGATCACCGGGCCCAGGGCGTCCAGCAGTTGCTCGCACACCGCCTCCTGCAACAAGTCCCGGGCCATCAGCGAGCGTAACGGGTCGCGCGCTTCAATGTCTTTGAGCCGCAATCCAGCGGACAACACGGCCCACTCTGGCGCCGTGAAATAACCCGCCAGACTCATTGCGGCAGTTCCCGACCGAACGGGATGCACATCGGCGTACCGAAGAACGGGTCAGGAATGATTCGACAGTTGAGGTCGAACACGGTCTTGACCAGCGCCTGGGTCAAGACGTCCTCGGGCCGGCCCTGGGCGAAGGCCGTTCGTTCATGCACCGCGACCATGTGATCGGCATACCGACAGGCCAGGTTGAGGTCGTGCAGCACCATGATGATGGTTTTGTTCTCGAGCCGGTTGAGGTCGCGCAGCAGGTCCAGGACCTCGATCTGGTGCGCCAGGTCGAGAAAGGTCGTCGGCTCGTCCAGCAGCACGATGCCGGTGTCCTGGGCCAGGGTCATGGCGATCCACGCCCGCTGGCGCTGCCCGCCGGACAAGGCATCCACCGGGCGATCGGCCAGCGCCTGCAGGCTGGTCTGCTCCAGCGCGCGATTGACCATGGCTTCATCCTCGACCGACCACTGCTGCATCCAGCTCTGATACGGGTATCGGCCCAGGGCCACGAGCTGGCGCACGGTAATGCCCTCCGGCGCGGTCGGGGTCTGGGGCAGGATGGCCAGCTCACGCGCCACCGCCGCCGTGGATTTTTGCTGGATATCCACGCCGTTGAGAATCACCGAGCCTTGCTGCGGTTTCAGCAGCCGGGCGAAGGATTTGAGCAGGGTGCTTTTGCCGCAGCCGTTACTGCCGATCAGCACCGAGATCTTGCCCTTGGGCAGTTGCATGTCCAGTGCGTCAATAATTACCTGGCGCTGATAGCTCAGGGTCAGGCCGCGACTTGCAATCGACGTCATGCGTTGAGTTCCTTAATGACGTTGTTTAATCAACAGATAGAGAAAAAAGGGCGTGCCCAGGACCGCGACAAAAATCCCGGCCGGCAGATCCAGGGGCAAGAACAGCGTGCGCCCGGCCAGGTCCGCCAGCATCACCAGGTTGGCCCCGACCAGCGCCGCCATCACCGCCTGACCGGCGAAACCGGGGGCCACCAGGCGCTTGGCGATGTGCGGCGCAATCAGCCCGACAAAGGCGATCGCGCCACCCCAGGCCACGGCCGCCCCGGCCAAGGCCACACTCACCAGCAACAGACCGGCCCGCAGCCATTGCACACGCACGCCGATACCCTGGGCCAGGTGGTCGTCCAGCTGTTGCACCATCACCTGCCGGGCCAACAGCACCAGCAACGGGCAAATGCCCAATAGCCAGCCCGCCAGCGCCAGGGGCTCGGGCCAACTGGCGCCATAGACGCTGCCGGTCAACCAGACATACGCCGACAGGGTGGTGGTCAGCGGACTGAAGACCAGGATGAAGGTGGTCGCCGCCGTCAACATCGCCGACACGCCGACGCCGATCAGCACCAGGCGCAACGGCGAAGCCCCCTGCTTCCAGGCCAGCAGGTAAATGGCCAGTGTCGCCAGGGCCGCTCCGAGCATCGCGGCCAGGGGCAGAAACTGTTGCCCCAGGGTCACCGACAGGAATGACAGATAGAGCACGGCGGCGGCGCTGGCACCGCTGGTGATGCCCAGCAGGTCAGGCGACGCCAGCGGGTTGCGGATGATGCTTTGCAGGATCAGCCCGGACACCGACAACGCCGCCCCCACCAAGGCCGCCAGGACAATGCGCGGAAAACGCAGTTGCTCGACGATCAAGGTCAGGCTGGGGTCCTGGCTGGAAAACAGGATGCGCAGCACCTCGAAGGGCGACAGGATCACCTTGCCCAGCGCCAACGAGCCGAGCATCACCAGCAAGGTGACCAGCAGCGCCGCCGCCAGTCGCCACCAGGTACCGAGGTTGACCTGCCGGGAATAGCCGCCCCGGCGCCAGGTCACCACCTTATCCATAACGACCTCCACGCCGCGCCAGCATGATAAAGAACGGCGCGCCGAACAGCGCCGTCATGACGCCCACCGGCACCTCCTGCGGCAGGATCACCACCCGCGACAGGGTATCCGCCAACAGCAGCAGAATGGCCCCCAGCAGCGCACAACCGGGCAACAGCCAGCGGTGGTCGATGGACAGCCCCTTGCGCACCATGTGCGGCACCAGCAGGCCGATGAAACCGATGCTGCCGGCCAGTGCCACGGCGCTGCCCGCCAGACAGATCACCAGCACGCTCATCAGCAGCCGGATCAGCCCGGTACGCTGCCCGAGCCCGGTGGCAATCTCTTCCCCGGCGTTCAGTACGTTGAGCTGCCCGCCCAGCAACAGCGCCCCCGACAAGCCAAGCACCGCGCACAGCAACAAGGGTGCGGCGGTCGACAGGCTGCGTTCGGTCAAGGAACCGGCCATCCAGAACAGCACCGTGTCCAGGCCATCCTGATTCACCACCAGTAACGCCTGACTGAAGGCGGAAAACAGCGCGGCCATCGCCGCCCCCGCCAGCACAATGCGCAGCGGACTGAGACTGCCCTGCCCCATGTTGCCGATCAACCACACCAGGCACCCCGCCACGGCCGCCCCAAGAAAGGCACACCACAGCCAGGCATCCGGCGAGGCCAGGGAGAAGATCGAGGAAAACAGGATGATGAAAAAAGTCGCACCGGCATTGATCCCGAACAGGCCGGGGGACGCCAGGGGATTACGCGTCAGGGCCTGCATCAGGGCGCCCGCGACCGCCAGGCTGGCGCCGACGGAAATCGCCATCAGGGTCCGCGACAGGCGCGTGGTGGTGACCAGCACATGATCGATACTCAGCGGGTCGGGGTGGACAAACGCCGCGGCAATCTGCGGCAGCGGAATCCAGGTGGCACCGACCGCCAGGCTCAACACGCAGCACAACAGCAATACGACCCCGGCGCAGCACAGCTTTGCACCAGGACTCATGAGGCCACCTGCGCGGCGGCCACGCGGGCCACGTCGTCGAGCATCAGGTTCGCCCCCAGCATGCCGCCCGACAGGCTCCAGGCGATGCCATCGACCTGCCACACCTGCCCTTGCTGCGGCGCACGCATCTGCTGCCACAGCGGGTGTTGCACCAGGCTCTGGTAGTTGCGTTGCACCGCCGCGTTCTGCGCCCGCAGAAACACGAAAAAGATATCGGCATTCACCACCGCAAGGCTCTCCTTGCTGGTGAGTTTGATCGACACCCCGCTCGCCTCCCGGCTGCTGTCACTCCAGTTGAAGCCCAGTTCGCTGAGCACGGAACCGGGGAAGCTGGCCGGCAGGTAGCTGCGGATATGGTCTTCGCGGATATCCAGGATCGACACCGTCGGCGGCCAGCGGCCGGCAAAGGTCTGCTGCAATTGCTGACGCAGTTGCGCCACACGCTGCTGCCAACGGTTGAGAATGTCATCGGCCTGCTGTTGCCGCTGCAATGCAGCGCCCATCAGGGCCAGGGTCTTTTTGAATTCAAACACTTCCTCCAGCATCAGCACCGGGGCGATCTGCCGGAGCAAGGGCGCGATGCGTTCATGGCGAAAGCGCGAGGCCACGATCAGGTCCGGCTTGAGCAGCGCGATGTCCTCAAGGCTGGGCTGGGTTTCCAGCCCGACATGGGGCACGGCGCCCAGGGCTTCGCGCAAATAGCGATAGGTCGGTTTTTCACTCCAGGAATCCACCACGCCACAGGGCGTCACGCCCAACACCACGGCGCAGTCGGTGGCACCCTGAAACAGGGTAATCACCCGCAACGGCGCGGCGCCGGTGTCGGCCCACGCCGGCGCGCAACACCTGAGGGCCAGCGCCCCCAGGGACAGGCGCAGCAGCGTGCGCCTGGAAGGATGATGTCGCGGTTCAGGCATCGTGATCGAGCCTGTGGAACGGGTTGACCACCTGGCCTTTGCCAAACGGCATGCTGCCAGGGCCGCCCGCCCGTTCGATCATCGGGGTCAGCAGCAATTTCTGCGGCCAGTGCGGCGCTTCGAACACCTGGTGCTTGATCATGGTTCGCGCCTCGGCATCAAACTCGATGGTGTCGATCAGCTCGTTGAGTTCCTCGCCCATTGCTTTCCACAACCGGGTCGGCGGCAAGGCGTAAACCTCAGCCAGCGTATCGATAATGGCGCGGAGGTTGACCTGAATACCCAGGGTCTGCAACCAGAACAGCAAGTCTTCGGGGCGATCGTGGTACAGCGTGTTGGCGTGGCCCTTCTTCAGCCGGTAGGCCGGGTCGGCCAGGCCGTTGCGTTCCAGCCACGGCACGTAGATGCGCAGCGAATCGTGATCGCGCAACAGCAGGCCCTGGGCGAAGCCGGCCTTCCACACCAGCACCGCGTTCTGCCCGTGGATTTCCCCGAGCATGCCGATGCGCAACATCCGCAGGTTGATGTCGAAGAAGCTGTGGCACAGCTCGCGGAACAGGGTCATCACCGACGCGGCGCTGGCCGGCAGTTGGCGGTAGGTCATCCAGTCATCGAAAAAGTGCTGGTTGCTGCCGGGCAGTGGCGTTCCGAGCGCCGCCATGGGCACCAGGCGAGTGTCCGGGTCTGCCAGCAGCGCCGGTGGATAGCCACGGACCATGGCCGAGAGGTGGCGCGGCGCCTCGTCGAACAGTGTCGCGTCCGGCGGCATGAACGCCCACCACTTGGTTTCATCGCACAGGTGCAGGGACTCTTGCAGGACCTCATCCTTGGCCAGCGCCTGGCGCAGCAAGGCTTCACTCAGGCCGCCGTTGATCATCTTCACCGCGGGCAGGTAACGCGAGGCGCCGAGGGAATAGATCGCCATCGGCAACTTGAGGTAGTCGGCACTGTTGAAGCACGGGGTCATCGAGCGCAACGACGAGGTGGCGAAGAAGTCACCGTCGGTGAAGTCCAGTCGCTGGCAGTCGCCGCGGGCAAACGCGTCGCCGAGCTGCGCTTGCAGCACATGCTCGAACTGCCATGGGTGCACGGGCAGCGCCACATGGCTCCCGGCAATGCCCCGCTGTTGCTGCTCTTGCTGCAGGTCGGCCTGCAACAGCGGCGGCAACAGGTACTGGGCGGGGTAATTCTGCGCCAGGTCCGTCACCCCGTCGCCGCACTGCAGCAAGGTGCGATCGACCGCCACCCAATGCAACGCCACCGGGCGCGCGAACTCGGCCTGGTACTGTTGATATTCCGTCTCGCTCAACCCCTGCTTGGCCTTGGCCAGCGGGTGATAAGGACGATCTCGCAGCGACGCCCACTGCTCCATGGTCAGGAAGAAATCCGCGTTGTTTTTTTCCAGCAAGCGCGCGCTGTCGACCCCATGGCTCAGGGACAACTCGGTTTGCCGCACGCTGGTGCGCAGCACATCGAGGAACAGCGCAAAGCCCTTTTCATTGTCCGGGTAGCGATCGGTCATCCCGGCCAGCACCTGGGTGGTGAAGGCCTCGGGCGACAGCTCGGTCAGCTGCTCATCCCGTCGGGCCCATACCGGCGTGCCCGGTACTTTTTCCCATTGCTGGGTAATGCCGGGACGCAGGGCAATGACGATGCAGCCCTGGGACTCGCAGGGCCATTCCCAGATCCGTTGCCCGGCGCTCAACCCGGTAAAAGGCTGATCGGCCGCAGCCGAGGGCGCCACCAGGTTCAGCGGCTCGGTGCCGAAAAAATGTTCGGCCAGCAAGCAGTCGACCAGATCCTGCATCACTTTGTCGGCGGCCATTGCGGTGAAAATCATCCGATTATTTTCCTTCTGCTGAAGTGGCGGCCAATCTGGCCTGGAGAGCACGAAAAGCGATGCCACGCTCGTCACCCAAAACAAAACTGTTTACCCCACGAGCCAACCAACGTTGGTGATCGCCCGGCTGGCGCGGAATCGCGCAATACGGCACACCGGCGGCACTGGCGGCCTGCCAGCTGGCGAGCAACGCCTGCTGCACCTCGGGCCGGTCGATCTGCCAGGGCGTGCCCAGCGATTGCGACAAGTCGGCAGCGCCCTCGAGGATCATGTCCAGGCCAGGCACCGCGGCAATCTCGGCCGCCCGGCGCACGCCTTCGGCACTTTCGATCATCGCCACCACCATGATTTGCTCGTTGGCCAGCCCGATGTAGTCGGCCAGGCTGTGTTTGCCAAAGGCCCCGGGGCGCCCGGCGTTCAGGCTGCGAGTGCCCTGGGGGTGGTACTTGCAGGCCCGAATGCTGTCGGCCAGGGACTCGGCGCTTTCGATCATCGGCAACACGATGCCCTGGGCGCCGCCATCGAGCAGGCGCAGCAAGGTTTTCGGGTTGAGGTCCGCCACCCGCACCAGGGGTGTCAGCGCGTAGCTCTCGGCGGTGCGGATCATGTTCTCCACGGTTTCCGGATTGATCAGCACGTGCTCCATGTCGATGATCACGAAATCGAAACCGGCTTCGGCAATCAGCTCGATGGCCGCCGGCGCCGGAATCGAACTGATCAAGCCGTAGACCGGCTCCCTCGCACTGAGTTTCTGCTTGAGCAGATTGGTCCTCAGCATGATTGCGGCCGGAAGGCGTGCAGCGGATTGGGCACCGATTTGAAACGACGCTCGCCGTCGCCCAGCAGGCGGCGCTTGGTCAGCTCTTCGACTTCATAGAACGGCGCGAACACATCAAACGCCGCATAACGCACTCGGTGTTGCGGATGGTCGGCCTGGTAGCCGCTGATCACTTCAGCGGTCATCTGCCAGAACAGGCTCTCTTCCAGCTGGTAGTGCTGGTGCAGGAAGATCGCCATCTCGGCCAGGGCGATGAAAAAGAACGAATCACAGGAGAAATCCCGGACCGCATCCAGGTCGTCGGTGAGGATGAACGAGTTGCGGTTGAGCTTGGCGTGGCTGGCTGGCAGCGGCACCAGGGTCGGGCACAGCTCGGGACGGCCCAGGTGCTGCGGTGAATAGCGCACGCCGTCGTGGAAGTCTTTCAAGGCAATGCGTTGCGGCCAGCCCTGCTTGACGATCAGGACGATGTTCTGCCCATGGGATTCCATGCCGATGCCTTCGGCGTACAGCATGTGAATGATCGGCGACACCGCCACCTGCAACAGTTGACGGGTCCAGGCCTGCAGGCCGTATTGCGTGATCCAGGCATCGATGAACGGCGTTTGTTCAGCGCTGCCGTAGCGATTGTCCACCGAACTCAAGCCATTGAACGGCACCGCTTGCTCATCGTCTTCAAGGTACGGGTGAATGCTTTCGCGCCACAGCGTGCCCAGGGTGCCGTAGGCCTGGGACATCCGCGTGGCGGGCAGATGATCGTAGTCAAAGCTGACCCCGACCACTTCGCCGAGAATCACCAAGCCAAGGTCACGGGCGGTGCTGTCGCTGCGGATCAGCTGGTGCAGCCAGTCGGTGATGATCGGGCCGTTCATCACCGTGTGCCGGGCCAGGATGCGGGTGCTGGAGGTGTTGGTCATGCTCAGGGCGAGCTTGACGTAAGGCCGCTGTTTTGCCGTGACGTTGGCCAGGGTGCGGATCGACTGCTGTGCCTGATAGCGATCATCCGTGGTGCCCAGATGAATCACTTCACCGCTGACCAGTTCCGGGTAGAACACCGGGACGATGACGTTTTCCCACTGCCACGGGTGCACCGGCATCAGCCAGTAATCGTCCAGCGCCTTGCCTTGGTCGCGCAGGTTCGCCGCGAGCTGCTGCCAGCGCTGAAGGCCGAATTCCTGCTGGATAAATCCATCGTAATCCAGGTGCCGGGAAATGTTCATCGCCCCGCAGGATTTGGCCACCGCCAGCCAGACAATGGCGATGGGCGCGGCAAATTCCGGCCCGTAGCTGGCGTTGTCCTTGAGCGAGAAGCCGATGCGCGACTTGTAGCAAGGGTGGTAGCTGTGGGCGTCCATGAAGTGCTGTTCCAGCGCATCGACGTCCAGCTGATGGCTGGGTTGCGCCGCGTGATAACCCTGGCTGCGCGATTGCAGGTCCTTGAGCAGGGTCTGTTCCAGCTCGTGGGTGAAGCGTGGCAGGTGCGGGCTGTCCTGCAGTTCGCCCAACAACTCCGCCAAGGCCTGATGCAGATGCGGCCGGCGGTGCTCGCCCGCGGCATCCACGCGCTCGAGGCTGGCATAGTCGAGGCGGATCAGCTCGAAGCTGGCGCTGAGCAATCCGTTGCAACGGTACTCCACCGGTTGTTGCCGGGCATCGACGCCGCTGACGACAAAACGCTGCTGGCCATCCTCCAGGGGCGAATGGCGATACGGCAGGACGTTTTCATACAGCAGCGTTTGCAGCAGTTGACCCACCACGCGCTGTTCCACTTGCTGATAGTGGCGCGGCGCGGCCGTCGCCAGCCAGACGCCTGGCGCAGAACCCGCGGCCTGATGTGTTGCCTGTGAAGAAGTCGCCATAGTCATGAACCTTGTAAGTCAAAAGAATTAACGCTGTTCGAGGGCCGAAGGCAGTGCCTCGGCCGGCTCGTCGGATACGGGAAGCGGGAAACGCCAGGCACAGGGCAATGCCAGCAGAATCAGGATGCCGGTGGCCATGAACACCTCGCTGATCGCCCCGGGGCTGGCCATCGCAACCACCCCGCCCCCGGCCTCGCCCGCCAGGCGGAATTCCAGCCACAGCGAAGCGACCACGATGGCCAATGACGACACGAGGCGGCGGGAGATGTTGTTCATCGCCGCGCCCTGGGTGACCATCGGTTCAGGCAGGGCATCGAGCCCGGCGGTGGTGATGGGGAGATAGGACAGGCCCAGCCCGGCGCCGCGGACCATCATCAACATGAACACCGCGGCGATTGAAGCGCTGGCATCCAGCAGGCCCAGGCCCAGCGTGGCGCCACCGGTCAACAGCAACCCCCAGAACACCACGCCGCGCGGGCCGTGCCGGTCCAGCCACTTGCCGCCGAGATGGCCGAACAGGCTGGCGAACAGGGCCGTGCACAGCAGCGACAGGCCGGTCCAGATCGCGCTGTAGCCCATCACCATCTGCACCAGCAGGGGCAGCAGCACCAGGCACTCGAACATGCCGACCGACTGCACCACGGCGATGATCACGCTCAGGCGATAACCGCGCAGGGCAAAGATGCGCAGGTTGAGCAGCGGCGCGGCGCGGTGCAGTTCCAGGCGCACGAACGCCACCAGGCACAGGATCGCCACCAGCAACAGGCCGAGGTTGAACGGATCGGCCAGGGCTTCGGCGTGACGCAGGCGCCCCACGGCGACCATCAGCAGGCCGATGCCCGTCGCGATCAGCAGGTAACCCGCCAGGTCGAAGGGTTTGCGTTCCGAGGCTGGCGACGCCGGCAGCACGCCGACGCCAAGGATCAACGCCAGCAGGCCGATGGGCACGTTCATCAGGAACAGCGAACGCCAGCTGAACCACTCCAGCATCAGGCTGCCGCACAACGGCCCCAAGGCCGGCGCCAGCATCACCGCCGCGCCCCACAGGCCGGTGACCCGGCCCCGCTCGCCCTTGGCGTACACCGAAAAAATGATCGCCAGGGACAGCGGAATCATCAGCCCGCTGGCAATGCCTTGCACCACCCGCGCGGCAATCACCAAGGCGATGGAATTGGCCAGCGCCCCCAGCAGCGAACCGCAGACAAACAACGCCACGCCCCACAAATACAGGGATTTGCGGCCCATGCGCTGGCTGAGAAAACTGGTCAGGGGCATGGTCATGCCCATGCTCACCATGAACGCGGCGACGATCCAGGTGGCCAACAACGGGCCGATGTCGAAGGCCTCCATGAACGCCGGCAACGCCGGGTTCAGCGAGCTGTTGTTGAGGCTGACCGTCAGCGTGCCCAACAGCACATTGACCACCACCAGCCAGCGCGGAACGGTAAAGGTCAATCCCACGGGGCGACTCCGGCTGCTTGCACAAACACCTGCGGCGGTCGCGGATGACAGAGGAAATCGGCGTGGGAAATGTTGTAGCCATAGGCCCCCGCCAGCGGCAGCACCAGCATGTCGCCGATCTCCACCCCGGTCAGCGGGCAGTCTCGGCTGAGCACATCCTTGGGCGTACAGAGCTGCCCGACGATGGTCCAGTCCTGCTGAGTCGCCGTCGGTGTCACGCGAGACCGGGGCAGGTGAATGACCGGGTGATCGTGCCCTTGGGCCACCGGCAGCCGGAACTGATGGGTGCCGCCGCGGCAGACCAGGAAGTGCTTGCCGTGACTGGTTTTCCGGTCCAGCACTTCGATGGCGTAATAGCCGCAGAAGGCACTGATGAAACGACCGGGTTCGAAGCGCACGACGGGCGCATCGGCACAGGCTGCCAGGCTCCGCCCCAGGTGCGCGCACAGCCGCTGCCAGTCGAATTGCTGCGGGCCGAGGTAATTGACCCCCAGGCCGCCGCCCACGTTGAGGTGGGTGATAGTCGCGGGTAGCGCCGACAAGGCCTTCCATTGCGGCCAACGCTGCAGGTACAGATCGAGCAATTGCTCGTGGCGCTCCACCTGCGACTGGTGGGACATCGCGTGCACATGAAAACCCTTGAGCCGCAGGTGGCTGGCGTTATCGACCCAGCTCACGGCCCGGGCCAGTTCCGACTCATCGATCCCGAAGGGCGTGGCGGTGCCGGCCATCGCCAGTTTGCTCGACAGCGGCGACGGCAGTTCGGGATTGATCCGCAGCAGTACGTCCTGCACCCGTCCCGCTTCCTGGGCCAACCGTTGCAGACGGACGATTTCATTCAGGCTTTCGATGTGAATCGCTTCGACCTGATGCTGCAGCGCCGCACGCAGATCGGAATCCAGTTTGCCGGGACCGGAGAAGATGAACGGCTTGCGTGTCGGGCAGGCCTGGAGGCGATCGATCTCGCCCCCGGAGGAAATCTCGAACCCGTGCACCAACGGCGCCACGGTGGCGAGGATCTGCGGTTCGCTGTTGGCCTTGATCGCATAGTAAAGCTCCACGCCTGCAGGGAGTGCCGCCATCACCTGCGTCACGTGCTGCGCCAGCGCGTCCAGGTCATAGATGAACAGGGCCAGGGGATCTTCCTGCTGAATGCGGGCCTGGTCGATGGCGGCCACGACCGTTGCGGGCAGCTTATCCATGCTGGGCTTCCTTGCCCCACGGGGACACCAGGTTGACGTAGCTGGCCTGGCGATCCGCCTTGGCGGCCAGGCGCACTTTCAGATTGGTCTTGCAGGCAATCGGCTGGCCGGCGATCAGCGCATCCAGTTCCGGCGCGGCACGGGTCAATTCGGCGCGGATGCTGATCAGTTGCTGTTCAACGCTTTGCCACATCAGCGGCGCCAGGTGCGGCCGCTCCCAGCTCAGGGCCAGCACCGCCTCGGACAGGTTGTTGACGAACAGACAGTAGACGATGCGGTTCCAGCCTTGCTGACGGGAATAGAGCAGCGACTCGCGCACCCGCGGATGAACCTCGGCGTCGATTCGCGAAGCGCCCAGTTCACCGGTCAGCTTGACCCCTTCGAAGTCCCGCAGCAGCAGGCGTTGCGGGCGCCCGTTGTCATGCACCAGCACGCTGTTCTGCAGATGCGGTTCCATCACGATGCCGTGGTTGAAGAACAGCGCCAGCACCGGCCGCAGCAACAGCGCCTGGTAGTCGTCGAACCAGCTCAACAGCTGTTGGTCGAGGAGGTCGTCGCCGTTGAAGCGGCTGAGGAACTCGTGCACCAACGGCCGTAGATGCAGGCCCCGGGCAAACAGTGTGCCGGCCATGATGCTGCAGTCGGTGCCGGTGTCGAGGCAGAAGTTTTCCCGCAGGATCGCCCCGGTCTGTTCGCGGAACCAGTGGCTGTCGGCTTCGCTGGCCGGGTGCGGCGCCCAGCTCAGCAGGCCCGGTTCGGCCACCACCGACAGCCCGCCGAGGGTTTCCGGCTGCGTGAGTTGGAGGGTGCGGAAGATCCGGTCGATCATCAGCGCGCTTTCCAGTTCGTACCAGGCGTTTTTCCTCACGCAATTGGTGATGCGCACGTTCAGCGAGCCCTTGATGAAAAACCCGTGGCCCTCGATGTACCAGGTGCGGATGGACGCGGTGGGATTGGCCATCAGGCCCGTGGCGCCCAGATCGACGATCGCCGCGGATTTCAGCAAGCGCTGCACCCGGGCGTCCTGCATGAACAACTGCGCCTGGACCGGGTGCATGCAGATCACGGCGTGCCCGGGCCGCGCCTGCGCCTGATCGGCAAAACCGGCCAGCACCTGGGCCTTGCTCAGGCCGTTGGCGCCGACGCTGAGCCCTTCCAGCGGCACCTCGAACAGGTGCAACGGTGTGCGGGCCTGGAACTCCGGCGCGTAGGTTTCCTGGGCCAGATGCGCGGGCCACAGGCGCGCCTTGGGTGCCGGGTGATTCGGATGGCCGAACCACAAGCCCTGCTCGCTGGCCAGGTAGCCGCTGAGCGGGTCCGCGGCCATCGGTGAGTTGTGGCCGACGATGGCCGCGGTCAGCAACTGGCTTTGCAACACCTGGTCCAGCAACTCGTCGTTGCTGGCGCGGGTCATGTGTTCGCACGCCGCGAGCATCTGCTCGACGAACTCGGCAAACCTCAGGCTCGACCAGTCGCCCTCACCGCGCCGGGCATAGACATCCGACAGGTAGCGATGGCTGCCGAGACCATCACGACGGTCCACCATCACAAAGAACTGCTGTCGGTTGGGCAGCTTGATGGTCAGGGGAATGCCCTTCCACTCCAGGCCCTCGAGATAACTGCCCGGGGCGATGCCTTGCATCTGCGTCGGCCAACTGTAACTCAGGCAGTTTTCCGGCAAGGCGAACTCTTTGATCAAGCAATTGAGCAACGCGCAGGTCGTCGCCAATTCACTGACCATATTCGATAAAACTTTGCGATCTGGATGATTCATGGGTGCTCCACAGTAGCCCTGTGAGGTCACTGGATACGTTATATGGCGAAAAAAAATGAGTCATTGACCGACTGATTGAACAGTCGACATAACCCCACGTAACGAGATCACTTCACTGAACCTTTCAAACTCTAAGACGATGCTCAAAGTGACTGGCGCCACTGACATTAACTGCAACAGGACTGGCGACTCATGCAACTTCGATTAGTTCATTCAAGTGCGTAATTGCACGACCGCTGCCGCCACGGCGTTATCAAAACGCTGGATCACTTGCCGGCATTGTTCATCGTCGATAATCAACGGCGGCAACAAACGAATGACATTGCCCTGGCGCCCCCCGCGTTCCAGCAACAGGCCTTGTTTGAAGCATTGTTGCTGGATGGCCGCAGCCAGCGCCGGGTCCATCGGGTAATGCCCGTGGCGATCGGCCGGCTGGCGCTCGTCGACGATCTCGATGCCCAGCATCAGGCCACGCCCACGCACCTGGCCCAGGGCCGGGTAATGCGCCTGCAACTCGAGCAACCGGTCCTTGAGCCACTGACCTTGGCGCTCGGCCTGGGCGGCGAGGTTTTGCTGTTGCAGCACCTGCAACGTCGCCAACCCGGCGGCCATGGCCATCTGGTTGCCGCGGAAGGTCCCGGCGTGGTTGCCGGGCTCCCAGGCGTCGAATTCCCGACGGATGCCCAGCACCGCCATGGGCAACCCGCCGCCGACCGCCTTGGACATGACGATCAGGTCCGGCTCGATCCCGGCGTGCTCGAAGGCGAACATTTTGCCGGTGCGGCCGAAACCGGTCTGCACTTCGTCGAGGATCAACAGGATGCCGTGCTTGCGTGTCACCTCGCGGATCGCCCGCAGCCAGCTGGCCGGGGCGCAGTTGACTCCGCCCTCGCCCTGCACCGCTTCCAGGATCACCGCCGCCGGCAGTGACACGCCGCTTTCGACGTCGTCGATGAACTGGGTGAAATAGTGAGTCAAGGCCTCGACCCCGGCCTCACCGCCAATGCCCAGCGGGCAACGATACTCGTGGGGGTACGGCATGAACTGCACCCCGGGCATCAGGCTGGCGATGGCATTTTTCGGCGCAGTGTTGCCGGTCAGGGCCAGGGCGCCGTGGGTCATGCCATGGTAGGCCCCCGAAAAGCTGATGATGTTGCTGCGACCGGTATAGGTCTTGGCCAGTTTCAGCGCAGCCTCCACCGCATCCGCCCCGGACGGCCCGCAAAATTGCAGGCAGTAATCACGGCCCTGGTTCGGCAGCAGGCTGAGCAGGGTTTCGCTGAAGGCGTCCTTGACCGCGGTGGTCAGGTCCAGCGTGTGCATCGGCAGGCCTGAAGCGAGGAAGCTGTCGAGGCTGGCCATGACGGCCGGGTGATTGTGGCCCAGGGCCAGGGTGCCGGCACCGGCCAGGCAATCGAGGTAAACATGGCCCTCGACATCAGTGACCCAGAGCCCGTGTGCCTTGGCGATGGCCAGTGGCAACTTGCGGGGATAACTGCGCACATTGGATTCGAATTTGCTTTGTCGAGCCAGATAGTCGGCATTGGTTTTTTGCAGTGGATTAGAGTGCAATACGCCATCATTCAACATCGGTTCACCCTCGTTAAATTCGATATGCAACTTATTCTCATTAACAAGTTGTTGCAACTAATTCTTACTAATTATTTGGACATTGGCCTATAGCGACTTGAACTACTTTTAAAAACAATCAGGCACGCCAAAGCCCAAGTTAATGAACTTGGTATGAACTGCGAAAAGCGCCATGATCTAGCCATGATCTTGTGATGCAAAAACAGCTTCGATAGCGGTCGCCGACAGACAGCAACTTATCCGCAAGTGTCTTGTTCGTTATTTAACTGACAGTGTGCATATGATTTTCCTCTATACGAATCCGTCCAACGAAGACGCCCCGTCCCTGGGGCGTATGAAGCGGATAAATCAGAAGTCGACGGTCGCCGAAAGCAGGTAAGTGCGCGGGGTCGACAGCGTCAAGCCAGGCTCGCTGTCATCCGAGGCGCCGGCCGAGCTCCAGTAGCGCTTGTCCGCCACGTTCTCGATATTGGCCCGCAGGGTGATGTTCTTTTGCTCGACCTTGAACGCGTAGCGTGCGCCCACGTCGAAACGCTCCCAGGAATCGATTTCCTTGTTGTTGGACTGGTCCAGGTACTGCGAGCTGGAATAGATGCCGCGGCTGGTCAGGGTCAGGCCCTGGACGGTCGGCACGTCCCACTCGGCGCCCAGGTTGACGTTGTATTTGGGCGTGGCCGGCGCCCGGTTGCCGTCGAAGGTGCCATTGGTGGTTTCCTTCAACTTGCTGTCGATGTACATGACACCGCCGAGCAGGCGGAAACCGTCGAGCGGTTCGCCGAACACGCTCAGCTCCACACCCGTGTTCTCACGCTTGCCGTTGGGGCCGAAGACGCGCGTGGTGGCGTTGGTCTCGTAGGCCGGCTGCTTGATCCGGAACACCGCGGCGGTCACGGCGAATGCACCGGCGTCATACTTGGCACCGGCCTCGATCTGGCGGCTGATGAACGGCGGGAAGATCTCGTCCTCGTTCACCGAGGTCGACGGCGCGATCTTGCCTTGGCTCAGGCCTTCCATGTAGTTGGCATACAGCGACAGCTTGTCGGTCGCCTTGAACAGGATACCGCCCGACGGCGAAACCTTTTCCTCGTCGTAGGCGGTGGCGCCTTTGACGTTATCCGTCCAGTCGTCCACCTGGACCCGCTGCCAGCGGGCGCCGAGGGTCAGCAGCAGCCGGTCATCGAAGAAGCCGAGGGTGTCGGACAACGCCACGCCGCTGAAGCGGTTCTCGGTGTAGACCTTCGAATCGAGTCGGGTCGGGGTGTTCGGGGTTGGTGTTTCCACCGGGTTGTAGATGTTGCTCGGGGCCGCGCCATAACGGGCGCCGCCGTTTTCAAAGTCCATGTAGAAGTAGCTGGCGGCCAGGTTGACTTCGTGGCTCACCGGGCCGGTATGGAACCAGTTGCGCACCCCTGCCGTGGCCGTGCGGACATTTTCGTCACGGGTGAAATCACGCGGTTGCACGCTGAAATCGCCGGCGTCGTTGGTGACCGCAACGGCATGGCGCAGGAAGTCATGGTTACTTTTGCGCGCGCCCGCGCCGCCGTACACCATGACGGAATCGTTGACATCGTATTCAGCGCTCACCGTGCCGAAGGTGTCGTTGGTGCTCGCCTGGCTCCAGGGCTGCGCATAGTTGCGGCGCACATCGCTGGCACGGGGGACCTGCGCGTTGGGGCCGACCTGCACCCGTTCCTGCGGCGCATCAGTGTCACGTTCGGTACGGCCGATATCCGTGGAGAGCCGCAGGCGTTCACCGCGAAAATCCAGGCCCAGCACGGCCATCTCGCGGTCGACGTTCTGGTGATCCCATTCGGTGTCGCCGGACTGCTTCACGCCGTTGAAACGCAGACCGAACTTGTTGTCCTCGCCAAAGCGCCGGCCGACATCCACGGCACCGCCGACCTGGCTGTCGGACGCATACATGCCGGTAAACGAGGTGATGGGTTTGTCGGTCGCGCGCTTGGGCACCACGTTGATCCCGCCCCCCACGCTGCCCCGCGGCGAGATGCCGTTGATCAGCTGGCTCGGGCCTTTGATGACGTCGACGCGGTCCGCCATCTCCATGTCGATGGTATAGGTCGGCAGGATGCCGTACAGCCCGTTGTAGGCGACATCACTGTTGAACAGGCTCAACCCGCGAATGGTGAACTGCTCATACCGCCCGCCCGCCGGGTTGGTGGCACGAACCGAGGGGTCGCTGGCGATCAGGTCGCCCAAGGTACGCGCCTGCTGGTTCTTGACCGCCTCGCTGGTGTAGGTGGTCACGCTGAAGGGCGTTTCCATGAAGTCCTTGGAGCCGAGCAAGCCTTGCGAAGTGCGGCGCGCGACCTGCCCACCCGCATAGACATCGCCGCCCTCCCCGCCCGTGGCCCCGAGAATCGACGTGGGGGCCAGTTGCAGGCTGCCGCCTTCCGGCGCCGGAGTCAGGATGTAAGCTTGCTCGCCCACCGGCTGCAGTTGCAGCCCGGAACCCTGCAGCAACCGCGCGAAGCCCTCCTCGACCGCGTAGTTCCCCGACAGCCCGGGGCTGTTGCGACCGCTGACCAGCGCCGGGTCTACCGACAGGTTGACCCCGGCCAGTCCGGCGAAACGGGTCAACGCGGCGCTGAGGCTGCCGGCGGGCACCTGATAACTGCGACGGGGACCGTCTTCGGCGTAGCTCACTGCGGCGAATAAAGGACAGGCACCCAGACTCAACAGCAGACTCAGGTGCAACAACGGGCGCAACCTGGAAGGCGCCAGGCGCGTACTGCGGGGCATCACTACGGGCATTGAGAATCTCTCTGATTTCGTTTCACTTGCCTTGAATGACAAGCGGCGCGAAAAAAAGGGACAGCCCTCATGCAGTATTTTTGCGCGACCGCAAGGTCACCCAATACCGGGTGCGCCTATGCACCTCCAGCGGCAAGCTGGACGCCAGCAACGACAGGATGCGATCGGTGTCTTCCAGACGGAAACTGCCGGTGACGCGCAGGGATTCGAGCGCCGGCTCCCAGCGCAACACGCCCGGGCGATAGCTGCCGAGTTCCCGCAGAAAATCCCCCAGGGGCTGGTTCTGCGCCATCAGCACGCCGTCACGCCAGCCGGGGGCGAGCACGTCGAATGGCTCCACCGCACCGGCCCCCGCCGCCAGCAGGCTGACTTGCTGGCCGGCGCGCAACGAAAAGACCGGGCCGCGCAATGGCTGCAACTGCACCGCGCCTTTGAGCACCGACACCTTGCACCCCGTCTGCCCCTGACGCACGCAGACCTGGCTCTGACTGACGACCACTTGGCCGAAGTGCGTCTGGATCGTCAGCGGCGAGGTCCCGGGCACGTTCAGCGCTATCTCGCCTTCCACCAGGGTCAGTCGCCGGTGCTTCAAGTCGATATCGACGGCACTCGCGGTGTTCAATTGCAGCGAGCTGCCATCGGCCAACTGGACTTTTTTGCCCTCCCCGGTGGCGGTGCGCAGGTCGGCGCGCCAGGCATCCAGCGGCAGCTGCCGGCTGATCAGCCAGGCGGTCGGCACCAACGCCACCGCCCCCACGGCGCGCTTGAGCACCTGGCGCCGACTGGCCTGCGGCCGATCCAGGCTGGCCATGGCCAGTGTCGACGGCAGGTCGGCAAAGCGTTGGCGCAACAGCTGGGCCTTCTGCCAGGCCTGTTCGTGACTGGGATGGCTGTCACGCCAGTGCTGCAGATTGGCCCGGTCACGGTCATTGGCGGCGCCCGATTCCATGAGTGCCAGCCATTGAGCGGCGGCTCGCACGACTTGGCGGGCTTCGGCCGAAGGGGGCGAAGCGATCACCATTCCACCAGCAGGCAATGTTCGTAGGCTTGGGCCATGTAGCGTTTGATCGTGCGCTGCGAGACTTGCAGGCGCTCGGCGATCTCGGCATAACCCAGGCCTTCCAGCTGGCTCCAGAGAAAGGCCCGTCGCACCGCGACCGGCAATCCATCAAGCAATTCGTCCAGGGCTTGCAGGGTTTCCAACAGCAACCAGCGTTGCTCGGGCGACGGCGCACACTCCTCCGGCAGCAGCGCCAGGGCATCGAGGTAGGCTTGTTCGAGACTGCGCCGCTGATAGAAGTTGGCCAGCAGCCGCTTGCCGACGGTCGCCAGATAGGCGCGGGGTTCCTGCAGGTCGGCAATGCGCTGGGAACTGGCGAGCACTCGCACGAAAGTATCCTGGCTCAGGTCCGCCGCATCGCTGCCATTGCTCATGCGTCGCCTCAGCCAGCTTTCCAGCCAGCTACGATGGTCGCGGTACAAGTCGTGGAAATTTTGCGCCGCCGGCATCGCTGCTTCACTCATGTCAAGGAACCCTGCGCAGGAAATATTTTAAATGCGACTCATTCTAATTAGTGTTGTTAGTTCAAACCAAGCCTTTTATGCGGTTTACCCTGGGGAATAATGGGGTGAGCTGAATGAAAGCCGGGCAGCATCGGCCACGCAGGCCCCGGCTGAGCCGGGCTGGGCCCTTTTGAGCGCCAGCGTTGAAGAAGCCAGGATCAGCGCGCCTACCGGATCGACGGGCACGAACATGAGAGGCGGCGCGAGGGAAAAGGAGCAAAAGCCAAATCGCAGGCACAAAAAACCCCGGTCTTTCGACCAGGGTCTTTGCTATCGACTCGAATCAGACACTGGCTAGCCAGCAATCTTCTTCGTAGCACCCAGGCGTTCAGTGGGCCTTGGTGCAGATATGGCGCAGCGGACGGGACTCGAACCCGCGACCCCCGGCGTGACAGGCCGGTATTCTAACCGACTGAACTACCGCTGCGTATCGCTGTGGACTTGCGTCCAGGTAACTCGTGTGACTGGAAAGCTTCGAGGCTTTTCAATCTCGAGCCAGGTAACACCTGACTCGCAAATATGGCGCAGCGGACGGGACTCGAACCCGCGACCCCCGGCGTGACAGGCCGGTATTCTAACCGACTGAACTACCGCTGCGCGTCGGTGGAGGCTTTTCAGCTTCCTTCTTGCTTGCGCAAGATTCTCAAGAAGTGGTGGGTGATGACGGGATCGAACCGCCGACATTCTGCTTGTAAGGCAGACGCTCTCCCAGCTGAGCTAATCACCCTTTGCTTCTCTGAGGCCGCGAAATTTACGCATCTAACGAAGCTAAGTCAATAGCCTGCTTGAAGTTTTTCTGAAAAAGACAAAATCGTGTCATTTCGCAAGGTGATGGCATTACCCACAATCATCCTTTTGCAGTCAGACCGCCTTCGCGGGCAAGCCCGCTCCCACAGGGTTATCCAGTGTGTGAAAAATAGTGTGCACACCTTAGATCACTGTGGGAGCGGGCTTGCCCGCGAAGAGGGCGGCACATTCAACATCAATGCTGGGGACAACTCTCCCGCCCTACTACTCGCTATAAATCATCTTCTTGGTCATCCCGCCATCCACCACGAACTCCTGCCCCGTGACAAACCCGGCATTCTTCGACAGCAACCACGCCACCATCGCCGCCACGTCCTCGACCGTCCCTACCCTGCCCGCCGGATGCTGGGCATGGTCGGCGTCGGTCAGCGGCTCGGCACGGCGCACCGACGGGTCTCGCGCATCGATCCAGCCCGGGCTGACCGCGTTGACGCGGATTTCCGGCCCGAGGCTGATCGCCAGGGCGTGTGTCAGGGCCAACAGGCCGCCCTTGCTCGCCGCGTAGGCCTCGGTGTCGGGCTCCGACTGCCCGGCGCGGGTCGAGGCCAGGTTGACGATCGCCCCGCTGTGCGCGCGCAGGTACGGCGCGCAGTGCTTGGCCAACAGCATCGGCCCGCTGAGGTTCACCGCCAGCACCCGGTTCCAGTACGCCAGATCGAGGCTTTCGAGGGTGATGTTATGCGGATCGGCTACTGCCGCGTTGCACACCAGCGCATCCAGTCGGCCGAATTGCCCCAGCACTTCGGCGACGCCCAGCGCCACCTGCCCTTCGCTGGAGACGTCCATGGCGATGAACCAGGCGTTGTCGCCCAGCACCTTCGCCACTTTCGAGCCCCGTGCCCGGTCCAGGTCGGTCAGCACCACTTGCCAGCCTTCGCTGATCAACCACGCCGCAATGCCCAGGCCGATGCCGCGCGCAGCCCCGGTGACCAGGGCGACGCGGCCGTTGGTGCCGGTGCCCGGCGTCGACAATTGGATCACAGCGCAGCCAGGCCGCGCGCCAGATCGGCTTGCAGGTCTGCCACGTCTTCCAGGCCGACCGCGATGCGGATCAGGCTGTCACGGATGCCCGCGGCTTCACGCTCCTGCGGCGCCAGACGGCCGTGGGAGGTGGTGCTCGGGTGAGTGATGGTGGTCTTGGTGTCGCCGAGGTTGGCGGTGATGGAAATCAGGCGCGTCGCATCGATAAAGCGCCAGGCGCCCTCTTTGCCGCCCTTGACCTCGAAGCTCACTACCGCGCCGAAGCCCTTCTGCTGACGCAAGGCCAGTGCGTGCTGCGGGTGGCTCTCGAGGCCGGCGTAATGGACTTTCTCGATGCCGTCCTGCCGCTCCAGCCACTCGGCCAGCTGCTGGGCGTTGGCACAATGGGCCTTCATCCGCAGGCCCAGGGTTTCCAGGCCCTTGAGGAAGATCCAGGCGTTGAACGGGCTCAGGGTCGGCCCGGCCGTGCGCAGGAAACCGACCACTTCTTTCATCTGTTCGCTACGACCGGCGACCACGCCGCCCATGCAACGGCCCTGGCCGTCGATGAACTTGGTCGCCGAGTGCACGACGATGTCCGCGCCCAGCTTCAGCGGTTGCTGCAAGGCCGGGGTGCAGAAGCAGTTGTCGACCACCAGCATCGCGCCTTTGGCGTGAGCGATGTTCGACAGCTCGGCGATGTCCACCAACTCCGCCAGCGGGTTGGACGGCGACTCGACGAACAGCAGTTTGGTATTGGCCTTGATCGCCGCATCCCAACCGGACAAGTCCGCCAGGGGCACGTAGTCGACTTCGATGCCGAAGCGCTTGAAGTACTTCTCGAACAGGCTGATGGTCGAGCCGAATACGCTGCGCGATACCAGCACGTGATCGCCGGCGCTGCACAGGCTCATCACCACCGCCATGATTGCCGCCATGCCCGTGGCCGTGGCCACCGCTTGCTCGGCGCTTTCCAGCGCGGCGATGCGCTCTTCGAACGCGCGCACGGTCGGGTTGGTGTAGCGCGAATAGACGTTGCCCGGCACTTCCCCGGCAAAACGAGCCGCCGCGTCGGCAGCGGTACGGAATACGTAGCTGGAGGTGAAGAACATCGGATCACCGTGTTCGCCTTCCGGCGTGCGGTGCTGACCGGCGCGGACGGCCAGGGTATCGAACGCTACGCCTTCGAGGTCGCTGTCCAGCCGACCGGCATCCCAATCCTGACTCATGCTGTCACTCCTTGCCCTGCTCTTGAAATAAAAAGCGTAATAGATACAAAACCGGCCTGGAGGGGGCCCCCTGTAGGAGCTGGCCTGTGTAGGAGCTGGCTTGCCAGCGAAGACGGTGGCACAGGCAACTATGATGTTGAATGTGACGCCCCATTCGCTGGCAAGCCAGCTCCTACACCAGCCAGCTCCTACACACAAGCGCACCCACAACAGGCCGGTTGTTACATTAGTTGTTGTACAGATCGATGATCGCACTGACCGCCTGGGTCTTGACCTTGGAGGCATCGTTACGCGCCTGCTCGATCTTGTTCAGGTAAGCCTCGTCGACGTCGCCGGTCACGTACTGGCCGTCGAACACCGCGCAATCGAACTTCTCGATCTTGATCTTGCCGCCACCGACCGCTTCGATCAAGTCAGGCAAGTCCTGATAGATCAACCAGTCGGCGCCGATCAGGTCGGCCACGTCCTGGGTCGAACGGTTGTGGGCGATCAGTTCATGGGCGCTCGGCATGTCGATGCCGTAGACGTTCGGGTAACGCACGGCCGGTGCCGCGGAGCAGAAGTAGACGTTCTTGGCGCCGGCTTCGCGCGCCATCTGGATGATCTGCTTGCAGGTGGTGCCGCGCACGATCGAGTCGTCCACCAGCATCACGTTCTTGCCGCGGAATTCCAGTTCGATCGCGTTGAGCTTCTGGCGTACGGATTTTTTCCGTGCCGCCTGGCCCGGCATGATGAAGGTCCGGCCGATGTAGCGGTTCTTCACGAAGCCTTCGCGGAACTTCACGCCCAGGTGGTTCGCCAGTTCCAGGGCCGCGGTGCGGCTGGTGTCCGGGATCGGGATGACCACGTCGATGTCGTGATCCGGACGCTCGCGCAGGATCTTGTCGGCGAGCTTCTCGCCCATGCGCAGGCGCGCCTTGTACACCGAGACGCCGTCGATGATCGAATCCGGACGCGCCAGGTAGACGTGTTCGAAAATGCACGGGGTCAGGGACGGGTTGATCGCGCACTGACGGGTGTGCAGCTTGCCGTCTTCAGTGATGTAGACCGCTTCGCCCGGCGCGAGGTCGCGAATCAGGGTGAAACCGAGCACGTCCAGGGACACGCTTTCGGAGGCGATCATGTACTCGACGCCTTCGTCGGTGTGACGCTGGCCGAACACGATCGGGCGGATGCCATGCGGGTCGCGGAAACCGACGATGCCGTAACCGGTCACCATCGCAACCACGGCGTAACCGCCGACGCAACGGTTGTGCACGTCGGTGACGGCCGCAAAGACGTCTTCTTCGGTCGGCTGCAGCTTGCCGCGCTGGGCCAGCTCGTGCGCGAACACGTTGAGCAGCACTTCCGAATCGGAGTTGGTGTTGACGTGGCGCAGGTCAGATTCGTAAATCTCCTTGGCCAGCTGTTCAACGTTGGTCAGGTTACCGTTGTGCGCCAGGGTGATGCCGTAAGGCGAGTTGACGTAAAACGGTTGGGCTTCGGCCGAAGTCGAGCTGCCCGCGGTCGGGTAACGCACATGGCCAATGCCCATGTGGCCGACCAGGCGCTGCATGTGACGCTGATGGAACACGTCACGCACCAGGCCATTGTCCTTGCGCAGGAATAACCGGCCATCATGGCTGGTCACGATACCGGCAGCGTCCTGGCCGCGGTGCTGGAGGACGGTTAGCGCGTCATACAGCGCCTGATTGACGTTCGACTTACCGACGATACCGACGATGCCACACATGCGACGCAACCCCTACTTAATGGATCTGAACTGAACACAACTCACTGAGGCGTTTTGGCCGTCGGCAAGAGGTGCTCCTTGAACGGTATCTCAGCGGGTACGCTGATACCGCTGGCCAGCCACTGACTGCTCCACCCGAGAATCAGGTTTTTGGACCAGTCAGCGACCAATAAAAATTTTGGCACGAGTTGCGATTGCTTCCACCACTCGTCCTGCTGTACCGGCCCCAGGCTCAACAGCCCGACCGCCACGACCACCAGCAACACGCCACGCGCGGCGCCGAAGGCCATGCCGAGGAATCGATCGGTCCCGGAGAGCCCGGTGACGCGAACCAACTCGCCGATAAGATAATTGATCATTGCGCCTACGATCAGCGTGGCGACAAACATGATGGCACAGCCCGTGATCACACGAGCCGATGGCGTTTCGATGTACCCGACGAGGTATTCGGACAATGCACCGCCGAACAGCCAGGCGACGACTCCTGCGATGATCCAGGTCACCAGCGATAATGCTTCCTTGACGAAGCCGCGGCTCAGACTGATCAATGCGGAGATGGCGACGATGGCAACAATCGCCCAATCAACCCAGGTAAATGGCACAGTGCAGCCTACAGACGGATAAGGCGGCGCATTTTAGCAGAGCCCATGCTTATCGGTAAGCTGCGATTAACCGTGCATTACAAATCGGCGCGATAGTTTTAACCGCGTTCCGGCTGGAAACGCACGACAAAGCCCTTGAGGTTCTGCTGGCGACTCAGCAAGTCACGCAGGCGATCGGCCTCCGCGCGCTCGATCAGCGGCCCGACGAACACCCGGTTCTTGCCGTCGGCCGCGCGGATATAGGCGTTGTAGCCCTGGCTGCGCAGCTTTTTCTGCAGGCTTTCGGCGCTGGCCCGGTTCGCCAGGCTGGCCACTTGCACCGACCAGCTGACCGACAGGCCGTTGGCGTCGACCCGGCTCTGGGTGGTACCCGGTTTGCCCGATGCACCCGGCCCGGCCGTGATCGGCTGGGACGGCGCAGTGGTCGGCTTGTTCGTCGGCACGGGTGCCGGAGCCGGTGTCACCGGTTTGGCGGCGGGGGCCGGCGCTACTGGCGCACTCGGGGCAATCGGCGTCGATGGTTGCTCCTGCTGAGCGATTTCATCGTCGCTCGGCACCGGCTCCTGCGGCAAGGCTTGCGGCTCGGGCACCACCACCGGCTCGACCTGCACTTGTGGCACTACAGGCGCTTGCGGGGCGGCCGGCGCCTCGACGCTCACCTGACGCTGTTCGTCCTGGCGGGAAAACAGCATCGGCAGGAAAATCACCGCCAGCGCCACCAGAACCAGGGCGCCGACCATGCGCTGTTTGTATGCCTTATCCAGCAATGCCATTTGCCGCGTCCTCCGTGGAGCGCCGGGCCAGCCATTCGAGGGCCTCGGCGACACAATAAAATGATCCGAACAACAGAATCTCGTCGTCGTTCGTCGCCTGTGCACACTGGCCTTCCAGAGCGGCGGCCACACTGTCATAGGACGTTACCGACGCGCCGAGGTTCTGTAGCGCCCGGTGCAAATCGCCGACCGGTCGTGCCCGCGGCGAATCCAGCGGCGCGACGGCCCAATGCTCGACACTAGCATTCAATTCGCCGACAACACCATCCAGATCCTTGTCCGCCAGCAAGCCGAACACCGCCAGACGCTTGCCGGCAGGGGGCTGGCTGGCCAGACGGCGGGCCAGATATTCGGCCGCATGGGGGTTGTGCCCCACGTCCAGCAACAGGTTCAGCCGCTTGCCCTGCCAATCGAACTGGCGGCGATCGAGACGACCGACCACCCGCGTTGCTTGCAGGGCAGCCCTGATCTGCGCATCGTCCCAAGGCAGGTCGAGCAGCAGATAGGCTTGCAGCGCCAGCGCGGCGTTTTCCATCGGCAGATCGAGCAACGGCAGATCACGCAGCTCGACTACCCGCCCTTGCGCGTCAAGACCGCGCCATTGCCAGGCGTGATCGGTCACGCCCAGGTCAAAATCGCGGCCACGCAGGAAAAACCGGCAATTGAGCTCGCGCGCCTTGTCCAGCAGGGTTTGCGGAGGGTTCAGGTCGCCGCAGAGCGCAGGCGCGCCCTGGCGGAAGATCCCGGCTTTTTCGAAGGCCACGGACTCACGGGTGTCGCCCAGGTAATCGGCGTGATCGACGCCGATGCTGGTGACCAGCGCCATGTCGGCATCGACCACGTTGACCGTGTCCAGGCGCCCGCCCAGCCCGACTTCCAGCACCACCGCATCGAGGCCGGCCTGTTGAAACAGCCAGAACGCCGCCAGGGTGCCCATTTCGAAGTATGTCAGGGACGTGTCGCCACGACCGGCCTCGACGGCCACGAAGGCCTGGCAGAGCTCGGCGTCAGTGGCTTCGACGCCATTGACCTGCACCCGCTCGTTGTAGCGCAGCAGGTGCGGCGAATTGTAGACGCCCACTTTCAGCCCTTGCGCCCGCAGCAACGAGGCCACGAACGCACAGGTGGAACCCTTGCCGTTGGTACCGGTGACCGTGATCACCCGAGGCGCCGGCTTGCCCAGCCCCATGCGGGACGCTACCTGTTGCGAGCGCTCAAGCCCCATGTCGATGGCCGAAGGGTGCAACTGTTCCAGGTAGGCGAGCCACTCGCCAAGGGTACGTTGGGTCATATGTTGGCAGGTACCGGTGGAACCACGATCGGTTCGATGGGGGCGGCGACGAATTTAGGCGTCGGCAGGCCCATCATTTGAGCCAGCAGGTTGCCCAGGCGCGGACGCAGCTCCTGACGGTGGATGATCATGTCGATCGCGCCGTGTTCCAGCAGGAACTCGCTGCGCTGGAAGCCTTCCGGCAGTTTTTCGCGCACGGTCTGCTCGATCACGCGCGGGCCGGCAAAGCCGATCAGGGCCTTCGGCTCACCGACGATCACGTCGCCGAGCATCGCCAGGCTGGCGGAAACGCCGCCGTAGACCGGGTCGGTCAGGACGGAGATGAACGGAATGCCTTCTTCGCGCAGACGCGCCAGTACCGCGGAGGTCTTGGCCATTTGCATCAGCGAGATCAGGGCTTCCTGCATCCGCGCACCACCGGAGGCGGCGAAGCAGATCATCGGGCAACGGTTTTCCAGGGCGTAGTTGGCGGCGCGAACGAAGCGCTCGCCGACGATGGCGCCCATCGAACCGCCCATGAAGGAGAATTCGAAGGCCGACACCACCACCGGCATGCCCAGCAGGGAGCCGCTCATGGAGATCAGTGCGTCTTTTTCGCCGGTCTGCTTTTGCGCAGCGGTCAGGCGATCCTTGTACTTCTTGCCGTCGCGGAATTTCAGCCGGTCGACCGGCTCCAGGTCCGCACCCAGTTCGGCACGGCCTTCAACGTCGAGGAAGATGTCGATGCGCGCGCGGGCGCCGATACGCATGTGGTGATTGCACTTGGGGCAAACGTCCAGGGTCTTTTCCAGCTCCGGACGATACAACACAGCCTCGCAAGACGGGCATTTGTGCCACAGACCTTCAGGCACCGAGCTCTTCTTGACCTCGGAACGCATGATCGAAGGGATCAGTTTGTCTACTAACCAGTTGCTCATGCTTTCTTTCTCCAGTACCGGTGGCCCGAACGCTCTGGTTCGCAGCCCCGCGTATGCCCTTGAGCTAAATTCATGTGTGCGGCGATGATCGATGGGTTGCCGGGTCAGCGACACGCGACCTGCGTACAACCCAAAACATCCTCAGCCATGCCTGCTTTGTGCAGGTGCATATTTTTTGTACAGTGCAGTGGACGGCGGCAGTCTGCCAGCCGTCACATCAACGCCCCGCGTACCGCCTTGATGAACGCTTGAATCCTTGCATGATCCTTGATGCCCTTGCTTGCCTCTACCCCGCCGCTGACATCCACCGCATAAGGCCGAACCCGGGCAATGGCCTCGGCGACGTTGTCCGGCGTCAGGCCGCCCGCGAGGATAATCGGCTTGCTCAGGCCTTGCGGTATCAGAGACCAGTCGAACGCCTCCCCGGTTCCGCCAGGTACGCCTTCGACGTAGGCATCGAGCAGGATCCCGCTGGCACTTGGAAACGCATCGCACGCCGCCGCGATGTCGTCACCCGCCTTGACCCGCAGCGCCTTGATATACGGGCGGTGCCAGCCTTCGCAGTCGGCCGCGGTTTCGTCGCCATGGAACTGCAACAGGTCCAGCGGCACGGCGTCGAGGATTTCCCCCAACTCGCAGCGGCTGGCGTTGACGAACAGGCCCACGGTGGTCACGAACGGCGGCAGTGCCTTGATGATCGCGCGCGCCTGTTCAAACGTCACGGCCCGCGGGCTTTTGGCGTAGAACACAAAGCCCAGGGCATCAGCCCCGGCCTCGACCGCGGCCAACGCATCCTCCGCGCGGGTAATGCCGCAAATCTTGCTGCGAACGGACGACATGTCGAGACAACCCCACGGTAAATCCGAGAAAGTCCCGGATGGTAACAAAAGCGTTCGAAGGCGTCAGCCGTCAAGTTCCGAGAAGCCGGTCAAGAAGTGAGGCCCGATGTAACGCTCGGGCAATTGGAACTCGTCGCGATACTCGACCTGCACCAGATATAAGCCGAACGGGTGCGCCGTCACCCCGCCGGAGCGGCGAATGCGGCTCTCCAGGACTTCTTTCATCCACTCGACCGGGCGTTCGCCGGCACCGATGGTCATCAGCACCCCGGCGATGTTGCGCACCATATGGTGCAGGAAGGCACTGGCGCGGATGTCCAGCACGATCATCTTGCCGTGACGGGTGACGCGCAGGTGATGCAGTTCCTTGATCGGTGACTTGGCCTGGCACTGACCGGCGCGGAAAGCGCTGAAGTCGTGGGTACCGACCAGGTACTGCGCCGCCTCGGCCATGCGCTCGACGTCGAGCGGGCGGTGGTTCCAGGTGATTTCATCGTTCAGGTGCGCCGGACGGATCTGATCGTTGTAGATCACGTAGCGATAGCGCCGGGCGATGGCCTTGAAGCGCGCATGAAAATGCGCCGGCATGACCTTGGCCCAGCTGACGCTGACGTCGTGGGGCAAGTTGATGTTGGCGCCCATGACCCAGGCTTTCATCGAGCGCTCGACGGGCGTGTCGAAGTGCACCACCTGCCCGCACGCATGCACACCGGCGTCGGTGCGTCCGGCGCAGAGCAGCGACACGGGTGAATCGGCGACTTTGGACAGGGCCTTTTCGAGGGTTTCCTGCACGGTGAGCACGCCGGACGCCTGGCGCTGCCAGCCGCGATAACGCGAGCCTTTGTATTCAACGCCCAATGCGATCCGGAAAACGCCGTCGGCCGCCATTTCGGCGGCCGGGTTATCTATATTTGCCAAGGAGTGACAGCCTGCTGATGTACGCAAAGGCGGGCATTATAAGGCTGCGGCTCCGGGATGCCAGTGCAACCGTTGATACTGTGTTGGATGTACCGGCCCCTTCGCGAGCAAGTCGAATCGTCGCACCGCCGCTCCCACAGGAGATCGGGGTTGCCCAATTATCTATGTCCGGCCCCACTCATTGTGGGAGCGGGCTTGCTCGCGAAGACGGCCTGACAGGCACCATCGCATCACTTGCCATAAACAAAAACGGCAGCCCCATGGACTGCCGCTTTGCTCAAGCCTTATTAATCAATCAAGCCAGGCGCGAAAGCAGTTCCTTGGCTTCATCCTTCTGCCCTGCATCCCCCTCGTTCACCACCTCATTGAGGATATCCCGTGCCCCATCGGCATCGCCCATGTCGATGTAGGCCTGGGCCAGGTCGAGCTTGGTGGCGACTTCATCGGCGCCGGAAAGGAAGTCGAATTCCGGCTCGTCATCGGCTGAAGCCAAGGCATCCTGCGCGGTGAAGGTCGGCTCGCCAAGGCTCTGCGACAGACTGTCCAGCTCGGCATTGACATCGTTCAGGTCGGTGGCAAAGGTGTCCGGAGCGGCAGCGGCGTCCATTTCATCGGCCAGCGACAGGTCGAAGTCGTCCGGCAACTCGAGATCGTCCGGGGCTATTTCCGGAGCGGTCGGCGCTGCAGCAACAGAGGGATCCTTGACCTCGTCATCCAGGTTCAACAGGAAATCGTCTTCGGCCAGGATCGCAGGCGTTGCCTCGCCGCCCAGGTCCATGTCCAGATCGAAGTCCGACAGGTCGTCGAGGTTTTCCCTGACTTCAGTCTGCTGTTGCAACACCGAATCGAAGCTCAAGTCGTCTTCCAGCGGAAAATCATCCAGTTCCGTCACAGCGTCCGATGCCGGTGCCGGTGCCGGCGGTGCTGCCGCAGGACTTTGTGGCTCATCCAGACTCGGATCGAAGGCACTGTCGAAATCATCGGGCACCGCGGGTGCTGCCGCAGGACTTTGCGGTGCATCCAGACTCAGATCGAAGGCACTGTCGAAATCATCGGGCACCGCGGGTGCCGCCGCAGGACTTTGCGGTTCCTTCAGGTTCAGATCGAAGACCGTGTCGAAGTCATCAGGCACCGCTGGCGCCTCGGGCTCGTCCAGCAGCAACTCCCTGACGTATTGCGCGTCCAGCTCGGCAGCCATGGAGGCAGCGGCGATACCACCGCCGACGGCGAAGACCATGGCCGGGAAGCGGTGTTTCAGCTGTTCCACCCGGGTAAAGTTCTCGCCGTTGGCCACCAGCTGGCGTTCCTGGGCGACAAACGCGACACGGTTGCCCTGCTGGCCATAGACTTCCATCAGCTTCAGGCGCAGGTCGCTGCGTTGCGGTTCGTACTTGATGCTGTCTTCGAGCAGTGCGGCAGCCTGATTCAGGCGACCGGCGGCAAAATGCGTATGCGCCTTGCGCAGCACATCGTCGTCGTGGCGATCGACCGCTGGCGATACCAGCGGCGCGGCAATCGGCGGCGTGACCACGACCGGAGCAATCACCGGAGCGCGGGCAGGCGCTGGAGCTGGAGCTGCCACCGGCGCGAACGCTGGAGCTGCCACCGGAGCCGGCGCTGACGTTGGCGCGGTCTCGAGCTTCACGCTTGGCGGCGACACTTCCAGGCCTTCGAAGCTGTCTTCCGACGAATCCTGTTCGCCAGGGTTTTGCTGCTCTTCGGCCAGTTCCCGGGCCATGCGCACGTGTTTCTCGGCTTCCTGCTGGGCTTTGCGGCGACGAGCCAGCAACAGCAGCAACAGCAGCAGCACCACGGCCCCGCCACCCACCAGCCCCAGCAGTGCCGGATTGGTCAGCAACTCGTTGTATTTCTGCTCATCGGACGCTGCCGGCGTCGGCGCCACTGGCGTTTCGGCCGGTGCCGGGGTTGCCTCGGTTGCGGCCGGCGCGGTCTCGGCGGCAGGCGCAGGTGTGGCCGCATCCGCTGGCGCCGGCGCTGCCGCGGGATCGGCCGCCAGTTCGGCGGAGATCGCCGCAGTGGCTGGCGCACCAGCCGGAGCGTCTGCGGCGCCTTCGGCCTGCAACCTGGCCAGTTGATTGTTCTTCAGTTCGATCAGGCGCTGCAGCTTGTCCAGCTGACTCTGCAGATCGGTCATGCGGCTTTTCAGTTCCTCGTTGTCACGACGGGTCGTGTCGAGGTTTTCCTGAGTCATGGCCAGCTTGTTGTTCAAGGCCTTGGCGTCGCCTGCGGCACCTTTGCCACCCGCCTTGCCGGATTCGGCAGACACCAGGCTCAAGTTGTCCCGGGCGGGTTGCACAGCCGTGCCATCGCCACGCGGACGGTTGGTGGCGTCGAGTTGCTGCTGCCCTGCCCCGGTCTTCGGCACATAGCGCCGGCCCTGACGCCACGCGGTGTTCTGCGCGGCCACTTCGGCAATGGCTTTGTGCTGTGGCAAGTTGGTGCTTTGTGCCTGGTCCGGCAGCCGCAGCACCTGACCGGTTTTCAGTCGATTGATGTTGCCGCCGATGAAGGCATCCGGGTTCAGCGCCTGGATGGCCAGCATGGTTTGCTGGACCGAGCCGCCATTGCGCGCCTTCGCCGCGATTTCCCACAGGGTATCCCGGGGCGTGGTGGTGTATTGGCCAGGCTCGGTGGCACCGGGCACCGCGGCGGTGACGGCTGGCGTCGGCGCTGGCTGCGCCGCCGCTTCAGCGGTCTGCGGCGAGAACTTGGACGGATCGAGCAGCACGCTGTAATCGCGCAGCAGACGGCCGTTGGGCCACATGACCTGCACCAGGAATTTCACCATTGGTTCGGACAGGGGTTTGCTGGACGTCACACGCAGGACGCTTTTACCGCTGGGGTTGAGCACGGGGGTGAAGCTCAGGTCGTTGAGAAACGCCTGGCGGTCGACACCGGCCTTGGCGAAATCTTCCGGCGAAGCCAGGCTCGGCACCACTTCGGCAGCGGTGAGTTCCTTGACGTCGAGCAACTCGATTTCCGCCACCAGCGGCTGGTCCAGCGTCGATTTCAGGGTCAGCTCCCCAAGCCCGAGCGCATGCGCCATACCGGAGGACAGCGCCGACGCGGCCGCTATTGCTAACACCAGTTTGCGAACTTGAACCATAGCCTCATCCTTTGTTTGAACATTCCTCGGCCAGCGAGAAGGTGTTGATAGTCGCTGCCGCAAGGCATTGCGCGCGGCGACGAAGAGTCGTCGCGCGCGATCGTTTCATTCGTGCCGAGGAAAGCCCCGCAGGGTGGCTCGCCCTCAGCAGTCCGGACCAAGCATAGCGTTGGCTGGAGCCCTTGGAAAAATTGTTGCCAAGTATCTTTTACACAAGGTGTTTTATCAATAATTCAGCCACCTGCACAGCATTGAGCGCCGCGCCTTTGCGCACGTTATCTGACGTCAGCCACACGTTTAGTTCCGACAGGTCGTCGATTCCATGGCGAACCCGACCAACGTAGACCACGTCCTGCCCGACCGCATCGCCGACCGGCGTCGGATAATCGCCGGCTTCCACCAGTTCGATACCGGGAGCGTCTTCCAGGGCGGCGTTGATTTTCGCCAGGTCGATGTCGCTCGCCGAGTGCAAGGTCACGCTAAAGCTATCGCCAAAAAACACCGGGGCTTGAATGCAAGTGACGGAAATCTTCAATGCAGGCAGGGCCATGACCTGGCGCAGTTCGCGCACCAGGCGTTTTTCCAGCAGCGTATGGCCTTGCTCATCCGGCTTGCCGACTTGCGCCAGCAGGTTGAACGCCATCTGCCGATCAAAGAACGTCGGTTCCAGCGGCCGCACGTTGAGCAGTTCGGCGGTTTGCCGGGCCAGCTCGGTCACGGCTTCGCGACCTTGCGCCGAGACCGCCAAGGCCGCGGTCAGGTGGATGCGTTGCAGGTCGAGCAAACCGAGCAATGGCGCCAGCACCACGGCCAGCGTGGTGGCCGACGGGCTTGGGCTGCTGACCTGGAACGGCTTTTGCAGACCGGCGAGCACCTGTGCATTGGCTTCCGGCACCACTTGCGGCGCCTGATCGGCCGGCAACGCGCCGGACAGGTCGATCAGCGAACAGCCGGCGGCGATGGCGCGCGAGGCGAAACTCAGGGTGACCGCCGGGCCGGCGGCGAAGAACACCAGCTGGACTTTGCTGAAGTCGAACTCATCGACTTCCCGCACCCGCACGTTCTTGCCGCGAAACGGCACCGAATGCCCGGCCGATTCACTGCTGGCCAGCAGGTGCAGGTTGCCGACCGGGAAGTCGCGCTCTTCGAGAATCTGCACCAGCGTTTCGCCGACAGTACCGGTGGCGCCGATCACGGCAATATCAATGGACTGGCTCATGGTTTTACCTCTGGCGAAACGGGGGGAGCGGCACTTTACCGGGTGGGTGGCGTGCAGGCAATTCGGCGGGGATATGCGGCGCCTGTTCCGGCCTCTTCGCTGGCAAGCCAGCGCCTACACGGTTGTGCGCGGTTGCAGGGTTGTCTCATGACCTGGAGGAGCTGGCTTGCCAGCGAAGGGGCCTGTACGGGGGCAACCCATCAACCCCGGCCCGCCAAACACAAAAAAACCCGCACCTCTTGCAAGGCACGGGCTCTTTCACTGCTTCAACCGATCAACGCTCGAGCAGAATCCGCAGCATGCGACGCAGCGGTTCGGCCGCGCCCCACAGCAGTTGGTCGCCGACGGTGAACGCGCCGACGTACTGCGTGCCCATGTTCAGCTTGCGCAGACGGCCCACCGGGACGTTCAGGGTGCCGGTGACTTTCGTCGGGCTCAGTTCCTGAATGCTGGCTTCGCGGCTGTTCGGTACCAGCTTGACCCAAGGGTTGTGCTGGCTGATCAGCCCTTCGATGTCGGCGATCGGCACGTCTTTGTTCAGCTTGATGGTCAGCGCCTGGCTGTGGCAGCGCATGGCGCCGATGCGCACGCAGATGCCATCCACCGGGATCGGGTTCTTGAAGCGACCGAGGATCTTGTTGGTCTCGGCCTGGGCCTTCCATTCTTCGCGGCTCTGGCCGTTCGGCAGTTCCTTGTCGATCCACGGGATCAGGCTGCCGGCCAGCGGTACGCCGAAGTTTTCGGTCGGGTACGCGTCGCTGCGCATCGCTTCGGCGACACGACGGTCGATGTCGAGGATCGCGCTGGCCGGGTCGGCCAGTTGATCGGCGACAGCGGCGTGGGTCGCGCCCATCTGCTTGATCAGTTCACGCATGTTCTGCGCGCCGGCACCGGAGGCCGCCTGGTACGTCATGGCGCTCATCCACTCCACCAGGCCGGCTTCGAACAGACCGCCCAGGCCCATCAGCATCAGGCTGACGGTGCAGTTGCCGCCGATGTAGTTCTTGGTGCCCGCGTCGAGCTGCTGGTCGATGACCTTGCGGTTCACCGGGTCCAGCACGATCACCGCGTCATCCTGCATGCGCAGGCTGGAAGCGGCGTCGATCCAGTAGCCCTGCCAGCCGGCTTCACGCAGTTTCGGGAAGACTTCGCTGGTGTAGTCGCCACCCTGGCACGTCAGAATCACGTCGAGGGTTTTCAGCTCTTCAATGCTGTAAGCGTCTTTGAGCGGAGCAATGTCCTTACCCACGGACGGGCCTTGGCCACCGACATTGGACGTGGTGAAAAACACCGGCTCGATGAGATCGAAATCCTGCTCTTCCAGCATCCGCTGCATGAGCACGGAACCGACCATACCGCGCCAACCGATCAGACCTACACGTTTCATCGCAACTACACCTTCTTTAAAAAGTGGGCCGCTGCTTTCAAGAGTGAAAATTGCAGCGGGCCCGAGAGATTACAGATTCCGCAGCGCGGCGACTACTGCGTCGCCCATTTCCTGCGTACCGACTTTAGTGCAACCGACTGACCAGATGTCGCCTGTACGCAGCCCCTGGTCCAAAACAAGGCTCACGGCCTTCTCGATCGCGTTTGCAGCGTCCGCTTGGTTGAAGCTGTAACGCAACATCATCGACACCGACAAAATGGTCGCCAACGGGTTGGCAATGCCCTGGCCTGCGATGTCCGGCGCCGAACCGTGGCACGGCTCGTACATGCCCTTGTTGTGGGTGTCCAGGGAAGCCGACGGCAGCATGCCGATAGAGCCGGTGAGCATCGACGCCTGGTCGGACAGGATATCGCCGAACATGTTGTCGGTGACGATCACGTCGAATTGCTTCGGTGCGCGCACCAGTTGCATGGCGGCGTTGTCGACGTACATGTGGCTCAGTTCGACTTCAGGGTAATCCTTGGCCACTTCCTCGACGATTTCACGCCACAGCTGGCTGGACGCCAATACGTTGGCCTTGTCCACCGAGCACAGCTTCTTGCCGCGGACCATGGCCATGTCGAAACCGACACGGGCGATGCGGCGGATTTCGCTTTCGCTGTACGGCAGGGTGTCGTAGGACTGACGCTCGCCGTTTTCCAGGGTGCGGGTGCCACGTGGCGCGCCGAAGTAGATGCCGCCGGTCAGCTCGCGAACGATCAGGATGTCCAGGCCGGCAACGATTTCAGGCTTCAGGCTCGACGCTTCGGCCAGTTGCGGGTAGAGGATCGCCGGACGCAGGTTGCCGAACAGGCCCAGTTGCGCACGGATCTTCAGCAGGCCGCGCTCCGGGCGAATGTCACGCTCGATGGCGTCCCATTTCGGGCCGCCCACGGCGCCCAGCAGCACCGCGTCGGCCGTGCGAGCGCGCTCCAGGGTTTCGTCGGCCAACGGCACGCCGTGCTTGTCGATGGCCGCGCCACCGATCACGTCAAAGTTCAGCTCGAAGCCCAGGTTGTACTTGTCGCTGGCCAGCTCCAGTACCTTGACCGCTTCGGCCATGATTTCCGGGCCAATACCGTCACCTGGGAGAATCAGAATCTGCTTGCTCATGCTTTCCTCATGTCATCAGTCGGTGCGCCCATGGCGCGCCCGGAAAAAGTCTATCGCTCGGCGGCTATTGTTCAGAAAGCCTATTGTTCAGAGCTTTTCGTTCAGAACTTATCGTCCAGAGCTTATCATTCAGCGCTTATCGTTCAGCCATCAGCACCAGCACATCGGTACTGAACGAACCATCGGCCTCAATCTCAAAATATTCGCGTACTTCATTGCCCATCGACTGCTGCAGCTCGCGGATCGCCGCGCGCATCACCTGGGGCGTGCGCATGCGCTCGACCCAGCTGGTGTACTCCAGGCGCAAGCGTTGGCGCGTGGTGCTGCGGGTATGCAACCCCGCTTCGCTGACCTGGCGCAACCACTCGCCGGCGGAATAATCGCGCACGTGGCTGGTGTCGCGCAGCACTTCGACGCTTTGCAGGTAAGTGTCGAACAGCGGGCTGCCCGGTGACAACACGTCGACGAACGCCGCCACCCCACCCGGCTTCAGCACCCGGCGAACTTCGCGCAGGGCCAGCCCGAGGTCGCTCCAATGGTGCGCCGAATAACGGCTGAACACGAAGTCGAACTCGCCATCGGCGAACGGCAGGCGCTCGGCGGCACCGTTGACCGTGGTCACATTGCTCAGGCCACGGTCGACAGCGGCGGCTGCGACTACGTCGAGCATCTGCTGGGACAGGTCGTAGGCCACCACTTCCTTGACCAGCGAGGCCACGTGGAAACTCACGTGACCGGCGCCGCAGCCGAGGTCCAGCACCCGGGCGTCGCCCTGCCCTGCCAGTTCAGCCTGTAGCAGGGCGAATTCGGTGCCTTGAGCGTGGACGGCGCTGCTCAGGTAGGCGGCGGCCTGTTCACCGAATTGCTTTTGGACGACCTGGCTGTGCTGGGGGGTGTTGGTCATTGGACTTCCTATTTCAGGGTTTAGTCTTGTGGTGTCTGTCCGGGCCTCTTCGCTGGCAAGCCAGCTCCTACAGGGGGGTTCGGCGTTCACAGAACCCTGTAGGAGCTGGCTTGCCCGCGAAGGCGGCATCCCGCCTTACGCAAAATCAAGCGTCGCGAAACAACCAAGGCTGGCTCGCCCGATGCTTGGCTTCAAACGTCGCAATCGCCTCATGGTCCATCAACGTCAGGCCGATATCGTCCAGGCCGTTGAGCAGGCAATGCTTACGGAACGCGTCGATCTCAAAGTTCAGCACCTTGCCATCCGGACGGGTCACGGTCTGGGCTTGCAGGTCAACCTGCAACTGGTAACCCGGCGTCGCCTCGACCTGCTGGAACAGTTCATCCACCTCAGCGTCGCTCAGGATGATCGGCAGCAAGCCGTTCTTGAAGCTGTTGTTGAAGAAGATGTCGGCATAACTCGGCGCGATGATGCTGCGGAAACCGTACTCTTCCAGCGCCCACGGCGCATGTTCGCGGCTGGAGCCGCAACCGAAGTTCTCACGCGCCAGCAACACGCTGGCACCTTGATAACGTTCGGCGTTGAGCACGAAGTCCTTGTTCAGCGGACGCTTGGAGTTGTCCTGATACGGCTGCCCCACATCCAGGTAGCGCCATTCATCGAACAGGTTCGGGCCGAAACCCGTGCGCTTGATCGACTTCAGGAATTGCTTCGGAATGATCTGGTCGGTGTCGACGTTGGCACGATCCAGAGGCGCGACAAGACCGGTGTGCTGGGTAAAAGCTTTCATGCTGCGCTCCTTCAGATCAATTCACGGACGTCGACGAAACGACCGTTCACAGCGGCGGCGGCGGCCATGGCCGGGCTCACCAGGTGGGTACGGCCACCGGCGCCCTGACGGCCTTCGAAGTTACGGTTGGAGGTCGAGGCGCAATGCTCGCCACTTTCCAAACGGTCCGGGTTCATCGCCAGGCACATCGAGCAGCCCGGCTCACGCCATTCGAAACCGGCGTCGAGGAAGATCTTGTCCAGGCCTTCCGATTCGGCCTGAGCCTTGACCAGGCCCGAGCCCGGCACCACGATGGCCTGCTTGATGGTCGACGCCACTTTGCGGCCCTTGGCGATCACTGCCGCCGCGCGCAGGTCTTCGATCCGCGAGTTGGTGCAGGAGCCGATGAATACGCGGTCCAGCTGGATGTCGGTGATCGCCTGGTTGGCGGTCAAACCCATGTACTTCAAGGCGCGTTCGATGGAGCCACGCTTGACCAGGTCCATTTCCTTGGCCGGGTCCGGCACGTTCTGATCAACGGCCAACACCATCTCCGGCGACGTGCCCCAGCTGACTTGCGGTTTGATCTGGGTCGCGTCGAGCTCGACGATGGTGTCGAACTTCGCGTCCTTGTCCGTCACCAGGTCTTTCCAGGCCTCGACAGCCAAGTCCCATTCCGCGCCTTTCGGGGCGAATGGACGGCCCTTGACGTATTCCACGGTCTTTTCGTCCGCCGCCACCAGGCCGACACGCGCACCGGCTTCGATGGACATGTTGCAGATGGTCATGCGGCCTTCAACGGACAAGTCGCGAATCGCGCTGCCGGCGAACTCGATGGCATGGCCGTTACCGCCGGCGGTGCCGATCTTGCCGATCACGGCGAGGACGATGTCCTTGGCCGTCACGCCAAATGGCAGTTTGCCTTCGACCGACACCAGCATGTTCTTCATTTTCTTGGCGACCAGGCACTGGGTGGCGAGCACATGCTCGACCTCGGAAGTGCCGATACCGTGCGCCAAGGCACCAAAGGCACCGTGGGTCGAGGTATGGGAGTCGCCGCAGACCACGGTCATGCCCGGCAAGGTAGCACCCTGCTCCGGGCCGATGACGTGGACGATGCCCTGGCGGACGTCATTCATCTTGAATTCGACGATGCCGTATTCGTCACAGTTATCGTCGAGGGTCTGAACCTGCAGGCGCGAGACCTCGTCGGCAATGGCTTCGATGCCACCCTTGCGCTCCGGCGTGGTCGGTACGTTGTGGTCCGGGGTCGCGATGTTGGCATCGATGCGCCAAGGCTTGCGCCCGGCCAGGCGCAGGCCTTCGAAGGCTTGCGGCGAGGTCACTTCATGGATGATGTGACGATCGATGTAGATCAGCGCAGAGCCATCGTCGCGCTGCTTGACCAAGTGCGAATCCCAGAGCTTGTCGTAGAGCGTTTTGCCGGCCATCAGACGGTTTCCTCATCAGCGTGTTTCTATGCCCTGGGTCTTGAGTGATTCAATAACCCTTTGGCTTGTGAGGTCGATCCTAGGGGGTTACATTAAATAACTCAAATTCATATTTTTCATGCTTTGGATAACCAACTGGAATACGACAATGGACCTGGCCAACCTCAATGCTTTCATAGCGATTGCCGAGACCGGCAGCTTCTCCGGCGCCGGCGAGCGGCTGCACCTCACGCAACCGGCCATCAGCAAGCGCATCGCCGGGCTGGAACAGCAACTGAAGGTGCGCCTGTTCGATCGCCTGGGACGTGAAGTCGGCCTGACCGAGGCCGGCCGCGCCTTGTTGCCCCGGGCCTATCAGATCCTCAATGTGCTGGACGACACTCGGCGCGCCCTGACCAACCTGACCGGCGAAGTCAGCGGCCGCCTGACCCTGGCCACCAGTCACCACATCGGCCTGCACCGCCTGCCGCCTTTATTGAGGGAGTTCACCCGGCGCTACCCGGAGGTGGCGCTGGATATCCAGTTCCTCGACTCGGAAGTGGCCTACGAAGAAATCCTCCATGGCCGCGCCGAGCTGGCGGTCATCACCCTGGCGCCGGAGCCCCACGCCCTGGTGAAGGCCACGCCCGTATGGGACGACCCGCTGGATTTCGTGGTCGCCCCGGAGCATTCGCTGATCAGCAACGGCCCGGTCAGCCTGGCGGACATTGCCCTGCACCCGGCGGTATTCCCCGGCGGCAACACCTTTACCCACCACATCGTCCAGCGCCTGTTCGAAGCCCGGGGCCTGACGCCGAACATCGCCATGAGCACCAATTATCTGGAAACGATCAAGATGATGGTCTCGATCGGCCTTGCCTGGAGCGTGCTGCCGCGCACCATGCTCGACGAGCAAGTTGCACGAATACCTTTACCGGGCATACAACTGACTCGCCAGCTAGGCTATATCTTGCACACCGAACGGACGCTCTCGAATGCGGCACGGGCCTTTATGGCCCTGCTGGATGCACAAATCGATGGGCCAGGGATTCAGGGCTAAGCTGTGCTACGTCTATAGCGTCTTTTGCGCCGTGAACTCCTGTGCTAAACGCCCAATTCAGCCCAAGGCTTGAAAATGCCGAAATCTGTTGACCGAATTCCGCCGATGCCGCGTATTCAGGCGCTGGACCCGAAACGGTCCGAGCAGAGCTGGGAAAGTGCGCCGCAACTGCTGGCCGCCCTCAACGGCGCGCGCCTGGGCGCCTGGTATTGGGACATCGAGCGCGGGCAGATCAGCTGGTCCCGGGGCACCCAGGCATTGTTCGGCTTCGATCCCCGGCAACCGCTGCCGGCCGATCTGGAATACCTCGACCTGCTGCCACCCGAGGACCGCGCGAAAACCATCCGCGCCTTCCACGCGGTGATCGCCGGCGCCCCGCTGGAACAGGCGATGCACCACCGCATTCAATGGCCCGACGGCAGCCTGCACTGGCTGGAGATCAACGGCAGCCTGCTGCCGGACAAGCACGGCCGGCCACGGATGATTGGCGTCATCCGCGAAATCACCCACCAGCGTCAGCGTGAACAGGCCCTGAGCAGTTCGGAAAAACGCTTCGCCACGCTGTTTCACCTGTGCCCGAACATGGTGTTGCTGACCCGCCAGGAAGACGGCCTGATCAGTGAAGCCAACCAGTATTTCGAAAGCCTGTTCGGCTGGCCGGTGCAAGACGCGATCGGCCGCACCACCCTCGAGCTGGGCCTGTGGGTGCACCCGGAACAACGGGCGCAACTGGTCAAGGCCACCAAGGCCAAGGGCGAATTGACCAGCATGGAGGTGCAGTTTCGCGCCAGCAACGGCCAGGTTCACGATGGCATCCTCAGCGCGCAGAAAGTCGAACTCGAAGGCCAGCCCTACCTGCTGAGCACCTTCCTCGATACCACCGAGGCCAAAGCCGCCGAACACGCCCTGAAAGACAGCCAGGAACGCCTCGACCTGGCCCTGGATTCGGCGCAACTGGGCACGTGGGACTGGCACATTCCCAGCGGCATGCTCTACGGTTCGGCGCGGGCCGCCCAACTGCACGGGCTGGAGGCCAAACCTTTCCATGAAGCCTTCGATGATTTTTTCGAAGGCGTGCCCGGCGAAGAACGCGACAGCATGCGCGATGCCTACCGCAGCTTGCGCGAAGGCCCGGCCGGCAATTATCAGCTGACTTACCGCGTGCAGTTGCCGGACGGCAGTTCGCGCTACCTGGAAAGCCGCGCCCGCCTGTACCGCGACGACAACGGCGCGCCGCTGCGCATGGCCGGCACGCTGCTCGACATTACCGATCAGGTGGAACGCGAACAGCGGCTGGTGGCCTCTGAAGAGAAATTCGCCACCCTGTTCCAAGTCAGCCCGGACCCGATCTGCGTGACACACCAGGACACCGGCCTTTTCATCGAGATCAACTCCAGCTTCACCCAGACCTTCGGCTGGAGCACCGCCGAGGTGATTGGCCGCAGTGCCGACGAAATCGGCCTGTGGGACGCCTCGGCGAAAAGCCTGCGGCGGATCGAACAAGTCATCCGCGAACAAGGCCTGAACAATGTCGCGATCGTGGTTCAGCACAAAGACGGGCAGACCCTGACCTGCGTGATTTCCAGCCGCCAGATCAGCGTCGGCAACCAGCCATGCATCGTCACCACCCTGCGCGACATCACCCAGCAGCAACGCTCGGAAGCGGCGCTCAAGGCCAGCGAAGAGAAGTTCGCCAAGGCCTTCCACTCCAGCCCCGATGCCATCACCATCACCGAGCGCGACACCGGACGCTATCTGGAAGTCAACGATGGCTTCTGTCGCCTGACCGGCTATCGCGCCGACGAAGTGATCGGCCGCACGGTGTACCAGGTCGGCATCTGGGCTGAGGAAAAACAGCGTTCGATGCTGCTGGCCGAACTACAGATGAAGGGCCGGGTGCATCACCTGGAGATGCTCGGGCGCAATAAACGCGGCGAGTTGCTGACCGTCGAAGTCTCGGTGGAACCCATCACCCTGAACGAAACCGCTTGCCTGCTGCTGACGGCGCGGGACGTCAGCCTGCTGAAAAATGCCGAAGCGCAGATCCGCCACCTGGCCTACCACGACCCTTTGACCAACCTGCCCAACCGCGCGCTGCTGATGGATCGCCTGAGCCAGCAGATCGCCCTGCTCAAGCGCCACAACCTGCGCGGCGCGCTGATGTTTCTCGACCTTGACCACTTCAAGCACATCAATGATTCGCTCGGCCATCCCGTGGGCGATACGGTGCTGAAGATCATCACCGCGCGCCTTGAAGCCAGCGTGCGCATGGAGGACACCGTTGCGCGGCTGGGGGGTGATGAGTTCGTGGTGCTGCTCAGCGGTCTTGAGGGCACGCGCAACGACGTCAGCGATCAGGTCCTGGAGCTGGCCGACACCTTGCGTGAACTGCTGTCCGAACCGATGTTCCTCGACGGCCAGCGCCTGCAGGTGACCCCGAGCATCGGCATCGCATTGATACCCGATCACGGCTCGACCCCGACCGACCTGCTCAAGCGCGCCGACATCGCGCTGTATCGGGCCAAGGATTCGGGGCGCAACACCACACAGATGTATCACAACACCATGCAGAAGGCGGCGAGCCAACGCCTGCGCCTGGAAACCGACCTGCGCCAGGCCCTGTCCCGCGGCGAGTTTCGCGTGCATTACCAACCGCAGGTGGACGCCCGGGACGGCCGCATCGTCGGCGCCGAGGCGCTGGTGCGCTGGGACCATCCGGAATTCGGCGCGCAGTCGCCCACCGAGTTCATCAAGGTGCTGGAGGACAGCGGGATGATCCTCGAGGTGGGCACCTGGATCATCGAGGAGGTCTGCGCCGCCTTCAAACAGCTGGTCGCCAAAAACCTGATCGACCCGCTCGACTTCAGCCTGTGCGTGAACATCAGCCCGCGACAGTTCCGCCAGAACGACTTCGTCGAACGCATCGAACGCAGCCTCGCCAGTCACGGCCTGCCCTGCTCGCTGCTGAAGCTGGAAATCACCGAAGGCATCGTCATCCAGAACCTGGAAGACACCATCAGCAAAATGCGCCGCCTGAAAAAACTCGGCGTAAGTTTCGCCATGGACGACTTCGGCACCGGTTACTCCTCGCTGACCTACCTCAAGCGCCTGCCGGTCGACACCCTGAAAATCGACCAGTCCTTCATCCGCGACGCCACCACCGACCCCAACGATGCCGAGATCATCCGCGCCATTGTCGCCATGGCCCGCAGCCTGGAATTGAAGGTGATCGCCGAAGGGGTGGAAACCCAGGACCAGCTGGATTTCCTGCAGGGGCTGGGCTGTCACTTTTATCAGGGGTATTTGCACAGTCGGCCGTTGCCGGTGGAGGCGTTCAGGAAACTCCTGAAATAACGCCGCGGTTGCAGGGCGGCCCCGTCTACCGTAGCGGGCTCGCGTCCCTATGCGAGCGAGACCGGCTTGCTGGCGAAGACATCCCGACAGCCAACTAACCTCTTCCAACCGTACCCGATTCCCCTGTAGGAGCCGGCTTGCCGGCGAAGGCATCTTCACGGCCGCTGCAAAACTTGAGGCCACCGCCCCTGGCAGCCTCCCCACTCCTCTAACCGTAATCCCTCTATACCGACCAAAACTTCGCCCTCATCAAGATTCGAATCGCCATTTCCTACACGCTTCCGAGAAACGTCCGATTTACCTTGAAAACCCCTTCGCCGACCCTTCGCGCTGCACCTTGCCTTGCCCCAATTCCTTCGGGCCCCAGAGCAAGTTGATCGTCAGCAGGCGCGCCAAAGCGCCTCGCTCAAGTCGCCAGCAGACAAGGACCTCTATCAATGGCCATCGGGTATTACATTCGCCAAGGCGACAAGACTACCTGCGGCGGCACGGTGCTGGATGCAGAGCCCTGCATCACGATGTTTGGCGAAAACCATGCCCGCGACGGGGATAGGGTTTCCTGCGGAATAACCGGCAAGACCTACGCAATAGCCGGCGGGATTTCGCATATGCGAAGCAAGGGCCGGTTCTTGGCCGGTACGCTGGACAGCCTCAGCTCTTGCCCTTGCAGAGCCGAGTTGATCCCCTCGCTAAAAACGGCCACTTACTCCTCCAGGGAGGCCGTTGCGCCGCAAGGTACCCGTGCCGCCGCTCAGCCAGCCACTCCGGCATCCCGCAATGATCCGCCAGTACCACGCCCATCCAGCCATGCGCCGGCGCGAACGGCGCCCTCACCGTCCTTCAGTGAATTACCGGGGCTGGTCTGCCAGAACCTCTGGCGCGGGTATCAACAACGCGCCGAAGCCATAGTAGCGCCGGGCGGCGTACTGATCGCCGACCCCAAGGCGCGGAATCGCGCGATCAATGCCGCTTATGCGCAGTTGTGGCTGGAAGATCAGCGTTTCCAATGGGCGGGACTTGCGGCGTTCGCTTCCAAGCAGGTTGGGTGTGGCCTGCTGCATGCGGCGAGTTAGATCGAAAAGATGCAGGCGGAATATAAAGCGGCACAACGTTTGAAGAACAGCGCCAGGAAAGGCTTCTTTGGACTACTCGGCCCCAGTGAGCGTGAACGGCAGGCGAAACTGCGGGAGTTCGAGCAGGCGCAGCGCGACTACGAGCAAGCCGACCGCAATAATCCGGTGCCGGGTAGTCGTTTCGGGGGCGGCGACGACGCATTGCCGTACGCACAGCGGGTGTACAACTTCGTGTACGAGATGCTGGCCATGGGCAATACCACGTTGTTTCTGGATGTGTTTCCGCTGCATGCTTTCTACAAGGAGCGGGGGTTGAAGGCGCTTGACACCTGCCTGCCATCTCGGAGCGATATTTATGGACATAAGCAGTACCCGGTGCTGTGGCCGGTCGCACAGGAGACACTAAAATTCGGTACTGACTACAAGCAAATCCTGCAAGCTTTCAAAGCCATTGAGGCGGGCAATATCGCCGAAAGCGTTGTGCTGCTTGCCGAGCACGAACAGATCAACATACTGCAACCAGTGATGTACAGCGACCAAGGACTGGTATGGTTGCTGCGCGGCAACCATGTTTCCTACATCACCGGCGTCCCGTCCGGCGCCGCTGAGGCTATCGAACTAACCCTGGCCAGCCAGTGCCGCCCAGTCGATGATAAACGCACCATTGGCTTCAGCAATGATCGCCTTGCGAATTTGGCCGATGTCCGGCAACGCATGCCTTTCGTGCTTAAGGCTGCGGCGCAGTTCGATGAGCTGCTGCGGCATTCTGATCGTCGTCTGATCGAACAGGCCATTCAAGACATTGCCGCAGGCCGGGACGTGCGATGAGTCTGAGGCAGCGCGTGAGTTGGCGTCGGGGCCTGTTAGCGCTGACAGTCGCTGTCATTATTACGCTGGCGGCGATACAAGCGCTTTCCGATAATCTGGAAATTGCGCTGATGATTGGCGAACCTTACGAAGCCATGCGCCAGCGCTCCAGTGCAACCATTGATCCCGCCATTGCAGGGCACTCATGGTTCAACATACCGAAGTCCGATGCTCGCCTTCGTTTCATAGATCCCCAATACGGGTTTGTGACCCCGCCGGCCCGCTTCTTCACAGTTAGTTTTAATAGTGACGAGTTGGTTAGAAGTGTCCGCATGTCCCCGCAGGTAGAACCGCTGCTGCTCGACGACACACTCGAAGTCGTGCTGGGTTTGCAGGAGCAATGGCGCCAAGGGGGCTGGACGCCAATCCGGCTCCAGGACTTTCCATCGTTCGCCGACACGCCGCAATGGCGTGCCCGCTTACGGGACGTGAACAAAGGTGGCAAGGCTTATTGGCGAGCGAGCGACAGGTATCAAGTAATGTTGGTGGTCAATCGTTTCAAGGACATTAAACGCCCAACAGAGGAGCGCTACCTCATCACATTGCAGCTTGCCACACCCTGAGTGAAGCCATGACTCCAATCATTGATTACGAATGTCCCATTGGGTTCGCCAGTAGCTCCACTGCGCACTTCATCGATATCCATCAGCGCATGGCTTTCGGATTCCAGGCTCCGGCGCAGTTTGACGAGCAGCCACAGCGCTCCGATCGCCAGCTGATCGAAAAGTCGATTAAGGACATTGCCGCAGGCCGGGGCGTGCGATGAGCTTGCTGCGAGGCGTAGGTTGGCGACGTGGGGTTTTGGCAATGGCCGTCGCGGCTTTGCTCATCGTGGCAGCGATCCACGCGCTTTCGGATGACCCGGAAATTGCACTGATGATTGGCGAGCCTTGGGAAGACATGCGCCAGCGCTCCAGCGCGGCCATTGGTCCAGCCATTCCCGGGCACTACTGGGGACGCTTGCCTAAATCGGACGCCCGTCTCCGTTTCATAGATCCTCAGTACGGTTTCGTGACCCCTCTGGCCCGTTTTTTCACGGTCAGCTTCAACAAAGATGAGTCAGTCAGCAGTGTGTGGATGTCTCCGCAACTTGAGCCATTATTGCTCGACGATACACTCAAGATCGTGCTGGATTTGCAAGAGCAATGGCGTCAAACAGGCTGGGAACCGATCCGAGTCAACTACGATCCTCCCTTCGCCGATACCGCCCAATGGCGAGCCCGATTGCGGGATGTGAACAAAGGTGGCACCTCTTACTGGCAAGCGGGCAACCAGTATCAAGTGATGTTGGTAGTCAATCGTTTCAGAGACGATAAGCGCCCCAAAGAGGAGCGCTATCTTATAAAGCTGCAGCTTGCCACACCCTGGGTGAAGCCTTGACCCTCACCTTGATGACGGACCCACCGCTTGCATCTCCTCAGTCAACCGAACGAGCTCCCCCCAAGAACCCATCTACACTGAAAAATCGCCTCGCCCGAAACTCACCCCCCACACTGTTTTCCCCTGAGATCCTAACGACGTGCCCAGCATCTACCAGATCAAACCGGCGTTTCAAAACCTCCTGCGACCATGGGTGCAACGACTGTTCAACCAGGGCACCACCGCCAACCAGATCACCCTGATTGCAGGCATCGGCTCGGTGCTGGTGGGGGCGGTGATTGCCGGTTTCGTCCAGCACCCTTGGGTATTTTGGCTGGTGCCGGCCTGGATGATCCTGCGCATGGCGCTCAATGCCATCGATGGCATGCTCGCCCGGGAATTCAACCAGCAGTCGCACCTGGGGGCCTATCTCAATGAGCTGTGCGATATCGTCGCCGACTGTGCGCTGATATTGCCGTTCGCCCTGCTCCCGGGCGTCAGCCTGTGGCTGGTGCTGCTGGTCGCCCTGCTCGCCCTGTTCAGCGAGTACAGTGGCGTGCTGGGGCCGATGGTCGGTGCTTCGCGGCGCTATGACGGGCCCATGGGCAAAAGTGATCGGGCTTTTGTGCTGGGGGTCGTGGCGATCGCTATCGCCCTGGGCTGGATCAGCGCGCTTTGGATCAACGCCGTATTCGCGATCATCGCCGTGTTGTTGGTCTACACGCTGATCAATCGGGTCCGCCAGGGCCTCAAGGAAGTACACGAAGACACCTCTTCAGCATAAGGACAGTGCAATGCGCGAAGCCCAACATCAGACGTTCACCACCCATGACGGCGTGGAATTGTTTTACCGCTACTGGCCGGGTACCACGGCCCCGGGCGAACCACGCCAGGCCGTGCTGTTGTTTCACCGCGGCCATGAACACTCCGGGCGCATTGCCCATCTGGTGGATGAACTGAATCTGCCCGACCATGATTTCTTTGCCTGGGACGCCCGCGGTCATGGCCTCTCGCCCGGTGCCCGGGGCGACAGCCCGGGTTTTGCCACCAGCGTGCGTGACGTGCAGACCTTCTGCGATCACCTGGGCGCGGCTTACGGTATCGATGAAGACAATATCGCGGTAATTGCCCAGAGCGTCGGTGCGGTGATCGTGGCCACCTGGGTCCACGACTACGCGCCACGCATACGCGCCCTGGTGCTGGCGTCACCGGCGTTCAAGGTCAAGCTCTACGTGCCCTTCGCGCGTCAGGGGCTGGCGCTGATGCGCCGGTGGCGAGGCAACTTTTTCGTCAACAGCTACGTTAAAGCGCGTTTCCTCAGCCATGACCCGCAACGGGTCGCCAGCTACGACAACGACCCGCTGATCACCAAGGCGATTTCGGTCAATGTCCTGCTCGGCCTCTACGACGCTGCCGAGCGGGTGGTGGCCGATGCCCAGGCCATCCAGGTGCCGACGCAGCTGTTGATTTCCGGCGCCGATTTCGTGGTGCATCGCCGACCTCAGGAACAGTTCTTCGAGCGTCTCGGCAGCCTGCACAAGGAAAAACATGTGCTGCCGGGATTCTTCCACGACACCTTGGGTGAGCAACGCCGCGAGACTGCCGTCGCCAGCGTCCGTCGTTTTATCCTGTACAACTTCGAACAACCGGCTGCCCGCCCTTCCCTGCTGGCCGCCGACCGCCTGGGCCTGACCTGCGCCGAATCAGAGTCATTGGCCGCGCCATTGCCCCGCAATTCCCCGCGTGACCTGTACTGGCGCATGACCCGCGCCGGCATGGGCCTCGGCAGCCGGCTGTCGTCCGGGCTCAAGCTGGGTTTCGACAGCGGTTTCGATTCCGGCAGTACCCTGGACTACGTCTACCGCAACACGCCCACCGGCACGTCCGCCGTTGGCCGGCTGATCGATCGTAACTACCTGGACTCCATCGGTTGGCGCGGCATTCGCCAACGCAAGCTGCATGTCGAAGAACTGCTGCGCCTGGCCATGGCGCACTTGCGTGATCAGGGTCGCGAAGTGCGCATCGTCGACATTGCCGCCGGGCACGGGCGCTATATTCTGGAAGCCTTGCAGGGTGTCGACCCGCTGCCCGAGTCGATCCTGTTGCGCGACTACAGCGACATCAACGTGCGCGACGGCGGTGCGCTGATCCGCGACAAAGGCCTGGACGCCATCGCCCGATTCGTCAAGGGCGATGCCTTCGACCGCGCCGACCTCGCCGCACTCGATCCCAAGCCGACCCTGGCGGTGGTGTCCGGCCTGTACGAGCTGTTCGCCGACAACCAGAGGGTCAGCGGCTCTCTCGCCGGACTGGCCGACGCCGTGGAACCCGGTGGTTATCTGGTCTACACCGGCCAACCCTGGCACCCGCAGCTGGAACTGATCGCCCGCGCCTTGACCAGTCACCGTGAAGGCCAGGCCTGGGTCATGCGCCGGCGTACCCAGGCGGAAATGGACCAACTGGTAGCCGCCGCCGGCTTTCGCAAGATCGGCATGCGGGTCGATGAATGGGGCATTTTCAGCGTATCCCTGGCGCAACGGGTGCAATGATGCCCCTGAATGCCCCATTCGGACGCGAACCCGGCCTGTTGAAACCGGCACTGCTCTGGCTGTTGCTGTTGGCCCCGCTGTTCTTCGCCACCTACGGCTTCGCCACCTGGGTCACCACTCAACGGGACGAGGTCGCCAGCCTGGTGTTCGACTGGGAAACCCGGATGCCGTTCTGGGCCTGGAGCATCGTCCCGTACTGGTCCATTGACCTGCTCTACGGCCTGTCGCTGTTGCTGCCCGCCAGTCGCCTGGAACTCAGGCGCCATGCCCTGCGCCTGATCACCGCCCAGTTGATCGCGGTCAGTTGTTTTCTGATCTGGCCGTTGCGCTTCACCTTTGCCCGGCCCGAACTGGACGGCGTGTTCGGCTGGCTGTTCGATGTCCTGGCAGGTTTCGACAAGCCGTTCAATCAGGCGCCCTCCCTGCACATCGCGCTGCTGGTGGTGTTATGGAGTTGCTACCAGCGGCACTTGCAGGGGCTGTGGCGCGGACTGATGCATGGCTGGTTCATCCTGATCGGGGTGTCGGTGCTGACCACTTACCAGCACCATTTCGTCGACCTGCCCACCGGTGCGCTGCTCGGCTGGCTGTGCGTCTGGTTGTGGCCACTGGAGGGTCCCGGCCCTCTGCACGGTGCTCGCCTGGCTGTGGATAAAAAACGCTGGCAACTGGCGCTGTATTACAGCTTGGGTGCCGCAGCCTTCATGATCCCGGCCTTTTCCTTGAGGGGCGCGTGGCTGTGGTTGATCTGGCCCGCGGTGGCCTTGTTGCTGGTAGCGCTCAATTACGCCGTGCTGGATGCCCGCGGTTTCCAGAAACGTGCCGACGGACGTCTGTCCCCCGCGGCACGCTGGCTGCTGGCCCCCTACCTCGCGGCGGCGCGGCTCAACTCGCGCCTGTGGACCCGCCACCACCCGCAGCCCGACCGGGTGACCGATGACGTCTGGCTCGGACGCCTGCCAGGTCGACAGGAACTGCAGCACTCGCCCTTTCGGGCGGTGCTCGATCTGTGTGCTGAGCTATCGCTGAACGCGGACTCGGTCACTTACCGCTCGCTGCCGGTACTGGACCTGACGGTACCCACCGCCGCGCAATGCCAGGCAGCGGCCGAGGCGATCGAAAGCCTGCGCCAGCAAGGTCGGCTGCTGGTCTGCTGCGCCCTGGGCTATTCACGCAGTGCCATGGCTGTCGCCGCGTGGCTGCTGCGCAGCGGCAGGGCCGCCAGTGTCGATGACGCCATCCTGCTGATTCAGCGTGCACGTCCGGGGATCGTGCTGAGCAGTGCGCACCGGCAGGTGCTGCAGCAGTTACCCATGATCACGGAGCACGCCTGTGTCCACTGAAATGCAGCTGCAAGCGACCGCCAGCCTGTTGCGCCGTGGTGGTTCGCTGGACCGGCTGTCTACCGGGCTGACGCTGCTGGGGGCCCTGCTCGGCCTGGGCCAATATGTCGTGGCCAGCCCGGGAACCTGGGGGTTGACCTGCAGCGGCGCGCTGCTGGTGCTGGGCCTGTGGCAAAAATACTGGGCACTGCGGGTCGCGTTCGATGCCGATCTGTTCCAGCACCTGGCCGCCTGTGCACAAGACCTTCCCGAACGCACCCAGGCCCTGGACCATGCGCTGACGGCACTGGGCCTGCAGCCCGCCGACCGTGGCGGTCGTCCCTGGCACGAACGGATCTCTGGCGCTCTGACGTTGTTACGCCGCCAGGCATTGCTGGTGGCGGCACAAGTGCTGCTGACCCTGGTTTTCATTATGGCCGGCCCCTGGCTGACCTTTGCTGGATAAGGAGTTTTCATGCTCGCAACCGCGGTTGCCACCCTCATCATCTCGGGCGCCCGCCTGCTCACCGGCGCCCGCAGCCTGTGGCTCGGCTGTGCGCCGCAGGCGGTGCAGCGCATCTATTTCGCCAACCACAGCAGCCATGGCGACTTCGTGTTGTTGTGGGCGTCCTTGCCGCCCGCCTTGCGCAGTATCACCCGGCCGGTGGCCGGCGCGGATTACTGGCTCAAAAGCCCGCTGCGCCGCTACATCATCAACCGGGTGTTCAATGGCGTAATGGTCGACCGTGAACGCAAGGAGACCGACTACAACCCCTTGCAACCGATGCTCGATGCCCTGAAAAACGGCGATTCGCTGATTATTTTCCCCGAAGGCACACGCAACCCCGAGGAGGGCCTGCTGCCGTTCAAAAGCGGGCTGTACCACCTGGCAAAAGCGTACCCCCAGGCGCAATTGATTCCGGTGTGGATCGCCAACCTCAACCGCGTCATGCCCAAAGGCCGCGTCCTGCCGCTGCCGCTGTTATGCACCATCAGCTTTGGCGCCGCCCTGGCCCTTGGCGAAGAAGAAACCAAGGCGCAATTTCTCGAACGCAGCCGCGACGCGCTGTTGAGCCTGGCCGAGGAGCAAGCCTGACATGGACAGACAAACCCTGATGTTGTTTGGCGGGATTGGCGCGTTTCTGCTGCTGGCCTCGGTGATCGGTTTCATTCTCAAGCGGCGCGCGGGCGGCACGGCGAACCCGGTGATCGACAACCTCAACGCCCGGATCAATGCCTGGTGGGTCATGGTGCTGGTGATCGGAATCGCCTTCTGGCTCGGCACCACGGCGGTGATCCTGTTGTTCTACACCGTGTCTTTCTATGCCCTGCGCGAATTCATGACCCTCACGCCGACCCGCCGCAGCGACTACCCGGCACTGGTGGCCGCGTTCTACCTGGCACTGCCGCTGCAGTACCTGCTCATCTACTACGACTGGTACGGGCTGTTTTCGATCTTCATTCCGGTGTACGTGTTCCTGCTCCTGCCGATCCTCGCGTCCCTGGGCGGCGACAGCACGCACTTTCTCGAACGCGCCTCGAAAGTCCAATGGGGCCTGATGATCGCGGTGTTCTGTGTGTCCCACGTACCCGCCCTGCTGACCCTGGATATCGCCGGCTATGAAGGGCGAAACCTGCTGTTGATCGCCTACCTGGTGATCGTGGTGCAGATGTCGGATGTCCTGCAGTACGTCTGCGGAAAACTGTTCGGCAAACGCAAGATCGCCCCCAACCTGTCGCCGTCCAAGACGGTGGAAGGCTTTGTCGGCGGCATCCTCCTGGCGTCGTTGATCGGTTGTGCCTTGTGGTGGATCACGCCGTTCAATCCCTGGCAGTCACTGCTCATCGCCCTGCTGATCAACCTGCTGGGGTTCGCCGGCGGCATTGTGATGTCGGCGATCAAGCGCGACCGTGGCGTGAAGGATTGGGGGCACATGATCGAAGGTCACGGCGGCATGCTCGACCGCCTGGATTCAGTGTGCTTTGCGGCACCGATCTTCTTTCACCTGGTCCGGTATGGGTGGACCTGATTCATCCACTCCAGCCCCGCAAAAAAAAGACCCCGACAAGTCGGGGTCTTTTTGCTTCAGCCGGGCGCGTCGTACTCGGACGACCCTGCCCGGGGTCCGGCTCAATGCTGCAGAGCCGGCTTTTGCGTCCCGTTATTGATCGGGATGCGTTTGGCTTTCGCCTCTTCCGGAACCACCCGCAACAGGTCGATGCTCAACAGACCGTTGCTCAGGTCGGCGGCCTGGATCTGGATGTGGTCCGCCAGACGGAAGGACAGTTTGAAGGCTCGCTGGGCGATGCCCTGGTACAGGTAAGTGACGCCTTCATTCACGTCACGTTTACCGCCGCCACTGATGGTCAGCACACCTTTTTCCACTTGCAGCTCCAGGTCTTCTTCCTGGAAGCCGGCGGCTGCCACGACGATGCGGTATTGGTCGTCGCCGTGTTTTTCCACGTTGTAGGGTGGATAGGTGCTGCCTGGTTCGTTGCGCAGGGCGGTTTCGAACAGGTCGTTGAAACGGTCGAAGCCCACCGAGGAACGGAACAGTGGGGCCATGGAAAATGCAGTGCTCATGATTCAAATCTCCTGAAAACAGATCAGCAAGTTTTTTTGTCTCCGCGACCCGAATTCGGCATCGCGTAATTCCAAAATAGGGACCGCTGACTGGTTTTCAAGAGGGGTTTTTCAGATTTTTTTCAGGCCGCTTCGGCCACCTGCAGCCCCAGTAAACGCGAGACCTGATCCAGTTCGGTTTCACGGCGCAGGACAGTGAACAGCTCTACCGCTTCGGGATAATTGCGGGTCAGCATCGCCAGCCACTGCTTCAAGCGACCCGGCGATTGCCGCGCGGTCATCTGCGCCTTGGCCTGCAGCCAGAAGTCCTGGATCAGCGGCAGCAGTTCGGCCCAGGTCATCTCGACCACTTCCTCACCGGCGCGCGCGGCAGCGATTTGCCGGGCCAGGTCGGGGCGCGAGACCAGGCCGCGACCGAGCATGATGTCTTCCACTCCGCTGATTTCGCGGCAACGGCGCCAGTCCTCGACGCTCCAGATATCGCCATTGGCAAACACCGGCACCTTGACCACGTCCTGCACCCGCGGGATCCACTCCCAATGGGCCGGCGGCTTGTAGCCATCGGTCTTGGTCCGCGCATGCACCACAATGTGCGCCGCGCCGCCTTCGGCCAGGGCCGTGGCGCAGACCAGGGCACCGTCCGGGCTGTCGAAACCGAGGCGCATCTTGGCGGTCACCGGGATGTGCGCCGGCACCGCGCGACGCACGTGTTCGACGATCTCGTTGAGCAGTTCCGGTTCCTTGAGCAATACCGCACCGCCACGGGACTTGTTGACGGTCTTGGCCGGGCAGCCGAAGTTGAGGTCGATGACCTCGGAACCGAGCTCGCAGGCCAGCGCGGCGTTTTCCGCCAGGCACACCGGGTCGGACCCGAGCAACTGCACCCGCAACGGCACGCCGGAGGCCGTCCGGGCGCCGGTCAGCAGTTCCGGACCGAACTTGTGGTAATAGGCAGGGGTGAGCAGCTGGTCGTTGATCCGGATGAACTCGGTCACGCACCAGTCGATACCGCCCACACGGGTCAGCACGTCCCGCAGGATGTTGTCGACCAACCCCTCCATGGGCGCCAAAGCAATTTGCATGAAAAACACACTCGACGAAAAACGTGCGGCAGTTTACTGGATTACGCGGAAAATCTGCAGAACATCGCAGATCCCCTGTAGGAGCTAGCTTGCTCGCGATGGACGTCAACGATAACGCGACCAGCCTGACTCCACGCAACGCTCTCAGGTTTTTCGCGAGCAAGCTCGCTCCTACAATGATCAGATGTTGGTTGTATCCAACATCTGCAACGCCGGACCATAACCCTCGATAAACTCCGCCGGCATGCGCTTGGGCTTGCCGGTCGACAACTCGATACAGACAAAGGTGGTCTGCGCCCGCAGCAACGTGGTGTTGTCGCTGGGGCGTTTCAACTGGAAGTGCCGGGTCATTTTCAGGCGCTGGTCCCAATCGACGATCCAGGTCGCCAATTGCAGCTCGTCGTCTTCATAGGCGGCCGCCAGGTAATCGATCTCGTGCCGCACCACCGCCATCGCGCGGTCCAGCCGCCGGTACTCGACCAGGTCCAGGCCGAGCCGCTGGGAGTGACGCCAGGCGCAGCGTTCGAGCCAGGTCACATACACCGCGTTATTGGCGTGACCCAGCCCGTCGATGTCCTCGGCGCCCACTTGCAGATCAATGATAAACGGCGTTGCCCGATCCCAGCCCATGCTCCACTCCCGGTCAGATGATGTCGACCGGGAGTGTAACGGATGCTCAGGCCGATTGGCGCGATTGCAGGCTCCGACCGGACAGCAGTGCCAGCACGCCATCGATCACCCGGGGATCGGCCAGCACCCGTTGATGACCGCCCTCTTCCAGGCGCAACAGGCGGCTGTCGAACCAGGCTTCGTGGATCAGCTGGGATTCCTTGACCGAGACAAAATTGTCGTCTTCGGCATGCACGATCAGGCCGGGCATGTCGAGCTGATAGTGCGCGACATCCAGCGTCGCGGCGCGCATGCCCACGTCTCTCTCGACCTGACGAATGAAGGCCGAACGGGCTTTGGGCGGCAGCCGCACATACCGCGCGAAACCGCGCAGCACCCCGAGGATGCGTGCCGGGGCGGCAATGGTCACCAAAGTTTCGGTACGCAAGCCCAGCTGCACGGCGAGCATGGCACTGGCGCCGCCCATGGAATGCCCGATCACCGCCTGCAGGGGCGGCAACTCGGCAGCCGCCTCGAGCATGGCCCGGGCGAACAGCACCAGATTCGCTTCGTTGCCTGGGGAGCGACCGTGGGCGGGACCGTCCAGGGCCACCACGGTATAACCGGCATCGACCAGCGCGGTGATCAGGCTGGCGAACTGCGTCGGCCGCCCTTCCCAACCGTGCATCAGCAACACCGCCGGGCCCTGCCCCCAACGCAAGGCCGAGAGGCCGAAGCGCAAGGTGATCCGTTCGGATTTGGCCAACAGCGGCAATTCCCAGTCACGCGGCGGCAGGTCCCGCGGCGTCATGAACGCCAGTCGCATTTTGCTCGCCACCAGTTTCGGTGCGAACCAGCCCAAAGTGCCATTAACGCCACGAACCCACTTCAACGTGCTCATCGCTCTCACTCCCCAGGCTAACGCCTTCAGGTCACAGCACCGCCGACTTGGCGGCGCGCAGCAGTCGATCGGACAACTCGCCCGGCCCCAGCGCGCGTGCCAGGGCCAGGCCACCGACCATCAAGGCCATGTCGGCCAAGGCTTTGTCGGTCTCTTCGGGGCTGGCCGCCAACTGCGCGACCATCATTTCCACATGCTCATTCAAGGCCACGCGAAATTCGTCCGGCAGCCGGCCCAGCTCGCCGACAGACGCCGGGATCGGGCACGCGGACTCAGAGGAATCACGGTGCCTGCGTGACAGGTAGAACGCAGCGACCAGGGCGCGACGCTCTTCACCGGTCAACTCGGCATCCATGTCGGCAATCAGGCCACGGCGATGGCTGAGCAATTGCTTGAACGCTTCCAGCATCATCGCGTCCTTGCTGTCGAAGTGGGCGTAGAAACCGCCGACGGTCAGGCCGGCGGCGCCCATCACTTCGCCCACGCTCGGTTCGGCCGGGCCGCGCTGGATCAGCGCGGTGCTGGCGGCCTTGAGAATGCGTTCGCGGGTTTGAGCTTTTTTATCGTTCATCGTTGCCTCCGAATATTACGACTAGAATATTATTCTCATAATAATTTTCCGCAAGTCGTGGATGTGACCGCTGGTCTGAAGAACAGTTTGAGAGAAAGAGGGGGATTTGGCCAAACGCCAGACAAACAAAAGGGCCATTCAATGATTGAATGACCCCTATAAATCCCGCAGAGCGGGTAATCGTGGCGTCCCCTAGGGGACTCGAACCCCTGTTACCGCCGTGAAAGGGCGGTGTCCTAGGCCACTAGACGAAGGGGACGCAAAACCTTCTATACAACTGATCAGTGCTGAGAGCTGATCGATTCAAGGCCGGTGTGGCCAGACCTTGAACTGTAAAATTGGTGGAGCTTAGCGGGATCGAACCGCTGACCTCCTGCATGCCATGCAGGCGCTCTCCCAGCTGAGCTAAAGCCCCGGATTTTTCGCCTCGCGGCGGAGCGACATCTTGCAACATCGCTTCTGTAAAACTGGCGTCCCCTAGGGGACTCGAACCCCTGTTACCGCCGTGAAAGGGCGGTGTCCTAGGCCACTAGACGAAGGGGACGCAAACCCTTCTATACAACTGATCAACGCTGAGTGTTGATCGCTTCAAGGCCGGTGTGGCCAGGCCTTGAAGTGTAAATTGGTGGAGCTAGACGGGATCGAACCGTCGACCTCTTGCATGCCATGCAAGCGCTCTCCCAGCTGAGCTATAGCCCCTCATCGTTGATGTCATCGCTGAGGACGGGGCGAATCTTAAGGGCGTATCGAAAGCCTGTCAAATTTATTTTTGAAATATTTCAAAGTTTTTTGCCGACATAACAATCACTTACCGCCCTCCCCCCGGAAACACCGGGGTTCAGGAATGATCGCTGTAGGAGCCGGCTTGCTGGCGAAAGCGTTTTCACTGGCATCGCAAGGCTCGAGGCCGCTTTCGCCGGCAAGCCGGCTCCTACATCTATGGTTACCCCCTTTTCTGCAATACTGTTGTTGATGTCGTGTTTGGCTTGCTTTCATCTATCCGGCGTCTGAGTGGGGTGATGGCCCCGCGCCTCGATGAGAATCGATGCCCAACGATCCTAATTAATTTGACGGCCTTTCAGCCGTGTAGGAGCTCAGGGTTGTCGTCAGGCCGGTTGGCCGTTCACGTCATCAGTTATCCAGCATCGCAAAACCAGGTAGGTGGTGCTCGGGTGACAGCGGGGTCAGGCGTTCATCGCGGCTGGCCCCGCATCGAATTCAGAGTGGTGGGCCGCAATCGCCCAAGCGATTCGTGCCAGCTTGTTGGCCAATGCACAGACCACAAGATTGGAGTGATGGCGGGACGCCAAGAGCTGACGGACCCAATCCGCCAAAGCGCCTTTCTGATGCTCCAGATTTATCAAATAAACCCGCGCGCACTGAATGAGCAGGCGCCGCTGGTTTCGATCGCCGCGTTTGCTGATGCCCAAAAGCACGGTTTTGTCACCTGTGGAATGTTGTTTGGGCACCAATCCGATGGAGGCTGCATAACCTCGTCCGCATTTGAACTGCTTGCCATCACCGAGCTCGGCAGCCAGGGCGCTGGAGGTGATCGGGCCGACACAGGGCATGGTCATCAAACGAGCCGCCAGATCATCTTCAGCGGCCTGGCACTCCACGTCCTTGTCCAGGTTTTTGATTCGCCCGTTCAGATAGTCGAAGTGCTCATAAAGCGTCGTCAGAATCTTTTTGATGCATTCTGAAAATGAACTCGCTTCAAGCAGCGCCGGGAGATCTTTGATGGATTTGAAGCCTGGGGCCAGGCTGACGCCGACCTCCAGCAGGGCGGCATGAATCCGGTTGACGGTGGCGGTGCGGTCTTTGATGAACGCATCACGGGTCGAGTTGAGCATAGCCAGCGCCTGCTGGGCCTGGGTTTTGGGGGGCACGAAGCGCATCGTCGGGCGAGTTGCTGCTTCGCAGATTGCCTCGGCGTCAGCGAAGTCGTTTTTGTTGCTTTTCACATAAGGGCGTACCAGATGAGGGGCAATTAACTTGGGTGTATGCCCCAGCCTAGCGACCTCTTGCGCCATGAAGTGGGCGCCGCCACAGGCTTCCATCACGACGGTGCAGGGGGCGAGATTGCTCAGATGCTGCGTGAGCGCCGCCCGTGTAAATTTTTTGCGGCAAACCTCGTGCCCACGATCATCTTGCGCATGCAGGTGAAAGGTATGTTTTCCCAGGTCGATGGCGGCGATAGCTACGTTGTTCATGGCAATGATCTCCGATGAGCCCCCTGTGAAAGCTTAGTGGGCGATCACAGGGGGCGGCGGGGGTAGCCATTTCATTAATTTCAGGTACGCAGGATCAGGCAATCGCGCCCAGCAGTTTTTCCCACTCCTTGTTTTCTTTCTTCGACACGCCGCCCAGCAGGTCGATGGCCTGGCGCAGACGGAAACGGGTCAGGTCCGGACCGAGGATCTCCATCGCATCGAGCACCGACACCGAGCTGGCCTGGCCGGTGATCGCGGCGAACATCAGTGGCATGGCGTCACGCAACTTCAGCTCCAGGGAGTCGACCACCGCCTGGATCGTCGCGGTGATGTTGTCCTTCTCCCACTGGCGCAGGCTTTCGAGCTTCCACAGGATCAACTGCATCAACTGGCGAACCTGATCACCCGAGAGCTTCTTCGATTCGAACAGCTTGGCGTCCGGATTGACCCCACCGGCGAAGAAGAACCCGGCCAGCGGTGCCACCTGGCTGAAGGTTTCGACCCGGCCTTGCACGTGCGGCGCGATCTTCATCATGTATTCAGGGTTCAGCGCCCAGGTTTGCAGGCGCGCAGCGAACTCTTCCACCGGCAGGTCACGCAGCCACTGGCCGTTGAGCCAAGACAGCTTCTCGATGTCGAAAATCGGCCCGCCGAGGGACACGCGCTTCAGGTCGAAGTGGTCGACCATTTCCTGCAGCGAGAACTTCTCGCGCTCGTCCGGCATCGACCAGCCCATGCGGCCGAGGTAGTTGAGCATGGCTTCCGGCATGAAACCCATGCGCTCGTAGAACGTGACCGAGGTCGGGTTCTTGCGCTTGGACAGCTTGCTCTTGTCCGGGTTACGCAGCAGCGGCATGTAGCACAGCTCCGGCTGTTCCCAGCCAAAGTATTCGTACAGCAGGATCAGCTTCGGCGCCGATGGCAGCCATTCTTCACCGCGCAGGACGTGGGTGATGCCCATCAGATGGTCGTCGACCACGTTGGCCAGGAAGTACGTCGGCAGGCCGTCGGTCTTCATCAGCACTTGCATGTCCATGCGATCCCACGGGATCTCGACGTCGCCCCGCAGCATGTCCGGCACCACGCAGACGCCTTCGCTCGGCACCTTCATGCGGATCACATGCGGTTCGCCAGCGGCCAGGCGGGCAGCCACTTCTTCCTTGGACAGCAACAGCGCACGGCCGTCGTAACGCGGGGTTTCGCCACGGGCCATTTGCTCGGCACGCATCTGGTCCAGCTCTTCGGCGGTGCAGAAGCACGGGAAGGCATGGCCCATCTCGACCAGCTGCTGGCAGTACTTCTGATAGATGTCGCCGCGCTCGCTCTGCCGGTAAGGACCATGCGGGCCGCCGACGTCCGGGCCTTCGCTCCAGTCGATGCCCAGCCAGCGCAGGGCGTCGAAAATCTGCTGTTCGGACTCGCGGGTCGAACGCAATTGATCGGTGTCCTCGATCCGCAGGATGAACTCACCGCCGTGCTGCTTGGCAAAGCAGTAGTTGAACAAAGCGATGTAAGCGGTACCTACGTGGGGATCCCCGGTAGGCGATGGCGCGATGCGAGTGCGGACGGTGGTCATGGCATGTCTCGAAAAGAATGAAAAGCGAAGATAAAACAGGGGGCGAATGGTAACAGGCGCAGGCTGCCCGGCTCTAGTGAGTGGGGCATATAAGCCGATATTGGGGGGGATCGGCTTTGGGAGGGTGTTGCCTGTCAGGAGCTTGCAGGTGGGGTTGCGGCTGGGCAAGCGCACTATTTGATAGGTGCGGTGCTTCGACGAACCTCTTCGCAGGCAAGCCCGCTCCCACAGTGATTGAAGGTGTTCAAACCCTATGTGTCCACCCACAACCACTGTGGGAGCGGGCTTGCCCGCGAAGAGGCCCTCACATTCACCGCACAACTCAAACCGTAATCAACCGCTCCCGCAACTTGCTGATTTCATCACGCATCTGCGCCGCCGCTTCGAACTCCAGGTCGCGGGCGAGCTGGTACATCTTCTCTTCCAGGGCCTTGATGCGCTTGGCGATTTCGCCCGGCGAGCGCAGTTCGGCTTCGTACCTGGCACTTTCCTCGGCGGCCTTGGCCATGCCCTTGCGCTTCTTGCTGCGCGAACCCGGCACGGTGGCGCCTTCCATGATGTCGGCCACGTCCTTGAACACACCCTTGGGCGTGATGCCGTTGGCCAGGTTGAACGCGATCTGCTTGTCGCGACGCCGATCGGTCTCGCCGATCGCCCGCTCCATGGACCCGGTGATCCGATCCGCATACAGAATCGCCCGGCCATTGAGATTGCGCGCCGCGCGGCCGATGGTCTGGATCAGCGAGCGCTCGGAACGCAGGAAGCCCTCCTTGTCCGCATCGAGAATCGCCACCAGCGAGACTTCCGGCATGTCCAGGCCTTCACGCAGCAGGTTGATCCCCACCAGCACATCGAAGGTGCCGAGGCGCAGATCGCGGATGATCTCGACCCGCTCCACGGTGTCGATGTCCGAGTGCAGGTATCGCACGCGCACGCCGTGGTCGGCCAGGTAATCGGTCAAGTCTTCGGACATGCGCTTGGTCAGCGTGGTCACCAGCACCCGCTCTTCCAGCGCCACGCGCTTGGAGATTTCCGAGAGCAGATCGTCGACCTGGGTCAGCGCCGGGCGGATTTCGATTTGCGGGTCCACCAGTCCCGTCGGCCGGACCAACTGCTCGACCACGCGACCGGCATGTTCCGCCTCATAATTGCCCGGCGTCGCCGAGACAAAAATCGTCTGCGGGCTGATGTGTTCGAATTCGTCGAACCGCATCGGCCGGTTATCCAGCGCCGACGGCAGGCGGAAACCGTATTCCACCAGGGTTTCCTTGCGCGAGCGGTCGCCCTTATACATCGCGCCGACCTGCGGCACGCTGACGTGGGACTCGTCGATCACCAGCAAGGCATCCGCCGGCAGGTAGTCGAACAAGGTCGGCGGCGCCTGGCCGGATTCACGGCCCGACAGGTAGCGCGAGTAGTTTTCGATGCCGTTGCAGTAACCCAGCTCGAGGATCATCTCCAGGTCGAAACGGGTGCGCTGCTCCAGGCGCTGGGCCTCCACCAGCTTGTTGTTGGACCGCAGGTAGTCCAGTCGCTCCTGCAGCTCGACCTTGATCCCTTCCACGGCACCCAGCAGGGTTTCCCGCGGCGTCACGTAGTGGCTTTTCGGGTAGAAGGTGAACCGCGGCAGCTTGCGGATCACTTCGCCGGTCAGCGGATCGAAGGCTGACAGGCTCTCGACTTCGTCGTCGAACAACTCGATGCGGATCGCTTCGAAATCCGATTCCGCCGGGTGGATATCGATGACATCGCCGCGCACCCGGAAGGTCGCGCGGGCGAACTCCATATCGTTGCGGGTGTATTGCAGGTCGGCGAGCCGGCGCAGCAGCGCACGCTGATCGAGTTTGTCGCCACGATCCACATGCAGCACCATCTTCAAATAGGTTTCCGGGCTACCCAGACCGTAGATGCACGACACCGTGGTGACGATGATCGCATCCTTGCGCTCGAGCAGCGCCTTGGTGGCGGACAGACGCATCTGCTCGATGTGGTCGTTGATCGAAGCATCTTTCTCGATGAAGGTGTCCGAGGACGGTACGTAGGCTTCGGGCTGGTAGTAGTCGTAGTACGAAACGAAGTATTCCACCGCGTTGTTCGGGAAGAACGCCTTGAATTCGCCGTACAACTGCGCGGCCAGGGTCTTGTTCGGCGCCAGCACCAGGGTCGGGCGCTGCACCTGGGCGATGACGTTGGCGATGCTGAAGGTCTTGCCCGAGCCGGTCACACCCAGCAACGTCTGGTGCGCCAGCCCGGCTTCGATGCCCTCGACCATCAGGCGGATGGCTTCCGGCTGATCGCCGGCGGGCTCGAAGCGGGTGACTAGCTGGAATTCAGACATACAAAACCTCTGGGTTCGCGCCTGGCCGGGCAAACCGGACAGCAACGAAAAAGACCGCAAACGACCGATGTCGCCCGAGGAAAAAACTGGGATTGTGCTCAATGTGGCGCCGATTGCCCGCGCTTTCAAGGCAAACGTCCTACAACCCTTGAAGTCTTTGACGCAAGCAATCGACGATCGATCGAAAAATATTCGGCAAAACCTACGTCAAAAGCCGAAATGCCTGTCGCGTTACATCAGTGATGGCCTCTATACTAGCTCCCCGTTTGTGCACCGCTCTAGTGCATTCGGCTGGAGCGCGACACGTCCCTCCACTCTCCATTCAGAGCCGCCGCAAAAATGAGCCTGTTCTCCGCTGTCGAAATGGCACCACGCGATCCAATCCTGGGCCTCAACGAAGCATTCAACGCCGATACCCGTACCAACAAGGTCAACCTGGGGGTCGGTGTTTATTGCAACGAGGAGGGGCGAATTCCACTCCTGCGCGCCGTTGTCGAAGCCGAGACGATTCGCGTCGCTCAACATGCTTCCCGAGGCTACTTGCCGATCGACGGCATCGCAGCCTATGACCAGGCCGTGCAGAAACTGCTGTTCGGCAATGACTCGCCGCTGATCGCTGCCGGTCGCGTCATCACCACCCAGGCCGTCGGCGGTACTGGCGCCCTGAAAATCGGTGCCGACTTCCTCAAGCAACTGCTGCCGAACGCCGTCGTGGCAATCAGCGACCCGAGCTGGGAAAACCACCGCGCGCTGTTCGAAACCGCCGGCTTCCCGGTGCAGAACTACCGCTACTACGACGCCGCGACCCACGACGTCAACCGTGCCGGCCTGCTGGAAGACCTGAACGCCCTGCCGTCCGGTTCGATCATTGTGCTGCATGCCTGCTGCCATAACCCGACCGGCGTCGACCTGAGCCCGGCGGACTGGAACAACGTGCTGGAGGTGGTGAAAGCCAAGGGCCACGTGCCGTTCCTCGACATGGCCTACCAGGGCTTTGGCGATGGCATCGACGAAGACGCGGCTGCCGTGCGCCTGTTCGCCGAATCGGGCCTGACCTTTTTCGTCTCCAGCTCGTTCTCCAAATCGTTCTCGTTGTACGGCGAGCGCGTGGGCGCCCTGTCGATCGTCAGCGAATCGAGAGAAGAAAGCGCCCGCGTGCTGTCGCAGGTCAAACGCGTGATCCGCACCAACTACTCCAACCCGCCGACCCACGGTGCCAGCATTGTCGCCGCCGTACTGAACAGCCCGCAATTGCGCGCGCAGTGGGAAGAAGAACTGGCCGAAATGCGCCTGCGGATTCGCGGCATGCGCACCCAGATGGTCGACCTGCTGGCCAAGAAAGCGCCCCAGCGTGATTTCAGCTTCGTCGGTCGCCAGCGCGGCATGTTCTCCTACTCCGGCCTGACCGTCGAGCAAGTGACCCGCCTGCGCAACGAGTTCGGCATCTACGCCCTGGATACTGGCCGTATCTGCGTCGCGGCATTGAACCAGAGCAACATCGACGTGGTGACGGATGCGATCGTTCAGGTGATTTGAATCAGCTTGGCGATGTGAAACGGGAAGCCTTCGGGCTTCCCGTTTTTATTTGGCCCAGATAATTTTCAACCCGCCAGGCAAGCGCTCTAGACTGCACACATCTGCCCTTCGTAGGAGCTGGCTTGCCAGCGAAAGCGGCCTCAAGCCATGCATCGCCCATGAAGACGCCTTCGCCGGCAAGCCGGCTCCTACACAGGGATTTGGCATTGACCACAATTCATCTGCACACAGATGATCCCTGTAGGAGCTGGCTTGCCAGCGAAGGCGGCCTCAAGCCATGCATCGCCCATGAAGACGCCTTCGCCGGCAAGCCGGCTCCTACACAGGGATTTGGCATTGACCACAATTCATCTGCACACAGATGATCCCTGTAGGAGCTGGCTTGCCAGCGAAAGCGGCCTCGAGCCTTGCGGTGCCCATGAAGACGCCTTCGCCGGCAAGCCGGGCTCCTACAGGGTTTTATGTATACCCGAGCATTTTGATGAGAGCCCACATGAAAAACGATGACCTACGCGCTGAGCGCGATGACCTGGATGACCTGGATGCCTTCGTCCCGCGCACCCCGGCCAAACGCGGGAACAACCTGGTGATGCAAGTGGCCGCTGGCGTCTTCCTCGGCGGCCTGGCCTTGTGGCTGGTGCAACTGGCCGCGACGATGCTGTACGCCAAACTGATGCTCGGCACCCTGACCTTCGGCGGTTAAGCCAGTTCGGTGGCTCGCTGGCTGGCGGCATCGTCATAGGCCACATACAGCGATTCGGCGACCTGGCTTTTGATCGCCTTGGTGCTTTCCAGGCCGAGGACAAAGCCTTCGGCCTTGCCACCGGCGCGGTTCAATTCGTCAGCGGTGCTGGCCTGGGTGATCGCGTCGAACAACTTCTCCGCGTGCGGGCCGACCCCTTTGGGCAGACTGATCTGAGCGATGCTCATGCAAGCACCTCGTGGTGGCGAGGCGTGAGGACTGGGTGATTCATGGCGCGTACCTTTTCGGCGAATGGCCGGCAGCGCGTGTAACCACTTCCGGGCCGCCATGGTAGACCTCCGGGGCCATTCTGGTAACCGTCAATGACCGATAAACCACCGTCCGTCCCGTCGAAACCGTCCGATCGCCAACAGATGCTTGACTTCTCTTTTTGAATCAGTAACATACACGGCATTCCGCGATAGCTCAGTTGGTAGAGCAAGTGACTGTTAATCACTGGGTCCCTGGTTCGAGTCCAGGTCGTGGAGCCAGACAGCAAGATCGAAAAGCCCCCGAATCGAAAGGTTCGGGGGCTTTTTTGTGGCCAGTAGAAAATGCGTGATACGTCTCGCCCCCTGTAGGAGCTGGCTTGCCAGCGAAGGCGGCCTCGAGCCTTGCACCGCCCTTGTAGACGCCTTCGCTGGCAAGCCAGCTCCTACACAGGGGGCCGGCGCTTGTCAGTTGCGAAAAAGGCGTCCCGAAGGACGCCTCTTTCAATCACACATGCTCACTGCTTTTCGCATGCGCCGCCCGCGGCTCGGCATGTCCATGCTCTGCCTCGACCACCGGAATCTCCTTGCCGTCGCAGTCGTGCAGCTTGCCTTCGCTGAAATAATCCCCTTCGCGCAAGGCCGCCAGGTCCTGGTAATGCAGGACCCGTTCGGTACCCGCCGCAAACACCGATTGCTGGTCGGAGTTGCCGGCGGTCAGGTGGTTGAAGGTCAGGTTGAGCACGATGGCCATGATCGCCGAGGAGCTGATGCCCGAGTGGAAGATCGTGGCGAACCAGCTCGGGAAGTGGTCGTAGAAGTTCGGCGCGGCGATGGGGATCATGCCGAAGCCGATGGACGTGGCCACAATGATCAGGTTGACGTTGTTGCGGTAGTCGACCTTGGACAGCGTACGAATGCCGCTGGCGGCGACGGTGCCGAACAACACGATGCCGGCACCACCGAGTACCGAAGTCGGTACCGCGGCGATGACCCGGCCCATGAACGGCAGCAGGCCAAGGATCACCAGGAACAACCCGCCGGTGGCGACCACGAAGCGGCTCTTGATCCCGGTCACGGCCACCAGCCCGACGTTCTGGGCAAAGGCGCTTTGGGTGAAGGAGCCGAAGATCGGCGCGATCATGCTCGACAGCATGTCGGCACGCAGGCCGTTGCCCAGGCGTTTGGAATCCACCTTGGTGCCGATGATTTCACCGACCGCCAGGATGTCCGCCGATGTTTCCACCAGGGTCACCATGACCACGATGCACATCGACAGGATCGCCGCGAAGTGGAACGTCGGCATGCCGAAGTGGAACGGGGTCGGGAAGCCGAACATCGGGCCCTGAGTCACCGACGAGAAGTCCGCCATGCCGAGGAACACCGCGACCACCGTACCGATGACCATGGCCAGCAGAATCGACAAGCGGGAGATGGTCGCGCTGCCGATCTTGCTCAGCAACAGGACCAGCACCAGCGTCATCGCCGCCAGGCCGATATTGGCCATGCTGCCGAAGTCCGGCGCGTGACTGTTGCCGCCCATGGCCCAGCGCGCGGCCACCGGCATCAGCGTCAGGCCGATGGTGGTGATGACGATGCCCGTCACCAGCGGCGGGAAGAACTTGGTGATGCGCGAGAACACCGGCGTGATCAGCAGACCGATCAGGGACGCGGCAATCACCGCCCCAAGAATCGACTGGAAGCCACCCTCCCCGCCACTGCTGACAATCGCCACCATGGTCGCGACGCCAGAGAACGACACGCCCTGCACCAGCGGCAACTGGCAACCGAAAAACGGTAGACCCAGTGTTTGCAGTAACGTCGCCAGGCCTCCGGCAAACAATGAAGCAGCAATCAACAACCCGATGTCCGCCGGCGAGAGCCCGGCCGCCTGGCCGATGATCAAAGGCACCGCGACGATACCGCCGTACATGGTCAGAACATGTTGCAGGCCGTAAGCCATATTCGCGCCGACCCCGAGATTTTCATCCTCGGGCCGTTGGTGTGAAACAGAGGGCGTTTTCATGGTTTGGGGGGTTCCCTGGTTTTTGTTGTACGCACACTGTATTCAAGAGTCAGGACAAATGTCTATAGAGTTGTATACAACTCATCGGTCAAATTATCGACATGCGCCCCGATTGCCCCCCTGCAATCTGGCAATAAGCCGCCTATGCGGGCTCGATCAACCGCCCAAGCTCGCTCTTCAACCCTGCATGCTGCGGCACGCGAATCCCGAACTCGCGCTCCAGCAGCGCCACCAGTTCGTCTACATCCGCCACCTGCCGCCGCTCGCTCTCGCTGCCGACCCGATGAATCGCAAAGCTGCCGTTGTTCAGCGTACGGCGCCAGCCTTCCCCCGTGCGCGCCACCATCAGCTGTTTTCTGAACGACGATTCGGGATGGGTCGAGACGTACCAGTTGCCGACGGCGTAGTCGATGTCTTCCTGGCGTTGCAGGTCGAAGATGTACATCGCCTTCCACTCCCCGGCGACCTTGGCGCGCAGGGTGTAGCCGTCGTCATGCGGCTCGATGCGATAGGGTTCGTGGGGGGTGGGTTGTTCGGTCGCGCAATCGAGTCTCAGCGGTGCGGTGGGCACCATGCCGCCGAAGCCGACGTCGGTGATGTAGCGCACACCGTCCAGGGTCACCAGGCTCAAGCGGTGCGTGCGCGCGGTCCACGCGCCTTCGGGCTGGCCCATGACGACGCGGCCGGAGATGCCGCGTGCGTCGAAGCCCAGCGCTTGCAGCAGCGCCAGGTACAGGCTGTTGAGTTCATAGCAGTAACCGCCGCGAGCGTCGAACAGGACTTTTTGCTCCACGGACGGCAAATCGATGAGCACGGGTTCGCCCGACAGGGTGGTGAGGTTTTCAAACGCAAAGGTGCCGGTATGCCGCCATTGCAACAGGCGCAGGGTGTCCAGGGTCGGTGCCGGAGGGGCGTCGAAGCCCAACTGTTGCAGGTACAACGCCAGGTGGGTCAGGCGTGGCTCGCTCATTGCTCGATCCTTATGCAGGGGCCGCAGATTTCTGCGCTGTTGGCCGCCATGTATAAGGGAAAAACCGCTTCGACTGACAATTGATTTAGCCAATCGCCACCCGGGTAAACATCAGCGCCGTTTGCGCGTACCCAGTCTAATCCAGGTCGGCGCATGGTCGCTGGCGTGGGGTTCGTTGCGCACCCAGGCGTCGACGCCCGCCTCTTGCAAGTAGGGGCTCAATGCCGGGTTGAGCAACAGGTGATCGATGCGCAACCCCGAGTTTTTCTGCCAGTGCTGGCGGAAGTAATCCCAGAAGGTGTACAGCCGATCCTCCGGATACAGGTGCCGCAGGGAATCGGTCCAGCCCTGATCCAGCAACCGCTGGTAACACTCGCGGCTTTCCGGTTGCAGCAGCGCATCCTTGAGCCAGGATCGCGGGTTGTAGATGTCCAGGTCGGTCGGCACCACGTTGTAGTCACCCGCCAGCACCACCGGGTGTTCGCTGCTCTGCAGGTCCTTGGCATAGCTGATCAGCCGTTCGAACCACGCCAGTTTGTAGGCGAACTTCGGCCCCGGCTGCGGATTGCCGTTGGGCAGGTACAGGCAGCCCACGAGAATGCCGTGCACCGCGGCCTCCAGATAGCGACTGTGGGTATCGCTGTCATCGCCCGGCAAACCGCGCCGACTCTCCAGCGGTTGCGCATCCCGCGCCAGAATCGCGACCCCGTTCCACGACGACTGGCCTTGCCAGATCGAGCCGTAGCCAGCGGCCTCAAGCTCAGCGGCGGGGAACGCGGAGTCCACGGACTTGAGCTCCTGCAGGCAGGCAATGTCCGGTTGTTCTCGCTCCAGCCAGGCCAGCAGGTTCGGCAGCCTGGCGCGCATGCCGTTGACGTTGAACGTCGCGATTCGCAAATTCTTCATGGGCCAACGCTCCTGAGGGCGGGGTGTCTAGGGGGCCCCCCTAGCGTGTGACATCTCCACGTTTCGGCGGTTGCGTCAGCAGTCGCTCATTGTTGATGAATGGCCCCCACCACCACTCGTCATCCAATCGGCACCTACTTCTGCCCCCTCACACCAACATCAGGTAACGACTCTTCTTTTGGAGACCTACCATGATGAACAGCAAAATCACTTCGTTGTTATTGGCCGGATTGTTATCGGTGGCGGCAGCGGCCACGTTTGCAGGGTCGGGCGATGGTGCCGATGCGACCGGGACCCAATCCGGCGCCACCAGCGCACCGACCACGCCCCCGGATAACACCCCCGGCGAGCCTTCAAGCGGTAATCGCACGGACTCGGGTGGCGACACCGGCAGCAGTGGCGGCACCAGCGGTTCGAACTCCGGCGCGGGCGGCGGCACGGGGTCCGCAGGAGGTGGAACCGGTGGTACGGGTGGCGGGACGGGTAGCTGAACGAATAAACGCTTTGCTCGTAAGCCCGCTGGGCAATCTCGTGAGGTACCGGTTTGAGCTCGCGCCCGGTCGCCATCGCCATCAACTGGACCTGGGCGGCGCGCTCCAGGTAATACAGATCGTCCCAGGCCTCGGCGATGGTCGGCGCGGCAATGATCACCCCGTGGTTCTTCAAAAAAACAATGTCGGCATTACCCATGACGCTGGCAATACGGGCACAGCGGCCATGGCGGATTGCCTCTGGAAGTCATAGCCTGACAGGCATTCAGGCGGCGGCCGTTTGCGGCTTGGGCGTGTCAGTGCTGCCGGTTTCGGCAGTATTGCCCGAGCACAGCGTGTACACCGACCTGCCCGACCTATCGCCGACGGAGCTGGCGTAGATCAGCCGCGAAGGTGCGCTGACCGCGTTGCAGCGGGCGCTGGTTGGCGTTTTTGCGCGACGAAGTGGGCAAGGCTTGAAGGCGAGGAACGGGCGTGCCTTACACCCCATTCCTGCACCAGCATGACCCTCAAGGCGTGAGTTTCAGGTGCGCGTTGACTTTCCCGCTCTTCGGATCGACAAACCAATATTCGTTATTGGCCACCTTCACCTGGCTGCATTCCGTTGGATAGCCTTTGGCTTCGATACACACCACGCCGTCTTTCAGCGTCCATTTTTCCTTTTCGGGTTTGTTGGGGGCCATCTCGAATATTTCTACACCGCCAGGCGCAAAACTCATGGAGTAAGGATGACTGCCTTCTCGGGTAGTCCCATAGAATTTCCTGCCCTCCAATGTGCTGTGGATTTGCCCATCATCAAGCGTCACCGCCGATGTCGGCACCGGCGGCGGTTCATAGGAACTGCTGCTGGTTGCACAGCCTGCCAGGCAGACCAACAGGATGGACGCGCCGAACTTTAATGAAGTCATGCCACACCTTCCTTGCAAGCGCCGGAGAAATTTCCGGTCAAATCAAAGCTTAGGCGACGCTTCATTGCTTCCCGGCTGCAAGTGCCGAACGGTTGACGGTCCCTATGACCGATGCGTGCTGTTGACGGTGAGCCTGTTCAAATCATCCTGTCGATCTGATCCAACGTCACCCGGGGCACCAGTTCATCGGGGATCCGCGACGATTGGGAGAGGTTGTAGACCTGAAAATCTTCATCAATGACGTGCTGCGACATTATCTCGAACGAGGGCAGGATTCTCGTATGAAAGTGTTCGTCGAGGTTGCAAGGCGACACAAGGTTCCCTGGCTGCTCATAAAAACGACCCGCCGACTGATCCAGGTCGACGCCTACCAGAAACACCTGGTTGAACCCCAGGTGATAGGCGATTTGCAACGCCAGGTAGGCCACCGTGCGGGCATCAAAAAAGCCGCGCTTGAGGTTTTTGCTGAAACCCAGGCTGCGATTGCGGCCAGTGCCTAATTTTCGTCTTCTGATGAGTTCTTTATCCGGCCGGAAAATCACCTCGCTCCACGTGAGTTTGGGCGCCGGCGTCAGCAAATAAAGCTCGCCCTCAGGCATCAGCGCTTCATACCTGATGAGGTCTTTCCACAACGCTATGCGCTGACTGAGGCGCATGGCTTCAGCAAACAGATAAGGCTGTTGCCGGCAAAAGGCGTCGTCCGTGCAGGCGTAAAAGAACGGTTTGATGTCAGGCTCGATGAACATCGAAATAGCCCCGTTCATGGTAATCATCGGAACGTCGGCATACTTCTCCAGCGGAAAATCTTTCGCGGAGGCCCCCGATGCAATGATGAACACCGGACCTTTTTGAATATTGCGACACTCATCGAAGTCATGCACATCAGGCTGACGTGTAGAAAATGACGGTTTTTTTTGCGCAACATCCATCTTCAGATTCCCTCCTGTAACGCTTTTAAATCCAGCACCTTTCCTGGTTACTGTTGGTTTTTCCCCGCTACGACTGCGGGGCTGCCTGCTCGCTGCCAATCCAGGACGGGCAGCTGCGAAGGCCTGTTCAAGCCCCGAAGTACCGCCGAGTCGTACCCGTAGATGTCGGGTTTGAACATGACCCGACCATCGTTACTCAGGTCGACCGTCCAGTACGCCAACAACACCGGCACCTTGACCGGAAGCCTGATGTTTTCGGTTTTGCCGTTGGCCAACCGGGCCTGGATCCCGGCGGCATTCCAGCGAACCGGATCATTGAACAGTAGCTCAACCAGTTGCAGCGGGTTTTCCACCCGTATGCAGCCAGAACTGGTGGCGCGGAAGGGCTTGGCAAACAGCTCCCGATGCGGTGTGTCATGGAGATAAATCGCATAGTCGTTGGGAAACCGGATCACCACCTGGCCCAGCGAGTTTTCCGCGCCGGCATCCTGGCGCAGGGTGAGGCCGCGCGGGTTGTCCCAGTCGACGCCGGCCGGATCGAGCACATGGCCTTCGCGATCCAGGACCCGGATGCGGTTGGCGGCCAGGTAGCCAGGATTGCTGCGAATCTTGGGCAACATATCCTGGACCAGGATCGTCGGCGGAACCGTCCAGGTCGGGTTGAACGTGACGTAGGTAATCTCGGACTGGAACACCGGCGTACTGCGGAACGGCTTGCCGACCTGTACCCGTGAACGCCATATCGCCTTGCCGTCGCGGTAGAGCGCCACTTTGTAGCCGGCGATATCCACGATGACGAACGTGCCCTGCAGCTTGTACAGCAACCAGCGTGCGCGCTCCATATTCACCCGGACCTGGTCGATCCGCGCCTCGACGGGCACGTTCAAGGCCGCCAGCGTCGCCGCCCCCGCCACACCGTCCGCCCCCAGGTATTGCTCGGATTGATACTTCTTCACCGCAGCGATAACGGCGTCGTCGTAGATCGTGCGCGGCGGGTGTTGCGCAGCCAGATAGCCGCCCGCCACCAAACGGGCCCGCAACTGCGCCACCGTAGCGTTATCCATGCCGGGCTTGAGCGACTGGCCTTCGGCAACCTTCGGCCAGCCACCCATGTCCCGCACTTTGCGCAATTGCGCCAGGCCTGTGCGCAAGCTGCCATACACCGTTTCTTGTGGCGGCGCTTGAGCAAACGCCCGCGCCACATCGTGGTTATCGAGTGCGGCGAAAAAATGATTCACGTCTTCGCGGGGATCGACGCCGACAGGGTCGAAGTTCCAATGCATGTCCAGTCGCGAGGGGTCGACCTTGCCGCGCCGCAACTGCAGCAACGCCGTAATGAAGGTATGGGTGGCCGCCATGTCGAACGCAGCACGCTGGGCCGGGGTGGGCACCATGGACTGCATGAAAGTTTGCGCCCCGGCCAGCTCGGCAATGCGAAAATCCGCGGGATCGAGCCCGTCGACCTGGGTATCGCCCAGGCTTTTCAACAACTGGGCAACGTCGCTGTCGCGGGACCAGGCGGCGCGATAACCGCGATGACTATAAAAATCCATCACTACCCGGTTCACATCCACCCGCTGATGACGCGGCGAGGTGAGCAGCGGCGGGAACGCAGTCGCCAGCGGCGCCAGCTCGGCCTGAATCGCCTGGGCGACGATGTCATCAGGTGCCGCCTCGATCATGTCGCCAGCGGGAGATGACAGCATAATCGGCGACGTTTGCGCCTGCGCTGCACCGCTGATCAGAAAGACCATAAAAAACACGCGGCTTATGACGAATAACCTTGTTAACTGCACCATGGATAATCCTTAATCTCCGCATTCAACAGCTAGCATCCCACACACTGCTAGACTCGAAACTATCTGATGAGACCCGATTATGGCGCTACACCGCTTTGGCATGGCAATCACGGCCCTGCTGCTGACCTCCATCCCAGTATCGGCAGCCTACGCCGATTCGCTTGAAGCTGCGCTGATCAAAGCGGCTCCCCAGGCTAATGCCAAAGTCATTGGACTGGCGGTACGCGCCTCCCAATGTAGCATCGCCCAAGGCAAAGCCCCGGTGCAAAGACTAGCAGTGATCGATTATTCACTGCCCTCCACCGAACAGCGGCTGTGGGTATTCGATCTGAAGAAGCGCAAGTTGCTGTTCCACGAACTGGTGGCCCACGGTCGCAACAGCGGCGAGAACATGGCGGTCAAGTTCTCCAATCAGAACGAAAGTTTTGCCACCAGCCTCGGCCTGTACCGCACCCAGGCGAGCTATGTCGGGCAGAACGGTTACTCGTTGCGCATGGAAGGACTGGAGCCGGGTTTCAACGACAACGCGTTTGACCGGGCGATCGTTATCCACGGCGCACCTTATGTCAGCCCCGTACTTGCACGGGCGAACGGACGAATCGGGCGAAGCCTGGGCTGCCCGGCGGTACGACCGGCCATTGCGCACAAGCTGATCGACTCGATGAAGGATGGGCAGTTGCTGTTCTCTTACTATCCGGACCAGCGTTGGCTGAAGTCTTCTTCGTATATCAATTGCGGTGGCGCCACGGTCGCGTCGTCGTCAAAGCCTACGACCCGCCAATAAACACACCTGATTGGAGTATCCAGTTCTTCAAGTCGACAAACCAATTCACTACACTCCGTCGACACTCCAATCCAAAGCCCAATAACAATGAAAAAAATCAAAAGCGCGATGCTGCTCGGCGGCCTGCTCGCCCTATCCACCGGCGCTCAGGCAGCACAAAGCCCATCGCACCTGGACTCCGTCATCCAGCAGGGCCAATTGCGCGTCTGTACCACGGGCGACTACAAACCCTATACCTCCAAGGCCGATGACGGCGAATACTCGGGAATCGACATCGCCATGGCCCGCTCGCTGGCCGACAGCCTCGGCGTCAAGGTCGAGTGGGTGCAGACCACCTGGAAAACCCTGATGCCCGACATGCTGGCGGGCAAATGCGACATCGCGGTCGGCGGGATCTCGGTCACGCTGGAGCGCCAGAAAAAAGCCTTCTTCAGCACCACCCTGGATGTCGACGGCAAGATTCCGCTGGTGCGCTGCGAAGAGCAGGCGTCGTACCAGACCATCGAGCAAATCAACCAGCCGGCGGTACGCCTGGTCGAACCGGCCGGCGGCACCAACGAAGCCTTCGTCCACGCCTTCCTGCCCAAAGCGCAATTGCGCCTGCATGACAACGTGACCATCTTCCAGGAGCTGCTCGACAAGAAGGCCGACGTGATGATCACTGATGCTTCGGAAGCGCTGTACCAGCAGAAACTCAAACCCGGATTGTGCGCGGTCAATCCCACCCGGTTCATGCAATATGGGGAGAAGGCCTACCTGCTGCCGCGGGATGACATCAGCTGGAAGTTGTATGTCGATCAGTGGCTGCATCTGGCCAAGGTGACGGGGAATTATCAGAAGGTTCTGGAGCAGTGGTTGGCGGTGCCTGTGGCTAAATAGCGGATCCATTTTTTATAAGTTCGAACAGCAAAAAGGGCGCCTCCCAAGGAAGCGCCCTTAATGTGATTGCGCCAGACCTCAACCAGCAAGACCAACAACCTCGATCCGCGTCAGCCCTACCCGTTCCGCCTGCTCTAAAATCTCCTCCGGCGTCGAATCCGCAGTGGGCATGACCAGGCTGTTCTCGGCATCCCCCAAATGCAGCTGTAGCAGGTGCATCGCCGCCTCATACACGGGCAGCCGAGGCTGGTTGAGTTCGAACGTGTGAGTTCGGGGCTCACCGTTGAAGATGTATTCCACGGTGTAGTTGTGCATGGGGGGATCCTCGTAATGGGAGAAGAGCAACCACACATCCTGACCAACCGGTCAGCTTTTAGTTCAGCTGCTCGCATTTCCCTGCTCATGCAGCAACCCCTTGGTCATCGTGATGCGCTACGGGCGCCTCGGTACATCGGACTTGATGTTGCAATCAGTACGCAAAATCATGTCCCAATTCCTTTTGCATCCATTCCAGGAACCGCCGCACCCTTGGAAAATTGGAATGGGCCCGGGGAAATACCAGATGGTGCGCCGTAATAGGCGCGCTCAGCTCCGGTGCCACTTCAACCAATACGCCCCGAGCGAGGTAGTCCTGGGCGAGCAAGGTACTTTCTAGGGCAAAACCAAGCCCATGGCTTGCAGCTTCCAGTGTCATATACGAACGGTCGAAGCTCAGGGTATAGGGTTTATCCGGGCGGGAGACGCCATGCTGCGCGAACAACTGCGGCCACTTGATCAGCGTCGCCTCCGACATGATCAGGTTGCTGTCCAGCAAATCGACAATACTGCGCACAGGGCGCTTTTCCAGCAGTTTCGGTGACGCCATCACTGCAATTTTTTCGTCTCTCACTGTCCGCACTTCGAAGCTTGGCCAGTTGGGCAAACCATGGCGAATATCGACATCGATCTTGTCTCGACTGAAGTGCAGCGACTCGTAGGAGCACGACAGGTTGAGCTGGATATCCGGATGACTTTCCCGGAACTGCTCCAGGCGCGGCATCAGCCACAACAGACCGAAACTGGGCGACGAGTGCAACCGCAGGCAGTCCAGGCTGACATCACTGGCGGCACGTTCGGTCGCTATCGCGAGACTGTGGAGGATGCCAGACACTTCCTTGAGGTATTGCTCGCCGACCGGTGTGAGTGTCACGCCCCGCGCCGTTCGCAAGAACAACTGCCGGCCGATCATCGCCTCCAGTTTGGCCAATTGGTGGCTGACCGCCGAGGGCGTCAGGTCGAGCAGTTCCGCGGCGCGGGCAACGTTGCCGAATCGGGCCGTCTGCTCGAAGGCCTGAATGGCTTTCAGGGGTGGCAGTATCGGAGGCGCGTCGCCGGGTGAACGCATCATTATGTTATTCCGCTGCAAGTGACATGAACCGGGGTTCTTCCTATTCAAACACCCGATAACCGGATTGACGAGTGCTGAATTTTTTTCAGCATCGAGTGACATTCACGTTATTGCTCAAGGCATGCCTGGGGACCAAGCTGAGTCATCGATTCATTGTGGGTCGACCCAATAAAAACAATCAGAGGTACTCTTCCATGCTTCTTCAAGGCAAAGTCGCGATCATCACCGGTGCAGCTTCCGCACGTGGCATTGGCCGCGCTACAGCGACCACCTTTGCGCAACAGGGTGCACACGTCGTGATCCTCGATCTGGATGAATCCGCCGCCCGTGATGCCGCTGCTTCCCTGGGTGAAGGACATCTCGGTCTTGCAGCCAACGTTGCTGACGAATCGCAGGTTCAGTCGGCCGTTGCCAAAATCATCGAACAGTTCGGCCGCATCGACATCCTCGTCAACAACGCCGGCATCACCCAGCCCCTCAAGACATTGGACATTCGCCCTTGCGATTACGACAAGGTACTGGACGTCAGCCTGCGCGGCACCTTGCTCATGTCGCAGGCGGTGATCCCGATCATGCGTCAACAGTCTTGCGGCAGCATCGTCTGCATGTCCTCGGTCTCCGCGCAACGTGGCGGCGGGATTTTCGGTGGCCCGCATTACAGTGCCGCCAAAGCGGGTGTGCTGGGTCTGGGCAAAGCCATGGCACGAGAACTGGGGCCGGACAAGATTCGCGTCAACTCCATTGCACCTGGTTTGATTCACACCGACATCACCGGCGGCCTGATGCAGGACGAACGCCGCCACGCGATCATCGACGGCATTCCGTTAGGGCGTCTTGGTGAAGCGCAGGACGTCGCCAACGCGGCCCTGTTCCTGGCCAGTGACCTTTCCTCCTATCTGACTGGCATCACGCTGGATGTGAACGGCGGCATGCTGATTCACTGATGATACCTGGCGGGCCTACGCGGCCCGTGCGGTTCTGGATCGACGACGCAGCCAGGCTTTATAGCCTGGCGGTCAATAAAAACAAGAGATCGGACCATCATGACAACCCTGTCGCTCGAAGCGGTTTCGACCGTGCGCTCCAACGCCTACCGGAAAACCGCGTGGCGCCTGATGCCGTTCCTGATGCTGTGCTACCTGTGCGCCTATCTGGACCGGGTCAACGTCGGCTTTGCCAAGCTGCAAATGATGAACGATCTGGCGCTCAGCGAAACGGTCTACGGGCTGGGCGCGGGCATGTTCTTCATCGGCTATTTCCTCTGCGAAGTCCCCAGCAACATCATCCTGCACAAGGTCGGTGCGCGGGTCTGGATCGCGCGCATCATGATCACCTGGGGCATTGTGTCTGCTCTGTTCGCCTTCGTCGAAACCGCCTGGCAATTCTACGCCTTGCGCTTTCTGCTTGGCATTGCCGAAGCCGGCCTGGCGCCGGGTCTGTTGTTGTATCTGACCTACTGGTTTCCATCCTACCGTCGTGCCCGCATGACCGTGTTGTGGTTCGTCGCCATTCCGCTGTCAGGCATGGTGGGCGGCCCCCTCTCCGGCTGGATCATGACCCACTTCGCAGGGATGCATGGCTGGGCGGGATGGCAATGGATGTTCGTACTGGAGGCCGTGCCCACGGTCGTGGTTGGACTTCTGGTGTTGAGCTATCTCAAGGATGGCGTGCATCAAGCCAACTGGCTCAACGACGACGAAAAAGCGCTGATCAGCCGCGAGCTGGCCGAGGATGACCAGAAAAAAGTCACACACGCCTCTGTAGGTGAATTCATCCGTGACCGTCGTCTCTGGCTATTGGCCGCCATCTACTTCTGTGTGGTGATGGGCCAGTACGCAATCACCTTCTGGCTGCCGACCCTGGTGCGTAACGCAGGGGTGTCCGACCCGATGAAGATCGGCGTGCTGACCAGCCTGCCCTACCTCTGCGCAATTGTGGCCATGCTGTATGCCGGACGCAGTGGCGACAAACATCGCGAGCGCCGCTGGCACCTCATCATACCGATGATCACGGGTGCCATCGGACTGACTCTGGCGGCAATGATGGGGGGAAATGTGACGCTCTCCATTCTGAGTCTTTGCCTGGCCGCTTCCGGAATTCTGGCCGCGACGTCGATGTTCTGGATGTTACCCACCACGTTGCTCGGTGGCGTGTCTGCCGCCGCAGGCATCGCGGCGGTCAACAGCTTCGCCAACCTCGCCGGCTTCTGCTCGCCTTACCTGATCGGCTGGATCACCACCCTCACCGGCTCCAGCGCCATCGGCATGTATCTCATCACCGGCGTACTGGTGAGCGGAGCTTTGTTGGTGCTGCGCATTCCCGCCGCCCTGGTCAATCGTTGATTTAACGGAGTTTTTAGCATGACTACCCATCTTTCATACGCCTCATCCAAAACCCTGGTGGAGCGCGCCCACAACATTCGTCGGCACGCGCTGCAAATGGGTCAAGTCCAGGGCCAGGGCTATGTCGGCCAGGCCCTTGGTGCCGCCGACCTGCTGGCAGTGTCCTACTTTCACGCACTGAACTATCGGCCGGAAAATCCGCAGTGGGAGGAGCGAGACCGCTTCTACCTCTCCATCGGTCACTACGCGATTGCGCTGTACGCAGCGTTGATCGAAGCGCAAATCATCCCGCTCGATGAGCTGGAAACCTACGGATCGGATGACAGCCGGCTGCCGATGTCGGGCATGGCGACCTACACCCCGGGCATGGAAATCACCGGCGGTTCGCTGGGTCAGGGCCTGGGCATCGCGGTCGGGGCCTGCCTGGGCCTCAAGCGCAAAGGTTCATCTTCCTTCGTCTACAACTTGCTGTCGGACGGCGAACTGAATGAAGGCTCGACCTGGGAAGCGGTGATGTCGGCCTCGCACTGGAAGCTCGACAACCTGATTGCCATAGTCGACGTCAACAACCAGCAAGCCGATGGCTACTCCAGCGAAATCCTCTCGTTCGAACCGATCGTTGATCGCTGGCAGGCATTTGGCTGGTTCACCCAACGGGTCGATGGCAATGACCTGGAGGCACTGGTCGCCGCATTCGATGCCGCGCGCAACCATCCCGGCACGCAACCGCGAGTCATCATCTGCGACACCAAAATGGGTAAAGGCGTGCCCTTCCTCGAAAACCGCGAGAAGACCCACTTCATCCGTGTGGAAGAGCACGAATGGGATCTGGCACTGAGCAATCTTGAAGAAGGAAAAAACCAATGAGCAACGCAACCAACACGCCGACTTCATTGATCAAGCCGCCAAAAAAGCGCCTGACCACCTCGGCGATGATCGCTTCGATTGCCTCTGAAGGCCAGGCCACCCGCTCAGCACCTTTTGGCCATGCGTTAGCCGCGCTGGCGGATCAGCGTTCAGACATCGTGGGCATGTCCGCCGACTTGTCCAAGTACACCGACCTGCACATTTTCGCCAAGGCCCACCCGGATCGTTTTTATCAAATGGGCATGGCCGAGCAGTTGTTGATGAGCGCAGCAGCGGGGATGGCCCGGGAAGGCTTCGTACCCTTCGCCACGACTTATGCCGTATTCGCCTCCCGCCGCGCCTATGACTTCATCTGCATGGCGATTGCCGAGGAAAACCTCAACGTCAAAATCGTCTGCGGCTTGCCCGGCCTCACCACCGGTTACGGCCCAAGCCACCAGGCCACGGACGACCTGGCGATCTTCCGTGCCATGCCCAACCTGATGATCGTCGACCCGTGCGACGCGCTCGAGATCGAACAGGCAGTGCCTGCCATCGCCGCTCACCAAGGGCCCGTCTACATGCGTTTGCTACGCGGAAATGTGCCGCTGGTGCTGGACGAATACGGCTACAAATTCGAGATCGGCAAAGCCAAAACCCTGCGTACCGGCAATGATGTTTTGATCATCTCCACCGGTCTAATGACGATGCGCGCGTTGGAAGCGGCCAACGAACTTCAAGCTGATGGCGTTGATGTGGCCGTGCTACATGTACCGACGATCAAGCCCCTGGATGAACAAACCATTCTGGCTGAAGCCAGAAAACCCGGTCGACTGGTCATTACCGCGGAAAACAGCTCCATCATCGGTGGACTGGGTGAGGCGGTTGCCACTGTCCTGCTGCGGAACGGCGTAACACCCACCTTCAGGCAAATAGCCTTACCGGACGCCTTCCTCGATGCCGGGGCGCTGCCAACACTCCATGATCGCTACGGTATTTCAACTCAAGCGGTTTGCACGCAAATCAAAGCCTGGCTGTAACTGCAGGGTGCAAGGCACCTGGACACAGGTGCCACCCGGGAACATCTCCAGGACTATCGGCCATCGGCGCTGATTACCTGATGTTGCCGGAGACTGTTTTAGTGTCGCCCTTATGAACCTTGCAACTCACATCACCCGACATGGTAGTGACATCGCCATTGATATCACCACTCTCGACATGGCCGCTCATGGTGCGGACGCTGCCGACATTGCCGGTGACCTGAACCCTGCCAGCGGCCGTTTCAACCGAGGTGGGGTTACCGTTCACGACGACGCTCACCGGCCCCGTCACTGGCACAGCCTGCTCGACGCCATCGACCACCACCCGGTTGCCGTCAACGCTGATGTTTTTCCCGGTGTAGGTAATGCCATTGATGGTCACGGTCGCGCCGCCCGTGGCAACCTCCAGCTCGCGGGCTTGGGCGAAGCTCGAGAAGTACAGCGCAGCAATCATCAGGGCCAGCTTCTTGGTGGTCGACATGTCAGCGCTCCTTCGTTCAGGTGGTTACAGGGTAATAGCAGGCCGCCGTTAACAATTCACCCTTATTTCTGCTGTTGGTGACGGTCGGCAAGCCATTGTGCCTGGCAGTTGATGTCAAAGCAGCAGCATCAGCAATGGCGGGCAGGTTTTGCGTTCTGATCCCGAGCCTGCTCGCGGCTGAACATAATGGCTTGTGAAATTTCCTACGCTGCCGGAGACTCAAGTCGCCACCGCTACTGGCCTGCGGCCTACAAAAACGCCTTGCCAAACGCACTGAAGGAAAACCTGGTCGATCTCTCGACCAGCAGCGCCCCCCAAAAAAGGACAGAACATGAGCAGCACGGATGAATTGCAAAACCACGATGCCAGCCCAAAATGGAAAGAGCGATTCGCTTTTTTCAATCAGCACGGCAGCCCCAAAAACCCCGACTTCAGTTCGGCGCTCAAGCAGCTACCGACCCGCAAACGCATGCTGATCAATATCAACTTCATCGCGATTTTCTTCGGACCGATTTACCTTTTCGTGCTTGGTTTGTGGAAAAAGAATCTGGCGCTGATAGGGATCATCGTTGTCGTCAGCTTCAGCCTGTCGTTGATCTTCACAATCCTGGGTCATGAATTGCCCAATGCCTTGGGCAGCGGCCTGAACGTCGTCTTTGCACTGATGTACGGGTTGAGCGCCAACTATGCGTATTACCTGAAGCAGGAAAAAGGCTCGCAAGGGTGGAACCCGTTTGAAGGGTTGAAGATCGTCTGAATGACTTGCGGGATCGAAATGTATCCTGCCGGGATAAAGGAAGGCGCGCTTTCTAGAGCGCGCCTTTTTCATTGGGCCAGCACAAAATGCTGATCAAACTACACCGTGCAACTACTTGACCTCACTTCGTTGCCCTTTCTTCGCCGCCGTAGACCAACTGGCCAAAATCCCAGCCATAGGGCGCGAAGGCCGGGTCACCTGGCCTGAGGACAGCAGTCCCCGCAGCTGGAGCATCGGCAGGATTATTGCTTCCATTTCATTTCAAATCCGCCACCCAAGTCGACAACGGGCCTATTGTTGCAAGACGACATTCTGTTCGGCAGAGTGGGTCTCAATACCGTTACTGCTTGCCACTCGCTAATGCCCATTTCAACCCTAAGGAGAAATTATGCGATCGATAGGTCTTGATTCAGCAATAGCCATGAGTGAGCACAGCAAACGCACCTGGTGGCGCAGAGTGTCCGCCAAAGTCGTAGGCCGTACCGGCAGCGATCGGGGAAGAACGATGGTTGCGCTGGATGACGTCCTTCCCTTCATCTCAGTCCCGCTCACCTATGAGGATATTGATCTGATCATTTCGGCCGATGCGGGAAACGCCGATGCGCAAAACGATCTGGCCCAGATGTTCGATGAACTTGGAAAGCATGAAGTGGCGTTGTATTGGTGGCGCGCTTCAGCCGATCAAGGGCACCCTGATGCCATGCACTATCTCGGCAACTGCTTCATCTGCGGCAAGGGCGTCTCCAAAGATGAGAACACTGGAATCATGTGGATCGCCAAGGCCGCTTCCTTCGGACACGTGGTGGCCGGAGGGCAAATAAATTCTCTTCTACGGTTTACCAACACTGGAGCACGCTGAATGGCCTGACATTCAGTGGCACGAGCCAAGCCGTGCCAATGCCCAATAAGGCGCAATCAAACCTATGCCAAGTTGTTTTCAATTGAACGCAGAGCCGGTTTCTGCCGGGGTATTGCTACTCGCCGAGACTGGCATAGCCCTTGCTTGACAGCAATCAGCAACGCTGTTTCTGCCGTTAAATTGACCTAAAAGGATGTCTGAATGAAATCTGCACAACAGGGTTTTACGCTCATCGAACTCCTGATCGTCGTTGCGATCATTGGGATTCTGGCCACATTCGCTATTCCGGCTTATTCGGATTATGTGGCCAAAGCCAAGGTCGGTGCGGCAATAGCGGAGATTTCCCCTGGGAAAACTGGGTTCGAGGTGATGGTGAATGAAGGGAATACTGCCAACATTACCCCGGCTGCAATCGGTCTGCAAACCACCACACCTAACTGCGATATAACAACGACCCAGGTAGCAGCCTCCAACACTGGCACAATCGCCTGCGCCATCAAAGACAACCTTGCCGCGACAGGTAGCGTTACCTGGACGCGAGATACCGCCGGTGCGTGGACTTGCAAATACAGTGGCGACGCGAAGTATGCCAGCAAGGGCTGCCCTAAAGGATAACGTGCCAAGCAGTAGCGACGATGCACGTTGAACAGCAATAACTGGTCAAGCGGGTCCGCAAAGGACCAATGACGCTCCTCTCGAAACCGTCCTGGTGACGAGAGGAGCGTTCGCTGCATCTGGTGGCTAGCCCCTAGATGATTCTCTGGTTTATTTGAGCATCCCCTTCGCCTGGAGCTCACAGCATCCTGCCCCCCGGGCGGATGGGACTGCCCAAACCCCAACGTCTCAATCCTGATAAACTCTCCCTCCACCCAGCCCCACCGATTCCAGATCCCCAATGCCCCCAATCACCGCCACGCCCGCCCCGCTCTCCCGCCGTTTCTCCGTCGCGCCTATGATGGATTGGACCGACCGCCACTGCCGCTTCTTCCTGCGCCTGCTCTCCAAACACGCCCTCCTCTACACCGAGATGGTCACCACCGGCGCGCTGCTCAACGGCGATCACGAGCGCTTCCTGCGTCACAACGAAGCCGAGCACCCGCTGGCCCTGCAACTCGGTGGCAGCGTGCCGCTGGACCTGGCCATGTGCGCGCGCATGGCGCAGGACCATGGGTACGACGAGGTGAATCTGAATGTCGGCTGCCCGAGTGATCGGGTGCAGAACAATATGATCGGCGCGTGCCTGATGGGGCATCCGCAGTTGGTGGCCGATTGTGTGAAGGCGATGCGCGATGCGGTGTCGATTCCGGTGACGGTGAAGCATCGGATCGGGATCAATGGCCGGGACAGTTACGAGCAGTTGTGCGATTTCGTCGGTACGGTGCGGGATGCCGGGTGCACGAGCTTTACGGTGCATGCGCGGATTGCGATTCTGGAGGGGTTGTCGCCGAAGGAGAACCGCGACATTCCGCCCCTGCGTTATGACGTGGCGGCGCGGTTGAAAGAGGATTTTCCGGAGCTGGAGATTATTCTCAACGGCGGGATCAAGACGCTGGAGGCTTGTCGCGAGCACTTGCAGACGTTCGACGGGGTGATGCTGGGCCGTGAGGCCTATCACAACCCTTATGTGATGGCCGAGGTCGATCAACAGCTGTTCGGCAGCACGGCGCCGGTGATCAGCCGGGCCGAGGCGCTGGCGCAGTTGCGGCCCTACATCGCGGCGCATATCGATGCCGGTGGTTCGATGCACCATATCACCCGGCATGTGCTGGGACTGGGCACCGGTTTCCCGGGGGCGCGCAAGTTTCGGCAGTTGTTGTCGGTGGATATTCATAAGGCTAAAGAGCCGTTGGTGTTGCTGGATCAGGCGGCGGAGTTGTTGGAGGGGCGTTAACGGTCGCCCCGGTTGAACCTGTGCCCGGATTTGGCATCGTAACTATCGATACCGCGCCCCGCCTTTCAAACACCCGTTTTCAGGTTGTTGCCGCCGGGGCCATCGATACACGCACACGCCCTTGAGTGGCTGTCAGCGCTCGGGTAATGTCACCAGACCCATAGGACAGAGCACGCCCATGACTTCCAAGCTGGATCAACTCAAACAAATGACCACCGTGGTTGCCGACACCGGCGACTTCGAAGCTATCGCTCGCGTTAAACCCGTGGACGCTACCACCAACCCTTCGCTGCTGCTCAAAGCCGCGGCCATTTCCGGTTATGCCGAGTTGCTGAATGCGTGCGTTCACGACTGCAAGGGCGATGTCGGCCTGGCCAGCGACCGTTTTGGCGTGGCGGTAGGGCAAGAAATCCTCAAGGTTGTACCGGGCCGTATTTCCACTGAGGTGGATGCGCGCCTGTCGTTCGACACTGACGCCGTATTGAAGCGCGCGCACCGTCTGATCGACCTGTACGACAAGGCTGGCGTGGGCCGTGACCGGGTGCTGATCAAGATCGCGTCCACCTGGGAAGGTATCCGCGCTGCCGAGCAGTTGGAAAAGGAAGGCATCCAGACCAACCTGACCCTGCTGTTCTCCTTCGCTCAGGCCGCGGCTTGTGCCGATGCCGGGGTGTTCCTGATTTCGCCGTTCGTGGGCCGTATCTACGACTGGTACAAGAAGGCCAACGGCAACGACTACACCGGCGCGGATGATCCGGGTGTGCAGTCGGTGACGCGGATTTATAACTACTACAAGGCCAATGACTACAAGACTGTGGTGATGGGCGCGAGCTTCCGGAACCTGAATCAGATCGAGCAGTTGGCCGGTTGCGACCGCCTGACCATCAGCCCGGACCTGCTGGAGAAGCTGGCGGCGGATAACGGCAAGCTGGAGCGCAAATTGGCACCGGGCAACGCCGGTGAGGCGCGTTTGAGCCTGAATGAAGCGCAGTTCCGTTGGTTGTCCAACGAAGATGCGATGGCGACCGAGAAGCTGGCCGAGGGTATTCGTCAGTTTGCTCGGGATCAGGAGAAGCTTGAGGCGTTGCTGCAGGCCAAGTTGTGATTTAGGTCGGAGCGATGCAAAAAGGGCGGACCTTGGGTTCGTCCTTTTTTTTGCGTTGAGTTTGGGTGTTGGGTGGCTTCGCGGCGGGGGATGTGGTGTTTGTTATGGCGCCTTCGCGAGCAAGCTCGCTCCTACAGGGGGCTGTGTCGTCCATGAGGGATGTGGACGACGCTGAGCTTGTTGGAGCGTGGCTTGCCCGCGATGGGGCGGCATATTCAACTGCGTGGTGACTGGTCCGGTCTCGCTCCCACAAGGGGGAGCTGGCCATTGATTGGGGATCAGTGCCGCTCGAGGGCATTTACCAGGTCGTGGAAGGCTTCACGGTTGGAGTCGTTCAGGCCCATGAGGATCTTGTGCGCTTCGAGCACTTTGATCCGCACCACTTCTTCGGACTGGTCCTGGTCTGGCAGGTCGGTCAGGCACTCGGGGCACGGGATCGGGCGGTCAACGATGTTGAACACCTGCTCGAAGCCCATGGACTGCAGCAGCCGGGTGATGTCTTCGTGGGTGGTGACGACGGTCGGCAGCAGGCCGACCTTTTGCCGCGACAGGATCGACAGTTTGGCCAGCAGGCCCAAGGTGGTGCTGTCGATGCTGCGGGTTTCGGTCAGGTCGATCACGATCGCGTTGAAATTCAACGAAGTGAAGATCCGCTCAATAGTCGCATCCAACGCCGAACACAGGGTCAGGCGAACTTCACCGACGAACTTGAGGACGAAGGTGCCGTCCTGCTCGGCGAACTGGATTCTACCGGTACTCATCAAAGATTCCTGCTCAACACCAACAGGGCGATATCATCCGGCATCTCCCCCAGCGTGGCCAATCCAAAAACCTGCCGCAGACCATCCAGGCTGCCGCCCGCTGCCTTGACCCGTTGGGGCAAAGCCGCTTCTTTTTCTTTGAGTGTCGGTTCTGGCAAAAGGTCCAGGATGCCGTCGGACATCAGCGTCAGGCTGAATGTCGGCGGCAGCTCCAGCAGGTGGTCTTCGTAGGTGGCTTCATTGAAGAGGCCCACCGGCAGACCACGTCCTTCCAGATAACGAACACTGTCTGGCGTGTACAACACAGGCAACGGCAAATGACCGCCGATGCTATAGGTCAACAAACCTGTCTCCTCGTCGATGACTCCACCGACCATTGTGACGTGTTTACCCAGCTTACAACTGATCAGGCCTCGGTTGATATGACCAAGGACCTCTGAAGGCTTGAATTCCGGCAATGTACCGCTGCGCTTGGATTCGAACAGCAGGCGCGTGGTCATGAACTTCAACAGCACGGTGACGAAAGCCGACGAGGCGCCATGCCCGGACACATCGGCGAGGTAGAACGCGACCCGGTGGTCGTCGACCCGAAAGTAGTCGACGAAATCGCCCGACAGGTACAGCGACGGGATGATCTGGTGCGCAAACTGGAACTCGTCGATGCTCCAGGGACTGACCGGCAACATGTTCATCTGCACCTGGCGACCGGCGTTCTGGTCTTCCTGGAGCAGGTTCAGGCTGGCCTCGAGCTCACGGTTGGCCTTTTCCAGCTTCTCGCGGTAGCGCTGGTTTTCCAGCAGCAGGCGCGCACGATCCAGGGCCCGGCGCACAGAGTGCTCGAGCACCGCCAGATCTTCGAGGGGCTTGATCAGGTAATCCGCCGCGCCCAGGCGCAGGGCCTCGACCGCATCGTTCATCACGCCGGCGCCCGACACCACGATGACCGGGGTTTGTGGCGATCGCTCGGTGACCTGGCGGATGAGTTCGAGCCCGCCCATCTGCGGCATGCGCAGATCGCAGATGACCAAGTCGGGCTTGAATTGCTCGAATACCTGAAGACCCTGCTGGCCATTGCTGGCCTGCAAGACGCTGAAACCACTGTCTTCCAAGTAGGCGGCGAGACTCGCTCGCACTACTTCGTCATCATCGATTATCAGCAGCGTGGCACTGGTTTTTGGCATGTGGGCAAACGGCGCCAGAATTAGGTTGGCGTAGCAGGCAGGGGTTTTGACCCGGCTCACACTACTGGATTCGCTTTCTAGCCTCTCCGTCGCACCGTTTTCGGGAATTTGCCCTACACACGGGTACACCAGAGGTGCCCTTCTAAGGCGCAGACGGTACTCCCATCCGCGGGGCGTTTCAAGCTCACGCCGATGGTCGCTTGACGTCTTTGCTTGCCAAATGACCGGGAGTTATAAAAACCGGCTGGAGCGTAACTGGATGGAAGGTCGTAACCTGCCGATTTAACAGGTATTTCGTCATTCACCGAATTAAACAACTGTAGGAGCGAGCTTGCTCGCGATGGTCTCAAGGGCGACGCGTTTATTCAGGAAATACGCGTTATCGTTGACGTCCATCGCGAGCGAGCTTGCTCCTACAGGGTGTTGCGTTTGTTCAGGGAGCGCGCGTTATCGTTGGCGTCCATCGCGAGCGAGCTCGCTCCTACAGGGTGTTGCGTTTGTTCAGGGAGCGCGCGTTATCGTTGGCGTCCATCGCGAGCGAACTTGCTCCTGCGAAGATCAGAAATCGTCTTCGACCTGGCCGTCCTTGACCCGGAATTCGCGATTCTGCAGGTACGCATTCCGGATGAAGGTGTATTTGTCGCCGCTGATCAGCTTCTCGGCCGACAGCAGGCTGGCGCGGGTGTCGATGATGTAAAGGCCCATGATCGAGTTACGCAGCGATACGTCGTCCATGTAGCGGTAGGGGCCGGTGTAGCCGTCGACATACTTGGACGGCGCGTCACGCAGGGTGCTTGGGCCCAGAAAAGGCAGCATCACGTAAGGCCCGCTGCCCATGCCCCAGTAACCGAGAGTCTGGCCGAAGTCTTCGTCGTTGCGCTGCAGGCCCATCTTGGTGCCCACGTCGAAGAAGCCCAGCACGCCGAAAGTGGTGTTGAAGATCAGGCGCGCAGTGTCGACACCGGCGGCGGCCGGCTTGGCCTGCAAGAGGTCGTTGGCCAGGTTGGTGACGTCACCGACGTTGCGGAACATGTTGTGGATGCCGTCTTCGAGGAACTGCGGCGTCACGAACTGGTAGCCTTGAGCCAAGGGCTTCAGGGCATAGGTGTCGAGCACGTCGTTGAACTTGTAGATCGGGCGGTTGACGCTTTCCCAAGGATCTTCTTCGGTGGCGGCCTGGGCAACGAACGGAACCACCAGCACACTGGCGCACACAGAAAGCCGAGCTAGATGATTGCTCCAGCGCATAGAAAACTCCTTGGATTGTTACTGGCGCGGGCGCAGGGGCCCAAGCGATAAGCTGGCTAGTATAAGACGGAATAGTCGCTTTAGGCAGCATCGTGCATTCCAGGTAACAGATTGGCGATGATGTTCGGCGATTCACCGCGATGTCACGTAACTGTCACCATCGGCCCCTAGCCTTGAAACTATTTCAGGGACGTTAATATGCCGCACGCCGAAACCTTGCCCCTCGCTGCACCCAGCCTGACCGCCGTGCTGTTCGGCCTCAGTGGTTGCCTGGTGGATTTCGGCGCCCGCACGCACCGTCACGGCAGCCACGCCAGCGAACAGGCCGAGGTCACGCCCGGCGCCCTGGAGAGCCTGCACAATTTGCAAGGGCAACGGATTCCCTGCGCCTGGCTCGATGAACTGCCCCCTGCCCTCTGCCATTCCCTGGCCGCCGCCCTGCCGGAATGGATAATTCCATCGCAACACCTTGCAACAATCAATCCGTGGCCGGCCCCCGATGCCTGCTGGCAAGCATTGATGCGCTTGAATGTGGAGCGCCTGGAGGGTTGCGTGCTGGTCAGCGGCGAACCGCGCTTGCTGCAATCGGGGTTGAATGCCGGATTGTGGACGATCGGCCTGGCCTCCTGCGGTTCGCTCTGCGGGCTGGCGCCCAACGAATGGCAGGCATTGACCCAGCAGGAACGGGACATCAAACGCGGCAAGGCCACGGTGCACCTGTTCGGCCTGGGTGTGCATTCGGTGATCGATCACCTCGGCGAACTTGACACCTGCCTGGCCGACATCCGCCTGCGCCGGCTCAAGGGCGAGAAGCCCTGAACACCTCCCCACCGATGAACGTATGCAGGTTGCGCGGGAGTGGATTAATCTAAAGGACAGCCATAGACCTTTGGCGTGCCGCTGCGGTCTATGCCAGTGCCTATCGATAAAAGGAAGAACACCATGCCTGCCCGCGAACTGCAAGAACAGCTCAATACCCTGCGCGAGCAATTGGAACAGAATCCACCGCTGACCGAACTCGAGCGCGATGACCTGCACAAGCTGATGCAGCAGATCGAGCTTGAGCTTGAACTTGAAACCAAAACCCAGGATTCCAGCCTTTCCGATAATGTGAATCTGGCTGTCGAACGCTTCGAACTCGAACATCCGACCCTGGCCGGCACCTTGCGTAATATTGTGCAGGCGTTGGGCAATATGGGGATCTGATTCCCTGGATGCAAAAAAGCCCTGCCAGCGATGGCGGGGCTTTTTGATATCTGCGACTTGAAACGCGATCCCCTGTAGGAGCTGGCTTGCCAGCGAAGGCGGAGCATCAGTCACCATTGATGTTGAATGTGACGGCCTCTTCGCTGGCACGCCAGCTCCTACAGGGGGGGCGTTATTGGCGGACCAGGCGGTGGTTCGGCAGTTGCACTTCTTCGGTACTGCGATACGGATTGATATCCAGCCCGCCACGGCGCACATACCGTGCATACACCGTCAGTTTCTGCGGCTTCAGCAGCCGCTGCAGGTCGAGGAAGATCCGCTCCACACACTGCTCATGGAAGTCCGAATGCTGGCGGAAGCTGACGATGTACTCGAGCAAACTGGCGTGGTCCAGCGCCGCGCCACGGTACTCCACCGCCACGCTGCCCCAGTCCGGCTGGCTGGTGACCGGGCAGTTGGATTTGAGCAAGTGGCTGTGCACGCTCTCCTCGACGATGCGCGACTCGTCGCAACGCAGCAGCTCCGGACGCGGGTGCTCATAGTTGCTGACGCTGATGTCCAGATCATCGATGCACACGCCCGGCAATGCCACGACGCCTTCGGCTTCAACTTCTTGCAGGCGGCGAATGCGCACGCCGACCGGTTTGCCGGCCGCGGCCGACAGGTCCTTCACCAGCGTGGCTTGCAGGCTGGCGTTATCGGCAAACGGCGTCTGGTTCAGGGAGTTCAGGTACAGCTTGAACGACTTGGATTCGATGATGTTTGGTGAATCCGCCGGAATGCTGAACTCGCCGATCGCCACCACCGGTTTGCCCGACGGCAACAGCCACGACAGCTCGAAGCAGTTCCAGAAGTCCACGCCCTTGTAGGGCAAGGTCTCCGCCGTCAGGCCCAGCTCGGCCCATTTCGCGGTGCGCGGGATCGGGAACAGCAAGGACGGCGTGTAGGTGGCGATATATTCACTGGATTTGCCCAGCGGCGAGTGTTCGGCTGCGGGATGCATGGCGGAAACCTGACTGAAGAATCAGTGGATTCTACCAGTGTTTGCGCTTGCTGTAGGAGCAAGCTTGCTCGCGATGGTCGTTAACGATAACGCGTGTTGACTGGTTGAACGCGGCGCCCTTGGGTCCATCGCGAGCAAGCTCGCTCCTACAAATTCAAAGTGCCGGGGGTGCCCTTGAAAGATCGCAGCCTCGTTTCACTCGACAGCTCCTACAGGTCCCACAGGTCCCACAGGTCCTACGAGGACTACGGATCTACGGATCTACAGTCAACTGGCCGACCATGCCCGCCTGATAATGCCCGGGGATGTTGCAGGCGAATTCCAGGCTGGTGGCCTTGGTGAAGATCCAGGTCAGTTCGGCGGTTTTGCCCGGCTCAACCAGCACGCTGTTGGGGTCGTCGTGCTTCATGCCATGATCCATACCGGGCATTGAGCCGTGGTCCATTTCCTTCATGCCTGTAGGCGTAAGCATGCCGCTTTGCTGCATCTTCAGCATTTCCTGCTGGTGCCTGGCGTGCATCGCCGCGTCGCCAAGGTTGAATTCGTGCAGCAACTTGCCTTTATTTACCAGCACGAAGCGCACCGTCTCACCGGCCTTGATCTCGATCGCTTTGGGCGTGAACGACATGTCGCCCATCACCACTTCAACGCTGCGGGTTGCCTTGGCGGCCGGCGCCGGTTGGCCGAAGTCGAAGGTATGCGCCGGCGATGCCCACACCGGTGAGCCCAGCGTCAGCAAACACGCGGCCAGCATCAGAGATTTGCGCAAAAACATGGTCGTACTCCAACAAGATAAGGTTCAGCCTGTGGAAAACTCTAAACTGCTACCGCTGCCGACAACCTGACACCCAGATTACAACTTTGTCAGGTTGGCCTGTACCGATGCTGCCCACGGTATAAAGCGTTCGTTCCATCTGCCCCGAGTCGCCCATGAAACTGCTGATCGTCGAAGACCAACCGAAAACCGGCCACTACTTGCGCCAGGGCCTGACCGAGGCCGGGTTCAACACCGAACTGGTGGCCGACGGCAGCACCGGCCAGCAACTGGCACTGAGCGGCGATTACGCGCTGTTGATTCTCGATGTGATGCTGCCCGGCCGCGATGGCTGGCAGATTCTGCAGGCGGTGCGCGGCGCCGGCCTCGACACCCCGGTACTTTTTCTGACCGCCCGTGACGCGGTGGAGGACAGGGTCCACGGCCTGGAGCTGGGGGCCGACGATTACCTGGTCAAACCCTTCGCCTTCTCCGAACTGCTGGCCCGGGTCCGCAGCCTGTTGCGTCGCGGCAGCGCCACCCCCCAGGAAACCAGCCTGCACCTGGCCGACTTGCGCCTGGACCTGATCCGCCGCCGGGTCGAACGCAGCGGTCAGCGCATCGACCTGACCGCCAAGGAGTTTGCCCTGCTGGAAATGCTCCTGCGGCGCCAGGGCGAAGTCCTGCCCAAGTCACTGATCGCCTCCCAGGTCTGGGACATGAATTTCGACAGCGACACCAACGTCATCGAGGTGGCGATCCGCCGTCTACGCCTGAAAATCGACGATGAGTTTCCGAACAAGCTGATCCACACCGTGCGCGGCATGGGTTACGTGCTTGAAGAGCGCCAGGCCTGATGCGTCGACTGTCGCTGAGCAGTCGCCTGGCGCTGTTGTTTGCCGCCTGCACTGCCGTGGTTTCACTGTTCGCCGGGGTGCTGTTCAGTCGCGCCAGCGAGGCGCACTTCGTCGAGCTGGATCAGCAATTGCTCGACGGCAAGCTGATCGGCCTGCGCCGTGCGCTTCAGGATCTGCAATCGAGCGAGAGTGACGTCAGACTGGCGGATGAGTTGAGCCGGCAAGCGGATTTGTCACTGCGGATTACCGGCAGCGATGGCCGGCGCTGGTATGACAGTTCGCCGCGCCTGCCGGACAAGCTGCCCCAGCAACCGGGCCTGTCGACCCTCAACGACGCCGGCACCGACTATCGCGTGTTGAAGGCGCCGTTGTTCCCCGACCGACCCGACTCGCCGCAGCTGACCCTGTTGTTGGACATCACCCATCACCAGCACTTCCTGCAACGCATGCAGCACCTGATCTGGCTGACCGTGGGCCTGTCGGCCCTGGCCACCGCCCTGCTCGGTGCCTGGGCCGCGCGTAGCGGGTTGCGCCCGTTGCGGCGCATGAGCGCGGTGGCCCGCGGCGTGTCGGCGCAATCGCTCAATGCGCGCCTGCCCGAGACTGACATGCCGCCGGAACTCGCGGAAATGGCCCACCACTTCAACGCCATGCTCGGGCGCCTCGACGACTCTTTCCAGCGGCTCTCGGCGTTCTCCGCCGACATCGCCCACGAACTGCGCACGCCGCTGTCGAACCTGCTGACCCACACCCAGGTCACCCTCACCCGCCCGCGGCCGATCGAGGATTATCGCGAAGCGCTGCACAGCAACCTCGAAGAACTGCAATGGATGGCGCAACTGGTCAACGACATGCTGTACCTGGCCAAGGCGGACCATGGCTTGTTGATGCCCAGGCGCGAGCCGCTGGAACTGGCGGAGGAAGTGGATCTGTTGCTGGAGTTTTTTGCGCCGTTGGCGGAGGACGCGCAGGTCAGGTTGAGCCGTGAAGGCAGCGCGCGGATGGAGGGCGATCGCAGCATGTTGCGGCGGGCGCTGTCCAATCTGCTGGATAATGCGTTGCGGTTTACCCCGGCTGAGGGTGAGGTCCGGGTGCGGCTTGTTGAACAGCCTGAGGGGTTGCGCCTGACTGTCGAGAACAGCGGCGCAGGCATTGACGGGACGTTGCTGCCGCGCTTGTTTGACCGGTTTTATCGGGCCGATCCGGCACGGCATGAAGGCAGCAGTGAGCATGCGGGGTTGGGGTTGGCGATTACCCGGTCGATCATTCGGGCCCATGGGGGGCAGATTCGGTGTGAGTCAGAAAAGGAGTGGACCAGGTTTGTGATCGAATTACCGAGGGGGAATTGATCTGATCCCTTGTAGGAGCTGGCTTGCCAGCGAAGAGGCCCTCGAAATCGATGCAAGATTCAAGGCCGCCTTCGCTGCGGTGCGGCGATCCGACAAGCCAGCTCCTACAGGGTCCAGCGGTGTAACGGCTTACGAATAACGCAGCGCGGTAGCCGGCTCAGTCTTCGCCGCACGCCAGGCCGGATAAACCGTGGCCAGGAAGCTCAAGATGAACCCGGCGGAGCAGATCAACAGCACATCCGCCCCCTGCAATTCCGAAGGCAGGTTACTGACAAAATACACATCGGAACTGAAGATGTGTTGCCCGCTCACCCGCTCCACCCAGCCCACCAGCTCACTGACATTCAGCGCCGCAATCACCCCCAGCACACCGCCGATCAAAGTCCCGACAACCCCGATCACCGTGCCCTGGACCATGAAGATCGCCATGATCTGCCGAGGAGTGGCACCGATGGTGCGCAGGATCGCAATGTCCGCGCCCTTGTCGTTCACCACCATGATCAGGGTCGCGATGATGTTGAACGCGGCCACGGCGACGATCATCAGCAACAGCAGGCCGATCATGGTTTTTTCCATCTTCATCGCGCTGAACAGACTGCCCTGGGTGTGGGTCCAGTCGTCAGCCCGGTAGGCACTGCCGAGACCCGCAGCCACCTCGCTGGAGACCTGGGGCGCCGCGTACAAATCCTTCACCGCCAGGCGCACGCTTTGCACCTGATTCGGCTCCCAGCGCTGCATCTGCGCGGCATCGGCCAGGTGGATCAGCGCCATCGAGCCATCCAGCTCGGCACCGACCTTGAACACGCCGACCACGTTCAGCCGCTGCATGCGCGGGGTGATCCCGCCCGGTGCGGTGCTGACTTCCGGCACGATCAAGGTGATCTTGTCGCCGACGTTCAAGCGGAAACGCCGCGCCGTGATCTCGCCGATCACCACGCCGAACTCGCCCGGTTTCAAGGCATCGAGACGCCCCTGGACGATGTGCTGGGCGACGATCGAGACCTTGCCTTCCAGCGCCGGATCGACCCCGCTGACCTGGATCGGCTGCATCGTGCCCTTGTAGGACAGCATGCCTTCCATCTCGGTGAACGGCACGGCCGCGGTCACTTCGGGATTTTTCATCGCGGCGGCGGCCACCGGCTGCCAATCATCGATCGGATTGACGCCGACGATGGTCGCATGGGGCACCATGCCGAGGATGCGCGAGCTCATTTCGCGCTGGAAGCCGTTCATCACCGACAGCACCACGATCATCGCCAGCACGCCCAGGGCGAGGCCGATCATCGAGGTCATCGAGATGAAGGAAACAAAGCGATTGCGGCGCTTGGCGCGGGTATAGCGCGCGCCGATGAAGATCGATAACGGTCTGAACATTCGCAGGGGCACCGTATAAATATAAAAGACCCGACGCACCCTTCAGTGACGTCGGGTTGCGGCCAGTCAGATGGGCGTCAGGCAACCTTCCTGCAAGTGCAGGACGCGATCCATCTGGCGGGCCAGGTTCATGTCGTGGGTCACCACCAGGAACGCGGTGCGCATCGACACGCTGAGTTCCAGCATCAAATCCTGAATGCCCTGGGCGGTGTGGGAGTCGAGGTTGCCGGTCGGCTCGTCGAGCATCACCAGGCCTGGCTGGTTCACCAGGGCACGGGCGATGGCCACGCGCTGGCGTTCGCCACCGGACAGTTCAGACGGCTTGTGTTCCAGGCGATGGCCCAGCCCTACCCGCTCCAGCAGCGCCGTCGCCCGTTTACGCGCCTCTGGAATAGCCGTCTTGCCGATCAGCAGCGGCATGCAGACGTTTTCCAGCGCGGTGAACTCCGGCAGCAAATGGTGGAACTGGTAGACGAACCCCAGCGACCGGTTGCGTAGCAGGCCGCGATTCTTCTCGCTCAAGGCCGACAGCTCTTCGCCATCCAGCCAGACGCTGCCCTTGGTCGGCGTGTCGAGGCCGCCCAACAGGTTGAGCAAAGTACTTTTGCCCGAACCCGAGGTGCCGACAATCGCCACCCGCTCACCCGGATGCAACTCCAGTTGCAGGTTGGCCAGGACCTCGACCGACTCCGGGCCTTCCTCGTAGGATTTGCCCAGGTTGCGGCAGCTCAAGATTGCTTTATCACTCATGCCCGACTCACTCATAACGTAACGCCTCCGCAGGCTGGGTGCGCGCGGCACGCCAGGCTGGATACAGGGTGGCGAGAAAACTCAGGACCAACGCGGCGGCGCAGACCATCAACACATCGTCGCTCTGCACTTGCGACGGCAGGTAATCGATGAAGTACACGTCGGCGTTGAGAAATTTATGCCCGATCAAGCCTTCGAGGGCCGAGATCGCGGCGCTGACGTTCAGCGCGGCGAAGATCCCGACCACGGCGCCGATCAGCGTCCCGACCACACCGATCACCGTGCCCTGCACCATGAAGATCGCCATGATCGAACCCGGCGTGGCGCCCAGGGTCCGCAGGATCGCGATGTCGCCCTTCTTGTCGTTCACCACCATCACCAGCGTGGAAATGATGTTGAACGCCGCCACCGCGACGATCAGCAGCAACAGCAGGCCGATCATGGCTTTTTCCATGCGGATCGCCTGATACAGATTGCCGTGGGTGCGGGTCCAGTCCCGGGCGTAGTAATGATCTTCGCCGAGCTGCTGGGCGATGTTCCACGCGGTGCGCGGCGCCTGGAACAGGTCGTCGAACTTCAGGCGGATGCCCTGCACCTGCTCCGGCTTCCAGCGATGCAGCCGGGCCAGGTCCTGCAGGTTGGTCACGCCCAGGTAACCGTCGATCTCACCGGCGCCGACATGGAAGATGCCGACCACGGTAAAGCGCTTCATGCGCGGAAACATCCCGGCCGGGGTCACGGTGACTTCCGGCGCGACGAACGTCAGCTTGTCGCCGATGGCCGCACCGAGCTTGGCCGCCGCCTTGTCGCCGATGACGATGCCGAAGCTGCCCGGCGCCAGGGCGTCGAGCTGCCCCTGCAGCATGAACTTGTCGATGATCGACACCTGCCGCTCCAGCGCCGGATCGATGCCATTGAGCAACACCTTGGAGACCTTGCCCTTGTTGGTCAGCAACCCCTGCATCTGGGTGAACGGCGCCACGGCCGTCACCTGCGGGTTCTGCTTGACCTGGGCGGCCAGGCTCGGCCAGTCGTTGATCGGTTCACCGGACTCGATGGTCGCGTGGGGCACCATGCCCAGCACGCGGGTGCGCATCTCATGATCGAAGCCGTTCATGACCGACAGCACCACGATCATCACGACCACGCCGAGGGCGAGTCCAATGATCGAGGTCAGGGAAATGAAGGAGACAAAATGGTTGCGACGCTTTGCACGGGTATAACGCGTGCCAATAAATACGAAGAGAGGTCTGAACATGTCGGGGCTTGTTCGGAGGGAAAAGGAACGTCCTTGTGGCGGGGGTCGATAACCAGCTTTACACTCAGACCACCGCCGCTACCATGGGTTCGCCATGTCGACATTAGATGATGAAGATCACCGCGAATACTACCGTATCGAGGACATGATCGCACTGGAAATTCGGCCTCTGTCCGCGCCCGAAGCCTTGGGCCAGGAAGTGTTGCAGGATGCTTCTCAGCTGTTCAACCTGCTCAGCGAACTGCACCTCAGCGAATACGAGTCGCAACACCTGCTGCGCCAGATCAGCGAGCGCGACCGCCCCCTCGCGGCGTTCCTCAAATCCCAGAACAAACGCATCGATCTGCTCAGCCAGGTGATCGCCATCACCGTGCTCGGGCAGATCGGCGAACCGCAGCCGGTGACCATTTCCGAAGGCGGCATCGACTTCCAGCACCCGACACCGCTTGCCGCCGGCGCACGGCTGTCGGTGAAACTGGTGTTGATGCCCCAAGCCCTCGGCCTGCTGCTGCGCGCGCGCGTGATCCATTGCGACCGCCAGGGCGACGGCTACGTCATCGGCACCGCGTTCGAACACGCAACCGATGCCCAGCGGCAATTGCTGGCCCGCTACATCTTGCACAAGCAGGCCCAGGAACGACGCCTGGCCCGCGAACAAACCGAATCAGGCATTTAACTTAAGGAAGAACCGTGACCCTCATCTACGGCCATCGCGGCGCCAAGGGCGAAGCACCGGAAAACACCCTGACCAGTTTTCAGGAATGTCTCAAGCACGGCGTGCGCCGCTGCGAACTGGACCTGCACCTGTCCATGGATGGCGAGTTGATGGTCATCCACGACCCGACCCTCAAGCGCACCACCGACCGTCGCGGCAAGGTGGTCGAGCACACCGCGGCGGAACTGGTGACCTATGACGCGCGCAAGGGCGGCCCGGGCTGGATCAAGCCGTGCCCGATCCCGACCCTGGAAACGCTGTTCGAGCAATGCGATTTCGAGCATTGGCAACTGGAGGTCAAAAGCGCTTCACGCACCCGCGCCGCCTCCACCGTGCTGGCGATTCGGGAAATGGCCCAGCGCCATGGCCTGCTGGACAAGGTGACGATCACCTCGAGCTCGCGGGAAGTGCTCAAAGCCGCGCTGGACCTGGTGCCGGACGTGTCCCGCGGGCTGGTGGCCGAATACGCCTGGCTCGACCCGCTGAAGGTCGCGCAAAGCTATGGCTGTGAGATCCTGGCGCTGAACTGGACCCTGTGTACGCCGGAACGCCTGCAGAGGGCGCAGCGTCAGGGGCTGCATGTGTCGGTGTGGACAGTCAACGAGCCCGCGCTGATGCGCAGGCTCGCCGACTTCGGCGTTGACAGCCTGATTACAGACTTTCCCGGTTTGGCCAGCGCCACGCTCGAGAATTGCTGAAATCGGTCTCCCCGGCCGGCTCAGGCCACCGGCCGGAGCCGCTCAAAAAAGCCGGTTGAGGCCATCGTAGGCGGCGACCCGATAGGCTTCGGCCATGGTCGGGTAGTTGAACGTGGTGTTGACGAAATACTTCAGGGTATTGAGGTCGCCCGGCTGGTTCATGATCGCCTGGCCGATGTGCACGATCTCCGACGCCTGGTAACCGAAGCAATGCACGCCCAGCACTTCCAGGGTCTCGCGGTGGAACAGGATCTTCAGCATGCCCTGGGGCTCGCCGGCGATCTGTGCCCGCGCCATGCCCTTGAAGAACGCCTTGCCCACTTCGTACGGCACCTTGGCCTGGGTCAGCTCCTGCTCGTTCTTGCCGATCGAGCTGATCTCCGGAATCGTATAGATGCCGGTCGGCACGTCGTTGACGAAGCGCCAGCTGTGGTTGTCGACGATGCTCCCGGCGGCCGAACGACCCTGGTCGTGCGCGGCACTGGCCAGGCTCGGCCAACCGATCACGTCACCGGCGCCGTAGATGTTCGGCTTGCAGGTGCGGTAGGCCTCGTCGACTTCGATCTGGCCGCGGCCGTTGACCTTCACGCCAACGTTTTCCAGACCCAGCTGATCGGTGTTGCCGGTACGGCCGTTGCACCAGAGCAAGGCGTCGGCCTTGATCTTCTTGCCGGACTTGAGGTGCAGGATCACGCCGCTGTCCACGCCTTCGACGCGGTCGTATTCTTCGTTGTGGCGAACCGTGATGTTGTTGTTGCTGAAGTGGTAGCTCAGGGCCTGGGAAATTTCCGAGTCGAGGAAGCTCAGCAACTGGCCGCGGTTATCCACCAGCTCGACCAGCACCCCCAGGCCGCTGAAGATCGAGGCGTATTCGCAACCGATCACGCCGGCGCCGTAAACGATGAGTTTGCGCGGGGTGTGGCCGAGGCTGAGGATGGTGTCGCTATCGTAGATGCGCGGGTGGTGGAAATCGATGTCCGCCGGACGATACGGACGCGAGCCGGTGGCGATGATGATGTGCTTGGCCACCAGTTTCTCGACCACGCCGTTGCCGCAGACCACTTCGATGGTTTGCTCGTCGGCGAAGCTGCCGGTGCCGAAGAACACGTCGACGCGGTTGCGGGCGTAGTAGCCGGTGCGCGAAGAGACTTGTTTGGAAATGACTTTCTCGGCGCTTTTCAGCACGTCCGGGAACGAGAACCAGCGCGGCTCACCAATGGCCCGGAACATCGGGTTGGTGTTGAACTGCATGATCTGCCGGACCGAGTGACGCAGTGCCTTGGACGGGATGGTACCCAGGTGGGTGCAGTTGCCGCCGACTTGGCGACGGCTATCGACCATCGCCACCTTGCGCCCTGCCTTGGCGGCGTTCATTGCCGCGCCTTCTCCCGCCGGGCCGGAACCCAGTACCACCACGTCGTAGTTGTAGACAGCCATGCGTACTCCTCAGAACAGGCCGCGGCGCCCTCGGCACCTGCGGCTAAATCACGCCGATCTGCGGCGTGAAGGAACAATTTTGGGGCCAGTGCAGAACCCGGGACACAGTCTATAGAAGCGTCAACGCCGGGCACATTAACCCTTGGTCGTGTCGTAGGCTACTTTTGCCTGCACTACAACGCCAGTTTTCAATGCGGGGATCGCCGTGATCACTCGGTCTCGGCCCCGCTCAGGCGCTCAAATGCCTGATTGGTGCGTATGACGAAACCGCGATCGGCACGAATCACAAAGAATGCGCCGATGTCGTGTTTTTCGGCGTAGTCCCAACCGCGCACCGGGCCGAGAATCAGCAACAGGGTGGACAAGCCATCGGCCATCAACGCTGAAGGATGAATCACCGTGACTGACGCCAGGGCGTGTGAGACCGGTGCACCGGTGCGGGCGTCGAAGGTGTGGGAATAGCGCTTGCCGCCCTGCTCGAAATAATTTCGGTAATCACCGGAGGTGGAAACGCTGTAGCCGTCGACCGCCAGAATGCGTTGCGCGACCTGGCGATCATCCCGCGGCTCCTCGAGGGCGATGCGCCAGGGTGAGCCATCGAGTTTCTTGCCGGCCGCCTTGAGTTCGCCGGTGGCTTCGGCGAGGTAATTGTGGATGCCCAACGCCTCGAGCCTGGCGGCAATAGTGTCGACGGCGTAGCCGGCGGCGATGCTGTTGAAGTCGACTTCGACCGCGGCGTCCTTGCACAGCTGATCGCCTTCGATGCGTAAATGCTGGTAGCCGACTCGTTGTTGCACCTCGGCCAGCGCCTGGGCGGAAGGGACTGTTTCCGCACGGCCTTGCGGGCCGAACCCCCAGAGATTGAGCAAGGGTTCCACCGTCAAGTCGTAGGAGCCTGCGCTTTGTTCCGACAGCTGCTCGGCGACACGGACCAGCTTGAGGATCGGCGCGGGCATTGGCTGGCAGCGGTTGGCGGGCAGCGCGTTGAAGCGCTCGATATCGGAGTCGCTGCGGTAGGTCGACATCTGCCGATCGATTTGCGCGAGGATCTTCTCGACCTCGCCCCGGACTTGCGCCGGCGCCGGAAGACCGGCCTGGCGCAGGTAGGTGACCGAGTAAGTGCTGCCCATGGTCGGGCCGCCGAAGCTTTCCATGGAGTCGCCGTTGCCGCAACCGGACAATACGCCGGCCAGCACCACCATTCCGATCAGCCGCCCCTTCAACAACACCTGCATCTCCTGAAGCCCCCCCGACACACCGCCAAGGCCAGCCATTATGCGATAGAACTGTAGGAGCTGGCTTGCCAGCGAAAGCGGTGTGCCAGGCAACATTGATAGCAACTGACAGACCTTCGCTGGCAAGCCAGCTCCTACAGGATTTTTGGCGTGACCACTATCGTGTAAACCCCACAAAACCTTGTAGGAGCTGGCTTGCCAGCGAAAGCGGTGTGCCAGGCAACATTGATAGCAACTGACAGACCTTCGCTGGCAAGCCAGCTCCTACAGGATTTTTGGCGTGACCACTATCGTGTAAACACCACAAAACCTTGTAGGAGCTGGCTTGCCAGCGAAAGCGGTGTGCCAGGCAACATTGATAGCAACTGACAGACCTTCGCTGGCAAGCCAGCTCCTACAGGATTTTTGGCGTGACCACTATCGTGTAAACACCACAAAACCTTGTAGGAGCTGGCTTGCCAGCGAAAGCGGTGTGCCAGGCACCATTGATAGCAACTGACAGACCTTCGCTGGCAAGCCAGCTCCTACGGGATTTTTGGCGTGACCACTATCGTGTAAACACCACAAAACCTTGTAGGAGCTGGCTTGCCAGCGAAAGCGGTGTGCCAGGCAACATTGATAGCAACTGACAGACCTTCGCTGGCAAGCCAGCTCCTACAGGATTTTTGGCGTGACCACTATCGTGTAAACACCACAAAACCTTGTAGGAGCTGGCTTGCCAGCGAAAGCGGTGTGCCAGGCACCATTGATAGCAACTGACAGACCTTCGCTGGCAAGCCAGCTCCTACGGGATTTTTGGCGTGACCACTATCGTGTAAACACCACAAAACCTTGTAGGAGCTGGCTTGCCAGCGAAAGCGGTGTGCCAGGCAACATTGATAGCAACTGACAGACCTTCGCTGGCAAGCCAGCTCCTACAGGATTTTTGGCGTGACCACTATCGTGTAAACACCACAAAACCTTGTAGGAGCTGGCTTGCCAGCGAAAGCGGTGTGCCAGGCAACATTGATAGCAACTGACAGACCTTCGCTGGCAAGCCAGCTCCTACAGGATTTTTGGCGTGACCACTATCGTGTAAACACCACAAAACCTTGTAGGAGCTGGCTTGCCAGCGAAAGCGGTGTGCCAGGCAACATTGATAGCAACTGACAGACCTTCGCTGGCAAGCCAGCTCCTACAGGATTTTTGGCGTGACCACTATCGTGTAAACACCACAAAACCTTGTAGGAGCTGGCTTGCCAGCGAAAGCGGTGTGCCAGGCAACATTGATAGCAACTGACAGACCTTCGCTGGCAAGCCAGCTCCTACAGGATATTTGTTGTGACCACTATCGTGTAAACCCCACAAACAAAAACGCCCCGACCAAAGCCGGGGCGTTTTCATTTGCAGCTAATGCTTAGCGCGGAAACGCTGGCGGGTTTACCCCGGCCATGTCTTCCATCACACGCACTACCTGGCAGCTGTAACCGAACTCGTTGTCGTACCACACGTACAGCACAACGCGGTTGTCCTGGACGATGGTCGCTTCAGCGTCCACCACGCCTGCGTGGCGCGAGCCAACGAAGTCGGTGGACACCACTTCCTGCGAATTGACGTAGTCGATTTGCTTATGCAGATCGGAGTGCAGCGCCATGTAGCGCAGGTACTCGTTCATCTCTTCACGGGTAGCGCCTTTCTCAAGGTTCAGGTTGAGAATGGCCATCGACACGTTCGGCGTCGGAACACGGATTGCGTTACCGGTCAGCTTGCCGGCCAGCTCAGGCAGGGCCTTGGCAGCAGCAGTGGCGGCACCGGTCTCGGTGATCACCATGTTCAGCGCGGCGCTACGGCCACGGCGATCGCCTTTGTGGAAGTTGTCGATCAGGTTCTGGTCGTTGGTGTACGAGTGAACCGTTTCGACGTGACCGTTGATGATGCCGAACTTGTCATTCACAGCCTTCAGCACCGGCACGATGGCGTTGGTGGTGCAGGAAGCGGCGGACACGATCTTGTCGTCAGCGGTGATTTCACCGTGGTTGATGCCGTGAACGATGTTCTTCAGCTTGCCTTTGCCAGGCGCGGTCAACACAACGCGGTCGATACCCGGGCAAGTCAGGTGCTGGCCCAGGCCCTCGGCGTCACGCCATACACCGGTGTTGTCCACCAGCAGCGCGTCTTTGATGCCGTACTGGGTGTAATCCACTTCGGTCGGGTTTTTCGCGTAGATAACCTGGATCAGGTTGCCGTTGGCGGTGATGGTGTTGTTGGCTTCATCAATGGTGATGGTGCCATCGAACGGACCATGCACCGAGTCGCGGCGCAGCAGGCTGGCACGCTTGACCAGATCGTTCTCGGCGCCCTTGCGGACCACGATGGCGCGCAGACGCAGGCCGTCGCCACCACCGGTTTTCTCGATCAGGATACGCGCCAGCAGACGGCCGATACGACCGAAGCCGTACAGGACAACGTCGGTACCGGTACGGCCGGAACCGTTTTGCTTGCCGACCACATCGGCCAGCTCGTCACGGACGAAGTCTTCGGCGCTGCGACCATTGCCTTCGGCCTTGAACTTGACTGCAAGCTTGCCCAGGTCGACCGAAGCGGCGCCCAGCTTGAGCTCGCTCATCGCCTTGAGCAGCGGGAATGTTTCGTGGACGGACAATTCGCTGTCATCGGACTGGCGATGACGGGCAAAGCGGTGAGCTTTGAGAATCGCGATGACTGAACGATTGATCAGGCTGCGGCCATAGATCGAGCTCACCACGTTGTTATTGCGGTAGAGCTGACCGATAAGCGGAATCATCGCTTCTGCGAGTGCTTCACGGTCGATCCATTCACCAAGACACTGGTCGGGCTTCTGAGTCACGGGAACCTTCCACATGTAGGGGCAGAAAAAAGGGGCTACATTATGCCGCCGAGTGGCTCCCGTAGCAATGCGCGCCTGTCGCGCAACCAGTAACAACTTTTCCTGAAAAAAAATCCCGCATCGCTCCAGCCCAGTAATAACGTGGCCTGCAGCCGAGTCAAATTTTTGGAGACAGCGCTGCCTTGTCCGTAACCATCCGTAACACAGGTTGCGTTTGCCACTACATAATCCGTGATTTTTCCTGAAAAACCGGCCGATTTTGTCATTACCACTACATTTGTCCCATTGCGTAATAGACACAGTCTGCAACTGACAGGCGGCACCCGGGACCGTTACAATTACCGACTTTGTCGCAACGCTTGGAGCTCAACCTTCCGTGCCCGTTCTGCGTCTACCGCTTCTCCCTGCCGCGGCAGGTAAACAGCACTGGGGCAACCTGCCCGGTGCCGCCCTGAGCCTGGCCATCGCCGAGGCTGCCAGCGCAGCCAAGCGCTTTACCCTGCTCGTGACCGCCGACAGCCAAAGTGCCGAACGGCTGGAACAGGAGCTGAGTTTCTTCGCCCCGGATTTGCCCGTGCTGCATTTCCCGGACTGGGAAACCCTGCCCTACGACCTGTTCTCGCCGCACCAGGACATCATTTCCCAGCGCATCGCCGCCCTGTACCGGCTGCCGGAGCTGAGTCATGGCGTGCTGGTGGTGCCGATCACCACGGCCCTGCATCGCCTGGCGCCGACCCGATTCCTGCTCGGCAGCAGCCTGGTGCTGGACGTCGGCCAGAAACTCGACGTCGAGCAGATGCGCACCCGGCTCGAAGCCACAGGCTATCGCTACGTCGACACGGTGTACGAGCACGGCGAATTCACCGTGCGCGGCTCGCTGATCGACCTGTTCCCGATGGGCAGCAAACTGCCCTACCGCATCGACCTGTTCGACGACGAAATCGAGAGCCTGCGTACCTTCGATCCGGAAAACCAGCGGTCCATCGACAAGGTGGACACCGTTCGCCTGCTGCCGGCGCGAGAGTTTCCGCTGCAAAAGGATGCGGTCACGCGCTTCAAGGCGCGGTTTCGCGAGCGCTTCGACGTCGACTTCCGGCGCTGCCCGATCTTCCAGGACCTGAGCAGCGGCATCACTCCGGCCGGTATCGAGTACTACCTGCCGCTGTTCTTCGACGAAACCTCGACCCTGTTCGATTACCTGCCCCAGGACACCCAGGTGTTCTCCCTGCCGGGCATCGAGCAGGCCGCGGAAAACTTCTGGAACGACGTGCGCAACCGTTATGAAGAGCGCCGCGTCGATCCGGCGCGGCCTTTATTGCCGCCCGCCGAGCTGTTCCTGCCGGTGGAAGACTGCTTCGCCCGCCTGAAGAACTGGCCGCGGGTGGTCGCCAGTCAACAGGATGTGGAAACCGGCGTCGGCCGCGAGCGCTTCCCCGCTCGCGAACTGCCGAACCTGGCCATCGAAGCCAAGGCCAGCCAACCGCTGGCGGCGCTGGCCAGCTTCCTCGACGAGTTCCCCGGGCGCGTGCTGTTCACCGCCGAGTCCGCCGGCCGTCGCGAAGTCCTGCTGGAATTGCTCGAGCGCCTGAAGCTGCGCCCGAAAACCGTCGACAGCTGGCCGGACTTTGTCGCCAGCAAAGAGCGCCTGGCGATCACCATTGCGCCGCTCGACGAAGGCCTGGTGCTCGACGACCCAGCCCTGGCCCTGGTCGCCGAAAGCCCGCTGTTCGGCCAGCGCGTGATGCAGCGTCGGCGCCGCGAGAAGCGCGCCGACGCCAACAACGATGCGGTGATCAAGAACCTCACCGAGCTGCGCGAAGGCGCGCCGGTGGTGCACATCGACCACGGTGTCGGGCGTTATCTGGGCCTGACCATTCTTGAGATCGACAGCCAGGCCGCCGAATTCCTGACCCTCGAATACGCCGAAAACGCCAAGCTGTACGTGCCGGTGGCCAACCTGCACCTGATCGCACGCTACACCGGCAGCGACGATGCCCTGGCCCCGCTGCACCGCCTCGGCTCCGAGACCTGGCAGAAAGCCAAGCGCAAAGCCGCCGAACAGGTGCGCGACGTCGCCGCCGAACTGCTCGACATCTATGCCCGCCGCGCCGCTCGCGAAGGGTATGCCTTCGAAGACCCGAAAGCCGATTACGCGACCTTCAGCGCCGGCTTCCCCTTCGAAGAAACCCCGGACCAGCAAACCACCATCGACGCGGTGCGCAGCGACATGCTCGCGCCCAAGCCGATGGATCGCCTGGTCTGCGGCGACGTCGGATTCGGCAAGACCGAAGTGGCGATGCGCGCCGCGTTCATCGCGGTGCACGGCGGCCGGCAGGTGGCGATCCTGGTGCCGACCACCCTGCTCGCCCAGCAACACTACAACAGCTTCCGCGACCGCTTTGCCGACTGGCCGGTGACCGTGGAAGTGATGAGCCGCTTCAAGTCGACCAAGGAAGTCAACGCCGCGGTCGCGGACCTGGCCGAAGGCAAGATCGACATCGTCATCGGCACGCACAAGCTGCTGCAGGACGACGTCAAGATCAAAAACCTCGGGTTGGTGATCATCGACGAAGAGCACCGCTTCGGTGTCCGGCAAAAGGAACAGCTCAAGGCCCTGCGCAGTGAAGTCGACATCCTGACCCTGACCGCGACGCCGATCCCGCGCACGCTGAACATGGCGGTGTCGGGCATGCGCGACCTGTCGATCATCGCCACGCCGCCGGCCCGTCGCCTGTCGGTGCGCACCTTCGTCATGGAGCAGAACAAGAGCACGGTCAAGGAGGCCCTGCTGCGTGAGCTGTTGCGTGGCGGCCAGGTCTATTACCTGCACAACGACGTGAAGACCATCGAGAAATGCGCCGCCGACCTCGCCGAACTGGTCCCGGAAGCGCGGATCGGCATCGGCCACGGGCAGATGCGCGAACGCGATCTCGAACAAGTGATGAGCGACTTCTACCACAAGCGCTTCAACGTGCTGATCGCCTCGACCATCATCGAGACCGGCATCGACGTGCCGAGCGCCAACACCATCATCATCGAGCGGGCCGACAAGTTCGGCCTGGCACAGTTGCACCAGCTGCGCGGCCGGGTCGGTCGCAGCCACCACCAGGCGTATGCTTACCTGCTGACGCCGCCGCGCCAGCAGATCACCCCGGACGCGGAAAAGCGCCTGGAAGCGATCGCCAATACCCAAGACCTCGGCGCGGGCTTCGTGCTCGCCACCAACGACCTGGAAATCCGTGGCGCCGGCGAACTGCTCGGCGACGGGCAGAGCGGGCAGATCCAGGCCGTCGGTTTCACCCTGTACATGGAAATGCTCGAGCGCGCGGTGAAATCGATCCGCAAGGGCGAACAACCGAACCTCGATCAGCCGTTGGGCGGCGGTCCGGAAGTCAACCTGCGGGTACCGGCGTTGATTCCCGAAGACTACCTGCCGGACGTGCATGCGCGCCTGATCCTGTACAAGCGCATTGCCTCGGCCGCCGATGAGGAAGGCCTCAAGGACCTGCAAGTGGAGATGATCGACCGTTTCGGCCTGCTGCCGGAGCCGACGAAGAACCTGATGCGCATCACCGCGCTGAAGTTGCAGGCCGAGTTGCTGGGCATCAAGAAAGTCGACGGCGGCCCGCAAGGCGGCCGGATCGAGTTCGCCACGCAAACGCCAGTCGACCCGCTGACGCTGATCAAACTGATCCAGAGCCAGCCCAAACGCTACAAATTCGAAGGCGCGACGATGTTTAAATTCCAGGTGCCGATGGAGCGCCCGGAAGAGCGCTTTAATACTGTAGAGGCGCTGTTCGAGCGCCTCATTCCGAAAACTGCTTGAAGGACGCCGCATGCGCCTGTTCCGCACACTGACCTTGTTGATGGCTTTGGTCGTCCCTACGTTGATGACTCTGGTCATCCCGACGGCATTTGCCGATGATCTGTATCAGGTCGAAATGATCCTGGTGCGGCAAAACGCCGTGCCTGCCATTGTCAGCAAAGCCGCGCCGGAAGACTGGGCGGCCGGCGCCCAGCGCATCGACCCCGACAGCTTCCGCACGCCGAGCCTCAATCCCGAAGTGGAGAAGCTCACCGCCAGCAACGACTACACGGTATTGCTGCACAAGGCGTGGCAGCAGAACCTCGGCGAAGAGGCCAGCAAAGTCGCGATCAGCGACGGCGCGGAACAATTCGGCCAGTTCCCGATCGAGGGCACGCTGAGCCTGAAACTGGGGCGTTTTACCGACGTCGACGCGGATTTCTGGGTCAACCAGATCGATGCCAACGGCATGGTCACTGCCAGCGAACGCATGAAACAGGAAAGCCACACCAAGAACGGCCAGCTGAACTTCCTCGACAACGGCCACCTCGGCCTGCTGATCAAGATCACTTCGCTGACCGCCCCTGCGCCTCGGCCAGTCCCCGATGAAATTCCGGACTGATTGAAGTCCTTATGTCCCCGACCCTGAGCAAACCCCTGGCACCTTCCTGGGTCAGCCGATTCAAGGAACAGAGCCTGGAGCGTGGCCGCCGCTACGCCCTGGAAAATCGCGTCAGGATCGTCGAGGCCGGCGACGCCACCATCATCGCCGCCTGCGAAGGCTCTGGCGCTAACGTTTACCGTCAGACGATTCGCCTGCGCGAGTCGGCCAAAGGCACGCTGCTGATGATCGACGCCCACTGCACGTGCCCGGTCCACAGCAACTGCAAACATTGCGCGGCGGTGTTGCTGCAAGTGCAGGAAACCCTCAACTACCCCGCCGCGGCCAAAGACGCCGAGCTGCTGGAAAAACTCCAGGCGGTGCTGGACAACCGCAACCCGAAAGCGCCCCAAGTGCTGGTGGACAATGTGCAACCGGTGCCGCGGCTGTGGCTGGCGAGCGTCGAGTTCAGCGCCTTCGAACCGCGCAACGGCAAGATGCAACGCTACATCCAGCATCGCGCCGCCCTGTCGTTCAGCTACCTGGATGAATACGTCAGCGGGCAGAAGAACGCCGACGTGCTGATTCGCCAGGAAACCCAGACACTGCGGATAAAACGTCATCCGGAAATCGAACAATCCTACCGGGAACAGTTGCGAATCCTCGGCTTCAAGGTCGCCACCCGGCAAAGCAAGGCCTTGCCGGAAAGCGCCGGCGAGCTGTTCGAGATGGTCAACGACAGCGCCTGGCTGACCTTCACCCTCAATGAACTGCCGAAGCTGCGCACCCAGGGCTGGGAGTTGCAGATCGACGAGGACTTCGGTTTCGACCTGACGGCGGTGGACGACTGGTACGCCACGGTCGAACAGGCCCCTGAACGTGACTGGTTCGACCTGGAACTGGGGATCATCGTCAACGGTGAGCGCCTGAGCCTGCTGCCGATCCTGTTGAACCTGATGCGCTCCCACACCGAGATCCTCAACCCGGAGCGCCTGGCCCGGCGGCGCGACGACGAGCTGATCCTGGTGAACATCCCCCACCGTCCCAATTCCGAACACGGGCCCTTGCAAGTCGCCCTGCCCTTCGGCCGCTTGAAACCGGTACTGGCGACCCTCGGCGAGTTCTATCTGCAAGAGCCCGGCGAGACCACCCTGCGCCTGAGCAAGGCCGACGCCACGCGCCTGAATCCGCTGGAAGACCTGCCGCTGCTGTGGGAAGGCGGCGAACAGATCCGCACCTTTGCCCAGCGCCTGCGGGACATCAAGGATCACACCGCCACCGCCCCCGAAGGCCTGAACGCCACCTTGCGTCCGTATCAGCTGGAAGGCCTGAGCTGGATGCAGTCGTTGCGCCAACTGGAAGTCGGCGGGATTCTCGCGGACGACATGGGACTGGGTAAAACCCTGCAGACCCTGGCGCACATTCTCAGCGAGAAAAACGCCGGGCGCCTCGATCGGCCGTGCATGGTGGTGATGCCCACCAGCCTGATCCCCAACTGGCTCGATGAAGCGGCGCACTTCACCCCGCAACTCAAGGTGCTGGCGCTGTACGGCGCCAGTCGCAAAAAGCATTTCGACCAGTTGGCCGATTACGACCTGATCCTCACCACCTATGCGCTGCTGCCCAAGGACGTCGAACGGCTGGCGGCGCAGCCGTTGCACGTATTGGTGCTGGATGAGGCGCAGTACATCAAGAACCCCAACAGCAAGGCGGCCCAGGCCGCGCGCGAGCTGAATGCGCGCCAGCGCCTGTGCCTGAGTGGCACGCCACTGGAGAATCACCTGGGCGAGCTGTGGTCACTGTTTCACTTCCTGTTGCCCGGCTGGCTTGGCGATATAAAAAGCTTCAACCGCGATTACCGCGTGCCGATTGAAAAGCGCGGCAGTGAAGTACGCCTGCAACACCTCAACGGTCGGATCAAACCCTTCCTGTTGCGCAGGACCAAGGAGCAGGTGGCCACCGAGTTGCCGCCGAAAACCGAGATCATCCACTGGGTCGAACTCAACGAAGCCCAGCGCGACGTGTACGAAACCATGCGCCTGGCGATGGACAAGAAAGTCCGCGACGAAATCACCCGCAAGGGCGTGGCGCGCAGCCAGATCATCATTCTCGAGGCGCTGCTCAAGCTGCGCCAGGTCTGCTGCGATTTGCGCCTGGTCAACGAAGCCACCCTGCCCGCGCGCGGCAGCACCTCGGGCAAGCTCGACAGCCTGATGGAAATGCTCGAGGAGTTGTTCGAGGAAGGACGGCGGGTGTTGCTGTTTTCGCAGTTCACCTCAATGCTGGCGCTGATCGAGGCCGAGCTGACCAAACGCGGTGTCGCCTATGCCCTGCTGACCGGCCAGACCCGCGACCGGCGTACGCCGGTGAAGGACTTCCAGAGCGGCAAGCGGCAGATCTTTCTGATCAGCCTGAAGGCCGGCGGCGTTGGCTTGAACCTGACCGAAGCGGACACCGTGATCCACTACGATCCATGGTGGAACCCGGCGACCGAAAACCAGGCGACCGACCGCGCGTATCGCATTGGCCAGGAGAAACCGGTATTCGTCTACAAGCTGATTGCCCGGGGCACGGTGGAAGAGAAGATCCAGCACCTGCAGAAAGAAAAATCCGACCTCGCCGCCGGCGTGCTGGACGGGCGCAAGGCCGGGGACTGGAAGTTGCAGAGTGATGATATCGAAGCGTTGTTTGCGCCGTTGCCGGAGAAGCTGGAGAAGCGCTGAGATCGGCGGCGCCTGGTAGGCCCCATCGCGAGCAAGCTCGCGATGGGGCCATTACTGAAGAAAAACGCTATCAGGACTTGAGATTGGGCAGCGGTGCAAACAATGCCTCAATATCACTCTGCTCAAGCTTCAACCCACCCGTCGCCCCACCTTCAAGCACCGCTTCGGCCAGAACGGCTTTCTCCTGCTGCAACGCCTGTATCTTTTCTTCCACCGTACCCCTAGCAATCAGCTTGTAGACGAACACGGGGTTGTTTTGCCCGATCCTGTAGGCGCGGTCGGTCGCCTGGTTCTCGACCGCCGGGTTCCACCACGGATCGAAATGGATCACCGTGTCCGCCGCCGTGAGGTTCAGCCCGGTGCCACCGGCCTTCAGACTGATGAGAAACAACGGCACTTTACCGCTCTGGAAATCCTTGACCGGTGTGCGTCGATCCGTCGTTTCACCGGTCAGCAACGAGTAACCCAGGCCACGCTGCAGCAACTCTTCCTCAATCAAAGCCAGCATCGACGTGAACTGCGAAAACAGCAAAATCTTGCGGCCTTCGCTGAGCAGCTCTTCCAGCATCTCCATCAGGCTGACCAGTTTGCCGCTGCCCGAACGCAGGGATTTGGCGGTGAGCGGCGTCTTGATCAACCGCAGATCGCAGCACACCTGACGCAGCTTGAGCAGCGCATCGAGGATGATGATCTGACTGCGCCCAACGCCACTGCGGGCAATTTCGTCGCGGACCTTCTTGTCCATCGCAACCCGCACGGTTTCATACACATCCCGCTGCCCGTCGCTGAGATCAACCCAATGCACAATCTCGGTTTTCGACGGCAGTTCGGTCGCCACCTGGTCTTTCTTGCGACGTAGCAAGAAGGGTTTTATCCGAGCGCTCAGGTGGCGCATCCGCTCGGTGTCGCCATGCTTTTCGATCGGCGTGCGGTAGTCGCGGTTGAAGGTTTTGCTGTCGCCCAGCCACCCGGGCAACAGAAAGTGGAATTGCGACCACAACTCGCCGAGGTGGTTTTCCAGCGGGGTGCCGGACAGACACAATCGCTGGCGAGCCTGTAGATCACGGGCGGCTTGAGCTGCTTTGCTGAGCGGATTCTTGATGTTCTGCGCTTCGTCGAGAATCAGCACGCTCCAGACTTGCGGCTGCAAAATCTCCAGGTCCCGAGGCAGCAACGCGTAGGTGGTCAGCACCAGGTCGTATTCAGCAAGGCTGGCAAAGTCTTTTTGCCGTGCAGCGCCATGCAGCGCCAGCACCTTGAGCTGCGGAGTAAAGCGCAGGGATTCGTCGAGCCAGTTGGGGATCAGGCTGGTAGGCATCACGGCCAGTGCCGGATGATCGAGCCGGCCGGCCTGTTTTTCCGTCAGCAGGTGAGCCAGGGTTTGCAGGGTTTTACCCAGGCCCATGTCGTCGCCGAGGATGCCGCCCACTTCCAGTTCGCGAAGGGTTTGCATCCAGTTCAACCCTTCCAGCTGATACGGTCGCAGGGTCGCTTTCAACCCTTCGGGCGCCGGGACGTGAGCATGGTTCGACTCACGCAGGCGCTTGGCAAAACCGCGCAGGCGCTCACCGCCCTGCCACACCAGTGGTACGCCTTCCAGCGCGCTCAGGCGCGCGGCATCCGGCAAACTCAGACGCAAGGAATCACCCACATGGTCACCCAGGTACAACGCGCCCAAGGTGGCCATCAGCGGTTTGATCCGACCATAGGGCAGCGCGACTTTGCCCTGGGGCTTGGCACCGAAACGCCCGTCGCCAAGTCCGATCAGCAACAGTTCATCATCGTTGCGTTGGGCCAAGCTTGCGGGGTCCATCAACTGTGGCTGGCTGCGCAACAAATGCAGGAGGATGGGTAACAGACTGTGACGCTCGCCGTTGACGACGATACCCAGTTGCAGATCGAACCACTGGTGCCCCGACTCTTCCTCCACCTCTGCATACCACTCCTCTACAGGCTGCACGCTGAAGTGAAAGTTTTCGCTGATATCGATCAGCCAGTTTTGCTGCCGCAGCGCCGGGACCCCGTCCTGCGCAAAGGCCAGCCAGGTCGCATCATCCGCCAGGGTGAACATTTCGCCGGGGCGGTCCAGACTGCTTTTGCGCGTAGCCTTTTTGAAACCGTGTTTTTGCAGGGCCTGGCGCAGGGCTTTTTCGGCGACCGGGTTGCGCTGGATACGCTGGGTTTCAGTCCCTGAAAGGATCAACACCTCCGGGCTCCTGTCCGACACTGGATGCCCGTTGTAGGTGAACGCCAACGCGGCGCGGTGCTCGGGTTCATGCTGCCAGCGGACGTAACGCTTGCCGCTGGCGAGCACCAGATGAGCCTGAGGGAAAACGCCCTCGATGACCCGTTCCGTCAACGTATGCGGCGGCGGCGCAACTTGAGTCGCCGCTCTCATCCGATGGCTGAACTGCATGGCCTGGCGAGCCGGGATCTCCGGGGCCAACGACAGGTGACACGCCAGTTTTTCATCCATCTCGCTGAACAGTGGCCCGATTTGCAGCCGCTCGCGATCCAGATAGTACAAGGGCTCCAAGGCCAGGATCGTTTCCACTGGCGCTTCGTCGCTGCCCCATTGCGGGCGGAAACTGCCGTTGGCTTGTTCGGCCCAGACAAATTGACCTGCTCTGCGCATACCAGGCGTCAAGGGTTGCGACTGTTGGAGATCGAGGAAAAGACGCGAGGTCCGCAACAGCATCTCAATAAGCTCGGCGCCGCTGCTGCCTTCCAATAGATAGCCGGCGTAATACGCGTGATGGGAGTGAACGGCGACTAACAGCCTGGCGATTCGAAGGTCGAGTTCCGTCAGGTAACCGGGTTGACGTATCAGCGTGTCCGACAGCGAGTACATCGACTTGATATCTTGCAACACGCCACTCTTGAGTTGGCGGGCCTTGAAGATTTCAAGCGTCCATCTACCGGCAGTGGGTGTAGCCCTGAGTGTGTAAAACAGGCGCGTACTTGTCCCCTGTGCCGGCTCATCGGCGGGATTGCTTGTAGAAGGAATACCGTCGATCCAGCGCTCCAGCTCACGATTCAAGTGAACAGAAGCAGGACTGTCAGTCGCCGCGACAGGAAGGTCCTGCAAGTGATAGATAACGGTTGCGCAGTGTTTGCAATCGACCACTACAGGGCATGAGCAGAAGCAATCCAGCTCAAAATCGCCATTGGCGTCTTCGACCAGTTCGATCTGCTGTTCGTAGACGTTACCTTGGGAACCCCTGCAGGTTGCACGAACCAACACATCATCAAGTTCGAGAATTTTTACCCGACGTTCATGGGCATATCTGCGCGCCTTATCCAGAGCGCGATGACTGAATGCTTCCGCCCATGGCAGCTGTTGAATTTGCTCAATAATTGCAGACATACACTCGATGCTTTTGAAGATGAATTAGCGACGGTGGCGCACAACTTAGCCTTTCAGCACCCGCGCCAGCGTCGAATTAACCTTCCCCATCCCATCCCGCAACGCCTGTTCGATCCCGGCCGCGGTAATCACCGCCGTCGACTTGCCCGCCGCCAGGTTCACCACCAGCGCCAGGCAGGCGTAATCCAGCTCCAGCTCACGGGCCAAGGCCGCTTCCGGCATGCCGGTCATGCCGACGATGTCGCAGCCGTCGCGCTCCAGTCTCTCGATCTCGGCGGCGGTTTCCAGCCGTGGCCCCTGGGTACAGGCGTACACACCCTGACTGGCAAACCCGACGTTCTCCGCCACCAGTGCCGCGATCAGCTGCTGGCGCAGGTCTTCGCTATAGGGAGCGCTGAAATCGATATGGGTGACCTGTTCAAGATTATCGGCGAAATAGGTGTGTTCGCGACCGCTGGTGTAGTCGATCAACTGATGCGGTACGCACAAAAACCCGGGGGTCATCATGGGGTGAATCCCGCCCACGGCATTGACCGCGAGAATCGCCTCGGCGCCGGCCTGCTTCAGCGCCCAGAGGTTGGCGCGGTAGTTCACCCGATGCGGCGGCAAACGGTGCGGATGACCGTGGCGCGCGAGGAACAGCACGTCCTTGCCGGCGTACTCACCGATCTGCACCTCGGCCGACGGCGCACCGTAAGGCGTGTCCACTGCCAGTGACTGGCGAATGTCCAAGCCATCGAGCCGGGTCAGGCCACTGCCACCGATAATCGCGTAAACCGTCATGGGGAACGTCCTCAATCAATCAGTTGAGCTTCTTTGAGCGCGCCGACAGCGGCCAGCCAGCGCGGGTCCTGACGATATTCAGTGTTGGCCCAGGCCTGGCCGCGCATCCGCGCAATGCGTGGCGACGGTTTGACTTTCAAGCGCTGGGCGGCGCTCAGCGCGAGTTCGGCGGCGGCGCGGTCGTTGCACACCAGGCCCATGTCGCAACCGGCCGTCAGCGCCGCTTCGATACGACTGGCGGCATCGCCGACCACATGGGCACCCGCCATCGACAGGTCGTCGCTGAAGATCACCCCGTCGAATTGCAACTCGCCACGCAGGATGTCCTGCAACCAGCGGCGGGAGAAACCGGCGGGCTGGGCATCGACCTGTGGATAAATGACGTGGGCCGGCATGACGGCGGCCAGTTGCTTGCTCAAGCGGGCGAACGGCACTAGGTCATTGGCGCGGATCTCATCGAGGCTGCGCTCATCGGTGGGGATGGCCACATGGGAATCGGCCTCGGCCCAGCCGTGACCGGGGAAGTGCTTGCCGGTGGCCGCCATGCCGGCGCTGTTCATGCCGCGGATGAAGGCACCGGCCAGCAAGGCCGCACGCTCCGGGTCGCCTTCGAACGAACGCGTGCCGACCACGGCGCTGCGCTGGTGATCCAGATCCAGCACCGGGGCGAAGCTCAGGTCGAGGCCGACCGCCAGCACTTCGGTGGCCATGATCCAGCCGCACTGCTCGGCCAGGAACTCGGCATTCGGGTTGTCGGCAACGGCCCGCATGGCCGGCAGCCGGATGAAGCCCTGGCGCAGGCGTTGCACCCGCCCGCCCTCCTGGTCCACGGCCAGCAGCAGGTCGGGACGAACGGCGCGGATCGCCGCACTCAATTCACGCACCTGGCGCGGGTGTTCGATGTTGCGCGCAAAAATGATCAGGCCACCCACTTCGGGTTGACGCAACAATTGGCGATCTTCGGCCGTCAGCCAGGTACCGGCGACGTCCACCATCAACGAGCCTTGCAGGCCAGCAGTCATAGAGATTCCTTGATAACGATAAACCCGGCTCGCACGCATTGGTCACCCCGGGTGATAGCCCGGTTGGCGCAAACAATGGGGTGCAGGTTCGAAACGAGAGTCGGCATGGGCGCCCAGCTTAGCGGATGTCCGCTGCCGCGCCCACCCGTGCGGGGTCAAACCTTGGCGGCAAAGGGTGTCGATTTGCTACGCGGACGCAGCTGCGCGGTGGCCATGGCCGTGTCGGTCACGCCGGTTTCGGCGCGCATGCCGGCCGCCAGGAACGGCACCATCAGCCGCATGACCTGCTCGATGGAGGTGTTGACGCCGAAGTCGGTCTCGGCAATGGCGCGCAAGGCCTTGATCCCCGACATGCTGAACGCCGCGGCACCGAGCATGAAGTGCACGCGCCAGAACAGTTCGATCGGTGGAATCCGCGGGGCGGCCTCGTTGACCAGCGTCATGTAGCGGCGGAACACCTTGCCGTACATATCTTCCAGGTAACGCCGCAAATGGCCCTGGCTCTGACTGAAGGCCAGGCCCAGCAAGCGCATGAAGATCGACAGGTCGTTGCCGCTGCGTGGCTGCACCACCAGGGCTTGTTCGACGAGGATTTCCAGCAGTTCTTCGAGGGTCGGCTTGTTTTCAGGCTTGGCCTGGCGCCGCTCCAGCTCTTTGTCGAGGCTGATGCAGAACGGGCCGAGAAAGCGCGAGAAGACCGCCTGGATCAGCGCCTTCTTCGAGCCGAAGTGATAATTCACCGCCGCCAGATTGACCCCGGCCTTGCTGGTGATCAGACGCAACGAGGTTTCGGCGAAACCTTTTTCCGCGAACAATTGCTCGGCAGCATCGAGAATGCGTTCAACGGTTTCCGACTGGGCCATGGCTACTCCGCCTGACAAACACTTGTTTGAAACATACGTTTCAGTCCCAGCCTTGTCAAGTCTGGCGGTTCGTTTCGGGAACCGTCGGTCAGCTATTTAACCATACATCGGCAACGCTTTAATCAGCGGCTTGATCGACCGTCTGGCGGCGGGCAAAAAAACGGGCATTGCCAAGACCGTTCCACTGTATATAATCCCAGTCACTGTATAAAAAGACAGAGCGATCAATATGCTAAAGCTGACGCCACGCCAAGCAGAGATTCTGGCCTTCATCAAACGCTGCCTAGATGACAACGGCTACCCGCCGACCCGCGCGGAAATCGCTCAGGAACTGGGTTTCAAGTCGCCCAACGCGGCGGAAGAACACCTCAAGGCACTGGCCCGCAAGGGCGCCATCGAGATGACCCCGGGGGCCTCCCGCGGCATTCGCATCCCCGGTTTCGAAGCCAAGGCCGACGAATCCACCCTGCCGATCATCGGCCGCGTGGCGGCCGGTGCGCCGATCCTCGCCCAGCAGCACATCGAAGAATCCTGCAACATCAACCCGACCTTCTTCCATCCTCGCGCCGACTATCTGCTGCGGGTCCATGGCATGAGCATGAAGGACGTGGGCATTTTCGACGGCGACCTGCTGGCCGTCCATACCACCCGTGAAGCCCGCAACGGCCAGATCGTGGTCGCGCGGATCGGCGACGAGGTGACCGTCAAGCGCTTCAAGCGCGATGGCAGCAAAGTCTGGCTGCTGGCCGAAAACCCTGAATTCGCCCCAATCGAAGTGAACCTGAAAGATCAGGAACTGGTGATCGAAGGCTTGAGTGTCGGCGTCATTCGCCGCTAAAAGGAGGCTTTATGCAGTTCCCACATACACCACAGCAAGCCCAGTTGCCGTTGTTCGAGGCGTTCATGGTGCAGCCGTTGGCGCCGACCCTGAAAGAGGTGGTCGAGTCGCCTTGGAGTGCCGAACCGGACGTGTTCAGCGAGCTGTCGCTACGTGGTGCGGCCGGGAACTGCCTGAACCTTCTGGCACCGATCCTCCGGGAATTGAGCGAAGACCAGGACGCCCGCTGGCTGACCCTGATCGCCCCGCCCGCCAGCCTCACCCAGGCCTGGCTGCGCGATGCCGGCCTGAATCGCGAACGCATCCTGCTGCTGCAGCCGCGCGGCACCCAGAGCGCCCAGCAACTGACCTGCGAAGCCCTGCGCCTGGGTCGCAGCCATACGGTGGTCAGCTGGCTCAACCCGCTGAGCTCAGCCTCACGGCAACAGTTGATCAGCGCCGCCCGGACCGGGGACGCGCAGAGCCTGAATATTCGACTGGGTTAACGGGTAAACACTGGGGTTGACGGGCAAAGGGAATGCGCTGAGCAGCGCGGGGCTTCTCCGAGGTTGAGAAGCCGATCTGTAAAGATGTCCGCAATAAAACGACAGACGGGGATCAATGAAGAATCCGCGACCCCTGATCCGGTTCAAATTCACCTTCAACCAGGCGTCCGGCCATTTGAACGCCGACGCTCAACATCGCCTTGGCGACTTCCACGTGCTGGCCTTGCAGGAACGCCTTGGCATCCTCGGAGAAATCCAAAGTAACCAGAGAACCCTCGTCCTCGGCCCTGCGCAGCTCGATTCGGCCGTCTGGTAACTCGACAATTTCTAGAAAGGACGTTGGCATAAGGATGAGTTCTCCAAGAAAGGCGGGGATTATATAGGCATCTTCCCGGCTTCGCTCGGGATCTTGACCAGATGTCATCACTCAGGGAAATTTCCTACAACACACTTCCCTGAGCGAAACAGCGGCCAGGCACTCAGTTTTTCAGCACTCGTTCAACCCTTCGCGAAACCGGATCGCCAGGCCCTTGAGGTTCTGACGCCAGCTTTCCAGCTCTTCCCGACTCAATTCCTGAGGCGCCTCTTCTTCATCCAGGTTAACGGCCAGGATCAGTGGCTGGGTTACATCGCCTTTCGGTTTGTGCGGGGCCCGCGGCGGCTGAAACAGCGCCGCATGGGCGGCCAGCAGCCTGGCCAGCCAGGTTTGCGGGTTCTGCGCCAGTTCGACCATCTCGGCCATTTCAGGAATGGCGATGGCTTCCAGCACTTCCCGGGTCAGCAGCATCTCCGCCCGCGGCGCATTGGCCTGGGGCAAGCGATAGAAGCCGGCGATTTCATGACACAACCCGAGCAACGCGCCGTACAGGTGAAACAACGCCGATTCGCGACCGGCCTGAATCAGCGCCAGCGAGTTCATCGCCCGCCCCTCTTCGGCCTTGGCGAGCGCTTCCAGCGACAGGCCGGCGAAATAAATCTTCTGGTTGGTACGGGTATAGAGTTCGTGGGCCATGACGGCAGCCTCCACAACGAAATAATTGCTTCACGCAGGTCAGACAGTGTCGTGGATCACCTGCGCCTCCCGCAAGCACAAAACAAAAAGGCCGCATGAACACCCGAAGGTGGTCATGCGGCCTTTTGTGGCAACGGCGCGCGCTCCGTAGGAGCGAGCTTGCTCGCGAAGAACCCGAGGGCGGCGCGCTCATCCAGACAGCGCGCGTTATCGTTGACGTCCTTCGCCGGCAAGCCGGCGCCTACAGGGACCCCGTGTTCAATCAGACAGCATATTTCACGCCTTGGCGACTTTTGCCGGGCGCTTGTCTTCTACTGTCCACTTGCCGCCGTCGTAGAATGCCTTCCAGCCAGTCGGCTTGCCGTCGACTTCAGTCTGCACGTACTGCTCCTTGGTCTTGCGGCTGTAACGGATCACAGTGGGCAGGCCGTCCGGGTCTTTCTTCGGTGCTTCGCACAGGAAGTGGTACTTCGGATCGATCTCGTCCTTGTGCGGCACGATCTCCATCACCAGCGGCGCACGGGTCTCGCGGTTTTTCGGGAACTGGCTGGCGGCCAGGAACAGCCCGGAAGCACCGTCGCGCAGGATGTAGGTGTCGTTGACCTTTTCGCATTTCAGCTCAGGCATCTTCACCGGGTCCATCTTCGGCGGCGCCGCGTCACCGCTTTTCAGCAGTTTGCGGGTGTTCTTGCAGGTCGCGTTGGTGCAGCCGAAGAACTTGCCGAAACGGCCGGTCTTGAGCTGCATCTCGCTGCCGCACTTGTCGCATTCCAGGCTCGGACCTTCGTAGCCCTTGATGCGATAACTGCCCTCTTCGATTTCGTAGCCGTCGCAATCCGGGTTGTTGCCGCAGATGTGCAACTTGCGCTTCTCGTCCAGCAGGTAAGCGTCCATCGCCGTGCTGCAGATCGGGCAACGGTGCTTGCCACGCAACACCAACGACTCCGACTCACCCTCGTCGTCCGCGGCGATTTCATCGCCCGGCACCAGGTTGACGGTGGCCTTGCAGCGTTCTTTCGGCGGCAGGCTGTAGCCCGAGCAACCGAGGAACACGCCGGTCGACGCCGTACGAATCTGCATCGGACGACCGCACACCACGCACGGAATGTCCGTCATCACCGGCTGGTTGGCGCGCATCCCGCCTTCGGCGCTTTCGGCTACTTCGAGCTTCTTCTTGAAGTCGCCGTAGAACTCGTCGAGCACGTTTTTCCAGTCGCGTTCGCCCTGGGCCACGTCATCGAGGTTCTCTTCCATGCCGGCGGTGAAGCCGTAGTCCATGAGATTGGAGAAGCTCTCGGCCAGGCGCTCGGTGACGATGTCGCCCATCTTTTCCGAATAGAAACGACGATTGTGCAGCGCCACGTAACCGCGATCCTGGATGGTCGAAATGATCGCCGCGTAGGTCGAAGGACGACCGATGCCGCGTTTTTCCATTTCTTTGACCAGGCTCGCTTCCGAGTAACGCGCCGGCGGCTTGGTGAAGTGCTGGGTCGGATCAAGCTTGATCAGCTTCATCGCGTCGCCCTGGGCCATGTCCGGCAGCACGTCGTCATCGCCTGGCTTGGCGATCTGCGGCATCACGCGGGTGTAACCGTCGAACTTGAGGATGCGGCCCTTGGCGCGCAGCTCGAAATCGCCGGCACCGACGGTGACCGTGGTCGACAGGTATTGCGCCGGCAGCATCTGGCAGGCGAGGAACTGGCGCCAGATCAGCTCGTAGAGCCGCTCAGCGTCACGCTCCATGCCTGTCAGCTTGCTTGGCTCGGTATTGGCGTCGGAGGGACGAATTGCTTCGTGAGCCTCTTGTGCGCCTTCCTTGCTGCTGTAGACGTTGGGGTTTTCCGGCAGGTACTTCTTGCCGAACTCGTCTTCAATATAAGTGCGCGCCATCGTCACGGCATCGGCCGAAAGGTTGGTGGAGTCGGTACGCATGTACGTGATGTAGCCCGCTTCGTACAAACGCTGGGCCATCATCATGGTCTTCTTCACCCCGAAGCCCAGGCGGTTGCTCGCGGCCTGCTGCAGGGTGGAGGTGATGAACGGCGCCGACGGCTTGCTGCTGGTCGGCTTGTCTTCGCGCTTGACGATGCTGTAGCTGGAAGACTTGAGCTTCTCCAGCGCGGCCATGGCCTGGGCTTCGTTGAGCGGCTTGAAGGCCTCGCCTTTCTCGCGAGCCACGTCGAAGCGCACGGTGGCGCCCTTGGCGGTGCCGAGGTCGGCGTGCACTTCCCAGTACTCTTCCGGGTTGAACGCACGGATTTCACGCTCACGCTCGACCACCAGCTTCACGGCAACCGATTGCACGCGACCGGCGGACAGGCCGCGGGCGACCTTGGCCCACAGCAGCGGCGAAACCATGTAACCGACCACGCGGTCGAGGAAACGACGCGCCTGCTGGGCGTTGACCCGGTCGATGTCCAGCTCGCCCGGCTTGGAGAAGGCTTCCTGAATCGCTTTCTTGGTGATTTCGTTGAACACCACGCGCTTGTAGCGGGTGTCGTCGCCACCGATGGCTTCGCGCAGGTGCCAGGCAATGGCTTCCCCCTCGCGATCCAAGTCGGTTGCGAGATAGATGGTGTCAGCATCCTTGGCGAGCCGGCGCAGCTCTTCGATGACTTTCTCTTTGCCCGGGAGGATCTCGTACTTGGCTTTCCAGCCATGATCGGGATCGACGCCCATGCGCGAGACCAGCTGCTTGCGCGCTTTCTCTTTCGGCGTAAGTACCGGACCTTCACCCGCGGCGGCCTTGCCGCGCTTGGCGGCAGGCTCTTTGCTGGCGCTAGCCGAACCGCTGGTGGGCAGGTCTCGGATATGGCCGATACTCGACTTCACCACGTATTGGTTACCCAGATACTTGTTGATGGTCTTGGCCTTAGCCGGGGATTCCACAATGACCAGCGATTTGCCCATGGATCAGAAAATTCCTGAATTCTAGAAGTGAAAGGCGGTTGGCGCCTGACGCGGCACCGCTATATATAGTGGCTACAAGGTGAGGTCAAGCGCAGGGTTCAGCGCGCACTCAGCTTATGGCTTGGAAAAAAGGCTCGGTTCGGCTTGCACCAAAGCAAAGCGCGGCACCTGTTCGCCGTCAACCTCGACCGACTCCAGGAACATGCTCAAGGGACGCACCCAAAAGCCGTAATCGCCATACAGGGCTTGGTAGAAGACCACTTCCTCTTCGGTTTCCGAATGCCGCGCGATGCTGAATACGCGGTACTGCGGACCTTTGTAATGCTCGTACAGACCAGGTTGTATCGGCATGGTTTGGCCCTCGCTCAAATCTTTTCAAAATAAAAACAAAAAAAAATAATTCAGAAAAACAAAAACCGGGGCACTTGGCCCCGGCTTCCTTCAACGAAAACGCTTAAACGCGTTCGAAGACGGTGGAGATGCCTTGGCCGAGACCAATGCACATGGTAGCTACCCCGAAGGTGCCGCCATTCTGCTTCATCACGTTCAACAGGGTGCCGGAGATACGCGCACCGGAGCAACCGAACGGATGACCCAGGGCGATCGCGCCGCCGTGCAGGTTAACCTTCTCGTTCATCTTGTCGAGCACTTTCAAATCTTTCAGCACCGGCAAGGCCTGTGCGGCGAACGCTTCGTTGAGCTCGAAGAAGTCGATATCGCTGATGCCAAGGCCCGCACGCTTCAGTGCTTTTTGCGTCGCCGGTACTGGACCATAGCCCATGATCGCCGGGTCCACACCAGCCACCGCCATCGAGCGGATAACCGCCAGCGGCTGGATGCCCAGGTCCTGGGCACGCTGCGCCGACATCACGATCATGCACGAAGCACCGTCGGTGATCTGCGACGAAGTACCCGCTGTCACGGTGCCGCCCTTCGGGTTAAACGCTGGCTTCAAAGCCGCCAGGCTTTCCAGGGTGGTTTCCGGACGAATGGTTTCGTCGTAGTCGAACAGTTTCAGGAAACCGTTCTCGTCATAGCCCTGCATCGGGATGATTTCGTCCTTGAACTTGCCTTCCAGGGTCGCCTTGTGGGCGAGCTGGTGGGAGCGCAAGCCAAAAGCGTCCTGTTGTTCGCGAGTGATGCCGTGCATCTTGCCGAGCATTTCCGCGGTCAGGCCCATCATGCCCGAGGCTTTCGCCGCGTACAGCGACATGTGCGGGTTCGGATCGACACCGTGCATCATGCTCACGTGGCCCATGTGCTCGACGCCGCCCACCACGAACACGTCACCGTTGCCGGTCATGATCGCTTGCGCGGCAGTGTGCAAGGCACTCATCGACGAGCCACACAGGCGGCTGACGGTCTGGCCGGCAGCGGTGTGCGGGATCTGCGTCATCAGGGACGCCATGCGGGCGATGTTCCAGCCCTGCTCCAGGGTCTGGTTCACACAGCCCCAGATCACGTCTTCGACTTCGTTCGGGTCGACCTTGACGTTGCGTTCCAGCAGTTTGCTGATCAGGTGCGCCGACATGTCTTCGGCGCGGGTGTTGCGGTGCATGCCGCCCTTGGAGCGGCCCATCGGCGTACGACCGAAGTCGACAATCACGACGTCTCTAGGATTCAAGCTCATAAAATTTCACTCTCGCTCAAGTGTTTGGACGCTTAACCGAAGAACCGTTGGCCGGTTTTGGCCATTTCACGCAGTTTTGCGGTCGGGTGGTACAGCGCGCCCAAATCAGCGTACTGGTCAGCCAGGGCAACGAACTCGGCCACACCGATCGAATCGATGTAGCGCAGCGCACCGCCGCGGAATGGAGGGAAACCAATACCGTAGACCAGGCCCATGTCGGCTTCGGCGGCGGTTTCGACGATGCCGTCTTCCAGGCAACGCACGGTCTCCAGGCACAGCGGGATCATCATCCAGTTGAGGATGTCGTCGTCGGTGACTTCACGCTGTTCGAACACGATCGGCTTGAGCACTTCCAGCACCGACGGGTCGGCGACTTTCTTCTGCTTGCCGTTCTTGTCGGTCTCGTAGGCGTAGAAGCCCTTGCCGTTCTTCTGGCCCAGGCGCTTGGCTTCATAGAGCACGTCGACGGCCGAGCGGCGGTCGTCTTTCATGCGGTCCGGGAAACCTTCAGCCATCACGTCGCGACCGTGGTGGCCGGTGTCGATGCCGACCACGTCCATCAGGTACGCCGGGCCCATCGGCCAGCCGAATTTTTCCATGACCTTGTCGATGCGCACGAAGTCCACACCGGCGCTGACCAGCTTGGCGAAACCGCCGAAGTACGGGAACAGCACGCGGTTGACCAAAAAGCCCGGGCAGTCGTTGACGACGATCGGGTTCTTGCCCATTTTCTTGGCGTAGGCCACGGTGGTGGCAATCGCCAGCTCGCTGGACTTCTCGCCACGGATCACTTCCACCAGCGGCATCATGTGCACCGGGTTGAAGAAGTGCATGCCGACGAAGTTTTCCGGACGCTTGAGGGCCTTGGCCAGCAAGGTGATGGAAATGGTCGAGGTGTTGGACGCGAGGATGGTGTCCTCCTTGACCTGGCCTTCCACTTCAGCCAGCACGGCTTGCTTGACCTTGGGGTTCTCGACGACGGCTTCAACGACCAGGTCGACGTGACCGAAGTCACCGTAGGACAGGGTCGGACGAATGCCGTTGAGCACTTCAGCCATCTTCGCCGCGGTCATGCGACCTTTATCAACGCGGCTCACCAGCAGCTTGGCGGCTTCCGCCAGGCCTTGCTCGATGCCGTGCTCGTTGATGTCTTTCATCAGGATCGGCGTGCCTTTGGACGCCGACTGATAAGCGATACCGCCACCCATGATGCCAGCGCCCAATACCGCAGCCTGCTTCACGTCCTTGGCGATTTCGTCGTAGGCCTTGGCCTTTTTCTTCAATTCCTGATCGTTCAGGAACAGACCGATCAAGCACTGCGCAGCAGAGGTCTTGGCCAGTTTGACGAAACCGGCGGCTTCGACTTCCAGCGCCTTGTCACGACCGAAGTTCGCGGCTTTCTGGATGGTCTTGATCGCTTCGACCGGTGCCGGGTAGTTCGGGCCGGCCTGGCCTGCGACGAAACCTTTGGCGGTTTCGAACGACATCATCTGTTCGATGGCGTTGAGCTTGAGCTTTTCCAGCTTCGGCTGACGCTTGGCCTTGTAGTCAAACTCGCCGGAGATGGCGCCCTTGATCAGGTTGAGTGCGGCGTCCAGGAGTTTCTCCGGGGCGACCACAGCGTCGACGGCGCCGACTTTCAGCGCGTCTTCAGCGCGGTTTTCCTTGCCGGCGGCAATCCACTCGATGGCGTTGTCGGCACCGATGATGCGCGGCAGGCGCACGGTACCGCCGAAGCCTGGGTAGATGCCCAGCTTGACTTCCGGCAGGCCGATCTTGGCGGTGTTGGCCATGACGCGGTAGTCCGCCGCCAGGCACATTTCCAGACCGCCGCCCAGGGCGATGCCGTTGATCGCGGCGACAGTCGGGACGTTCAGGTCTTCGAAATCGCTGAAGATCCTGTTGGCTTCGAGGTTGCCTGCCACAAGCTCTGCATCGGGCAGCTTGAAGTTCTCGACAAATTCGGTGATGTCGGCGCCAACGATGAACACGTCCTTGCCACTGCTGACGATCACACCCTTGATCGAATTATCTGCCTTGATGGTGTCTACGGCCTGACGCAGTTCGTTCAGGGTTAGACGGTTGAACTTGTTGACGGACTCACCCTTGAGGTCGAATTTCAATTCGACGATGCCACTTTCAAGAGCCTTAACCGTGATGGCTTTACCTTCGTAAATCATCAACTGATCTCCACGATATGGAAGCTGAACAGTACACGTCGGACGCAGGCAAATGGCTCGGCAGGGACGATTATCGTCAATGCTACGCCCATCCACCCGGCACACCCGCCAACGCGATAGTCGGGATTCTGTAGGAGCGATCTGTAATACAAACGCTCAATTCATACGCCCGTTTGATTTGGGTACGCCACCTTCACGGAATTTCCGACAATTGTCAATCGCCCAAAATACTGGTTGAAGCGCGACTTTACGGTCACTTCCGTACCACGAAGACCTGCAACACGCGGATGCATGTGCGGCCATTCATAGGATCAATTGTTAGAAAAGTCGCCCTAAATCGTGGCAGCCTGGGTTTAACAGGCTACGCTGGCGGGGGAGATGAGATATTTTTCAACGCGTTGGGTGAATACCCGCCGCAAGATCTATGTGACAAAGAATTTCCGGCCTGCCTGGCCAACTTCCGCCCGATGATGATATCGGGCTTTTTATTGCCTTATAAAACCCGCAGGCCACGCCCTTCCCTGTAGGAGCGAGCTTGCTCGCGAACAACCTGAGAGCACCGCGCGGTGTCAGACTTCCCGCGTTTTCGTTGACGACCATCGCGAGCAAGCTCGCTCCTACAGGGGGCGGGCAGGGGATCGGGGGTCAGGCCAGGGCCTTGAGGGTGGCGTCGATGTGCTGCAACACGTCGGCTTCGCCCTTCTCGCCCCAGTACAAGGTGATCATCTGTTTGTCCGCCTCGACCTTGTACACATTGGCCGGCAATTTTTCGAAATGATTGAGCAGCAGAGGATCCTCACACACCTCCTGCCACTGATTCACCCACAACCCCGGGGATTTCTGCCAATAGCTCCAGCACGCTGGCCGATTGCCACGCCGTGGCCTATGGTATTGCGCGCACGGGCTCGGCGGCTCCGGGCTGAGCCAGTGCGGCCAGTCCTGCGGCGCCAGTTGCATGGCCAGGCCGATGCGTCGCGCCTCCATGCGCAGGGCCATGCGCCCGCTCTGTCCACGGGACGGCCGCAACCATGCCAGCGGGCTCAGGACCACTAACAGGATTGACACCACTATCCAGACCGTCATATCAGTACTCCCGTTTTTTTAAATGAGCGCGCCGGGTCACTTTGAAACCAATGCGCTTGAAACCAGCCATACTTACCCTTATTGCAATCCTCAGGAGGAGCACCTCATGCCCTACAACCACATCCTGGTCGCTGTAGACCTGACCGAAGAGTGCGACCCTGTCATCCACCGCGCTCGCGAGCTGTCGGTGAGCAACGGCTGCAAGCTCTCCCTGGTGCACATCGTCGAGCCGATGGCCATGGCCTTTGGCGGTGACGTACCGATGGACCTGTCACAACTGCAACAGCAGCAGTTCGATCAGGCCCGGGAGCGTCTGGACCGGCTCATCATCAAGTATCCGGAGCTGTCCAAGGAATACAGCCACCTGACCTACGGCCAGCCCCGCCAGGAGATCCACCACCTGGCCAAGGAGCAAGGGTGCGACCTGATCGTGGTCGGCAGCCATGGCCGCCACGGTCTGGCGCTACTGCTGGGCTCCACCGCCAATGACGTACTGCACGGCGCGCCGTGCGACGTGCTTGCGGTGCGCCTGCAAAACAAAAGCTGACAACACACCCCCCCTGTAGGAGCCGGCTTGCTGGCGAATGCCACACCGCGGTGTATCAGGTACACCGCCATCCTGTAGGAGCAAGCTTGCTCGCGAATGCCGCACCGCGTTGTGTCAGATACACCGCCTTCGCTGGCAAGCCAGCTCCTACAGGGGCGAATGCTGCACCGCGGTGTATCAGGTACACCGCCATCCCTGTAGGAGCAAGCTTGCTCGCGAATGCTGCACCGCGTTGTGTCAGGTACGCCGCCTTCGCTGGCAAGCCAGCTCCTACAGGGGCGAATGCTGCACCGCGTTGTGTCAGGTACGCCGCCATCCCTGTAGGAGCAAGCTTGCTCGCGAACGCCGCACCGCGTTGTGTCAGATACACCGCCATCCCTGTAGGAGCAAGCTTGCTCGCGAATGCTGCACCGCGTTGTGTCAGATACACCGCCATCCCTGTAGGAGCAAGCTTGCTCGCGAATGCCGCACCGCGTTGTGTCAGATACACCGCCATCCCTGTAGGAGCAAGCTTGCTCGCGAATGCTGCACCGCGTTGTGTCAGATACACCGCCATCCCTGTAGGAGCAAGCTTGCTCGCGAACGCCGCACCGCGTTGTGTCAGGTACGCCGCCTTCGCTGGCAAGCCAGCTCCTACAGGGGCGAATGCCGCACCGCGTTGTGTCAGGTACACCGCCATCCCTGTAGGAGCAAGCTTGCTCGCGAATGCTGCACCGCGTTGTGTCAGATACACCGCCATCCCTGTAGGAGCAAGCTTGCTCGCGAATGCTGCACCGCGATGTGTCAGGTACGCCGCCTTCGCTGGCAAGCCAGCTCCTACAGGGGCGAATGCTGCACCGCGTTGTGTCAGGTACGCCGCCTTCGCTGGCAAGCCAGCTCCTACAGGGGGGCATATTTCTACAGGTAGACCGGGTTGCATACGAAAAGCCCGGCGTTCATCACTGAACGCCGGGCTTTTTTATAGCAGGATCAATCAGGCATCCAGCTCGGCCCAGCGCTCGACCATGACGTCGAGTTCAGCATGCAACTGCTCCAGCTGGGCAATCACCGCTGCGGTTTCAGCCGCCGGACGCTGGTAAAAACCGGCATCCGCCATCTGCGCTTCAACGGCAGCGATCTGCTGTTCCATGGCTTCGATCTGGCCCGGCAAGGCTTCCAGCTCGCGCTGGACTTTGTAGCTGAGCTTTTTCTTCGCCATTGGCGCTTCTGCCGCCGCCACAGGCGCCGGCTCAGCCGTGACCACCGCAGAGGTCAGGTCGGCCTTGCCGGATTTGCTCTCGGTCACGCCCAGCAGGCGCGGCGAGCCGCCCTGGCGCAGCCAGTCCTGGTAACCACCGACGTATTCGCGAACCTTGCCTTCACCTTCGAAGACCAGGGTGCTGGTGACCACGTTGTCGAGGAATGCCCGGTCGTGACTGACCATCAGCACGGTGCCGTTGAAGGTCAGCAAGACCTCTTCCAGCAGCTCGAGGGTTTCGACGTCGAGGTCGTTGGTCGGTTCGTCGAGCACCAGCAGGTTCGCCGGCTTGCTGAACAGTTTCGCCAGCAACAGACGGGCACGCTCACCGCCGGACAGCGCCTTGACCGGCGTGCGGGCACGCTGCGGGCTGAACAGGAAGTCGCCGAGGTAGCTCAGCACGTGACGGCTCTGGCCATCGATATCGATGAAGTCGCGACCTTCGGCCACGTTGTCGATCACGGTCTTTTCCAGGTCCAGCTGATGGCGCAACTGGTCGAAGTAGGCCACGTCGATGCGCGTCCCCTCCTCCACGGTGCCGCTGGTTGGCTGCAGGCCGCTGAGCATCAGTTTCAACAGGGTGGTCTTGCCGGTACCGTTGGCGCCGAGCAGACCGATACGGTCGCCGCGCGTCAGGACCATCGAGAAATCCTTGATCAGGAACGGGCCGCCCGGGTGAGCGAAGCTCACGTTATCGAGGACCATCACCTGCTTGCCGGACTTGTCGGCGGTGTCCAGCTGAATGTTGGCCTTGCCGGTGCGCTCACGACGCTCGCTGCGCTCGTTGCGCAGGGCTTTCAGGGCGCGTACGCGGCCTTCGTTGCGGGTACGGCGCGCCTTGATGCCCTGGCGGATCCAGACTTCTTCCTGGGCCAGTTTCTTGTCGAACAGCGCATTGGCGGTGTCTTCAGCGGCCAGCGAGGCTTCTTTGTGCACGAGGAAGCTGGCGTAGTCGCCGTTCCAGTCGATCAGGCCGCCGCGATCCAGTTCGAGGATGCGCGTTGCCAGGTTCTGCAGGAAGGAACGGTCGTGCGTGATGAACAGCACGGCGCCCTGGAAATCCTTCAACGCCTCTTCGAGCCAGGCGATGGCACCGATGTCCAGGTGGTTGGTCGGTTCGTCGAGCAGCAACAGGTCCGGTTCGGAGACCAGGGCCTGGGCCAGCAGGACGCGGCGACGCCAGCCGCCGGACAATTCGGCGAGGGTCTTGTCGGCCGGCAACTGCAGGCGGCTCAGGGTGCTGTCGACCAGTTGCTGCAAACGCCAGCCGTCACGGGCTTCGAGGTCGTGCTGGACGTGCATCAGCTTGTCCAGGTCGGCGTCAGTGACGATGTTCTGGCTCAGGTGGTGATACTGCGCGAGCAGCTCGCCGACACCGTCCAGGCCTTCGGCCACCACGTCGAACACGGTCCGCTCGTCGGCTACCGGCAATTCTTGCGGCAATTCGCCAATCTTGAGGCCGGGTGCGCGCCAAACGGAGCCCTCGTCAGGCTTCTGGTCGCCCTTGACGAGCTTCATCATGCTGGACTTGCCAGTGCCGTTACGGCCGATGATGCACACCCGCTCACCACGGGCGATCTGCCAGGACACCTTGTCCAACAACGGCATAGCGCCGAAAGCAAGGGACACATCGCTGAATTTGAGCAGGGTCATGAGCTTCTCCAAAAACCGGGGGCGCATTCTACCTGACTTGAGGCTGCAGAAGGCCGGCAATTTAACCTGGGCCCCACTCTGCAGGACAAATGTTGCGAGTTGATGCTGCAACGCCGGCAAAGCTTTCGCCCGTTGCTGGCAAAAGGCTAAGCTACAGTTAATTCAGCGCGAGCCTCGCTTGCGCTTGTCATGATTTCTCTGCCCGGACGTCTCATGCGCAGTCGCCTTTTAAGTCTTTTGTCCTGTTTCCTTCTTACTGCCACTGCCGTTCAAACCGTCCAGGCCGTGGATTTGTCCACCCAACGCCAGTATTACGACGAAGCCAAGCGCGCCCTGGCCAAGGGTGACACCGGTCCGTATTTTCGCTACAGCCAGGCCCTCGCCGATTATCCGCTGGAACCGTACCTGGCGTATGACGAGCTGACCGCGCGCCTGAAATTCGCAAGCAATGCCGAAATCGAGAAATTCCTCGCCGAACACGGTGACCTGCCCCAGGCCAACTGGATGAAATTGCGCTGGTTGCGCTGGCTGGCCGAACGCGGCGACTGGGCGACCTTCGTCAAGTATTACGACCCGAAGATGAATTTCACTGAGCTGGACTGCCTCAACGCGCAGTACCAGATCACCCATAACCAGAAAACCGAAGGCTACGCCAACGCGCAAAAACTCTGGCTGACCGGCAAAACCCAACCGGCCAACTGCGACACGCTGTTCGGTATCTGGGCCGCCGAAGGCCAACTGACCGAGCAGCGACGCTGGGAGCGCACCAAGCTCGCGGCCCACGCGCGCAACTATCCGCTGGCCAACAGCCTGGTCAACGGCCTGACCACCCTCGCCCCCCGCGGCCGCCTGCTGGTGGAAGTGGCGCAAAAACCTGAACTGCTCAACGACCCGGCGCGCTTCATCCCGGCCGACGAGCCGATGTCCGACGTGGTCAGCCTCGGCCTGCGCCGCTTGGCACGGCAGGATCCGGACCGGGCGATGCAGATGCTCGACGGCTATGCCAGCAGCATGCACTTCTCCCGCGACGAAAAAGTGGCGATCGCCCGGGAAATCGGGCTGTCCCTGGCCAAGCGGTTCGACCCTCGGGCGTTGGACATGATGACCAAATATGACCCGGAACTGCGCGACAACACCGTGTCGGAATGGCGCATGCGCCTGCTGTTGCGCCTGGCCCGCTGGGACGAAGCCTACCAGTTGAGCCGCCGCCTGCCGCAGGACCTGGCGACGACCAACCGCTGGCGCTACTGGCAGGCGCGCAGCCTGGAACTGGCGCAGCCGCAGAGCCCGGAAGCACAGACGCTCTACAAGGGCCTGGCCCGCGAGCGTGACTTCTACGGGTTCCTGGCCGCCGATCGCTCGCAGTCGCCCTACTCGCTGAACAACAAACCGCTGGTGCTCAGCCAGGCCCTGATCAACAAGGTGCGCAACACCCCGGGCATCCGTCGGGCACTGGAGTTCCACGCCCGCGGGCAAATCGTCGACGGTCGTCGCGAGTGGTACCACGTCAGCCGCCACTTGAGCCGCGATGAAATGGTCGCCCAGGCCAAACTGGCCTATGACCTGAAATGGTATTTCCCGGCGATCCGCACCATCAGCCAGGCGCAGTACTGGGACGACCTGAACATCCGCTTCCCGATGGCCCACCGCGAAACCCTGGTGCGTGAAGCCAAGGTCCGTGGGCTGCACTCGAGCTGGGTGTTCGCCATCACCCGCCAGGAAAGCGCCTTCATGGAAGACGCCCGTTCCAGCGTCGGCGCCAGCGGCCTGATGCAGTTGATGCCCGGCACCGCCAAGGAAACCGCGCGCAAGTTCAGCATTCCACTGGCCTCGCCACAGCAGGTGCTCGATCCGGACAAGAACATCCAGCTCGGCGCCGCGTACCTGAGCCAGGTCCACGCCCAGTTCAACGGCAACCGCGTCCTCGCCTCCGCCGCCTACAACGCCGGCCCCGGCCGTGTGCGCCAGTGGCTGCGCGGCGCGGACCACCTGAGCTTCGACGTGTGGGTGGAAAGCATCCCGTTCGACGAAACCCGCCAGTACGTGCAGAACGTGTTGTCGTACTCGGTGATCTATGGCCAGAAGCTCAACTCGCCACAGCCGCTGGTGGATTGGCATGAGCGGTATTTTGACGATCAATGATCCTGTAAACGCGCTCATGTAGGAGCTGGCTTGCCAGCGAAAGCGGTCTGCCAGCCAACACCTCTGCTGAATGTGCCGCCGCCTTCGCCGGCAAGCCGGCTCCTACACAGGATCGGCGTCGTCCACGATTTCGTGTTCACAGAAGATCCCCTGTAGGAGCTGGCTTTCCAGCGAAAGCGGTCTGCCAGCCAACACATCTGCTGAATGTGCCGCCGCCTTCGCCGGCAAGCCGGCTCCTACACAGATCGGTGGCGTTCACCGATCTGGCGTTCGCTGAAAATCCCCTGTAGGCGCTGGCTTGTCGGATCGCCGCACCGCAGCGAAAGCGGTCTGCCAGCCAACACCTCTGCTGAATGTGCCGCCGTCTTCGCCAGCAAGCCGGCTCCTACACGGGATCGACGTCGCCCACGATTTCGTGTTCACAGAAGATCCCCTGTAGGAGCTGGCTTGCCAGCGAAAGCGGTCTGCCAGCCAACACCTCTGCTGAATGTGCCACCGTCTTCGCCGGCAAGCCGGCTCCTACACGGGTACTTTGCCGGACTCGGGATTATGTATACCCCGATTGCCTATAGGAGAAGACCGGATTCAGCCTTGCCGTCACTGAACTGCAACGCCGCCAACCGCGCATACAACGCATTGCTCGCAATCAACTCCTGATGCGTCCCCACCGCCACCAGTTTCCCCTGATCCATCACCGCGATCCGGTCGGCGTTTTTCACCGTGGCCAGGCGGTGGGCGATGACCAGGGTGGTGCGGTTTTTCATCAGGCTGGGCAGGGCTTGCTGGATCAGGTGTTCGCTCTGGGCATCGAGGGCGCTGGTGGCTTCGTCGAGCAGCAGGATCGGCGCATCCACCAGCAGCGCCCGGGCGATGGCCAGGCGTTGGCGCTGGCCGCCGGACAGGCCGAGGCCGGCATCGCCGAGGTGGGACTGGTAACCGTTGGGCATGGCTTCGATAAAGTCATGGGCGTAGGCGATTTTGGCCGCCTCCCTGACCTGGGCCAGGGTCGCCGCCGGGTTGCCGTAGCGGATGTTCTCTTCGATGCTGCCATAGAACAGGGCCGGGCTTTGCGAGACCAGGGCGAAGCAGCGGCGCAGGTCCAGCGGGTCGAGTCGGGTCAGGGGGATGCCGTCGAGCAGGATGCGGCCCTCGGCGGGATCGTAAAAGCGCAGGAGCAGGTCATACACCGTCGACTTGCCAGCCCCGGACGGTCCGACCAGAGCCAGGGTTTCGCCGGCGTTGATGGTCAGGTTCAAGCCATCGACGGCGTAGCTTTCCGGACGCGACGGGTAGGAAAAACGCAGGTCTTGCAGCACCAGGTCGCCCTTGACCCGTTCCGGCAAGGTCACCAGGCCGGTGGTCGGTGGCTGGATGATGTTTTCCGAGCGCAGCAACTCGGCAATCCGCTCGGCGGCGCCGGCGGCGCGCTGCAATTCGCCGATCACTTCGCTCAAGGTGCCGAACGCACTGCCGACGATCAGGCTGTAAAACACAAAGGCCGCCAGTTCACCCGCGGAAATCCGCCCGGCAATCACATCCATCCCGCCGACCCACAGCATCACCCCGACCGCGCCCAGCACCAGCAGGATCACCAGGGTAATCAGCCAGGCGCGCTGGAAGATGCGTTTGCGCGCGGTGTCGAAGGCCTCTTCCACGGTCACGGCGAAGCGCTGCTCGTCCTGGGCCTGATGGTTGTAGGCCTGCACGGTCTTGATCTGGCTCAGGGTTTCGGAGACGTAGCTGCCGATGTCGGCAATCCGGTCCTGACTCAGGCGCGACAGGCTGCGCACGCGGCGGCCGAAAATCAGGATCGGCGCGATCACCAGGGGCAAGGCGATCACCACGATGCTGGTGAGCTTGGGGTTGGTGATGAACAGCAGGACAATCCCGCCGATCACCATCAGCAAATTGCGCAGGAACAGCGACAGCGAAGAGCCGATCACCGATTGCAACAAGGTGGTATCGGCCGTCAGGCGCGACTGGATCTCGGAGCTGCGGTTGTCTTCGTAGAACCCCGGGTGCAGGTAAATCAGGTGGTTGAACACCTGGCGGCGGATGTCCGCAACCGCGCGCTCGCCGATCCACGACACCAGGTAAAACCGCGCGAACGTGCCGATCGCCAGGCCGAGCACCAGCAGCAGGAACAGGCCAATGGACTGATTGAGCAAGTGCGGCGACTGGGTCATGAACCCCTGGTCCACCAACAGGCGAATGCCCTGGCCCATGGACAGGGTGATGCCGGCCGTGACGATCAAGGCGAGCAAGGCACCGAGGGCCGGCCAACGATACGGCGCGAGAAAACGACTGGCCAGGCGGAACGCGCGGCGTTGACGAGCAGAGAGCATCAGGACCATCCCTGTACAGGATACAGCCATTAATCGGGCCAGCCTGCACCGCTCAATGGGGGCGCAAACGGTGTAAATCACAATGAGTCGGGTTAATTATGACCGCAATGTCTAGCCTCTAGACGCTATTGGTCTAAAGTTCCGGTGGCAAGCGCGCAGTATTTCTGGTGGACTGATATTGCCGCCCGGAAAGACCGCAGGGAGTTGTCACAGCCCGGTCACCTGGCGGCTCTACAGTAAGCACACAACCTGATGAGGAGACAGGCCATGTCCTTGCAGAACAGCAGCGATGACAAGATTGAAGTGATCCGCACACAGCCAGACCAGTCTCTGGGTTGCTCGATTATCGATGAAGAAGGGCGCGAAGTACCGATCACTGAAGGCATGATCCAGGACGCTTGCCGCGAACTGGAACAGCGATTGGTCACGCCTGCCAAACAAGATTGATATAGCCACCGTCTTCTTGACCCGGCCCGGGAGGCCGGGTTTTTTATGGGTGCTGATCCGGCAAATGGGGTGCGTCATTCGCGGGCAAGCCTCGCTCCTACACGCATGACCCGTAGGAGCGAGGCTTGCCCGCGAAGGGGCTGACCCGGTCCCTAAACCGCCACCGCCCCCAGCGCCAGCACCATCTTGTGCAGCACAGGGGAATCCCCCTCGATCCGCACCTGCAACCCATCAATCTCCCGCCGCAGCGGATAATGCTTGCGCAACGCATCAAACGCCGCCCGCTGCTCGCTCACACTTCCGACCAGACTGCGGCGAAAATCCGCATCGTCGCGGCGCGGGTCGTACACACCCCGGCACACCATCGCCAAGGCCCAGGCCGGATCGCTTTGCCCATTCAAGGTCACCTGCGACAACCAGGGCGCCGGCAGCAGATCGCTCAAGCTGACCTGCTCCGGTTGCCCGAGGAACCGGCAATACGCCTGATAGATCTGCGCCGTCCCGCGCTGCTTGCCGTCAAGGCTGTAACCGGCAATGTGCGGCGTCGCCAGCACGCAGAGTTCGGCCAGCGCCACATCGACTTCGGGCTCGCCTTCCCAGACATCCAGCACCGCTTGCAGGTCTTCACGCTGCAACAGCACCTGGCGCAACGCGGCGTTATCCACCACCGGGCCACGACTGGCGTTGATCAGCCAGGTCCCGTCCTTGAGTTGATTCAGGCGGTTCTTGTCCAACAGATGCCAGGTCGACTGCGCACCGTGCTTCTTCAACGGCGTGTGCAGGCTGATCACGTCGCACTGTTCGATGATCTGCTCGAGGCTGACGTAATCGCCGCCTTCGGCCGCTTGCCGGGGTGGATCGCAGACCAGCACCTTCCAGCCCAGCCCTTGCAGGACCTTGACCAACCGCCCCCCCACCTCGCCGGCCCCCACCACCCCGTAGGTGCGCTGCGTCAGGTCGGCGCCTTCGATCTCGGCCAGGGTCAGCAGGCTGCCCAGCACGTAGTCGACCACGCCCCGGGCATTGCAACCGGGCGCGCTGGACCAGGTGATGCCGGCCCGCTGAAAGTAATCCAGGTCCAGGTGATCGGTGCCGATGGTGCAGGTGCCGACAAACCGCACCTTGCTGCCCTCGAGCAGCGCGCGATTGACGTTGGTCACCGAACGCACCAGCAGCACATCCGCCTGTTCGACGGTCGCGCGGTCGATGGAACGTCCCGGCACCCGGCGGATTTCACCGAAACCTTCGAAGAAGGCATCGAGCAGCGGGATATTTTCGTCGGCAACAATCAGCATGGCAGGCTCCTTTGGCGGGTTGGCAGTGTAGGCGGAGATGACCGTGGTGGGCCAGCGGGCATCGCTCACCTCATACGAAAAGACCCCGCCCCCTGTAGGAGCTGGCTTGCCAGCGAAGACGGCCTGACATCCAACATCAATCTCGCCTGACCCACCGCTTTCGCTGGCAGCCAGCTCCTACAGGGGGGCCGTGTCGATCGCAGGACCCAGGCACGACGCCAGTTCCCGTGTAGGAGCTGGCTTGCCAGCGAAGACAGCCTGACATCCAACATCAATGTCGACTGACCCACCGCTTTCGCTGGCAAGCCAGCTCCTACAGGGGGGCCGTGTCGATCGCAGGACCCAGGCACGACGCCAGTTCCCGTGTAGGAGCTGGCTTGCCAGCGAAGACAGCCTGACATCCAACATCAATGTCGACTGACCCACCGCTTTCGCTGGCAAGCCAGCTCCTACAGGGGGGCCGTGTCGATCGCAGGACCCAGGCACGACGCCAGTTCCCGTGTAGGAGCTGGCTTGCCAGCGAAGACAGCCTGACATCCAACATCAATGTCGACTGACCCACCGCTTTCGCTGGCAAGCCAGCTCCTACAGGGGGGCCGTGTCGATCGCAGGACCCAGGCACGACGCCAGTTCCCGTGTAGGAGCTGGCTTGCCAGCGAAGACAGCCTGACATCCAACATCAATGTCGACTGACCCACCGCTTTCGCTGGCAAGCCAGCTCCTACAGGGGGGCCGTGTCGATCGCAGGACCCAGGCACGACGCCAGTTCCCGTGTAGGAGCTGGCTTGCCAGCGAAGAAGGACTGACATCCAACATCAATCTCGCCTGACCCACCGCTTTCGCTGGCAAGCCAGCTCCTACAGGGGGGCTGTGTCGATCGCAAGACCCAGGCACGACGCCAGTTCCCGTGTAGGAGCTGGCTTGCCAGCGAAGACGTCCTGACATCCAACATCAATCTCGCCTGACCCACCGCTTTCGCTGGCAAGCCAGCTCCTACAGGGGGCCGTGTCGATCGCAGGACCCAGGCACGACGCCAGTTCCCGTGTAGGAGCTGGCTTGCCAGCGAAGAAGGCCTGACATCCAACATCAATCTCGCCTGACCCATCGCTTTCGCTGGCAAGCCAGCTCCTACAGGGAATGTGGAGCGCCCCAAGGAACCCATTACAAAATCCCAACACAGGACTTTTCCTGACCAACGCGTCAAGGCGTAGAATGCCCCGCCCCGCGCATCAAACACCTTTGGACGTTCCGCCCTTGAATTCCGTAACCGACCGCCCCGCCGCTCCCGCCCTCACCCGCCCCGCCCGAATTCGCCTGGAGCTGAAAACCCTGCTCGCCCTGGCCCTGCCGATCATGGTCGCGCAGCTGGCGACCACCGCCATGGGCTTCGTCGATGCGGTGATGGCCGGCCGGGTCGGGCCGCGGGACCTGGCGGCGGTGGCGCTGGGCAACTCGATCTGGGTCCCGGTGTTCCTGTTGATGACCGGCACCCTGCTGGCCACCACGCCGAAAGTCGCCCAGCGGTTCGGCGCCGGCACCCACAGCGAAATCGGCCCGATCGTCCGTCAGGCCCTGTGGCTGGCTTTGGTGGTGGGTTTGATGGCGACCGTCATGCTATTCAGCGCCGAACCGATCCTGCACCTGATGAAAGTCGATCCCGAGCTGATCGACCCGTGCATGCAATACCTGCACGGCATCGCCAGCGGCCTGCCCGCCGTCGCTATCTACCATGTGCTGCGCTGCTTCAGTGACGGCCTCGGCCGCACGCGCCCGGCCATGGTCCTCGGCTTGTGCGGGCTGGCGCTGAACATTCCGCTGAACTACATATTCATCTATGGCCACTTCGGGGTGCCGGCCATGGGTGGCGTCGGGTGTGGCTGGGCCACGGCGATCGTGATGTGGGTGATGGCGCTGGGCATGGCCGGCTGGGAACGCTGGGCGCCGGCCTACCAATCGAGCAAGCTGTTCAGCCGTTTCGACTGGCCGCAATGGTCGGTGATCAAACGCCTGCTGGGCATCGGCCTGCCGATCGGGATTGCGGTGTTCGCCGAGTCGAGCATCTTCGCGGTGATCGCCCTGCTGATCGGCAGCCTGGGCGCAACCGTGGTCGCCGGGCACCAGATCGCGCTGAACTTCAGCTCGCTGGTGTTCATGATCCCCTACTCCCTCGGCATGGCCGTGACCGTGCGCGTCGGCCAGGCACTCGGGCGCCAGCAGCCGCGCGAAGCGCGCTTCGCCGCCGGAGTCGGCATGGGCACGGCGCTGGCGTATGCGTGTATTTCCGCGAGCATGATGCTGCTACTGCGCGAACACATCGCAACCATCTACACCGCCGACCCGATGGTGATCCAGGTGGCGTCGATGCTGATCGTGTATTCGGCGCTGTTCCAGTTCTCCGACGCGATCCAGGTCACCGCGGCCGGCGCGCTGCGGGGTTATCAGGACACCCGGGTGACGATGATCCTGACCCTGTTCGCCTACTGGGGCATCGGTTTGCCGGTGGGCTACGCCCTGGGCCTGACCGACTGGTTCGGCACCCCGAGCGGCCCGAGCGGGTTGTGGCAGGGCCTGATCGTCGGCCTGAGCTGCGCGGCGCTGATGCTGTCGATCCGCTTGACGCGCAGTGCCCGCAAACAGATCCGCATCAGCCGTTCGGCGGGTTAAGGCAGAGCCGCTGACGCACAGCGCACGCAGATGCCCCTGTAGGAGCTGGCTTGCCAGCGAAACACCTGAGAGCGCCACGTTTAACCGATAGAAACGCGTAATCGTTGACGACCTTCGCTGGCAAGCCAGCTCCTACAGGGGGCCAGCGTTTAACCGGACTTCTTGCGGATCCAGTACAGGTAAGTGCCTGCCTCTTCCTGCTGCGCCACCAGTTCATGGTCGAGAAACACGCAGAACTTGGGAATGTCGCGACGGGTCGACGGGTCGGTGGCGATCACCTTCAGCAGGCCGCCGGGCACCAGGTCACGGATGTGCTGGTGCAACATCATCACCGGCTCCGGACAGTTGAGGCCGCTGGCGTCGAGGGTGCCGTCTACCGGCGTATCGGTCATTTCACTCATGGTTCACTCCTGAAACTTGCCGGCATTGTCGCTCATTGCCGGGTGTTCGGTCATCTTCGTCATCACACCGCCCCCCTGTGTAGGAGCTGGCTTGCCAGCGAAGGCGGCCTGACATTCAACATCAATCTCGCCTGACCCACCGCTTTCGCTGGCAAGCCAGCTCCTACAGGGGCCGTGTCGATCCCAGGACCCAGGCACGACGCCAATTCCCGTGTAGGAGCTGGCTTGCCAGCGAAGGCGGCCTGACATCCAACATCAATCTCGCCTGACCCACCGCTTTCGCCGGCAAGCCAGCTCCTACAGGGGGCCGTGTCGATCGCAGGACCCAGGCACGACGCCCGTTCCGTGTATCACCGGGATTTCGGTTTCTTCACGTCCAGCCGCCGCAGGTGACAGGTCACTTCTTCCCGGTCGTGATACAGCTGCTTGCAGCCAATCTCAACCCGAATCCCACGCTCCTTGAACCCGTCGGCAATCCGCTCCAGCAAGCGCTTCACCTCGGCATACCGCTGTTTCATCGGCAACTTGAGGTTAACCACCGCTTCCCGGCAATGCCCCTCGCCAATCCACTCCTCCAGCATCGCCGCATTACGCGCCGGTTTCTCGACGATATCGCAGACCATCCAGTCCACCGGCTGCCGCGGCTTGAAGGTAAAGCCGTCAGCCATCAAATGCTGCACCAGCCCGGTCTCCATCAGGCTCTCCGCCATCGGCCCATTGTCGATCGCGGTCACCAACATGCCCCGATTGACCAGCTGCCAAGTCCAGCCACCCGGCGCGGCGCCAAGGTCCACGCCGGTCATATCACTGTGCAGCCGCTCATCCCACTGATCCCGCGGAATAAAGTGGTGCCAGGCCTCTTCCAGCTTCAAAGTCGACCGGCTCGGTGCCTCACGCGGAAACTTCAGGCGCGGAATGCCCATCGGCCACATCGCCGAGTTATTCGACTCCGCCAGCCCCATAAACACTTCACGCCCGCTTTTAAACGTCAGCAGCAACCGCGGTTTAGAAGGATCTTCCACCAACTTGCCAGCCGCCATCAGCGCCTTACGCAAATGCCCCTCAAACTTCTTGCAGAAATTCGACAGCTCCTTGCCATCATTGGTGTCGACCATCTCCAGCCACAAGCTGCCGCACAGCGGAAAATCCGCCATGTGCGCAAGAATCACGCTGATACGGTCAGTTTCCGGCAGATCGATGAAAATCCCCCGAGCCCACTGCCGCGGAAAAATAAGCTCGGCAAAACGCTGGCCGCGCATCAAGCGCTCGGCGCCGTCTTCCTCGGTGCAGATAAATTCGGCGCAGGCGCTGGCGGTCTTGGCCTTGGCATAACCGGCCACGTTCAGCCGTGCGGCGTGTTCGGAAATCTCGGAACAGACTTCGCCTTCGAAGCCCGGCCGGCAATGCATAAAGAGGGTGTTCATTGAATCTCCTGGCAATCGGCAATGAATCGCTGCGCAACTTGCCCTGTAGTAAAGCCTGTCACGAAAACCGGCGCATGATAGCCGAGTTCGGAACCTTGGACTTGTCCATAGAGTCCAGTTATTAGCCAGCTACTGAAAACAGGGCTAGCTTTAATGCTCTGTCCGTCCCCTCAGTCCGTGCCGTGCGGACTTCAAGGAGTGATCGCAATGCCGTCCCTCGATAGCCTGAACACCCTTAAAACCCTGCAAGTCGACGACAAGACCTACCACTATTTCAGCCTGCCGGAGGCCGCCAAGAGCCTCGGCGACCTGGACCAGCTGCCGATGTCGCTGAAAGTCCTGCTGGAAAACCTGCTGCGCTGGGAAGATGAAAAAACCGTCACCGGCGCCGACCTCAAGGCCATCGCCGCCTGGCTCAAGGAGCGGCGCAGCGATCGCGAAATCCAGTACCGCCCTGCCCGCGTGTTGATGCAAGACTTCACCGGCGTGCCCGCGGTGGTCGACCTGGCCGCCATGCGCGCCGCCATGGCCAAGGCCGGGGGCGACCCGCAGCGCATCAACCCATTGTCGCCGGTGGACCTGGTGATCGACCACTCGGTGATGGTCGACAAATTCGGCAGTGCCAGCGCCTTTGGCCAGAACGTCGACATCGAAATGCAGCGCAACGGTGAACGATATGCTTTCCTGCGCTGGGGCCAGAGCGCCTTCGACAACTTCAGCGTGGTGCCACCGGGCACCGGCATCTGCCACCAGGTCAACCTGGAATACCTCGGGCGCACCGTCTGGACCAAGGACGAGGACGGCCGCACCTACGCCTTCCCCGACACCCTGGTCGGCACCGACTCCCACACCACCATGATCAACGGCCTCGGCGTACTCGGCTGGGGCGTCGGCGGGATCGAAGCGGAAGCGGCGATGCTCGGCCAACCGGTGTCGATGCTGATCCCGGAAGTGATCGGCTTCAAACTCACCGGCAAGCTCAAGGAAGGCATCACCGCCACCGACCTGGTGCTGACCGTCACCCAAATGCTGCGCAAAAAAGGCGTGGTCGGCAAATTCGTCGAATTCTACGGCGACGGCCTCGCCGACCTGCCGCTGGCCGACCGCGCGACCATCGCCAACATGGCCCCGGAATACGGCGCCACCTGCGGCTTCTTCCCGGTGGACGACATCACCCTGGACTACCTGCGCCTCTCCGGCCGGCCATTGGCCACGGTCAAACTGGTCGAGGCCTACAGCAAGGCCCAAGGCCTGTGGCGCCTGCCCGGCAAAGAACCGATCTTCACCGACAGCCTGGCCCTGGACATGGGCAGCGTCGAAGCCAGCCTCGCCGGGCCGAAACGCCCACAAGACCGCGTCTCCCTGCCCAACGTCCCACAAGCCTTCAGTGACTTCACCGACCTGCAATTCAAACCCACCAGCAAGGAAGAAGGCCGCCTGGAAAGCGAAGGCGGCGGTGGCGTCGCCGTCGGTAACGCCGACCTGGCCGGCGAAGCGGACTACGACTACGAAGGCCAGACCTACCGCCTGAAAAACGGCGCCGTGGTCATCGCCGCCATCACCTCCTGCACCAACACCTCCAACCCGAGCGTGATGATGGCCGCCGGCCTGGTGGCAAAAAAAGCCGTGGAAAAAGGCCTCAAGCGCAAACCCTGGGTCAAGAGCTCACTGGCCCCCGGCTCGAAAGTGGTCACCGACTACTACAAGGCCGCCGGCCTGACCCAATACCTCGACGAACTCGGCTTCGCCCTGGTCGGCTACGGCTGCACCACCTGCATCGGTAACTCCGGCCCGTTGGCGGAACCGATCGAAAAAGCCATCCAGCAAGCCGACCTCACCGTCGCCTCGGTGCTCTCCGGCAACCGCAACTTCGAAGGCCGCGTGCACCCCCTGGTGAAAACCAACTGGCTGGCCTCCCCGCCCCTGGTCGTCGCCTATGCCCTGGCCGGTACAGTGCGAATGGACATCAGCAGCGAACCCCTGGGCACCGACAAAGACGGCAACCTGGTCTACCTGCGCGACATCTGGCCGAGCAGCAAGGAAATCGCCGACGCCGTGAACCAGGTCAACACCGCCATGTTCCACAAGGAATACGCCGAAGTCTTCGCCGGCGACGAACAATGGCAGGCGATCGAAGTGCCCCAGGCCGCGACCTACGTCTGGCAGGACGACTCGACCTACATCCAGCACCCACCGTTCTTCGACGACATCGGCGGCCCGCCCCCCGTGGTCAAGGACATCGCCGGCGCCCGAGTCCTCGCCCTGCTCGGCGACTCCGTCACCACCGACCACATCTCCCCGGCCGGCAACATCAAGGCCGATAGCCCCGCCGGCCACTACCTGCGCGACAAAGGCGTGGAACCGCGCGACTTCAACTCCTACGGCTCCCGTCGCGGCAACCACGAAGTGATGATGCGCGGCACCTTCGCCAACATCCGCATTCGCAACGAAATGCTCGGCGGCGAAGAAGGCGGCAACACCATCTACATCCCGACCGGCGAAAAAATCCCGATCTACGACGCCGCCATGCGCTACCAGGCCAGCGGCACCCCGCTGGTGGTCATCGCCGGCCAGGAATACGGCACCGGCTCCAGCCGCGACTGGGCCGCCAAAGGCACCAACCTGCTCGGCGTCAAAGCCGTCATCGCCGAAAGCTTCGAACGCATCCACCGCTCCAACCTGGTCGGCATGGGCGTACTGCCCCTGCAATTCAAACTCGACCAGAACCGCAAAAGCCTCAACCTCACCGGCAAAGAAACCCTCGACATCCTCGGCCTGACCGGCGCCGAACTGACACCGCGCATGAACCTGACCCTGGTCATCACCCGCCCCAACGGCCGCCAAGAAAAAATCGAAGTGCTGTGCCGGATCGACACCCTCAACGAGGTGGAATACTTCAAATCCGGAGGCATCCTGCACTACGTCCTACGCCAACTAATAGCCTCCTAAACCCACCAAACCGGGGTTGGTGCCAACACCAACCCCACATCGGCTTCCTGGCCGTCCACACAATCCATGCCCCCCACAGCCCCCTGTAGGAGCTGGCTTGCCAGCGAAAGCAGTCTATCAACCAACAAAAATATCACCTGACACACCGCCATCACGACCAACCCCACGCCCCAAAAAAGCTTTATATGATGCCTCCAATCCAACACCCACCCCCAATACCTGTGGGAGCAGACTTGCCCGCGATGGCGTCCTATCATCCCCGGAGTGCTCCTAAAGATTGTCGGTGAACTCCATAAGCGAAACCCGCCCCCAGCAATGCTCCTGTGAAGCTTCTAAACCTTGGTAAAATCCATCCTGTACCCCGCCCCCGGCGCCCCCTCATGCAACGCCGACTGAATCCCCGCATACAACGCATTCGCTTCAGCCGCAGTAATCGATCGCGAACAATCCCGCAGCACAACCCGCAAAAGCACATTCTCCTGCCCCGGCAGCAGCCCAAGGCGTTCAACCGCCTGCACAGGTACTTCCGAGAACACCCAGCGCCCCTTGACCCGCATCTCCTCGATCCAGTCAGAACAGTCGCCAGCCGCTTGCAGCATTCTCTCGGTCAACACTTCCTCACTCAGCCCAGGCGTGACCGCCAACGAAATGTCACGAGCAATCGAAGGCAAACGTGATACGGCGCTCCATGGTTTCAGATCATGCATCTGCGCCTGAACCCGTACGTTCTGATCACGCAGCAAACGAATATCCGGGATGCCTTTGCGTAGCATGGTTAGGCGATCCAGCCCCATACCAAGCGCCAGCCCTCCATGTTGCAACGGATCTATCTTCAGGCGCTGCAGTAAAGAGGTCGCAATACGTCCGCACTCCAGGACTTCGACCGGTGCGCCGTCATTCAACACATTCACTTCAATTCCGCCTTCGGTGTAGTGGTGCGGACTATTGCTGTAGACCCAGGGCTTGTCCGGTACAGCTGATTCAAGGATGTCGCTGACCAGACGTAACAAGTGCTCATGCGTCGACAGCTCCGGATCACCGAGCACCCAGACGTCCATTTGATGCGGTTCCGCACAATGCCATCGATCCCTGCTATCGCGCCGAAACGTGATACCTGGCGCGGCCATCAGTATCATCTCCCCCGGTTGCCGTACTTCAGCCGCACGCTGCAGCGCCGCCGGAATTTGACTGGTGGTCTGCGTTCGCAGCAGGGAGTGCTCATCGACCCACCGGGTGTGTTCACTGCCCAGGGTGATTTCTGTCGGGTCATAACCAAGCAAACCGTAATTTTCTTCAGCGGTGACGATGCGCGGTCCTGTCTGGATTTTTGCCTGGGGCCAGCCTTTTTCAACAAGCCCCAAGAGAACTTCATCCAGCAATAGCCGAATGGCGTGATCGTGAGTGCTTTTCTCCGTGAAGTCTTGCAGTAACAGGGCTTGATGGACGGCTGTCTCTGTCAGGTATTTCTTTGCTGTTTGCACTCACTAATCCTCTATTAACGGTTGAATCTTTAGATTCAATAAAACCATCAATAAACTTAGCGAAATCCGATTGTCAGTCATAGCCAAAATTTGGAAAGTGTTGAATTTTCGGAATAGGACTACAGACGTTACTTACATAAGTAACCCAAAAATACTCCAAACAACTTAAATAACTTGATGAGTTATAAAACACAGCCAAATCTGGCGGAAGCACAAATCAAGGAAAGGATTGGCGCAAGCTCCCCACAAGAATCGTCGCAGCAAACACCCAACCTGTGGCGAGGGAGCTTGCGCCTGCTGGGCTGCGTAGCAGCCCCAAAAAAGGTCGCCGAGCTTTCCCTGAAAAACCGCAGTCACCCTTTTGGAACCGCTTCACAACCCAGCAGGCGCAAACTCCCTGGCCACAAGTAGTCATCGTTACTCGGAATGATCTATCCGATCCAACGCGCGATTCACCGCCAACTCGCCCAGCATGATGACTTGCGCAATACCCAACAGGGAATTGCGGCTTGTCCCATCCAGATGATCCGCCAGGTCCATGGCCATGACATTGGCCGACGCCAGGGATTCGCAAGCGTGGCCCAGCAGGGTTTCGACATCAACTTGCGGGTTGACGATGAACATGCTGTCGAGTTGCCTCGGAGTGGCTTTGATAACGGCGGTGTGGGCGGCAGGGTTGGCGTAGAAATCGAGGGCGCGTTTGACAACCTCGTCGTATTTTTCTGAATCGGGGGGCTCGTGCAGCGATGTCGGATCGGTGTCCGGCGGGTTGGGCGTTACTTTAAACATAGATGAAACTCCAGATAATAAAGTGGAGCCATCACCCTCGCTACCAAACGTGGGTGGCGGCCATACGAAGGTTGGTAGACCGGTTACCTGGCAACCCGGCGCGCTCGAGAGCGCCCTACGCATGGCCACCATAAAACCGAGGCCTGAAAAGGCCTGCAAACGGTGGCGCTATGCGCCGGGTAACCGGGCTACCAAACCCGATCGCTGTTTTTCAGCGACCGGCAAACGATAGAACCCAAGCCCAAGACGCACAAGCCGGCGGATTCTGACGTAATCGTAGGTAATGGAGCAAGACGTTGTAGCCTGTGCGAAACAACCTACAGACCTTTTAAACACGCACCGCCAGAGGATGTTTAATACGCCAATTACGCGACAAAAACATGAACTGCAGATACGCACGGCCCCTGTAGGAGCAAGCTTGCTCGCGAAGACGCCCGCCCAGTCAATATGGATATCGCCTGACACACCGCCCCCCCCAACAAAGTTTATATGCTGACCATAATCCCACATCCAACTTCAATACCTGTGGCGGTAGGCTTACCCGCGATAACACTGATATCGCTGACACACCGCTTTCGCGAGCAAGTCGAATCGTCGCACTGCCACTCCCACATGAATTGCGCTTAACTGACAGGCATTGGAGCTTTGCCCGATAGCCTCAATGCCCACCTGACACCAAGCCCCACCCAAGGAAGACCCATGCTCCGACTGCCCTGGCCCTACCTGACCCTACTCACCGCCGGCTACGTCCTCGCACTCACCTACGGCCAACTCGACCTCCAGGCAGCCCTCCCCCTCACCCTGCTCCTGCTCGCCGGCCTCGCCATCCAGCCACAAAACCACCCCTACGCCCGCTACCTGGGCCACACCCTATTCATCCTCCTCGCCCTGACCCTGGCCCTCCACTACCTGCCAGGCTTTTACAACGCCCAAGTCATCCCCCCACAACGCTTCAGCGAAAACGCCATCCCCTTCTCGATGTACCTGAACCTCGACAAACCCCTGATCGGCTTCTGGCTCATCCTCGCCTGCCCCTGGATCATCGCCCAACGCTCACTCACCCAAACCCTGAAAACCAGCGCCATCACCCTGAGCCTGACCGCCCTGCTCACCCTCGCCAGCGCCTGCCTGCTCGGCATCATCGAATGGTCACCGAAATGGCCCGACATCGCCCGACTCTGGCTCCTCAACAACCTCCTGCTGATCACCCTGGTCGAAGAAGCCCTGTTCCGCGGCTATATACAAGGCGGCTTCACCCAGCGACTCAAACACCTGCCCTACGGCGAACACTTCGCCCTGCTAGGCGCAGCGCTACTGTTCGGCCTGGCCCACTGGGGCGCCGGTTGGCAATGGGTATTCCTGGCAACCCTGGCCGGCATCGGCTACGGCCTGGCCTACCGCTACGCCGGACTGGCCGCCGCAGTCGCCACGCATTTTGGTTTGAATCTGCTGCACTTTGGCCTATTCACCTACCCGATGCTGGCATAATAATATTGCTAACAAAAGCAAACACCCGTATGGCAGAAAGTAACAGCCAATCCTTGACCCTCCCCCCCTGCGCCTCTAAAGTGCACGCTTTTGAAATGGCCCCGGCAGCAGCAATGCACCGGAGAATGCCGTACTGTTGCGTTGGAAAGGAATTCCACCCCCTCCTTCCTGCTGCCTGTGCGGTCATCACACTCGATCTCGCAACCATCGCAGCCCTATGTTCAATAAAATCCTGGTCGTATGCGTCGGCAATATCTGCCGCAGCCCCACCGTCGAAGCCCTGCTTAAAAGCAGACTGGCCCATCGCGGCATTGACGTCAGTTCGGCGGGCCTCGGCGCGCTGGTAGACAAACCCATGGATAGCACCGCGCTGGAAGTACTGCGCGAGCATGGCGGCGATCTCCCGGACCACAAAGGCCGGCAACTGACTCGCGAACATCTGCAACAAGCCGATGTGATACTCGCTATGGAAAAACGCCATGTGGACCGCATCGTCGAAATGGCTCCGGAAGTGCGCGGCAAGACGTTCCTGCTGGGCAAGTGGCAGGACAACCAGGAAATCTCCGACCCCTACCGTCAGCAGAAAGTCGCCTTCGAACACGTCTACCAACTGATGGCGCAAGGCGTCGACAGCTGGTCGCAAAAATTATAATCACCTCTTGTAAAAGTACCCCGCATGCCAAGCCAAAACAGCCTACCCATTCAGGAACACCGCGACGACGATGACAGCATCGATCTGCTCGCGCTACTCGGCACCTTGATCGATAGCAAGTGGATCATCATCGGCATCACCGCGTTGTTTTGCGCAATCGGTGTTGCTGTCGCTCTGTTGTCAACGCCGATCTACCAGGCGAATGCACTCGTCCAGGTAGAGGAGAAAAAAGGTGGCCTGGCTGCCTTGGGCGGCATGGCGGAAATGACCGAGATGTTCGGTGGCACCTCACCGGCGGTGACCGAAATCGAGTTGCTCAAATCCCGGGCGGTGCTGGGCAAGGCGGTGGAGAACCTAAAGCTCGATATAATCGTTGAGCCTAATTACTTCCCGCTGATCGGTCACTTTTTGAGCCGGCACTTCAAGCCAAGCAGTGAAAACGAATTAGCCTCACCCTTGCTCGGCTTAAACAGCTTTACGTGGGGCGGGGAAAATCTCGACATCTTCCAGCTGGAGGTCCCAGATGAATACTTGGGTGAACCGCTTACGTTACGTGCAGAAGGCAATGGCGCGTTCACGCTAATCAATGAGGACGACCAACTCCTTGTAAAAGGTCAGGTTGGCGAAAAATTGGAGCAAAATGGCTTCAAGGTGCAAGTCGCTACCCTCAATGCTAATTCAGGCTCGTTATTCAGCGTAACCAAACAGCGTCGCCTCAATACCATTTTGCAGTACCAGGACGATGTGTCTGCAATTGAGCGCGGCAAAGAGTCCGGCATCATCGCACTGTCGCTAGAAAACGAAAATCCCGCACTAGCCAACAAGGTGCTGGATGAAATCAACCGCCTCTATGTATTGCAGAACGTCCAGCGCAACTCCGCCGAGGCCGCGCAAAGCCTTGAGTTCCTGCGAACCCAGCTACCGGATGTGCGCAAGCAACTGGAAAAAGCCGAAGGCCAGCTCAACGCCTACCAGACCAGCGCCCGCTCGGTGGACATCACCATCGAAACCAAAGCCGTGCTCGATTCGATCGTGGCCCTGGAAACGATAATTTCCGAGTTGAAGCTCAAGCAAGCAGAAATGGAACACCGCTTTACCCGCGAGCACCCGGCCTACCAAGCATTGATGACACAGATGAGTCAACTCGATCAACAGAAACGCACGCTGGAAAAAAAGGTCAAGAACCTGCCGGAAACCCAGCAGGAGCTGCTGCGCCTGGCCCGCGACATGCAAGTGACGACCGAGATTTACACCCAGCTGCTGAACAAAACTCAGGAACTAGACATAGTTCGCGCGGGTACGGTGGGCAACGTGCGCATCATCGACTCAGCTGATGCGAATATCGAGCAACCGGTCAAACCGAAAAAACCGCTGATTGTGCTGATCGCCACCCTGTTCGGCGGCTTGATTGCCGTGGCTTACGTACTGCTCCGCAAAGCGTTGAATCGCGGCATAGAAGACCCAGAGGCCATTGAACAGCTAGGCATCCCAGTTTATGCCTCGATCCCGCTCAGCAAGGGACAGTCCCTTATAGAAAACAATACAAAAGGTAACGGACGCGCAAGCACCGGCTCGCTACTACTGGCGGTGAACAACCCCGCAGACCTAGCCATGGAATCGTTGCGCAGCCTGCGCACCAGCCTGCACTTCGCGACCCTGGAGGCCAAGAACAACATCTTGATGATCTCCGGCCCGAGCCCGGCCGTGGGAAAATCCTTCGTCTCGTCGAACCTCGCGGCCATTATCGCCCAGACTGGACAGAAGGTTCTGCTGGTCGACGCTGACATGCGCAAAGGCTATCTAAATAAGCTGTTCCGCCTGGACGTGAGTAATGGCTTGTCTGACCTACTGGCCGGCAAGATCGACCTGACCACAGCAACCCATTCGACGGAAGTGGAAAACCTGCATGTCGTCACTCGCGGGCAGATCCCACCGAACCCGTCGGAATTGTTGATGCACAGCAATTTCACCCAGTTCCTAGAAAATGTCAGCAGCCAGTATGACCTGGTGATCATCGACACCCCACCGATCCTAGCGGTTACCGATGCCGCCCTGGTCGGACGCCAGGCCGGCACAAGCCTGATCGTAACCCGTTTCGGCGTTAACGCTGCCAAGGAAATTCAGGTGACCAAGCGTCGCTTCGAACAAAACGGCATCGACATCAAAGGCGCAATTTTCAACGCAGTGGAACGGAAAGCTTCGGCCTACGGTTACGGCAACTACAGCTACTACCAGTACGAATACGCCTCAGACAAATAGCACACCGGAATATCGGGGCAGCACCGCTGCCCTGATCTACCCACGAGAGCTTCCCGCATGCCTCCCCAGCATCCGCCACCCCGCTGGTACCTGATCCAGTGCAAACCACGACAAGACTCACGCGCCGAGGAAAACCTGACGCGCCAAGCCTTCAAGTGCTACCGCCCCACCCATAACATCGAACGCATCCAGCGCGGCCGCCGCACCACTTCGATGGAGTCATTGTTCCCTGGCTATCTGTTTATCCAGCTCGACCAACTGAATGATAATTGGCACCCCATCCGCTCAACTCGCGGCGTGAACCAATTGGTAACGTTCGGCAAACAGCCTATCGCCGTGGCTGACGAACTCATCGAACAGCTCAAACAACAACTTAGCGAAAAACCGCAAGAATCCGTATCTTTTGAGCCCGGAGACCGCGTGCGAATCAACAGCGGCAGCTACAAAGAACTCGAGGCTATATTCTTGGCCCGCGACGGAGCCGAACGCATCGTAATCCTCCTGCACCTCCTGCATCGGGAACACACTCTAAGCATCCCGATCAGCGCCATAGAAAAAACTTGACCCTACGCCCCGCCCTCTAAAACAAAAACAATACATCCGCCTCACTATCACCATCCCCGTCACATCCCGCCCCGCCACACCCGCACACTCCCCGCCTGCAGGAGCCGAGCTCGCTGAAATAGTGATCGACCTTAAGCCACACCTCCCAACCCAAACTCAAACTCAAAACTGACCTGCCTATGAAACCCCACATCTCAGCCCCTCCAGCAATCCACGTAGCGCAAAAAAAATCATAGCCAAATGCCATCACAGTCACACTATCTCCAACCAAAACTCACATCTGTACCGCTTGGAGCATCAATTACCAATAAAAAGTTCTAGAATCCCAGACATTCCGCTTACTAAATCCGTGACCCATTACTCAAAACACACAGTCCCGCATGTAGGATCTTTCAGAGAGGACTGTATTTGCCTTCACTTTTCCTACCAAATCAGTAAAATGTGCCGTCGGCTGAGAAAACAACTCATTTCGGCAGGATGCCATTGCACAGACCTCGCGTCGTGCAGCAGTCAAGGAAAGACTCATCTCCTCTGCGCGCCATGAACCGAGCAAAGACTCGGCCCTGCCTGATTGATCCTTTCTCCCTAAAAATTGCCAGCGCTTGTGCATACGGCTCACGTCGCACCCACGGCGCACGTTCTCAGGAAACCAACGGTGAATCCTGGGGCGGTAGCGTGCCCAAAACCTTGATATTGGCCAAGGCAAGTGCGTCCCCTGCTACGGATACGGGGAACGCCACGACAACGACCGGTTTGTGCCTCAGGCCCAAACAGTAACTCCAGCTGCATGGAGGTTATTCCTCCTCCCAGCGGGCACAGCCTGGAAGGCTATGCCCATTCCAACGCGAGGGACTTTATCTTGATTCGCAAGCGCAGCACTACAATGCCAGCAGGTCGTAGCCTTACATTCTGGGCCCAATGGCTGGCCGCAATCTCCGTTCTCATCCTCCTGCTTTGCGCACTGGCTGTGATGAAGACTGGCGAAGTCGATACCCAATACCGCATGCTTGCGGCTCTCATGCTGCTCGGTTCAGTACCGGCTTACACCATGATGCAGGTTTATCACAAGCAGCATGGGTATCTCGCCGGGCTTGGCCGCCTGCTTGCCGGTTGGTTGGCATTGCTCTGCGGTCTGACGGTTGCGGCTTTCATCACAAAGACCAGCGAGCTATTCTCCCGTGAAGTGATAATTATCCTGGCGGTGGCCGGCTTCGCGCTACAAGCCTGCCTGTACCTGCCGCTACATAACCTCTCCAGACGCTACCAGCAGAGGATCCAGGCAGCTCGCACCTCGCTGATTATCGGCACCGGTGACCTTGCACTAGATCTCGCGGACAAACTGGCTCACCAAAAAAAAGAACCTCTAATAGGTCTGGTGGCTGCGGACGATCTGCCGTTACCAAGCAACAACGTGTACCCCATCCTAGGCAGTCTCGCCCACCTGCGCGACTTGATCGCTACTCATCGCATTCGTCGGCTCTACATAGCATTACCCCTGACGGAAGCCGAGAAAATCGAAGAGCTCTATATTGATTTGCTCGACTCCAGCGTCGACGTGATCTGGATTCCCGACCTGCGCAGCCTGATTCTGCTTAACCACTCTGTATCGGAAATCGAGGGACTCCCCGCAATCCACCTCAATGAGAGTCCGCTGACCTCTTACCCCACCGCGGCACTCTCCAAAGCCTTACTGGATCGCACCGTCGCGCTGATCGCCATCATCCTGCTCAGCCCCGTGTTGCTGGCCACTGCCCTAGCCGTGAAAATGTCATCGCCCGGCCCGGTACTATTTAAGCAAAAACGCCATGGCTGGAACGGCAAGATCATCAAGGTCTGGAAGTTCCGCTCAATGCGAATGCACGATGACCATCAAGTTAGGCAGGCCAGCCGTGAAGACCCACGCATCACTCGCGTAGGCCGGTTTATCCGCCGCACCTCTATCGATGAGTTGCCGCAACTGTTCAATGCCCTACAAGGTCGCATGTCACTGGTGGGCCCACGCCCTCACGCCGTTGCCCATAACGATTACTACACCGGCAAGATCGACGCCTATATGGCCCGACATCGAATCAAACCGGGGATTACCGGATTGGCGCAGATCAGCGGCTGTCGTGGCGAGACCGAAACACTGGACAAGATGGAAAAGCGTGTGGAACTTGACTTGGCATATATCAACCACTGGTCGCTTTGGCTGGATATCAAAATTCTGATCAAGACTCCATTTAGCTTGTTTTCGAAAGACATCTACTAACCCATTCCTGCAAAGCAATGTACGTGGCATACATCCTTATTTTTGAATTTTCAGCTACGTAACATAAGACCTTGCAGCCCTCCACAAAGAAAAGGGCCACGATAACAAGAAACCACTTTTCCTTATTATTTCCTAACTAGCAACTTTCCGAGTCAAAAACAACAACCTGAAGCACAGGTGAAAATTAGGAAATTAATTTGCAAACAGGGCACTAGCTACGCAATACGATCCAAAGCAAAATTATAGAAGTGAAAGCTTCGCAGTCAGAATACAGCCCCACGAGCCCGCCCATTATGGTTTCAAAAAACTACACAAGAACCCTAATAAACGCACTAACCCTACTCCTAATGTGTTTAATTCCAGGGATTTTTGGCGCGTTCGGAAACAGCATAATATACACCCTAATCCCAATCGCAGTTATTACTATGACTGTAGTATCCAACCGCGACCACGGGACTGAAAAAGTAATAGAAAGCTGTTTCGCAATACTAATCGCGTATTACTTAATAGGGTTTTATTCTTTCACAATAACCCCTCAAATTTCAGAAATCACCCATAGCGCTATTAGAACATCCTTGGCACTAACAAAAAATACTGCGATATGCGTTTTACTATCGATAACACTGATCTCCCTAACACTTAAGGATAAAGAATTTCCATTTAGCATGTTGATATTCTGTGCTTGCGTTATTATCGGAACAATTACACCAGTACAACACAGCGGAGCTAAATTTCAATATCTGGCCAACAGCTTCATACCTTTAGTACTTTCATTACTGATCCTATATAGACTTTCAACCAATAAAAGTAGTCTAAAAATCAACAGTACTCCTTGGCTCGTATTACTCGCATTATCAGTTCCAATTGGAGCACTCATTAGCCTAATACTAATGCCTCCCGAGTACTATCAGGACCAACAAGGTGCGAAAGGCTTTGAGCTTATTGCGGGCTACCCTCGCATCTGGTGGACCCCAATCGGGGATCACTTCATTTTGAGATTTCCAGGGACATCTGAAGACCCCATACTTTTTGGCTACATAGCTGCATCAATCGCACTCGCTCTGTACTCAGAGAGTAAATACATAAAATTCTTCATCGCTATGGCAATAACCATTATAAGCCTATCTAAAGGCGCCATTATTTGGCTTGCAGGATCAATTCTTATATCTGCAGTTTCATCCAGAGTAACTCAGCGAAACTTGGTTTACATCCTTAGCGTAATAGCTCTTATCACACTTTATTTAAAAGGCGCGTCAGACTTAAATACTAGCGCGAACGTTCACATTCTAGGATTATTTGGACCAATAGAAACGGCTTTAACGAACCGCGACTTGAGCAGTCTTATAGGACACGGAATAGGATCTAGTGGGAATATATTAAAGTCATATCTTCTCGGTGACATAAGCCAAGATGACTGGCTAGGTGGTGGCGCCGAAAGCAGCTTAGGCTTGCTGGTTTATCAGATCGGACTAATTGGCGTGGCAGCATTTTTTGCTTCCATAATAAAGATTTTCACTAACATAAAATCACCAATTGCAAAATCAGCCTGGCTGATTTATTGGACTAACGCAATGTTGCAGGAGAATCTAATCAATCTAAACTACATAATCCTTCTAACATTTGTAGTAGCTACAATAGAATCAAATCACCAAAAGAAAATCCACCACATTAGCGGCCATACCTCACAATGAAAATATCCATTACCAATCTTACCGGAACAAGAAATCGCGGCTGCGAAGCATTAGTAAGCTCAACAATCTTTGGTATTCAAGAACTAATCCCAAGCGCAAAATTTTCCCTCCACACAAATGACCCATCGTTTGACCAATGGAGATACAACGGAATAGTAGAGAAGGTCTATCTTTCATCCATTATCAAAACACCCAACCACACCAAAAGCCAATTCTTGAACAAGATTGGTTATAAGGCAATCGCACTTGCCGAAAAACTCGCCCCAGAAAAGATAAGAGGAACTTATGTAAAGAGTCTTTCCACTATTAAAAGCTCCGACTTAGTGGTATGCACCGGCGGGGACATCTTCACTTCGGATTATCACAACCTCAGAAAACACTTGTCCTATCCATTGATTGCAAGAAAAAAATCCGTATTTCTTTGCAGCCATACAATTGGGCCTTTTACAAAACCTGATGAAGATTATTTCCTTCGCTCCTTGCAGAACATAGCAGCAATCAGCGTGCGCGAAACTGAATCATACGAATATTTGAAGTCAATTGACATACAGACCGACCTACATCTCGTGGCCGATGTCGCTTTTACACTTCCCACACAAGGCAGGAGTGAGGCAAACGACTACCTAAACGATAACTTCGGTATGTCATTTACCACTCCAACTGTCGCGATCTCAGTAAGCCAAGGCATAATCAAATACTCCGGACTTGACAAGTCATCCTACTACAAATGTTTTGCCGAACTCATTGATCACCTCACCAATCTAAACAAGCAAGTTATACTTATTGCCCATGTAATCGAAACCAACCCAAGTAATAATGACGTAATCGCCTGCATGGAGGTAATGAAGTTAGTTAAAAATAAGAAAAATGTCCGAGTAATAAGCGGAGAACCTAATGCGGTAGAACTCAAAGGCCTGATTGGGCAATGTGAATGCCTGATTGGAACAAGAACACACGCCACGATTGCTTCTTTATCGCAAGGCATTCCCACAGTAAGTATCGCATACAGCCGGAAAGCCCACGGAATCATGCGCGATATTTACGGGGTAGAACAGGGTAAAGAACTAACTATAGATGCCAAGAAAATAACCACTGCAAACATGATTGAAGCTTACGAAAACTCAGTTTCTAAAACAATAAACCAAGATAAAATAAACGAACTAAAGAAACTTTCAAAAATGAATTTCTCCATCGCTAAAGAAATAACAGAAAAAAATGGATAAAATCAAAGAAAAACTCAGCCCGGAACTGAAATGGAAATTAAAGTCAACAATTTCCCTATTTAGTACTCCCCTAAATTACGTCTACGACTTTACACGTTACATTAGATACTGCGCATCAGGCGACATATACAAAAATAGAAAATCTTTAGAATCATTTATACTCAAGGAGTACCATCGCTTAGAGAAGGGTCTATCACTGAGCGAACCAAAGTTAAACTTTGGCGAGAGCGTTATCAAGAACCTTTACCACTTGGTCAATGCTCACATTGCTAAACACGGTGGATCCCCTATTATTGCGCAGGCGCTGAATACACTAGATGCGTACCATGATTTCCATCAAAAGCAAAATTCAAGTTGTATTGTTAATAAAGAAGAGAACTCTCGATTACGCAACCTTATCTCTAGCGGAAAAAGATACGATACTGGTGGTGGAACTTTAACAATAAGTAAAAATTCCATACTTGAGGAATCAAGTAAGTCATTTGCTTCTTTAGTAAAATCCAGACACAGTGTGCGCCAATTTGAAAACACCCAAGTCTGTGAAACACAAATAGCAAAAGCCGTCGAGATTTCTCTTAAAACCCCCTCCGTATGTAATAGACAAAGCACAAAAATATATTCATTTTCAAAGAAAGAGGACAAAGAAAAAATTCTCTCTCTGCAAAATGGAAACAAAGGATTCGGGCACCAGGCAAGCCACGTTCTAATTGTTACTTCCAATTTAAACTGTTTTGAAGGCGCAGCGGAGCGAAACCAGTGTTACGTTGACGGTGGGCTTATGGCAATGACACTATGCTATTCACTGCATTCAATCGGGCTGGCCACTTGTTTCTTAAATTGGTCTGCCACGAAAGCTCGTGATAAAGCACTACATATATCTGCAAAAATACCAGACAACGAAGTAATTATCACATTGATGGCCGTTGGCAGCATGCCTGATGATCTCATCGTAGCCGAATCGCCCCGAAGAAGCATTGACGAAGTATTGGTGAGCACACAAACATAATGAAACTAAACAAAATCACCATTTTGAAAATAGCAGCGACCGGGGTGGTCATCGCACTAATTTCATCAATTATTGACACCCAAGAACTTATAGTCGCATTCAAGAGCATTTCACCAACTTACTACATCCTCGCCCTAGTACTAAACATCATCGGATCAGTGATACTGAATTCGGCACAAATCCATGAAGAACTAAGACACTCAAGAAATAGCGCTCAACAATTTTTTCGAAAAATACTAACAATCGACTTCCAAGTAAGGTTTTATGCATTATTTCTTCCACTGGCGCTAACCTCCGCCATACGCTGGAGGAAATATAAAGCCATAGGAGTAGACAGCATAACATCTGCTGGAAGCATGCTAATCAACAAATTCCAGCAACTTTCCATAATATTTTTGGTATCTTTTGTCTGCCTCGCCCTGTACGACGAGGGAGTCATTACCGACAACACCGCCACGATACTATCAATTTCGTGCGCAATATTATTTGGGCTCTCGCTATCGATTTGTATAATTCTGCTAAAGAAACACGATTCAAGAGCGATCCGATTATTTATCCGCTGGACCATCACATCACTACCTTTATCCAAAAAAAGAAAGACCAAACTTTTTAGGAATATCACAAAGAAAATTATAATCTCATCAAAAGCAGCGTCACCAGTTGAGTCTTATGAACTAAAATTAATTAAGCTTTCACTCTGGTCGCTTGCGTCGTTTTCAACCGCCGCCATAAGTCAATACTTAGTAATATCATCTTTATCGGTTCATATTGATTTGAGCGATGCCTTCTTCGTTAGAGCCATTACTTTTCTCACTATGATGATTCCATTTTCTATTGCTGGAATTGGCTTTAGGGAAATCGGAACCATCGGGGCACTCTCAATATATGGCGTCCCTCCAGAAATCGGTTTAGTATCGGGCATTATTCTTTTTAGCTTCCAAGTAATAATTTCCCTTATTGGCGGACTACTTGAACTCAAGTTCCACTTTATTCCTCCCTCAACAGAATCAGCAAAATGAATGACACAGTCGAGCTTTTTGGGATACCCATACTAAATTCAACCCGCACACAAGCAGTTGAAAAAATCGACAAATTATTTAAACACAAACAACAAACCAAAATTGCATTCGCCAATGCAAATCTTATAAATATCTGCCACAATAAACCTTCACTAAAATACGAACTCAATAATTTTCTCTTACTTAATGACGGTACAGGCCTAGACATAGCAAAAAAAATTAATTATGGCAGTGCATTTCTGGAAAACCTAAATGGGACCGACTTCATCCCTTTCTACCTTGAGGCAACAGACTACAAATTGCGAATTTTCCTGTACGGAGCATCAGAGACGTCCGTGGAAAAAACTAAAGAATTTATTAATTCCAAATACGCAGAAAAACATATAATAGTTGGCCAAATTCACGGATACACAAACAAAACAGATTCAGATATCGTTAACGAAATAAATCATGTCTCGCCTGACTTAATATTGGTTGCCTTAGGTAATCCGATACAAGAAACCTGGATAGCACGCAATTTGGAAAAAACAAACGCCACATTAGCATTTGGCGTTGGCGCCTTATTTGACTTCATGAGTGGCGAGACAAATAGAGCACCCGAAGTACTCAGAAAAATCAAATCCGAATGGATCTACAGGCTATACAAAGAGCCTCGCCGGCTATTTAAACGCTACATAATTGGAAACCCTCTTTTTATATACAGAGCCATATCAGAGAAATACCAAAAAGCAACAAAATAATCATCAAACACCTACTGACAAACAAATCGCTTTGGTATTAACGAATCAGCTCGTAAATTTTCATTCATCTGAGCTAAAGACCTACCACGATCCACGAGTGGCAGGCTTCGTTGATTATGGCATTTGCTTACTCTCGGCTACAAAAGCCATGCCGTACAGTTTGGTTACTGAGCTTGTTCAAAACATTGGACACCAAAACACTCCCAAGGGAACGCGAAATAACCTTTGTTTTCAAGTGCGCCATACCCCCCTCTTCCCGATAGATGGGCGTTATCTTTACCGTAATATCTGTGGTGTGAAGTTCCATGATAACCAGACTTAAAAGTCTTCGACTGAATTGGCTTGTGGTTGCATCACAGATCGAGGCGCAGTTACGTATAAGCTTCCTGGCCGGTGACTTGGGTGTTTCGCCCAAGCTATAGATCTGAGCGCTGGCCGTAGCGACCGGGGCATTTCGCTGAACGGCCAATTTTAGCTCCTTTAACAAAAGGCTTTACCGCTCGGTCTGCTCTGTTATCGATGTCAGGTAGCCGCGATAATCGGTGAGGTGTAGCGGCATCTCCTGCGCTCGGCTAGTGTTGCAGTCAAATAGGACGACTGGCGCTTAGGCCTCCGCCTTGGGCCCACATCCAGGACTGGTTGGCTGGATCTCGATCCGACTCTTTCAGAACTTTCGTCCACGTTTCATAACGGTGGATAGCCGGGGTTTCCAGCAACCGGCCGCGCATCAAATTCAGCGGCAATAGCTGGTGCTCTCCGCATCGGGCACCCAGCACATCAGGGGCTGGTATGGGGAAATCGACCCCGTGGAGATTGAGTACCGTTTCAAAATGCTGCAACAATAAGCCATCGTGTTTCCAGGTTAGCCGCATCATTATGCTTGAGCGGGCCATGCTCTTTTGGATCGGTTGAGCACGCTTGTCGCCGGTGACCGGTGCGGTGTCAAAACAACGGCAGACTTAGACTATGCGAATATGTTGATCTGCATCGGCACAATCTACAGCTGTTAACTGTTTTCTTCGCCGATGCTGTGTTTGCGTCGCCCACAAATGCAAGTCAATTCCCAGCACCGCAACGTTTTTTGTAACGTCGAACAGCACCAAAACCGGCTCATCCGTCTGCTTGGATTTGCGACCGTACAAAAGGTCGCGTGGCAACGTGAACTGTTCCTTCAAAGTCGACAACCTGGACTTAATAGACCCGTTCCTTTTCCTGCGGGGCGACTGGACTCCTCAAGCAGTATCTGCTTGAGCAAAACAGGGTCAGGAAGGTCATAGGATGCGAAATTCATGCCGAACTGTGCTCAACTACGCGACAAAACGCGGCGCCAAGAACTGACGCAGCCGATCGCGCCATAAGGCAATACCGTCGAGCAAACAATTAAATTCTAAAACGTCAACACGATGGCATTGTCGATGAGATCAGGCGATGTTTTGAAACGCTCCAACTCGGGCGCTTTAGCCGAAGGCAGAAGTAGGTGAGCTCCCAATGCAAAATCTTCACACGGTTTGCGGGGACACCACCTTGATGTCCAGTTCAACGCATCATGGTTACGGGCTCCTTAAAAGATCGGTAGCACAGCATCAGGCCTCCACTGAGAGCTTTGAATGTGGGGCGCGGCCACTCCCAAATCCCACTCTCAATCTTTAAATTCGAGGCATGATTAGTGGGCTAATCGCACATAGGTCCACCCAATCCAGCATACCAAGGTGAGCGAACTGATCTCAAAAAGCCCTAAACCAGCAGCACTAGCTTGCAATACATACACTTACTGCAATACCCTTAACCCTAATACCCCCCAGGGACTATCCTTTCAAGGAGCATGATCATGAAAAAGCTACTGGCCTTGGCCCTCATTACCTCCATCAGTCTGCCTTTGATGGCGGCTGAAACAGCGCCTGCAAAAGCTCCTAGCACAACCGCAACTGCGCCTGGGGCGACCTCGGGCCTGTCCCTGTCGACACCAATCGCAGGTGCCGTAACAGTTGGCACTGGTTTGGCCATTGGCGCGGGTCTTGTCGCTATCGGCGTCGCTGCTTCCAACAGCAGTGGGGGTGGCGGTAACGACGGTACCCCGGGTACTACCGGCACCACTGGCACCACTGGCACAACTGGCACCACCCGGTAATAGTTCTCCGCTTAAAGTTCGATACGCTAACCTCCCAGCCATGCTGGGAGGTTTTGTTTTGCCTATTCCCTTCGAGCAATTTCGACAATGAATCGCGCGCTTCCCTTGGCCATGCTGGTTGGCCTGACCCTGCAAGGCTGCATTTTCTCCCCTGGTCAGCACATGGACACAGGCAATCTGGTACGTGAAGGTTCACCCGAAAGCAGCCGGATCGAACTGGTGCCGATTACACCTAAGCTGGTGGCAATCGAAGCGGCCGCTGACCATTCGAACGTAGTTGCCCCAGAACTGATGAGCTACCAGCCCGCTGAGTATCGTATTGGTGCAGGCGACTTGGTTTACATTACTGTCTGGGACCACCCGGAGCTGACAGCGCCTTCCGGCCCACAGCAGCAAATCGAAGCCAACGGTCGTCTGGTTCGTCCCGATGGCACGCTCTTTTATCCGTACGTAGGAACGATCGCTGCTGCTGGCAAAACCATTGAAGATCTTCGTTCCATTATTGCTTCACGCTTGGCCAAGGTTATCGCTGAACCTCAGGTAGATGTAAGTATGCTGCGCTTCGTCAGCCAGAAGGTTGTTCTCTCTGGCGCGTTTGGCAAGACTGGCCAGTTACCTATCACCAATGCACCTCTGAGTCTTCTGGATGCGGTGGGCCAGGGTTCGGTACAGGTCGGCACTGCCGATATTTCCGGCCTGGTACTTAAGCGCGACGGTCGTGAGTATGTCATCGATCTCGACTCGCTCAATCGCAAGAACTCGAACCTGCACAATCTGTACCTGAAGGACGGAGACCAACTGCACCTGCCATACAACGACCAGAAAAAGGTCTATGTGTTGGGTGAAGTTGTCGCGACACGCGCCCTGATATTCAAGGGCAGCAACATGAACCTCACCGATGCCCTCGGCAGTGTTGGCGGTTTGCGCCAGGAAACCTCCAGCGGCAAAGAGGTATATGTAATCCGCGGAGTAGAGAATCTGGCGGATGAACCAGTCAAGGTTTTCCAAATCGATCTAAAGTCGCCTTCAGCGTTTGCCCTTGCCCAGCACTTCAAGTTGCAGCCGCAGGATGTGGTTTATGTAGGCCCGGCCGATGTCACCCGCTGGAATCGCTTTATCAGCCAGGTATTCCCTACGGCTAACCTGCTGGGTGTTGGTGCCGGTATTCAAGACGACTTGGGCAACGCCAACTAAGAACTGGAATTCTTGTGAAATTTCTGCGACTGGCCACCCTATCGGTGGCCTCCTTGCTGGTGAGCGCCTGCAACCCGTTGATGACCGCTTCGATGGATACGCTCAAGGCCGCTTTCGAAGGACCTGAGCCCTTGGAACTCACCCGCCAACAAGTGGATGCGACTCCGTACTACCAGATCACCATTGCAGCACCTACGGGTGAAGCCGTGATGGCGTTGGTGCGTCTGCAGGATGGCGTTGGATTCTGGATGGCCTCGAGTCGCCAGATCCTGATGCTTGAGGATGGCTTGGCCATCCGCAGTGTCGGTTTCAACGACAACCTGGATGGCACCCGCTTTGAGGGTGAGTCCCCCTTCAAGACGGGTCTGCACCGGATTGCCGATGGACTGCAAACCCGTCGCCAGGTGGACTTCACCGATGGTTATCGGATGGGCGTGATCCTCACCAGCCGCTTCAAGAAAAAAGGCCTGGAAACCGTACATATCCTCGACCGCGACGTGGAGTTATTGCGCGTGGACGAAGAGATCGCAATGGACGGTCTGGGCTTTACCGCGCGGAACCAATATTGGGTCGACCCTGCCGACGGCTTCATCATGGCCAGTGTCCAGCACCTGACCCCCGAGTTGCCCCTACGCATTGTTCAAGTGCGCCCGAATAAGCCGGTAGTTCAATGATTCTTCGTTCCTCCTGGTTGCTTTGCTGCAGCCTGTTCATGACGTTTGCCGTAAATGCCGAATCGCAGGTAACCGTGCAAGGCGATGCCGCCAAACCCGGGAGTTATTCGTTCCAGGAAGGCACTCGCCTGCATGATGTTTTGCTGCCGGCCCAGGTCAATCCGAAGGCTTACCTGCTCGGTGCTGCGTGGCTGCATGTCCCGCTGCGCAATGCGCAGGAGCGCCTCAAGTTAGGCGTACTCTTTGATCTTGCAACCGTACGCAGCAACGCGCTGCAGGATGACGAGACCGAGCTGGCCGCACTCGCCGCGCGCATCAGCGACAAGGTGCAAGCCATGCCGGTCACTGGCCGCAGGGTGGCTCAGCTTGATCCGGTGCGGGTTGAACTGAACCGTGGGGACAATCCCTACCTGAGCAATGGTGATGTGCTGCTGTACCCTCCCCGTCCTACAACGGTAAAGGTTGTGGGCGCGGTGCTGGGCGAATGCGAGTTGGCGTACCAGCCTTTGCAGCCGGCCATTGGCTATCTGAAAAGCTGTCCGCGTGATCCTGGCGCTGACGCTGATCAGCTCTTTATCGTCCAGCCGGATGGGCGCGTTTTCCAGCAAGGTATCGCACTCTGGAACGAAACCAAATCCGCACCGCCCGCGCCGGGAGCACGCATTTATGTGCCGCTGCGCAGTAACGCCAAGGGCGATCCCACGCCTGATCTGAATACTGAACTGGCCGCTTTCATCGCCACCCAGCCGCTGCTGGAGGTGAAGCCATGAAGTATCACTTGATCCCTTACCTGTTGATCGGTTGCAGCTCTTGGGCAATAGCCGAGCCGCGCTATACCCAGAGTGACTTTGGTGGCGTAGGTCTGTTGCAAACACCTAGCGCGCGCATGGCACCAGCAGGTGAGTTGTCTCTGACTGCCAGCCGTACTGATCCCTACAGTCGCTACAGCGTTTCGTTTCAGCCCTTTGACTGGTTTGAGGGAGCCTTCCGCTATACCTCAATCAGTAACCGCAACTATGGCCCGGAATCCTTCAGTGGCGATCAAAGCTATAAGGACAAGGCAATTGACGCCAAAGTGCGCCTGCTGGAGGAGAGCCATTGGATTCCGCAGGTCGCAGTGGGAGCACGAGACATTGGCGGTACTGGCCTGTTCTCGAGTGAATTTTTTGTTGGCAACAAACGATTAGGCAACTTCGATCTCAGTCTCGGTCTGGCATGGGGCTATATCGGTAACCGTGGTGATATCAGCAACCCCTTAGGTCTGGTGGATGACAAATTTAAAGACCGGCCAGCGCCCGACAATAATGTTGAAAACGCGGGTAGCTTCAATGGAAATAGCTACTTCCGAGGCTCCCCTTCCTTCTTCGGTGGCGTGACCTACCAGACCCCTTGGGATCCTCTGTCACTGAAGCTTGAGTACGAAGGCAACGACTACCAGCACGAGCCGCAGAGCAACAACCAAGTCCAGGACTCCCCAATCAACCTCGGCTTGGTTTTCAAAGCCAACGACACGGTCGACCTCCACGCAGCCTGGGAACGCGGTAACACCGCAATGTTCGGCATCACCCTGCACACCAACTTTGCCACCCGTAAAGCACCAACCAAAAGCTTCGACCCGAAGCCCGAACCCGTACCGGATGTCAAACCAACAACCGCGCCTACCGACGTGCAATGGGCCGGTGTCGCCAAGCGTTTGCAGAACAACGCAGGTTATACCGTCTCGCGCATCACCCAACGTGATTCGGAGCTGATCGTCTACGGTGAACAGGGCCGCTATTTCCATACCCCGAAAGCCGTCGGCCGTGCTTCGCGAGTTCTCGATAATAGCGTCAGCGACAAGATCGACTGGTTCACCCTGGTCGACACGCGCTACAGCCTGCCGGTCCAGGAAGTCAGCCTGCCCCGGGATACTTTCCGTGAAGTGGTCCAGGAAGACCGGCCGGTGGAAGACCTGCGCCGGGTCACCGAGCAAAATGTTCCCGTGCCGCATCAGGAAAAGACCCTGTTCGCGCAGAAGCCGGATCCGTTCACCTATGGCCTGGGCCTGGGCTACAAGCAGAACGTAGGTGGCCCCGACAGCTTCCTGTTGTATCAGTTCAGTGCGGACCTTAGCGCCGAGTATCGGTTCCAGCCTGATTTGTGGTGGAGCGGCACCCTGAGTGCAAACCTGGCGAACAACTATGACAAGTTTAAGTACGACGCCCCCAGCGGTCTGCCGCGTGTGCGTACGGATCTGCGTCAATACATGACGACGTCGGACGTCACGATGCCGACCTTCCAGATGAACAAGGTCAAACAGCTAGACCAGGACCTGTATGGCATGCTCTACGGCGGTTATCTTGAGTCGATGTACGCCGGTGTCGGCGGTGAAGCCCTGTATCGTCCAATGGGCGAGCGCTGGGCCGTAGGCGTGGATATGAACTGGGTCAAGCAGCGCGATTTCGATCAAGGCTTCGGACTGCGTGATTACAGCACGATCACCGGTAATGCCACGCTCTACTACCGCAGTTCGTTCCAGGACATCCTCGGCGCACTCAGTGTCGGGCGCTACCTGGCTAAGGATCTGGGGGTTACCCTGGACCTGTCCCGTGAGTTCAGCAATGGCGTGCGGTTCGGTGGTTGGATGACGGTCACCAACGCGACTAAGGATGAATACGGCGAGGGTAGTTTCGGTAAGGGCATTTACTTCTCGATTCCGTTCGATGAGTTGATGTCCAGTTCCACCACCCGCCGGGCCTCACTGGCCTGGTCACCGCTGACCCGAGACGGTGGCGCTGCCCTGGCCCGCAGCTACTCGCTGTACTCGCTGACAGAGCGGCGCAACATCGACCTCTTCCACAATAACTTCTACAAGGTCACCGAATGAAGCAGCGGATTCTGCGTGCCCTACCCAAGCTGGCGTTTTTCGTGATCCTGCTGGTGCTGTGTTTCGCCGGCATGCGCGGCGAGCCGGTGCCGCAGATGTTCGAAAACCAGGACAAGCTGCATCACTGGGCGGGGTTCTTTTGTCTGACCGTGAGCACCTTTTTGGCGTTCCCCCGGACTCGGCTGATCTGGTTACTGCTTTTGCCGTTGGCGGGTTCGATGCTGATCGAGCTGGAGCAGAGCTTGCTGCCACTGCGTACTGCGTCCTTGGGTGACATGGTGGCTAATGCGCTTGGGGTTTTGTGCGGGTTAGTAATTGTTCTGGTTTGGCGTGGATATCAGGACAGGAAGCTTAAGAAATCGTTGCTGTTGACGTTGGAATGCGTTGACTGATCAGGTCAATTTGATAATAGGCGAGGCCTCCGCGAGCCGACTTCGGATAGTCGACTCCTAACTTGGCCAGGATTCGGTTTAACACCGTGAACGATATCCCGGTCATCTCGATGACCTGTTTGCGTATAAGACCAATTTTCTTGATAGACTTTATATGCTCAGCATCGGCGTCTTTGGCAATCCACGGAGCCTCCCAGTGTCAGGGTGATTTTCCCGTACGCTAACTTTCGCCTACCGGCGGGGCATGCCCTTATCGATCCGCACTACACTCTCCCCCCTGCTCAGCAAAACCGTGCGTGGGCCCTTATGAGACGACATCAGTGTCATCGCACTGGTCGGCAACGTGTTCGGCGTCGCCACGTACATGGACATCGGTGTCGTACTGCTGAACGTCGGATTCTCGCTGGTTTCGGTCTGGGGCAGGGCCTCCCGTGGCAGATCGCGCTGGTCATCGGCGTGGTGGTCCTAATAATCGCGGCCACCACGTTTGGTATCTACCGTGGTATCCGCTGTACCGCCGAACCGAACCTCTGAAGCGCCATGGCGATATTGAATGCCATATCGGCCTATGCCTGCGCTCCAACTATGGTGCCGTCTGTGCCGCTCGTGGGTTCCCCGTTCTTAATGCGCAGCCGCCCCGAACTATCAATCCACAAGTAGTAGTTCCCCAGCTTGAGAGGTGGCTGTAACCAGTCTGCGGAAGCCGACCCATATTGCGTGCCGGCTGTGTTAACCACGACCTCCCCCACCTTCGTGTTAGCTCGCCAGAACTCTTGTATTGCGCCATTATCGCCGTTTCTCTGGAGCTGGGCGGCCGCAGCACCGTTTCGAGAGGCTTTGATTTCACCGAGCGAGTCAACACTAACTCCCGCCGTTGAGGTACTGTCAAAGGAGAGTGCGCTGGATATGCCGTGCCAAGTTTGCGAATTAAATATGTGCTTGTTTACGGAGCCATTACACGCAATCCAAGCAGCTTTGGCGTAGTTGTTCGTAATAGATACGTTTCCCTCGAATGAGCATCCGCTGAAGGTAACCTCACCAGCCGGAACAATTGCGCCGAAAAGTACAGCTTGGGTTTGATTGCCGCGAAAATGCGACCCGATGAAATCCACTTGGAAGGTGTTCGGGGAAACCAAATCGACGCCGACGGCATTGTTCGTGAGTAAGGTCCTGCCAATATTTCCGAAGAATCCGCCTATTGCTTTGAGGTCGCGTACCGCACCGACCTGCAAGTTTCGGCCCACCTTCATGCCGGTGGTACCTCCGTTGTTAAAACTAATGCAATCAGTCAGTCGATTATGCTGCGCCAGATCTTCGGAGCCAAAACCACCAATGATGAAGCCGTGGCCACAGTTACGGTCAGCGTGGCAGTTGATAAGGTCGTAATAGTTACCCTCGATTGAGTATCCCCCCCCTATCAGGTTACCGATACCGTCGTTCTGACCGCACGCCACCGTATGCATGTGTAGGAACGTGGCAGATCCGCCTTGCAGGCGAGCGCCGAACAGCTTGCAGTCCTCTAGCAGCGCTTGCCCCAGCCAGGTATCGAAGCAGTATCGGTTTTCCCAAATACCGTTTTCGCCGCAGAACTTCGCCTCGAAGTTGGTGATCATCGATTCTGCAATTGACGCAGCACTATTACCTTGCAGATAAAGACCCGTACCGCCGACCTGGTACACCTGTACATTGTCCAGCATCAACTTCCATACCTTGGCTTTACTTGAAACCGATGTTTTTGCGTGTATGGCATGGCCAGTCGTGTATGTCCCCTTACTGTTCCCTTGAGGATAAATCATTATGTCGCGAAGCCCTGCGCGACTGATCCCCGTACCGCCAACGTAATCGACCCAGACTCGGACACAGTCGTAGTCACCCAACGGGCGTAGGCGGCTCGCCGCACTCCCGGCACCTTGGAGCACAGTTTTGTCCCGTAAGTAAACCGGACCGCCGAGTCCGTACTCTCCCAATGGGAAATATATCGTATTCACGGCGTCAATGGCCGCTTGAACCGCTGGCCGCCAGTCCCATGTACCCGTGTCTTTGGGATTCGGCTTGCTTACAATTAAGCTAGCAAACTCCCAAATATTGACCGGTAGCGCATCGAGCATGCCGCCTACAGTAACAATAGGGCTGGCAATCCGCTTACGTACCCACCCGCTCAGGTCGGCGCCGTTCGCGGAATCGTGAGATTCTGCGAGCGCGGCCAAATTCTGCCGCAGCGAGTCATCCCCGATTAACTTTAGCTTTGCCTCATCAACCGCCCACCTGCTCGTAGTGAGTGGAATGCAGGAGCTACGTGCCCGGTATTCGTTACCAAGGTATGAAATGGTCTTCGTCATGCGGTCCAGCAGAATGCCGAAGGCGTAAGGGATGGGCGGCTCGTAACCGCTGGCGTCCATAAATGTGTTGAACTTGACTTCGCGGTTAACCTGATCGAAATCAAATTCAGATTCGCGCTGAGTCTGGACCGCATCGAACTCCGACTCGCGACGTATCTGATCGGCATTGTGCTCAACCTCCATCCCCTTCCACGACTTACGTGGCACGCCTCTTCGGTCGAGGTATGAGGCATCTTCACCGTTAACCAGATAATCCAAATTCCGTGCATTATCGGACAAATCTTTCGGGGAAGTAGAGCCAGTTACGTTGCCAGTGTTGTAGGCCACGGTTGTGTTGCTCGCAGAGTACGCCAGCGGCGCCGCAAAGGAGGCGGTACCGAGAGCGCTGATTTTTAACAATTGCCGGCGATTTACCATGACGACTTATCCTAAAAACGGGAACGGCCGGGAGTATACCGGTGATGATGTAAAGTGTTCGTGAATGTCAAGGCGAACCATCACTGGGCGCTTATTCGTCGAAGTAGCAAGGCAACTCGTGGTTCATGACCCCGTCGAAGATGTCGGACATGAGGACGTACTCCGGCGTGATCAGCACCCACTCTGCATCCACAACAGGTCATTTGACCAATCCAAGTTTTACCATGAATCACCATTGACTCACGCCCACCAAAGTCGTGCCGCTGTAGATATCGGCGAATCGGTCCGAAGAAAAAACTTAACGTCACGTCCAGGATTAGTTGACCGCTACGGTCAGTTAGTCAGCATCGGGCGTTGTAAGAAGTCCTCTGCCTGATTAGACTGCGCCGAAAATATGGATGCACCACCAATCAAGGACTCACATGATCAAAAAATGCCTGTTCCCAGCAGCCGGTTACGGCACTCGCTTCCTCCCAGCGACCAAAGCCATGCCCAAAGAAATGCTGCCGGTGGTAAACAAGCCACTGATCCAGTACGGCGTCGAAGAAGCACTGGACGCCGGGTTGACCGAAATCTCCATCGTCACCGGTCGCGGCAAGCGCGCCCTGGAAGACCACTTCGACATCAGCTACGAGCTGGAAAACCAGATCAAGGGCACCGACAAGGAAAAATACCTGGTCGGCATCCGCAAGCTGCTCGACAACTGCTCGTTCTCCTACACGCGCCAGACCGAAATGAAAGGCCTGGGCCACGCGATCCTGACCGGCCGCCCACTGATCGGCGACGAAGCTTTTGCCGTGGTCCTGGCCGATGACTTGTGCGTTAACCTCGAAGGCGACGGCGTACTGACCCAGATGGTCAAGCTGTACAAGCAGTTCCGCTGCTCGATCGTCGCCATCCAGGAAGTCGATCCGCAGGAAACCCACAAGTACGGCGTGATCGCCGGCGAAATGATCCGCGACGACATCTACCGCGTGCACAGCATGGTCGAGAAGCCAAAGCCGGAAGACGCGCCGTCGAACCTGGCGATCATCGGTCGCTACATCCTGACCCCGGACATCTTCGACCTGCTCGAAGATACGGAACCAGGCAAGGGCGGCGAAATCCAGATCACCGACGCCCTGATGAAGCAGGCGCAAAACGGCTGCGTGATGGCCTACAAGTTCAAGGGCAAGCGTTTCGACTGCGGTGGCGCCGAAGGCTACATCGACGCGACCAACTTCTGCTTCGAGAACTTCTACAAGACTGGCAAGGCTTACTGATAGATCCTGAGCTGCTTGTGTTGAAAAGCCACCTTTGCTGGTGGCTTTTTTATGGGCAGAATTGAAGGGTCGCGGTAGGAACAGCAGTCACCTGCCCCCCGCACAGATCCGTAAGCGCTCCATAAACCCCACCACCTGCACCTGAAGCGCCGACTCAAGGATGCTGAGCTCCCATTTCTGGCTCGGATCGACCGATCCGCCGGACGGTCTGTTAGTCGTTACGTGCCTGTTCAAGCCGCTTATCCAGCTCGCTTGGCGGCAAGTTCGGCGTCGAGTGAAGCGTCAGCCAGACGGCCCGCAGAATGTTGATCGCGGCCATGTTCAGGTGTTGTTCGGCGGCGTGCAGGGCCAGTTCGGCTGCCAGGCGCTTGTCGGCAGCACTGAGGTGCGCCGTTTTGTGGGTCATGTCCGCATCGACGTTGGCCAACAGCCCCTGGAGTTCCTGCACAGCCTGATCCGATGCCTGACGCATGTCCGCCAGCAGGCGGCTGACTTCGGCAGGCGTCATGGCCAAGGCGCGGACGCTGCGAAAAGTCAGGCGGGCGGGCAAGGTGGCCAAACTGAAACCCGTCGAAATTAGCTTGCCAATCATGCGAACAACTCCTGTAAACGAGTGTTTCAGCAGCGTATCAGAGTAAATCGCAAAAAAAATGTCTGCTCATCGCTTGCCCGAAGCGTGGCGTCAGCACCTTGTGCGGTTGATTGCCCCTGAGGTCGATTCCCTCCAGTAGGAGGTTCAACTCCCGCACCGTCAGCTCGATGGCTTCGTCATCCGCATCCGGCTTGGTCTTGGTGCCGGGATTTGTAGTGGGCAACGGTGACTTGCAGGTTTTCTGGCGGACATTCATTTGCTCCTCCTCTTTTGCGCCTTGAGGACCGCCTCATCGTTTTCACTGAGAAAGATCTGCTGGGGCAAGGTGAACCCCCGCAACTTGAGCAGCGCCAACGGCCCCGCGCCCAGCTCCGTGCGCAGGTTCCAGGTCAGTTCCAGGCCGTCCGGGGCCTTGAGCTGCAGGCGGTGCAGGCTGTCGCTGTCGTTCAGCGGGGTGACCCGGGCTTTTTCCAGCAGGCGGATCAACCCCCAGGTGCCTTCGTAATCTCCGAACAGCCGTTCGTTGGCCTGCACGCTGGTCCAGGTCAGGCTGGTGCCCGGGTGGCTGCTGAAGCCGGGCCAGCTGAAACGCTGCCAGCTTTCCTTCTGGTTGAAGTACTCGTGTTTCTCGCCATTGAGCACGAAGGTGGTTTGCACCACGTCGCGCACCGGTTTGCCGCGCAGTTCGAAACTCAGGCCCATGCCGCCGTCGGTGTAGAGCACGTCGGCCAGGTGGCTGAGCTGATTGACCGCCGTGAGGAACTGCGGGTTGAAACGCAAGCCCTGGCTGTGCCGGGAATCGGCCACCCAGCGGCTGCCTTCCTTGCGCAAGACGCCGCCCAGTTGCTGCTGCAGAAACTGGTCGATGCGCCCGGAATCGGCGCGGATCATCTGTCCCAGCATCGGCAAGGAGGCGTCACTGGCGGTGGCAGCAAAGGGGTAGCGGCCGGCGAACGCGCCGTGCCAGTCGCTGACGATCGCGCGTTGCCACTGGCGGTTGAGCCCGGCCGCCGAGGGTTGCAGCACCCGTTGCCAGGCCTGGTCCAGCGGCTGCACCAACAGCGTCTCGCCGACCTGGCCCCACTCGGCGCCGAGGCTGGCGGCGAGCAGGCTGCCGTAGGATTGGGTGTCGGTGAGGTCGACGTTCTTGCCCTGGAACACGCTCTGCGCCAGGGCCTGGGTCATGGCCTGCGGGTCGGGTGCGTTGTGCACTTGCTGCAGTTTCAGGCGCACCCGGGTGACGCGGTTGAGGAAGGCCTGCAGGCTCAAGCGGTCGCTGTCGCCGCTGCCTTCCGCGTCCTTGCCCAGCAGCGCCAGCAACGGGCCGAAGGTGGCGTCCAGCGGGCCAGTCGGTCCCTGCAGCTGCTGGTCGATCGCCGGCACCGGGGCCTGGCCGACCAGCTTCTGCGCGGACTGCATCAGCGACTCGGCCAACGCCTGGCCGCGCACGCCGGCCTGGCCCTGGTAGGCCAGGGTGTTCATCAGCGCGATCAAGGGCGACTGGCGCACGTCGCTCATCAGCGTCAACTGGTCGATCACCTCGCCGAGGCTATCGGCCGGCTGCCAACGCAGACGGTTGAGAAAATCCAGCCAGGCGCTGGCGTAGTCCTCGAAGTAGCGTTCCGTCAGGCGCGCCCGCAGCACATCCGGGGTCAGCTCGGCATCGAGCTCGCCGGGGTGGTCGCTGAGCACCCAGTCGATTTCTTCGCGCCGCGCTTCGGCGACGGCCGCGATGGCCTGGCGCACCTGGCCTTCCCAGGCCTGGCGGGTGAACACGCCGGGGACGCTGGCCTTGCTGGTGAACAGCGCGCCGGCCTCGGTGTCGCCGACCATCTGCGCCAGGCTCAAGTCCGGGGTGTGATTGGCGGCCGCGTCGAGCACCTGCTGGTACAGGCTGGTTTCGGCATTGCGCTGGCCCAGCTGGCCGAGCAGCACTTGCCGGGCCTGGGCGACCAGCTTCGGGTCGGCCTGGATGCGCCACTCGGGGTGCGCCGCCAGGTGCTCGGCGTAGAACTGCCACAGGCTTGGTGACAGGCCTTGCCACACACCCGGGGATATTCCGGCGCGGGTCGGTTCGGCTTCTTGCAGGACCTTGGCCAGGAACGCCGCGTCGGTTTTTTCCGGGTGCGCCAGCATCAGGTAGGCCTTGAGCTGGTCGTAGGCGGCCCGGGCCCGTTGGGCGCGTTCAGGGCTGCCCGGGGGCAGCTTGATCAGGGCGTTGAGTTTGGCCTTAAGGTTGGACGCGGCCGGGTCGCGCAGCAGGCGGGTGTTGGCCTCGACATAGCGTGGCCACAGGGCCTCGAGCAAGTTCTGGTTCTGGTTCAGGCCGAAGCGCTGGTACCAGGGGGCGCCGTGTTCGGCGCGGTAGTCCAGGCGCGCCAGTTCGCGCATCAGGTCGTTCAGGGCCAGCAGTTGCGCGTCGCCCTGCCCGGCTTGTTCGAGCGATGCCAGCGCGCTTTGCACCTGCGCGATCTGGGTGCGGTTGGTGGCGAAGGACAGTAGCAGGCCGGCGCCCCACACCAGCGCCAGGCCCATGACCACCGCCGAAACAATGCGCACGGGGTGTCGGCCCAAACGGCGACTGTGCACGGCCTTGTCGTCGAGCACGCCCTGCCAGGCCGGGTCGATGGGCCAATGGTGCGCAGGGTGATCCTCGTGTGCAGGCAATGGCAGGCTGAACCATAGCCCGCGCAACGGCAGACCCCGGGCGAACTCGCCGAACAAGGGCGCGAGCGCCTGACGCCAGCGGGCAATGCCCTCGACCTGCAGATCGTGCGACAGGCGCAGCAGGAAGTCGTGCTTCATGTCGCATTGCATTTGCGCCCAGCCTGATTCGCGCAAGGGCACGATCATGTTGTCCAGGCAGGTTTCCAGGGCCACGGCGGTGGCGCGTGCGGGTAGCAGGCAGCCGACTGCTTGAGACTCGCGAGCGGGCTGCGGCCACTCACTGGCGCAGACTTGCCACAGGTACAGCGGCAACTGCCACTGCAGGTGGCGGGCCAGGGTTTGCAGGTAGCGCACGCCGGCGCCCATCGCGGCGGTGTCGCTGGACTGCTCTTTGTTCAGGGCCCAGATGACGCCGTCGAGTCCGCGCCAGCGGTTGAGGCTGCGGTACTGTGCAATGGGCGCATCTTCCGCATTGCCTTGGACGCTGCCGCCCCAGATCAGGACGGTGTCCTGGCCTTCTTGCCAGTTTTCTTGGGTCAGGCCCGGGGCGATGGCCTGGATCTGGTCAGGTTCGCCGATGACTAGCAGCAGGCGAATTTTACGACGCCAGAAGGGGCCGTGCTGATTGCGCAAATACGCTTGCACGAGGTCGGTCGGTTGCGTCCGAGTCTCAGTGGAGGCAGGTTGAGGAGGCTGGACAACATCATCCGCGTCGAGCCGGTTAAAAGCCGATTGCCCTAGCTGAAGTCCCAGCAGTCGATACCCTGCCAGAAGCCCCGCGACGACCAACGTCGCGGCCGATATCACCCAAAGCCAGATCGTCTGCCGGTCACTGCCGGCCGCAAGACCCAGCGACTCGGGATCATGCCAAACCAGCACGCTCAAGATCACACCGGTCAGCAACAGCAAGCCAACCAGCCCCCCCATTCCTACAGAGTGGCGAAACTGCATTCGAAATTCCTATTTAGAAAGTGCTGACACAGGCATCAAGACCGTGCCCCAGAGTCCGGCCGTGGCAGGGCCACCACCACTGAAGATGAATTGCGCTCCAGCACCGCGCTCAATCGTCTGCGTCGCGGCCGCGATGGCCAGCCAAGGGGATGCTTTCCCGGGATGCCCCAGCAACGCATCGAGGTTGCAAGGCGCCTGCTTGCCCAACAGGGGTTCTTTAGCCAACACGGTCGCGATGGCCGCATGACGTTGTGGGTCGATACCCACCCGCCAGGTCTTCTCGATTGACTTCGCTTCAAGCGGCACCCAATCGAGGGCTTGACGCGTGGCATAGAGCAGATCGGCGTCGGTAGGCTGGCGCTCCTGCTCAGGACGGTGCAGGTAGGCGATCGGCGCCAAGGTGGTTTGCGTCAGACGATTGCCGAACAACACACCGACGGCGACTTCTGCCGTGCCCTCGGGCTGTTCCGGTGCAAGCTGTACGGCCAGCACCAGCAGCAAGGCCTGGTCGCCGATGCGCTGGTCGAGCCATTGGTCCAGCGCGGCCAGTCCATTGCCTTCGACGGGTACTGTCAATTGGCGGATGCCGGACTCGCCCCATGCCTTTCGCCACACTCGACGCCACTGGTCCTCAGACAAACCGCTATCGACTTCCAGTAACAGGGCGAGCGGCGCGCTATCAGGCAATCGCGCCAGGGTTGGCGCCAAATCGGCGAGCACCTGTGCAAGTATTCGCAGCAGTGTCCGTTTGAGGTCTGCGTCCGTACCCGCTGACAGGCGACTATGACTAAAAGTAGTCAGGTCCAACCTCGACGGCTGAGATTTCAGGGCTATGGTTGCGCTCAGCAAGGCATCCAGTTGTGCGGCCGGCGGCTCCCCTGGCGCTCGAAGCGCGGTATACCAGCTCACACCCAACACTTGCTGCGAGCGTCGACCCTGTCGAATTTTGCGGATCAGGACTTCTTCCCGCGCTTCATCCCAACCATCGGCAGCAGCGTGTTCGCCCATATGAAACAGCATTCGCCCAAAACCCAGCACGCACCAACTCAGGATCGGTACGCCTAAGGCCAGGCCCCAGAATTCATCAGGTTTCTGGTGCAACGTTTCGTCGCCGAACAGCAAGGTCTCTCCGACTCCCAACAACAAACCCGACAGCAGCAAGCCGAGCCACAACCAGATACGAGGCCGTGCAGGACGTGGCGCGAGAGGTGGAACTTTATCCAGTCTGACGGGCATGACTAACGCGCTCTCGTTTCAGATAGGGGTGAAATCAATGCGCAACTGCTGATACCGGGATTTACGACTTTCATTACAACTGAGCATGGGAAAACGGCCTCCTCACCGGTAGTTTTGTCACAAACACTAATTATACTTTTCATGCCTTATTCCTACTCAGCCACGTTTTTAACCACACTGAATTCCTAGAGTTAACATTCGAAACTCGCCTTCACCCTTAAAACCTTTTCATCGAGACGGCACGGGATATCGACTATGGTTTTTTGCGCACCTCGCCCTAAAACAGCCTCCCCACCGACAACTAAAATCCGGACGAAAACTAATGACTCTTCATTTTTCGCTCCAAGAGTTCGCGCTGAGCGCTATCGAACTTTAAGAGCTTACTATTCAAAATAGTGCGATAGACATCCGCATTATCAGCATCGGGCGGATCGCAGACCAAAAGATTTTCAACGGATGAAATAGGAGAGTCTGTGAATTTCAGCCGCCCCTCCAAATAATCTTTTGCTCCCTGAATCTCTGTGACCAAACTAAAATTAGGATAGATCGGATTGTCCCACAGCCCTCCCCTCGTAAATGTCCCGCCGCAGAACTCACCAGTTTCTCTAGCCACAATGCAGCCACTGCGAACTTCGACCAATTCACAATAAGCAACCTCGTGGTGCATCACCGAGCCGTCTGGAGTTCCCGCTTCACCTGATTCAACCTGAGTCAAGAAGACGAAGTGACCATTTGGCGACACAAGCGGCGGATCAGTTCGCTCGAACGCTCCGCCACGTTCATTGCCCCCACCAAGAGTTCGTACAACTTTTCCATCGCTCAGTATGGTCAGCGTGCGATATCGCTCACCAACTGGGTCACCATATCGAATGTCCAAAATGCGCGTTGATTTTTCTTCTTCAACGGATCCAGTTGATGCGTTTCCATAACTACCAGAACCGAACACGATTATTGGTAGGATCAATAGGCAAGGTCTCATAATTTGCCCTTTAAGCTTTGATAACGAAGATCAGCATCAGTCATACGACGTGTTGGACCATATATTTCTAACAAAGCAGCCTCATGCTTTGCATGGTCTTCCCCCCAGTCTGCTGGATTCTCAGACACAGTCGGGTTGTTAATAAGGAAGGTCTTGACGGCAGTACCGAAATCACCTGCAACGTTACCGGGCCGGTTAACATGATGATCGAGGACAACGGACCTTCCAAAATTTGAACGAACATAGTCCCCAACGACCCATAAATTATATCCACTTGGCGATATTGATATTGATGCGCGAAGGCGCTGAACAAAATCCAAAACCTGTTTAACGATGTATTCACTCGTATTAATTGCATGAGCAAACACGGCCAACGGCTTCGAAATTAGTTTTGCCTTGCTCTCAAATGAGGTCTGATTAAAGCCTTGCCGAAGTAAAACCTTCAGCTCGCTACCGGTAACGCCATCATAGTAAAGGTATTGTTTTCTATTCTCCGTCTTGACTTCCCAGCCGCAATCCGCGAACAACGACTGATAAAGATCTGGATGTTTCTGCTTAAACTCATATACCTGTACTGGCAGCTCTCCGGCACCTTGTGGATTGATCGTCTTTTGCATGGCCCCCGCAGTTAATATCTCACTATCATAAGACTGCAGGGCATCTAGATTCCCCTCGTTTTCAGACATCGCGACTAGAATAATACGTTCCGCCATTGTCACCATGCCTGTGTTAACTAAATCATCCCAGGCCTTGAAATCGGCAAGTTTTAAGTTCCCCCAGTAAACGGGGCCGTACTGCTGCCCATAACGTGTACTCATAAATTTCGCACCAAAACAACAACCGCAAGCGCACTCATCTTTCACAAGAAAATTTGCCACCAATCCCACCGGATGAAAGTAATAAACCTCTCCATGCGCCGGAAGCCCAACTTTCGCCGCCACCTCCCCCCACCAACACATCTGCTTGATCCGCTGCTTCTCCGCCAACCAATTCAAATGTGGAGTCGAACCACTGTGGCCAAGTACCTCATCCAGCCGGCCCCACTTGCCCGCCTTGTAGTACCACTCGCTTTCACAATTGACGATCAACTGTGAAATCGACTGCGCATGGGCGGGCAGGCTGATTGCCGTTCGCAGCTCTTCAGCCGTCATCCTGCCATTGCGGTCGGTGTCGATGATGTCGTATAGCCGGGTCTTCAACGGCCCCGTGTCCCCTTCATCCGCCATGGGGCCGAAACGCTCGAGTTGCGCTTCGCTCAGGCGTTTAACCGCGCGCAGGAATGAGGCCATGAACTCCTGAGGGACGTCGTATTCGTCGATGATGTCGTAGCCTTCCCACGACCAAGGGCTGACCCAGGGTGTGACGCCGACTTCTTCGCGCACCCAGCCTTTGAGCAGGTGGTTGTCGGCGCCGTGGAGCAGCCCCTCCAGGCGATACCAGTTGCTGACTTTGCGGCTTTCGCTCGCGGTCACCTGGATTTTTCTGTCGGCCGACAGGCCGTCCAGCACGCGTTTGGGGATTAACAAGTCGGCCGCGCTGAGTGGACTGGCGGCACTCAATACTTTCAGTTGCGCGGCGGTGACATTATTTTGATGAGGCACTACCGCGGTGCCCTTGGCGAGTTTCAGCCAGGTTCTGTCTTTTTCCGGCAGGCGCTGGGCCCAGTCGCGACTGGCCTTGATGAACACCTCGACGCCATCGCCACTGAATACCTCCAGATGCAACTTTTCTTCCGGCTTCTCCGCACCGCTGCCTTGATACAGGCCGAGATGGCCGATCAGTTCCCCGGCTTTGATGGGGACGGGCGTGTCGAGCACCACCACCCGGTCCGGCCCCAGCGGTTTCTGCTCGCCTTGCAACGAGGCGAAATGCACGTACTGGTCAATGCATTCCAGCTTGCGGTAATAGTCGTCACCACTGAGCGTGAAGCGCGTGCCATCCGGCAGTTCCATGAGTACCTCGCTGTGAAAGCTCGGTTCGGCGTAGACATTGAGCGAGCCCCCGAGCGCCTTGACGTAATAGTCGTCCCCGGCGATGAGCAGCACCTCGGACATGGACACATAGCCGCGCAGCGATCCATCGGCGCTGATCAGATTGGCGGGGCCGAGGCTGTTCTCCAGCTTGCGCATGTCCCCCTTGCCACTGACGGTCACCTCGGCGCCCCGTGGCAAGAGGTCAATCACCTTGCCGTTCCGGTCCTGGGTGCGCACGTTCAGGCCACGCAGCTCAAGATTTCCCGGGCGGACGTCTTTCACCGTTTGTTTGACGCGGCGGACCGGACTCTCGGGCCAGAACGCCGGACGAGTGAAGGTGGCGTCCTCGTGGTACACCGACCAGTCCTGCAGGTGCATGTACAGGCTGTAGAAGGTCAGGCTGGGCGGTGTGTCCGGGCTGCCTTTGATCTTCGGTGGCTGAAGATAGTGGCGGACCAGCACGAAATTGCGCGAGAACGGCTTTTCTACGGTTTTTTTATTGATGGAATAAGCCGTGGTCGGCGCCTGCGTGTCGATGCGGTACGCCACCACTTCGCCGTCGGCCAGGCAGTGCACGCTGGATTGATCCAGAGCGCCGGCGGTGCCGCTGTCGAAATGTATGCCGCCGTGAAACAGGCCGCTGCGGCCGAGGGGGTAATAGCCCGCTGCGGCTTTGGCCATATGGGTCAGTTGCAACAACGGGTTGCGTGTGTGCTTGGAGGGATCTTTGTCTTTGAACGGGTGGCTCCAGTTTTTCAGTGGCTGCAATCCATCGGCGCCTGGCTCTGGCGAAGTGTCCGCCACAACCGTCGATAAGGCGGGAGCGGGTCGGATGGGAGTCACGAACTCGGCAGATCGTGAGTGCCGACCGAACGACGACTCGGTGCCAAACAGCCAAATGAGAAAATCGCGCATGGTGTGCTTCACTCCTTGTGTCTTGTAGGAATCAGGCAGAGAAATCCGAGAGCTCCACGGACTCGGCTTTGTGCTCGGACAATTGAGCCAGCGGCGGTATTTCCAGCGATTGCTGGGCTGCACCGCTGTAGTCGAACTGCGCCGACTTGATTTTGAAGTCACCCGCCGTGCCGCATTCGATGCTGGAAGGGTCGAGGGTGATGTAGCTGCCACCGGCATTGAGGGTGATTTTCTTCTTGGCGGTGATGTGGATTTCGTCTTCGGTGCTGGTGATCGCCAGGCCGTGACGGGCCATCAGTTCGAGCGTGTCGTTTTGCGCTTGCACGCTTACCGGCCCTTGGTTGGCGATCAGCTTGATGCCCAGTTTGCGCACGAACAGGCTGAGTCCCTGCCCCACTCCGATGAACAAGCGCTTGACCACGCTGAGGTCGGCTTCGCCACCGGCGTTGAGCATCAGGTTGTTTTGCGCGGCCAGTTGCAGGTGCTTGCCGCTGGTGAGGGCGATGCCCTGGGGCGCGCTGAGCAGCAGCACGGACGACTTGAGTTGCTCCAGGTCTTGCTGGAGCAGGTTCAGTTGCGAGGTCACGTCGGCGGGATCTGCGTTGGCGGCCTGGGCATCGACAGAGAGTTGCTGCAGTTGCTCACCCGCCTGCTGCAGGTGGCCGATGGCCGCGCTCATTTCCAGGACCGGCCCCTGCGCCTGGGCCTGCTGATCGGCACTGATGAACACCCCCTTCCCCGCCCGAATCGCCCCCCAACCATCGGTGCGCAATTCAAACCCTTCACCACGTTTTTTCTGCTCGGCATCAACCAAATGCCCCAGATTCAGCTGACTCTTGCCACTGTGCTCGGTACTGAGCTTGACGCGCTCTTCGCCCCTTGTGTCCTCCATCCGCAGCTTGTTATTGGCCGGCGTGCGCAGCACGTTGCGTTTGTAATTGCGCGCACGCAGGGTCACGTGGTCCGGATGTTCGCTGTCGTGCAGGGCATGGGCGATGTACGGCCGATCCGGGTCGCCCTGTTCGAAGGCCACCGCCACTTCGGTGCCGGCGATCAGCGGCAGGTGCAGGCCGTGGGTGTCGCCGGCATACGGTCGGGCCAGGCGCAGCCACATGCTTTCCTGGCCGGGGTTCCAGGTGTCGCGGTCGAACAGGAACTGCACGCGGTAGCGCCCTTCGACGTCGATTTCGGCGTAGGGATCGTGTTTTTGCGGGTTGCTGACCCGCGCCGGGACGGTGCCGGCGATTTGCGGTTTGGCCAGCAGTGGCGGGCGGAAGCACACGCTTTCCGAATAGGGGATGGCCTCGAATTGGGCTTCGAAGCTGGCATCGCGGGCGGCGCGGGTGCTGAGGTGGGTGATCACCGTGCCGCGGGCGAAGGCCTGGGGCGCGCCGCCGGTGATTTTCAGCACCTGACCGGGAGCCAGGGTCGCGCTGCTGCTGGTGCCGCTGAGGCGGGTCTGGTCGTTGAGGTAGCGTTCGTGTTGCAGACGGGCGTAGAAGTAGCCGGTTTCCGGCGGCAGGTCTTCGTAGAATTGGTAGCGGTCGCCGAGGGCGCTGTAGGGTTCGGCGTAGTGGTAGGCCTCGCCGTAGGTGGTGGTCGCACCGCGGGTGTGGTCGATCTCGCCGTCCAGGTGAGCTCGGGCGTCGCGGTGCTGGTAGGTGCGGATATTGACCTGGCGTTCCACCACCTGGTGGTGGGTTTGCAAGGACCAGACGCCGTCCTGCTCGCTGCTGCTCAGGCCGGCGGGTGAGTGGTAAGGCAGCTCGATGCCGGATTGGTAATGCAGCTGGTCGTCATGGAATTCGACGGCGTCGATCTTCAGGCGCTCGTCGCTGGTGAAGCGGTACCAGATGCCGACTTCGGCCAGCAGGCGGGCGATGAAGGCCGGGTCGCTTTCGCCGTATTGCATGACTTGCAGGCGCTTGGGGTAGGTGCGCGTGAGCTTGAAGAAAAAGTCCTGGCCGCGGAAATCGTGGCGGCTGCGCAGGATCTGTTCGACGATTTCCGGCACCGACTGGTGTTGATAGAGGCGGAACTGCTGGCCGCGGGCGAGCAATGCCAGGCGCGGCTCAAGGGTGATTTCATAGCGGGCTTCGTCGACGGAGCCGGACAGGCGTTTGAAGGCGGTGATCACGCCGTTGAAGGTGCGCAGCGGTTTGACCTTGAGGTCCTTGGTCAGGAAGGTGAGCTTTTTCGGCACGGGGTGCAGGCTGAACTGGGCCTCGCGGTTGAGCAGCTGGTCGGCGGCGAGGTCCTGTTTGGTGCAGGTGAATTCGACGACGTAGTGGAACGGCTGGCTCAGCTGTTCTTCGCCGTGGAAGGCCAGGACGTCGAGGGTCAAGTCGGCGTTGAGGACGTGCAGCTTGTGGCGGCTGTGGTCGAAGAAGGTACGTATGGGAATGGACATGCTCAGGCCTTCCTGGTCTGTGTGTTGACGATCAGGAAGGGCTTTGCTTCCACCCTGGTCCTGGGGTTGGAAGCTTTGGTGAAGTTGAATTAGTTGGAAATAGGACGCTTCTGATGAGTGCGTAGGAAGCGTCGGTTTTAAACTGGAGCGAATTTTCCTACTCGCTGCACAGACCTTTCCTGACTTCATTTCTCACTGATTCACCGTACAGTTTTCCGCGCCTTGTTTTGCGTGTGGAAGTGGGTTCGAAATCGTCGTTGTTGAGCCTGACGAATTTTGTGACTGCTTTGTGATCAGTGGCGGTCAAGCCTTGATTTTTTGGGCTTGCGTTGAATTTTTGGAGCGGGATTTGTTCGCGGAGTGGGTCTTACGGCCAGCGGAATTTCGTGACGTAGTCGTCGGAGATTTCCTTCAAGTTTTAGCGGTTTGCATGAACTGGTGCGGAGTGGGCTGCATGGGTAATCTTTCGCTGTCACTGCCAATGCTGTGGCAGGGTGTAGGAACCCTTGAAGACTCATCAACGCTGTAGCTGAACTCACTCTCCAAGGCCCCTAAAAAATGACATCAAACTCCTCAGACTCACCCTACATAAAACCCACCCCCCACCCGGAAAATCGCTTCAAGGCGCTCACCAATAATTGCAGTGACATGCCCACCCTCTTCGTCGATACCCAGGCGCCACTGGATGTGCTGGTCGACGCGGCCAACCATCGAATTCAGGCCGTGACCCAGGTGCTGGAAAACCTGTCCATGCGCGGTTCGATCGAGTGCGAGTCTTTCATTCTCAGTGACTTTGCCTTGCTCTGCGCCGTTCCGTTGCGGGATGGCTGTGATGTGCTGGAGGTGATTGGGCGGCGGTTGCGGCCGCAGGCTTCGGGGGGTGCTTAGGGGTGGATGAAAAATAAAAACTCAACAATTCCGTGACCGCGCCGACATCCTGTCAAAGCCTCACGGACTGACTATAGCCATGCGTAACAACCAGCCTATTACTCAACGCGAACGGACCTTCCCGGCTCAGCAACGGTTGATTTCCACCACCGATGCCAAGGGCGTGATTACCTACTGCAACGACGCCTTCGTCGAGATCAGCGGGTTTACTCGTGAGGAGCTGATCCATGCGCCGCATAATCAGGTGCGTCACCCCGACGTGCCTTCTGCGGTGTTCGCACATATGTGGGGCACGCTGAAGCAAGGCTTGCCCTGGATGGGCATTGTCAAGAATCGCTGCAAGAGCGGTGACCATTACTGGGTCAACGCTTATGTCACGCCGGTGTTCGACGGCCAGCAGGTGGTCGGTTACGAGTCGGTGCGGGTCAAGCCCACGGCTGAGCAGATTCAACGTGCCGAAGCGCTTTACCAGCGCCTCAACCAGGGCAAGTCCGCCGTGCCTTCCATGGATAAGTGGCTGCCGGTGCTGCAGGATTGGTTGCCGTTCATTCTGGTCAGCCAGCTGAGTTTCCTGATCGGGGCGTCGTTGAATTCGCAATGGGGCTTTGCCCTTGCCGCCGGGTTGTCGGTGCCGCTGGGTCTGCTGGGGTTGCGCTGGCAGCAGCGCGGGCTCAAGCGGTTGTTGCGCCTGGCCGAGCAGACCACGTCGGACCCGTTGATTGCGCAGATGTACACTGACAGTCGCGGCGCACAGGCGCGGCTGGAGATGTCGATTCTGAGTCAGGAAGCCCGTCTGAAAACCTGCCTGACTCGTCTGCAGGACACCGCCGAGCACCTGAGCGCGCAAGCGAAGCAGTCCGACACCCTGGCGCACAACAGCTCCACCGGCCTGGAACGCCAGCGCGTCGAGACCGAGCAAGTGGCGACGGCGGTCAACCAGATGGCGGCAACGACTCAGGAAGTTGCCAGCCATGTGCAGCGCACGGCGGATGCGACTCAGGAAGCCAATCGCCTGACCGGTCGCGGGCGGGATATCGCCGGGGAAACCCGCGAAGCCATTCAGCGTTTGTCGACGGTGGTCGGTGAGACTGGATTGACCGTGACTCAGTTGGCCAAGGACAGTAACGAAATTGGCGGCGTGGTGGATGTGATCAAGGGCATTGCCGACCAGACCAACCTGCTGGCGTTGAACGCGGCTATTGAAGCGGCGCGTGCCGGTGAGATGGGTCGCGGGTTTGCGGTGGTGGCCGATGAAGTGCGGCAACTGGCGCAACGTACCAGTGAGTCCACTGGGCAGATTCATGCGCTGATTGCCAAGCTGCAGCACACCGCCAGTACCGCGGTGCAAACCATGGAGGCCGGGCATCGTCAGGCCGAGGAAGGTGTGGCGCGGGTGCTGGAAGCGGATCAGGCGCTGGTGGGGATCAGTGAGGCGGTGGCCCACATCACTGATATGACCACGCAGATTGCGGCGGCGACTGAAGAGCAAAGTGCGGTGGCTGAAGAGATCAGCCGTAACATCAGTAACATCTCGCATTTGGCGGATCAGACTTCGGTGCAGGCGCAGCACTCGGCGTTGTTGAGTGAAGAGCTGACGAAGACGGCGAATACCCAGTATTCGTTGGTGGAGCGGTTTAATCGCTGATGGCTGTTCCAAGGTAAACAACCGGGCGCTGATGCGCCCGGGTTTGTTTTTGAGGTGTCTACTCACCTTTTCGGGCTGCCAAATACTGTGGCCAGGGAGCTCGCCTGTGGTAAAGGGGGCTTGCCCCCTGTAGGAGCTGGCTTGCCAGCGAATAGGCCAGCACATTCAACATTGATGTCGACTGATCTGACGCTTTCGCTGGCAAGCCAGCTCCTACAGGGGGCTTTGGGGGTCAGTGAATACCGGGGCGCCGCAGGTTGGTGGATACCTGGGGTGTGAGGTGTTGAAAGACTTGCGCCCCTTGACGTAAACGTCAACCTGCCATTAGCTTAGCGCCATGACCTTTTTCGAGCGCTTCCATGAGCAGCCAGACCTATAGCATCTCCGACCTCGCCCGCGAGCTCGACATCACCACCCGGGCCATTCGCTTTTATGAAGAGCAAGGGCTGCTCAGCCCTGAGCGGCGTGGGCAGGAGCGCATCTATTCGCCGCGGGACAAGGTCAGCCTGAAGTTGATTTTGCGGGGCAAACGTATTGGTTTTTCACTGGCGGAATGCCGTGAGTTGATCGAGCTTTACGATCCTACCGGCGGCAATCAGAAACAGTTGCAGACCATGCTGAACAAAATCGCCGAGCGTCGGGAGCAGCTTGAGCAGCAGATGCTGGATATCGAGCAGATGAAGCTGGAGTTGGATACGGCTCAGGAGCGCTGCAGTCAGGCGTTGGAGCAGACGATCAAGAGTCAGCAGGCGGTTCAGTAGGTCAATGCATTCCACTGTAGGAGCGAGCTTGCTCGCGATGGACGTCAGGGCGCCGCGTTTATCCAGGTGGCACCCGTTATCGTTAACGTCCATCGCGAGCAAGCTCGCTCCTACAGGGGTTATCTCAGTATTCAGATCATTCAGCACAGGTCGATTCCCATGTCCCTACCTACTCACGTACGCCTGGTCGAAGTCGGCCCTCGCGACGGTCTGCAGAACGAAGCCCAACCCATCAGTGTCGCGGACAAGGTGCGGTTGGTCGATGCGCTGACCGCTGCTGGCCTGGGTTATATCGAGGTCGGCAGTTTTGTCTCGCCCAAATGGGTGCCGCAGATGGCCGGTTCCGCCGAGGTGTTTGCGCAGATTCAGCGCAAGCCCGGGGTGACCTATGCCGCGCTCGCGCCCAATCTTCGCGGGTTTGAGGATGCGGTGGCTGCCGGGGTCAAGGAGGTGGCGGTGTTTGCCGCGGCGTCCGAGGCGTTTTCCCAGCGCAATATCAATTGCTCGATCAGTGAAAGCCTGGCGCGTTTCGTGCCGATCATGGAGGCGGCGAAGCAGCACGGGGTGAGTGTGCGGGGTTATGTGTCCTGTGTGCTGGGTTGCCCTTATGAGGGTAACGTCGCGCCGGAGCAAGTGGCGCGGGTCGCGCGCGAGCTTTATGCCATGGGCTGCTATGAAGTGTCCCTGGGCGACACCATCGGCACCGGGACGGCCGGGGCTACCCGCAAGCTGATTGAGGTGGTCGCGGCCGATGTGCCGCGGGAGAAACTCGCCGGGCACTTCCACGACACCTATGGCCAGGCCATGGCCAATATCTACGCCAGTCTGCTGGAGGGGGTCGCGGTGTTCGACAGTTCGATCGCCGGCCTCGGTGGCTGCCCTTATGCCAAGGGCGCCAGCGGTAACGTGGCCACCGAGGACGTGGTGTACCTGCTCAATGGCCTGGGCATCGACAGCGGTATCGACCTTGAGGCCTTGATTGTGGCTGGCCAGCAGATCAGCACGGTGCTGGGACGCGCCAGCGGTTCGCGCGTGGCCAGGGCTCGTAGCGCGCAGTGAGTGGGCGGATGTGTCGGGGTGTTACCGCAACGTCCGAATGTGGGGGACAAACGAGTAACACGGAAACAAATCGGTGAATTTTGGCGGCGGGGAAAATCCTGAAAAATCTCAACTGCTTGATTTTAAAGGGTTTTCAAAAGTTGGCACGGCTCCTGCTATCTCTATGGCATAACAAGAACAAAAAAAAATGTTCCAACCCTAATAAAAATAAGACGTAACGACTCTGACATAACAAAAACAACACGGCAGAGACGCAGCTAACAGATTTTTTTGGAGAGGATGTGCTTTTCAGGGTGCTTTTCGGAGTGACCCGCAACCGGGCAGAGAATAATAAAACTACCTTCAGGTAGCTCCCGAACTGGTTGGATCGCTTGGCGAGAAAGTAGATCAGCGCTCAAAAAAATACGTTTGCTCTTGATCCCGGATGGGGGTCGATAAAAACAGCGGTAAAGGGTCACGGTTGCTAAAAACAAAAACAGACCGCCCCTCAATAATAAAAAAAGAGCACGTAACGACAAAATTAAAGGGGAGCTTCGGCTCCCCTTTGTGCTTTCTGCGGTTTGTGATTTTCCCCTCTCTCCCTCTCCCTCTCCCTCTGTAGGAGCGAGCTTGCTTGCGATGGACTTCAGCGCACCGCGTTTATCCAGGCAGCACTCGTTATCGTTAACGTCCTTCGCGAGCAAGCTCGCTCCTACAGGGGGCTGCGGCGGTCACGAGGCTCGGGGTATGCTCGATCAATTGTAGGAGCCGGCTTGCTGGCGAAAGCGGAGTGTCAGTCAGCATCAATGTTGGCTGTGACGGCGCCTTCGCTGGCAAGCCAGCTCCTACAGGGGGGCTGCGGCGGTCACGAGGCTCGGGGCATGCTCGATCAGTTGTAGGAGCCGGCTTGCTAGCGAAAGCGGAGTGTCAGTCAATATCGATGTTGGCTGTGACGACGCCTTCGCTGGCAAGCCAGCTCCTACAGGGGGTGGTGGGGTCAGGTTTTGTTGATGCGCAGTTCTTCGATGCTGATTTCACGCATGCGGAATTTCTGGATCTTGCCGGTCACGGTCATTGGGAACTCTTCGACGAATTTGAAGTGACGCGGCGTCTTGAAGTGGGCGATGCGTTCTTTGCACCAGGCTTGCAGTTCTTGCTCGGTGGCGCTGTGGCCGGGGTGGAATTTGATCCAGGCGACGATTTCTTCGCCGTAGCGCGAGCACGGGATGCCGATCACTTGCACGTCGGCCACGGCCGGGTGGGTGAAGAAGAACTCTTCCAGTTCCCGTGGGTAAATGTTTTCACCGCCGCGGATGATCATGTCCTTGTTGCGGCCGGCGATGCACACGTAGCCCTCGTCGTTCATGCTCGCCAGGTCGCCGGTGTGCATCCAGCCGGCCTGGTCGATGGCTTCGGCGGTGCCTTGCGGGTTGTTCCAGTAGCCGAGCATCACGCTGTAGCCGCGGGTGCACAGTTCGCCGATGGTGCCGCGGGGCACCAGGTTGCCGGCCTCGTCGATGATTTTGCTTTCCAGTTGCGGCTGGGTGCGGCCGACGGTGGTGACGCGCAGCTCGAGGTCGTCCGAGGGGCCGGTCTGCAGCGATACCGGGCTGGTTTCGGTCATGCCGTAGGCGATCTGTACTTCACTCATGTGCATGTCGCTGATGACCCGGCGCATCACTTCGATCGGGCAAGTGGCCCCGGCCATGATCCCGGTGCGCAGGCTCGACAGGTCGAATTCGGCGCGCTGGGGTTGGTCGAGCATGGCGATGAACATGGTCGGTACGCCGTAGAGCGCGGTGGCCTGTTCTTCGGCGACGGTGGTCAGGGTCAGCAGCGGATCGAAGGCGTCGTTGGGGTAGATCATGGTGCTGCCATGGGTCATGCAGCCGAGGTTGCCCATGACCATGCCGAAGCAGTGGTACAGCGGCACCGGGATCACCAGGCGATCATTGGCGGTGAGGCCGAGGCTTTCGCCGACCATGTAGCCGTTGTTGAGAATGTTGTAGTGGCTGAGGGTCGCGCCCTTGGGGAAGCCGGTGGTGCCGGAGGTGTACTGGATGTTCACCGCCTGGTCGAAATGCAGGCTGTCCTGGCGTTCGTGCAGTTGCTCGGCGGACACGCTACCGGCCAGATCGGTCAGCTGCGACCAGGGCAGGAAACCCGCGGGCGGCTGGGCATCGAGGCTGATCACCCCGCGCAGGTCCGGCAGGCGTTCGCTGTGCACTTGGCCGGTGGCGTGCTGCGCCAGTTCCGGCACCAGGCCCTGGACCATCGCGTGATAGTCGGAGGTCTTGAAGGCGCCGGCGCAGACCAGCCATTGGCAGCCGGCTTGCTTCAAGACGTATTCCAGTTCGGAGCTGCGGTACGCCGGGTTGATGTTGACCAGGATCACGCCGATTTTCGCGCTGGCGAACTGGCTGATGCACCATTGAGCGCAATTGGGGGCCCAGATGCCCAGGCGATCACCGGTTTGCAGGCCCAGGGCCAATAGCGCCCTGGCGTGCAGGTCCACGGCGTCGGCCAGTTGCTGCCAGGTGTAGCGCAGTTGTTGGTGGCGCACGACCAGCGCCTCCCCGGTCGGGTACTGCGCGACGGTGTTGTCGAACGCCTGGCCGATGGTCATCGCCAGCAAGGCTTTGTCCTGGGAACCGCGGGTGTAGCTGCGCTGCGGGCTTGCAGTGGGTTGATCCATGACGACCCCTATTGTGTTTATTAATGGGTTGGCTACGGTTCGCTGTGGGGGCGGGTTTGTTTGTGAAGAGGTCGGCATGTTCAACATTGATGTTGACTGGTCTGACGTCTTCGCTGGCAAGCCAGCTCCTACAGGGTTCAGCTGCGGATGGTCCCTTGTAGGAGCTGGCTTGCCAGCGAAGAGGTCGGCAAATTCGACATTGATGTTGACTGGTCCGACGTCTTCGCTGGCAAGCCAGCTCCTACAGGTGGTCCGTGGTTACATCTTGAACTGGCTCTAATGTCGCTCAAGTTGACGTTAACGTAAAGGGTGATTGACAGCCATTCGTCACAGGCTTACGTTAACGTAAAGGTGAGAACCGGATCGCGGCCCTCCCCTACCCTACAAAAAAGCCAAAAGGTGACCCATGAGCTATCCATCCCTGAATTTTGCCCTCGGTGAAACCATCGACATGCTGCGCGATCAGGTTCAGTCCTTCGTCGCCAAGGAGGTCGCCCCGCGCGCCGCTCAGATCGACATCGACAACCTGTTCCCGGCGGACCTGTGGCGCAAGTTCGGCGACATGGGCCTGCTGGGGGTCACCGTGCCGGAAGAGTACGGCGGCGCCGGCCTGGGTTACCTGGCGCACGTGGTGATCATGGAAGAAATCAGCCGCGGCTCGGCGTCGGTGGCGCTGTCCTACGGTGCGCATTCCAACCTGTGCGTGAATCAGATCAACCGCAACGGCAATCACGAGCAGAAAACCAAGTACCTGCCGAAGCTGATCAGCGGCGAGCACATCGGCGCCCTGGCCATGAGCGAGCCGAATGCCGGCTCCGACGTGGTGTCGATGAAGCTGCGCGCCGACAAGCGCGGCGATCACTACGTGCTCAACGGCAGCAAGACCTGGATCACCAACGGGCCGGACGCCAACACCTACGTGATCTACGCCAAGACTGACCTGGAAAAGGGCCCGCACGGCATCACCGCGTTCATCGTCGAGCGCGACTCCAAAGGCTTCACCCGCAGCAACAAATTCGACAAGCTGGGCATGCGCGGTTCCAACACCTGCGAGCTGTTCTTCGATGACGTGGAAGTGCCGCAAGAGAACATCCTCGGCGCGCTCAACGGCGGCGTGAAAGTGCTGATGAGCGGCCTCGACTACGAACGCGTGGTGCTGTCCGGCGGCCCGACCGGGATCATGCAGGCCTGCATGGACCTGATCGTGCCGTACATCCACGACCGCAAGCAGTTCGGCCAGAGCATCGGCGAGTTCCAGCTGATCCAGGGCAAGGTCGCCGACATGTACACCCAGCTCAACGCCAGCCGCGCCTACCTGTATGCGGTGGCCCAGGCCTGCGAGCGCGGCGAGACCGCCCGCAAGGACGCCGCCGGAGTCATCCTGTACAGCGCCGAATGTGCGACCCGAATGGCCCTGGATGCAATCCAGATTCTCGGTGGCAACGGCTACATCAACGAATTCCCTGCCGGTCGTTTGCTGCGCGACGCCAAGCTGTACGAAATCGGCGCGGGCACCAGTGAGATCCGGCGCATGCTGATCGGTCGCGAACTGTTCAACGAAACGAAATGAATTTCGTTAGCGGCAAGCGGCAAGTTTCAAGCGGCAAGAACACTGCACGCTTGCTTCTGACTTGTAGCTTGCAACTTGAAGCTGCTACGGAGTAGCCCGATGATTTTGCATACCCAGCTCAACCCTCGTTCGGCGGAGTTCGCCGCCAACAGCGCGGCGATGCTCAAACAGGTCGACGCCCTGCACACCCTGCTCGCCCAGGTGCAGCAAGGTGGCGGCCCGAAGGCGCAAGAACGCCACACCTCCCGGGGCAAATTGCTGCCCCGTGAGCGGATCAATCGCCTGCTCGATCCGGGCTCGCCGTTTCTCGAGATCAGCCAACTGGCGGCCTACGCGGTGTATGGCGAAGACGTGCCGGCCGCGGGCGTGATTGCCGGGATCGGCCGCGTGGAAGGCGTCGAATGCATGATCGTCGCCAACGATGCCACGGTGAAAGGGGGTTCGTATTACCCGCTGACCGTGAAAAAACACCTGCGCGCCCAGACCATCGCCCAGCAGAACCGCCTGCCGTGCATCTACCTGGTGGACTCCGGCGGCGCCAACCTGCCGCGCCAGGATGAAGTGTTCCCGGACCGTGAGCACTTCGGCCGGATCTTCTTCAACCAGGCCAACATGAGCGCCATGGGCATTCCGCAGATTGCCGTGGTGATGGGCTCGTGCACGGCCGGTGGCGCCTATGTACCGGCGATGGCCGACGAAGCGATCATGGTGCGCCAGCAGGCGACGATTTTCCTCGCCGGCCCGCCGCTGGTAAAAGCCGCGACCGGGGAAGTGGTCAGCGCCGAGGACCTCGGCGGGGCCGATGTGCACTGCAAGATTTCCGGGGTGGCCGACCATTACGCCGAGAGCGACGAGCACGCCCTGGCCATTGCCCGGCGCAGCATCGCCAACCTCAACTGGCGCAAACTCGGTGAGGTGCAGCAGCGCACGCCGATCGCCCCGCTCTACGCCAGCGACGAGTTGTATGGCGTGGTGTCGGCGGACGCCAAGCAGCCGTTCGATGTGCGTGAAGTGATCGCGCGGTTGGTCGACGGTTCGGTGTTCGATGAGTTCAAGGCGCTGTTCGGCACGACCTTGGTGTGTGGCTTTGCGCACTTGCACGGTTACCCGATCGCGATTCTCGCCAACAACGGCATCCTGTTCGCCGAAGCCGCGCAGAAAGGCGCGCACTTTATCGAGCTGGCGTGTCAGCGCGGGATTCCATTGCTGTTCCTGCAGAACATCACCGGGTTCATGGTCGGGCAGAAATACGAAGCCGGCGGCATCGCCAAGCACGGCGCGAAACTGGTGACCGCGGTCGCCTGCGCCAAGGTGCCGAAGTTCACGGTGATCATCGGCGGCAGTTTCGGTGCCGGTAACTACGGCATGTGCGGCCGGGCTTACGACCCGCGCTTTTTGTGGATGTGGCCGAATGCGCGGATCGGCGTGATGGGCGCCGAGCAGGCGGCCGGGGTGCTGGTGCAGGTCAAGCGTGAGCAGGCCGAGCGCAGTGGCCAGGGTTTCAGTGCCGAGCAGGAAGCGGAGATCAAGCAGCCGATTCTCGATCAGTATGAAGAACAGGGGCATCCCTATTACTCCAGCGCTCGGCTGTGGGACGACGGCGTCATCGACCCGGCGCAGACCCGCGATGTGTTGGCCCTGGCCTTGTCGGCGTCGTTGAACGCGCCAATCGAACCGAGCCGCTTCGGCGTGTTCCGGATGTGATCCTGACGGAATCTGATGTGGTCCTTATGTGATCCTGATCGGATTTGATGGGGTCTGATGTAATTCTGATCGGATTTGATGGGGTCTGATGTGATCCTGATCGGATTTGATGGGGTCTGATGTGATTCTGTAGGAGCCGGCTTGCCGGCGAAGGCGTCTTCATGGGCGCGACAGGGCTCAAGGCCGCCTTCGCTGGCAAGCCAGCTCCTACAAAGTGCCGTGGAGACGGACGAATATGAGCGACTTCAATACGCTGGAACTGCTGACCGACCCGCGGGGTTTTGCGACCCTGTGGCTCAGCCGTGAAGAAAAGAACAACGCGTTCAACGCCGAGATGATCCGCGAACTGATCCTCGCCCTGGACAAGGTCTCGGGCGATGCCAGCCTGCGCTTTCTGCTGGTGCGCGGTCGCGGCAAGCACTTCAGCGCCGGCGCCGACCTGGCCTGGATGCAGCAATCGGCCGAGCTCGATTACCACACCAACCTCGACGACGCCCGGGAACTGGCGGAGTTGATGTACAACCTGGCCAAGCTGAAAATCCCGACCCTGGCCGTCGTGCAAGGCGCGGCCTTTGGCGGCGCGTTGGGCCTGATCAGTTGCTGCGACATGGCGATCGGTGCCGACGACGCGCAGTTCTGCCTGTCGGAAGTGCGCATCGGCCTGGCCCCGGCGGTGATCAGCCCGTTCGTGGTGCAAGCCATCGGCGAACGGGCGGCCCGTCGTTATGCGCTGACCGCCGAGCGCTTCGGCGGGCAACGGGCGCGGGAGATCGGTTTGTTGTCGGAGAGCTACCCGGGCAATGAACTGGAACAAAAGGTCGAGCAGTGGATCGACAACCTGTTGCTCAACAGCCCGGCGGCCATGCGCGTCAGCAAGGACTTGCTGCGTGAAGTCGGCAACGGCGCGCTGACCCCGGCGCTGCGCCGCTACACCGAAAACGCGATCGCGCGGATCCGCGTCAGCCCTGAAGGCCAGGAAGGTCTGCGGGCCTTTCTGCAAAAGCGTGCGCCGAACTGGCAAGCCGCCACCACCCCCAAGGAGTCGCGTTGATGAGCGCACCTGTTCTCACTACCCTGCTGGTGGCAAACCGCGGCGAAATCGCCTGCCGGGTGATGCGCACCGCCAAGGCCCTGGGCCTGACCACCGTGGCCGTGCACAGCGCCACTGACCGCGACGCGCGCCATAGCCGGGAAGCGGATATCCGCGTCGACCTCGGCGGCAGCAAGGCCGCCGACAGCTACCTGCAGATCGACAAGCTGATCGCCGCGGCCCAGGCCAGTGGCGCCCAGGCGATCCACCCGGGGTATGGCTTCCTGTCCGAGAACGCCGGGTTCGCCCGCGCCATCGAAGCCGCCGGCTTGATCTTCCTCGGCCCGCCCGCCTCGGCCATCGACGCCATGGGCAGTAAGTCCGCGGCCAAAGCCTTGATGGAAACCGCAGGCGTGCCGCTGGTGCCGGGTTATCACGGCGAAGCCCAGGACCTCGAGACCTTCCGCGACGCCTGCGAACGCATCGGCTACCCGGTGCTGCTCAAGGCCACGGCGGGTGGCGGCGGCAAAGGCATGAAAGTGGTCGAAGACGTCAGCCAGCTCGCCGAAGCGCTGGCCTCGGCGCAGCGTGAAGCGCTGTCGTCGTTCGGCGATTCGCGGATGCTGGTGGAGAAATACCTGCTCAAACCACGCCATGTGGAGATCCAGGTGTTCGCCGATCAACATGGCCACTGCCTGTACCTCAATGAACGTGACTGCTCGATTCAGCGTCGGCACCAGAAAGTCGTCGAGGAAGCACCTGCCCCCGGCCTGAGCCCGGAACTGCGACGCGCCATGGGCGAAGCCGCAGTGCGTTCGGCACAGGCCATCGGCTATGTCGGTGCCGGTACCGTGGAGTTCCTGCTGGACGCGCGCGGCGAGTTCTTCTTCATGGAGATGAACACCCGCCTGCAGGTCGAACACCCGGTCACCGAAGCCATCACCGGCCTCGACCTGGTGGCCTGGCAGATTCGCGTGGCGCGCGGTGAAGCGCTGCCGATGACCCAGGACCAGGTGCCGCTGCTCGGCCATGCGATTGAAGTGCGGCTGTACGCCGAAGACCCGGGCCATGATTTTCTGCCGGCCACCGGGCGTCTGGAGTTGTATCGCGAATCCGCGCCCGGCCCGGGGCGTCGGGTCGACAGTGGCGTGGAAGAAGGCGACGAGATTTCGCCGTTCTATGATCCGATGCTCGGCAAGCTGATTGCCTGGGGCGAGGACCGTGAACAGGCGCGGTTGCGGTTGTTGAGCATGCTCGATGAGTTTGCGATCGGCGGGCTCAAGACCAACATCAACTTCCTGCGCCGGATCATTGGCCACCCGGCGTTTGCCGCGGCGGAACTGGATACCGGGTTCATTCCGCGTTATCAGGAGCAACTGCTGCCGGCCCCTGCGGACCTCGGCGAGGAGTTCTGGCAAGCCGCCGCCCAGGCCGTAGCGCAAAGCCAGCCGGGGACTCCGCGCGCCGATGACCCAAGTTCGCCCTGGGCGATCAACAGCGGTCTGCGTTGCGGCTTGCCCGCCGAGACCACGCTGCACCTGAGCTGCGAAGGCCAGGACCGCGCCCTGACCCTGGGCCGCGCCGATGCCCACACCGCGCAACTCAAGGGCGAACAACTGCTGACCGAGCACCACGGCGTACGCCGCCAGCATCGGGCGATCCGTCGGGGTGACAGCGTGTACCTGCACTGGGCCGGTGAGTTGCGCCGCATCGAGTCCTACGACCCGATCAGTGCCGTCGAAGCCAGCCACAGCCATCAGGGCGGGCTTGCCGCGCCCATGAATGGCAGCATCGTGCGCGTGCTGGTGGAGGCCGGGCAATCGGTCGAAGCCGGGGCGCAACTGGTGGTGCTGGAAGCGATGAAGATGGAGCACAGCATCCGTGCGCCCCATGCCGGGGTGATCAAGGCGCTGTATTGCCAGGAAGGCGAGATGGTCAGCGAAGGCAGTGCGCTGGTCGAACTGGAAGAAGCGTGAGCTGAAGGAAGAAGCGTGAGCTGAAGATCGGTCCCGCGCCTGGCGCGGACCGATCCGGCTAGAACCTGATTGTCGCCTGGACCACCACGCCGATGATTCGGCACTCCGGGCTGTACAGGGCTTTGGGGTACGTCGGATTGAGCGGCACCAGGTAACGCTGCCCGCCCTCCTCGATCAGCTTGCGAAACGTGGCCTCGGCGCTGTCGGGCCATTGGGCGATCACCAGTTTGCCCGGCAGCGCTTCCACGGCCGGGTCCACCAGGATCAACATGCCTTCGGCAATGCTGAGGCCCGTCGGTGCCGTCATCGCATCGCCTGTCACCTCCAGCCAGAATGCCGCGCCCAGCGCCGAGTAATCGGACCGTTCGAAACGCGCCTGCCCGTAGGCCGCCGGCCCGTCTTCACGCACCTCTGTGGCGGCGCGCCAGCCACTGACCGGGTAGCGGAAGTACGGGTTGTACTTTTGCGCCAGGTCCTGGCCCTCGGCCTTCGCGGCGTCCGGCTCGCGGATCACCAGCGCCACCTCGAGAAAGTCCAGGCCCAGCGCCTGCAGCACCCGGTTCATGTCATCGATGCCCGGCTGGCGACGTTTGTTCAGCCAATGGCCAATGCCCCCCTGGGACATCCCGACGCGCTCGGCGAGTATCTCTTGAGTGATTTTGAGTTCACTCATCTTGGCCTTGACCAATTCAATCCATTTATCCATGTGCGGCACGATACGTGGGTGCCTCCAGCCGTCAAAACACAACTTGTAGTATTTAAATTTTCGTCACAAATACAATTTGTACTAGGATTGTTTCACGGATATGAACCCCATCACGGAGCTAGCCATGACCATGACCATCCCCGGCAATGACCTGCCAGACCTGTCGATCGACACCACCCTCACCTCGCCCGAAGGCTTTGCGGCCGCGCAGCGAGCGCTGGACTATTACTTGAAACCTGCTGTTTCAGACGAAGTGGTCGAAGAACGCTTCTTTGATGTGAGGCGCAATATCAGCAGCGAAGAGGCACTGGTCCATGCCTCGGACCTGCTGCGTTGTGCAGCCGCCACCGCCAACGAGTCGGGCAATAACCTTCAGGGCGCCAACCGGCATCTGGCTTTTTCGACGGTGCACATGATCGAGATGGCCCGGGCGCTGGTGGACCGGTCCCTGGAGTGTGCTCAGAACGGCTGAAAAAAGGATGTGTTCGGGGAGGACGGGAAAGAATTTTCCAATCGCGCAGATAAAATCATTTGACTTGCAAACGAGAATGATTATTATTGCATGCAGCTGGTCGCGAGATCAGTCGATTGTCCAAGGGACCTTAGGTCGGTCTACTGGACACTCTCCTCATCAGGCTAATCACGGTTTTTGACCCGGCTTTTTGCCGGGTCTTTTTTTGCCAGTTTTTCTGGCTTTTACCTTCAGGCTAATGAAGTCTTTTGGTGTTACAAATCCGAATGGCGCGGATGATATCAAAAGAATATCCGTTGGCAAGAGAAGCCCGGCATCATTGGCCCAAACTAATCAAAAATAGCACTTGAGAATCAATCGCACAGCCTCTAAGCTGCCTCGGCGTCAAGGACGACGCCCCCCTTTCCAGCCCGCAATTTCCCCCGGTTTTTCCCTTCCCAGCGTGTAAAGTACCAGCCATAAAAATCATATTCAGGAATCGACTATGACCGTGGCCAAATCCTCGCTCGACATCAGCGCCAACTTCGACAGCGGCAACATTGAAGTGCTCGATATCAGCAACCCGCTCCAGGCGTTGCTGGCCATCCGGCCGGACACCCGCAGTCAGCACTTCCAGTGGTTTCACTTCAAGGCCAGCGGCCTGCATGTCGGCCAGGAGCACTGGTTCCGCCTGAACAATGCGAGCAAATCCTCGTACAACAAGGCCTGGGACGGTTATCAGGCAGTGGCGTCCTATGACCACGTCAACTGGTTCCGCGTGCCGACCATCTTCGAGGGCGATTGCCTGCGTTTCAGCCTGGAAACCACCGCCACCCACGCCTGGTTTGCCTACTTCGAACCCTATAGCCGCGGTCGCCATGACTGGCTGATCGAGCAGGCGCTGACCAAGGCCGGCACCGAGCTGCTGGCCACCGGTAAAAGCGTCGAAGGTCGGGACATCCAGCTGCTGCGCAAAGGCACGGGCGCCGAAGGCCGACGCAAGGTGTGGATCATTGCCCAGCAACACCCTGGCGAACACATGGCCGAGTGGTTCATGGAAGGCGTGATCGAACGCCTCGAACGGCATGACGATCCTGTGCTGCAAAAATTGCTGGCCAGCGCCGACCTGTACCTGGTGCCGAACATGAACCCGGACGGCGCCTTCCACGGTCACTTGCGCACCAACGCCATGGGCCAGGACCTGAACCGCGCGTGGCAGAGTGCGAGCCAGGAACTGAGCCCGGAAGTGCTGTTCGTGCAACAGCAGATGGAGCAGTACGGGGTCGACCTGTTTCTCGACATCCATGGCGATGAGGAGATTCCTTATGTGTTCACCGCCGGTTGCGAAGGCAACCCGGGTTACACGCCGCGGATCGAGAAACTCGAAGAACAGTTCCGCAGCCATCTGAAGCACCAGACCAAGGATTTCCAGACCAGGCATGGCTATACCCGCGATCTGCCGGGCAAGGCCAATATGACCTTGGCTTGCAACGCCGTCGGGGAGAAATTCGATTGTTTGTCGCTGACGCTGGAAATGCCGTTCAAGGACAACAATGATGCGCCGAATGCGTTGACGGGGTGGTCGGGGAAACGGTCGAAGCAGTTGGGCAAGGATGTGCTGACGACGGTGGCTGATATGGTCGATAGCTTGCGCTGATCTATTGGTGGCGAACACTGGCCACCAACGACCAACCGATTGAAATGGCTGCACGCTGCCCCTGTAGGAGCTGGCTTGCCAGCGAAGGCGTCCTTCCAGATGAAAAAAATGTTGCCTGACCCACCGCTTTCGCTGGCAAGCCAGCTCCTACAGGGGTTTGTGTCGGACACAAAACATGTGAGCAATGCTGATCAAAATGTGGGAGCGAGCCTGCTCGCTCCCGCAGGTGGAATACGGCTGCGATCTTTCTGACGTTCACTCGGCCGCTATGCGTACGCAATCCTCCGGCCCCAGCAAACGCCCATCCTCGGCACGCGGTTCCAGCGTCTGCAAAGGCCGACCGCTCTCCCGATCAACCAGCCGCGAGTGCGCCTCTCCCTCCTCGAAGAAAAACGCCTCGCCCCATTGCCGCAATCCGATGATCAGCGCAAACAACCCCTTGCCCTTCTCTGTCAGCACGTATTCCTGATACGCGCTGCCGTCCGACGCCGGCACCAGATCGAAAATCCCGTTGGCCACCAGCGCGCGCAAACGCGCCGACAATATGTTCTTGGCCATCCCCAGACTGCGCTGGAATTCACCGAACCGGCGAATGCCATCGAAGGCATCGCGCACGATCAGCAGCGACCAGCCATCGCCAATGGCCTCGACGGAACGGGCCACCGGGCATTCGGCGCCTTCCATGCTTGTACGTTTGGCCATGTTCGCGGTCACCCAGATTATGTAGTTGCAATATAAAACCGGTTTCCTTACCGTACAACTGGTTTCACTTTGAAACCACCCAAGGAGACCGGTGATGAAACATGACCAGCCATTGAGCCGCACCGTGGTGCTGCTGTTTGCCGTCGCCTGCGGCCTGGCCGTCGGTAATGTCTACTACGCACAGCCGCTGCTGGATGCCATGGCCCAGGCGTTTGCCATCGCGCCTGCCACCGTCGGCATCGTCGTTACCCTGACTCAGGTCGGTTACGGCCTCGGTCTGTTGCTGCTGGTGCCGCTGGGGGATCTGCTCAATCGTCGGCGCTTGATCGTCACGCAAACCTTGCTGTCGGCGCTGGCGCTGCTGATGATCGCGTGGGCGCCGAACAGTGTCTGGCTGTTGCTGGGAATGACCCTGACCGGACTGCTGGCCGTGGTCACGCAAGTGCTGGTGGCCTACGCCGCCACACTGGCCATACCGGCGCAGCGAGGACGGGTGGTGGGCGTGGTCACCAGCGGGATCGTGGTCGGCATTCTGCTGGCCCGGACGGTGGCCGGCGGTATGGCTGATCTGGCCGGTTGGCGGTCGGTCTATCTGTTGTCGGCCGGTCTGACCCTGGTGATGGCACTGCTGCTGTTTCGCGTGCTGCCCCGGCATGAACAGGCGCAACCTGCCAGTGCCTACGGCGCTTTGATCGGATCGGTGTTTACGTTGTTCAGGGAAGAACCGGTGCTGCGGCAACGGGTGGTGCTGGCGCTGTTGACGTTCGCCAGCGCCATGGTGCTGTGGACGCCCATGGTGCTGCCGTTGAGCGCCCCGCCGCTGTCGTTGTCCCACACTCAAATCGGCTTGTTCGGCCTGGCAGGCGCCGCCGGCGCGCTGGCCGCCGCCCGTGCCGGGCATCTGGCCGATCGTGGCCTGGGGCAATGGACCAGTGGATTGTCGCTGCTGTTGATGCTGCTCTCGTGGCTGCCGATCGCCCTCACCCACTCTTCGTTGTGGGCGTTGCTGCTGGGGGTGATTACCCTGGATTTGGGGCTGCAGGCGGTGCATGTCACCAGCCAGAGCATGATCTACGGCGTGCGCCCCGAAGCCCAGAGCCGACTGACTGCCGGCTACATGGTGTTTTATTCGATCGGCAGCGCCTTGGGCTCCATCGGTTCGACGGCGATGTACGCCTGGGGCGGGTGGCTTGGCGTGTGCCTGCTGGGCGCAGGCATCAATGCCGTGGCGTTGATCTATTGGTGGCGAACATTGGCCACCAACGACCAACCGCGAGAGGTGGCTTCACCTCGCCCTCTGTAGGAGCCGGCTTGCCGGCGAAGGCGTCTTCATGGGCGATGCAGGGCTTGAGGCCGCCTTCGCTGGCAAGCCAGCTCCTACATGATCAGCGTGTGCAAATGGATTGTGGTCAACGCCAAATATCGTCAACTGCGTACAGATGGATTGAAAAAAAGCCGAACCCTGTCACCTGCGCACAGATGGATTGCGATAACGCCGAACCCTGTCACCTGCGTACAGATGGATTGCGAAAACGCCGAACCCTGTAGGAGCCGGCTTGCCGGCGAAGGCGTCTCCATGGGCGGTGCATGGCTTGAGGCCGCCTTCGCTGGCAAGCCAGCTCCTACATGATCAGCGTGTGCAGATGGATTGTGGTCAACGCCAAATATCGTCAACTGCGTACAGATGGATTGCGATAACGCGAGCGAAGGTGTTGAGGCTGATACATCCAGACCCAAACCTTTTCGGAATTAAGTTATCTGCGCGCTAGCCTTGTTCTTTTCTACCTACACAGGAGGGCAAAGGAATGCCCACTCGTTCCCACGCAAATCAACTGCGCACCGGGCGTTACTCCCAGTCCGGACAAATCTATCTGCTTACTGCCGTCACCCATTTGCGCGAACCCGTTTTCAGCGATTGGCGAGCGGGACGTTTGGTGGTGAATCAATTTCGTCATGTTCAAACAGAGGGATACGCCGATTCCCTGGCCTGGGTAGTGATGCCCGATCACTTTCACTGGCTGGTCGAACTGCAGAACAGCACGCTGGCGCAGTTGATGCTTGCGACTAAATCCCGCAGCGCGAGAGAGATCAATGCTTATTTGGGGCGCTCGGGCCGGTTTTGGCAAAAAGGCTTCCATGATCGCGCGCTCCGCCGTGAGGAAAATCTGTTGACGGCGGCCCGTTATATTATCGCCAATCCCTTGCGAGCTGGGCTCGTCAGGCGCGTGCATGATTACCCGTTATGGGATGCCGTATGGTTGTAGAGCTCGGCTTGCCGGCGAAGGCGTCCTCATGGGCGATGCAGGGCTTGAGGCCGCCTTCGCTGGCAAGCCAGCTCCTACATGATCAGCGGTGTACAGAAGAATGGTGGTAAACGCCAAACCCTGTCACCGATGTACAGGCCTTTTGCGAAAAACGCCGAACCCTGTAGGAGCCGGCTTGCCGGCGAAGGCGTCCTCATGGGCGATGCAGGGCTTGAGGCCGCCTTCGCTGGCAAGCCAGCTCCTACATGATCAGCGGTGTACAGAAGAATGGTGGTAAACGCCAAACCCTGTCACCGATGTACAGGCCTTTTGCGAAAAACGCCGAACCCTGTAGGAGCCGGCTTGCCGGCGAAGGCGTCTTCATGGGCGATGCAGGGCTTGAGGCCGCCTTCGCTGGCAAGCCAGCTCCTACATGATCAGCGGTGTACAGAAGAATGGTGGTAAACGCCAAACCCTGTCACCGATGTACAGGCCTTTTGCGAAAAACGCCGAACCCTGTAGGAGCCGGCTTGCCGGCGAAGGCGTCTTCATGGGCGATGCATGGCTTGAGGCCGCCTTCGCTGGCAAGCCAGCTCCTACATGATCAGCGGTGTACAGAAGAATGGTGGTAAACGCCAAACCCTGTCACCGATGTACAGGCCTTTTGCGAAAAACGCCGAACCCTGTAGGAGCCGGCTTGCCGGCGAAGGCGTCCTCATGGGCGATGCAGGGCTTGAGGCCGCCTTCGCTGGCAAGCCAGCTCCTACATGATCAGCGGTGTACAGAAGAATGGTGGTAAACGCCAAACCCTGTCACCGATGTACAGGCCTTTTGCGAAAAACGCCGAACCCTGTAGGAGCCGGCTTGCCGGCGAAGGCGTCTTCATGGGCGATGCAGGGCTTGAGGCCGCCTTCGCTGGCAAGCCAGCTCCTACATGATCAGCGGTGTACAGAAGAATGGTGGTAAACGCCAAACCCTGTCACCGATGTACAGGCCTTTTGCGAAAAACGCCGAACCCTGTAGGAGCCGGCTTGCCGGCGAAGGCGTCTTCATGGGCGATGCATGGCTTGAGGCCGCCTTCGCTGGCAAGCCAGCTCCTACAGGGGGTGCGGTGAGGGATCAGGTGCGGTCTTTGCCGCGCAACATGCTGTCCAGCACATCGTCGCGACGTACCCAGGCGTGGAACAAAGCTGCGGCCAGGTGCAACAACACCGTCAGGAACAGCAGATACGCCAGGTAGCCGTGCGCCTTGCGCAGGAACGCAAACAGCTGCGCATTGGCCGGCACGATCGACGGCAATTGCACCGAGCTGCTGAGCATCACCGGGTCTCCCGCCGCCGAAATCATCGCCCAGCCCAGCAGCGGCAAGATCAGCATCAAGGCGTACAGCAACAAGTGCGAGGCCTTGGCCGCCAGCACTTGCCAACCTGGCAGGTCCGCCGGCAGTGGCGGCTGTCGCGTCGAAAAGCGCACGACGATGCGCACGATCACCAGCAACAGAATGGCCACGCCCAAAGGTTTATGAAGATTGATCAGCCACTCATGACGTTCGGATACCGAGGCGGCCATGCCTGCGCCGATGAACAGCATGGCAATGACCATCAGCGCCATCAGCCAGTGCAGCAGTCGCGCCAGCGGCGCGAAATGGTTTGGATGAGCGCTCATTGACCAGACTCCTGTTTAGCGGCGGGCAACTGACTGACTTCGCTGGTGCGACGCAGGTAGGATTTGGCGTAACCGGCTGAACGCGCAGCGAGCAGCGGGTCGTCGGACCCTTCGATACCGGCGGGCAATATCAGCGGGTCATAGTTGATGTCACGGCATTCGCCATTGAGTTGCGGCTGGGTGCTCTGGAGCACCAGGGTGCCGGCGTTGACCACTTTGCGATCGCCAGGCCAGGCCTTGCTGGCGTCGTTGACCGGGTCGCCGGGGTTGGCCAGGGTGATGTTCAACTGCCAACGCAACGGCCCTGCGGCGATCCGCTGGACCAGGTCTTTCTCGAGGAAGTCGCCGCCCTCCGGCGCCGTGGCACCAGGCGCATCCTGCGCCACCGGCACCATGCTCCAGCGCACCGCTTGCCGCTGCCCGGCCGCGTTCACCAGGTAAAACGCGTTGACGCTGTTGTAGGTTTCGGTCACGTAGCTGGCGGAGGGCTTGGCGGTTTTGACCCAGGCCAGGAAGGGTGCCGATTCAGGGTGCGCACCGAAGAACGCCGGCACGGCGCCAGGTTTGGGTTTGCCGGTGGCCGGGTCCGGCGACTGCGCCTGTTGGAATTGATAGAACGCCTCGGGCGTGCCCACCGGGAACACCGGCATGCTGTTCATCCCGGTGCGCCACTGTTGACCGTTGGCCTGGGTGAAACGCAGCGCCAGGCTGCGGATCGGCACGCTATTGTCCGGGGCATAAGGGTTACCGGCCGGCAAGGCGAAACGTCCGACCACCGGGGTTTGCGGATCCTTGAACACCTGGGCGCTGGAGTAGGCACGCGCCTCGCCGCTGCTCTCGAAGTGGCCGATCACGCACACGCCTTTGGAGTGATTACGGCGGAAGCCCGGGTGCACGCCGTTGTTGGTTTCCAGCACATTGATCAGCTTTTTCGGGGTCAGACGTTGTGGATCGAGGGTGCCGTTGACGTAGGCAAAGGCCCCGGCCACTGCGGCGACCACCACGGCAATACCGGCCAGGCGCAACGTCAGGCTCGCGGCACTCAAGGGTGGCCGGGTCGGCGGTGATGAGCGATCTACCATGAAAGACTCCTGGGCCAGCGGCCACAAGTGAGAAGAATCAAGCAGACGCACCCGGTGCAGGTTTATTCCATGGCCCGGTATTTATTTTTTCAGGCGTGGAATAACCTCGGGGGCCGGGCGTCTTCCTAGTCCAGCGTAGTGACTGGCCAGGCCTTCATGAACGATATCGACGAACAACTGCGAGAAATCATTCCCCGGCTGCGACGATTCGCGGTGTCATTGACCCGCAATCCCAGCAGCGCCGACGATCTGGTGCAGTGCTGCCTTGAGCGCGCGCTGTCGAGCTGGGGCGACAAACGTCCCGAGGGCGATCTGCGTGCCTGGTTGTTTTCGATTCTGTACCGGCAGTTTCTCGATGCGCACCGGCGCTCCCGGCGTTATGCGCGGATGCTCGAATTCTTTACCGGACGCGATGATGCGCAGCCCTCGGTCGAGCGCACCGTGATCGCGCAATCGACCCTGCAGGCCTTCGATCGGCTCAACACCGAACAGCGCGCCCTGCTGCTCTGGGTTTCGGTCGAGGGCTTGAGCTACAAGGAGGTCGCCGAGATCCTCGATGTCCCCGTCGGTACCGTGATGTCGCGCCTGTCCCGGGCGCGGCAGGCCTTGCGCCAGCTCAGCGATGGCGAAATCGCCCGTCCTTCCCTGCGGAGACTCAAATGATCAGCATGCCCCCAAGCGAGCGGGACCTGCACGCCTATGTCGACCACCAATTGAGCGATGACGAGCGACGTCAGGTGGAGACCTTTCTGGCCGGCAACGCTGAAGTGGCCGCCCAGGTACGGGCCTGGCAACAGGACGCCCAACTATTGCGCGCCGCCCTGAGCGGCGCCTTGCAGCGGCCGGCCAACCCGGACCTCGACCCGGCGCTGATTCGCCAGCGCCGCACACGGCAAACCCGTCGTCACCTGGCGAGCGCCGCGGTGCTGTTGATTGCGGTCAGTGTCGGCGGGTTCAGCGGTTGGCAGGCGCGGGAGATGACCCTGGTCGGTGCCCCGCTGCCGATGACCGATGCCCTGCAAGCCTATCGCCTGATTGCCCAGCAGGGCATTTTGCCGGCTGACTACAAAGCCGGTGACGAAGGCGATATGCAGGGCTGGCTCGACCGCTATTTCACCCAGGCCCATCGCTTGCCTGACCTCTCGGCCGCGGGCTTCAAACCAGCCAGCGGACGCTTGCTCAGCACCGAGCAAGGGCCGGCGGCGATGGTGGTGTATGAGGATCAGGGCGGGCACAAGATCAGCTTTTACGTACGGCCGCCAGGGCCGAAAAACTTCCTGCTGCCCCGGGGCAGTCGCCGCGATGGCGAGTTGCAGGCGGAGTATTGGTCGGGGGGTGGGTATAACTATGCGATGGTCAGCCCAAGCGACACGCCGGCAGCGCAGATGCTCAAGCAGACCGTGCAGTTCTGACCCCCACAAAGGGGGTCTGCGCCGAGCACAAAAATCATGACCAGCCCCCAGCTCCTACAGGGGATCTGTGCCGGGCACAAAAAGCGTGGCCAGCCCCCATCAACTGTAGGAGCTGGCTTGCCAGCGAAAGCGGTGTGTCAGTCGACAGATGTATTGGCTGATATGACGCCTTCGCTGGCAAGCCAGCTCCTACAGGGGATCTGTGCCGGGCACAAAAAGCGTGGCCAGCCCCCATCAACTGTAGGAGCTGGCTTGCCAGCGAAGGCGGTGTGTCAGTCGACAGATGTATTGCCTGATATGACGCCTTCGCTGGCAAGCCAGCTCCTACAGGGGGTCTGTACCGGGCACAAAAAGCGTGGCCAGCCCCCATCAACTGTAGGAGCTGGCTTGCCAGCGAAAGCGGTGAGTCAGTCGACAGATGTTTTGGCTGATATGACGCATTCGCTGGCAAGCCAGCTCCTACAGGGGGTCTGTGCCGGGCACAAAAAGTGTGGCCAGCTCCTACAGGGGATCTGTGCCGGGCACAAAAAGCGTGGCCAGCCCCCATCAACTGTAGGAGCTGGCTTGCCAGCGAAAGCGGTGAGTCAGTCGACAGATGTATTGGCTGATATGACGCCTTCGCTGGCAAGCCAGCGCCTACAGGGGGTCTGCGCCGGGCACAAAAAATGTGGCCAGCCCCCATCAACTGTAGGAGCTGGCTTGCCAGCGAAGGCGGTGTGTCAGTCGACAGATGTTTTGGCTGATATGACGCCTTCGCTGGCAAGCCAGCGCCTACAGGGGGTCTGTGCCGGGCACAAAAAGTGTGGCCAGCCCCCATCAACTGTAGGAGCTGGCTTGCCAGCGAAAGCGGTGTGTCAATCGACAGATGGATTGGCTGATATGACGCCTTCGCTGGCAAGCCAGCTCCTACAGGGGGTCTGCGCCGAGCACAAAAATCATGGCCAGCTCCTACAGGGGGCCGTGTACGGCGCGGTGGTCGGGTTGTTCGCCCTTTGGGTACACTAGGCCGCCGCCGCTCGGGGGAGCCGGCCTGACCATTTACGGGGTGACATTACAGTGGCTGTTCGACCGCCCAACCGTTCGCGACTCACGCCACGCTGGCTTGCGTTGCGCCGCATTTTCGGCAAGGCATCGCCTGCGTCCTGTACCGCGACCGGTCGCGTGATCCACGATTACTTTCACCACAAGGCGCATGCCCAGGGCTATACCCTCAGCCACAGCCAGCAGCGAGTGATCGACTGCATGGCGCAGCACGCCACGATGTTGCTCGGGTCCTCGGCGCATACCCTGCCCGGCCTGTACCTGCACGGCGCGGTGGGGCGCGGCAAGAGCTGGCTGCTCGACGGGTTTTTCCAGGCGCTGCCGATCGCGGAAAAACAGCGCCTGCACTTCCATCAGTTCTTTGCGCAACTGCATCAAGGCATGTTCAGTCATCGCGAGCAGCCCGATGCACTGGCGGCCACGCTCGATGAGCTGCTGCTCGACTGCCGGGTGCTGTGTTTCGACGAGTTTCACGTTCACGACATCGGCGATGCGATGCTCATTGCGCGGCTGTTCAAGGCGCTGTTCCGCCGGGGCATCCTGCTGATGGTCACCTCCAATTACCCACCCGAGGGCCTGCTGCCCAACCCGCTGTACCATGCGCGCTTCAAACCGGTGATCGACCTGATCAACACGCGAATGCAGGTCATGGAGGTCGGCGGCCCCCATGACTACCGCAGCCAGGCGCGAACCCACGCCCAGCAGGTGTTTACCCAGGGCCATTACGTCTGGCCGGCCACGCTGGCGCAACGTCGGGCCTTGAACCTGCCCGAGCCTGGCGCTCCCGCGCTGGCGGTGGCCGTCGGCACACGGCATCTGCGGGCCCGATACTGCGAAGGGCGAACCATTGGCTTGACCTTTGGCGACCTGTGCGACCACCCCACCGCGGTCATGGATTACCTGGAGCTGTGCCGGCGTTTCGATCACTGGGTGATCGATGAATTGCCCAATCTCGCTGAGTGTTCCATGGCGGCTCAGCAGCGGTTTATCAATCTGGTGGATGTTTTGTACGATCAGGACAAGCATCTGGTGCTGCTGGGACAGCGGTCGTTGCGGGAAAGCCTGGGGGGCGACGCGATTGATCTGGCGCGGACGCGGAGTCGGTTGGGGCAGTTGGTGGAAGTTGCCGCTATCATGTCGCCCATTCCCAGGGCACCGCGCCCTCCCCTCGATCAATAGCGAATCTGTTCATGGACACCCTTGCCCAACTGCGCGCCGGCCAATTGTCGGGCGTCACCCGCCTCGATCTGGCCTGCGGCCTGACGGAGTTTCCCCGGGAAATCTTCGACCTGGCGGACTCGCTGGAGGTGCTCAACCTCAGCGGCAACGCCTTGAGCCGGCTGCCGGATGACTTGCACCGGCTCAATCGTTTGCGGGTGCTGTTCTGCTCGGACAACCAGTTCACCGAACTCCCCGCCTGCCTCGGTCAATGTACCGCGCTGACCATGGTCGGCTTCAAGGCCAATCGCATCGCAACAGTGCCAGGCGCGGCGCTGCCACCGCTATTGCGATGGCTGATCCTGACCGACAACCACCTCAGTGAACTGCCGACCGAGTTGGGTCAACGCCCGCACCTGCAAAAACTGATGCTGTCCGGCAACCGCTTGCAGCGTTTGCCTGAAAGCCTGGCTCATTGTCATCGACTCGAGCTGATCCGCATCGCCGCCAACCGGTTGACCGAACTGCCCGATTGGTTGCTGACCCTGCCGAGCCTGGCCTGGCTGGCCTACGCCGGTAACCCGCTGGAAACCGAAGCCGATGCGGCCGCGCTGGAATCGGTCGCGAGCATCCCCTGGTCGGCACTGCGCCTGGAGCAGCAACTGGGCGAAGGCGCTTCGGGGGTGATTCATCGCGCCACCTGGGAACGACCGGGCCAACCGGCCACCCAGGTCGCGGTCAAACTCTACAAAGGCGAAATGACCAGCGATGGCTCGCCGTTGCATGAGATGAACGCCTGCATCACCGCAGGCCGGCACCCCAACCTGATCCGGATCGAAGGGCGGATTATCGGGCATCCGCAGGCGCAGGCCGGGCTGGTGATGGAGCTGATCGATCCGGTGTACCGCAACCTGGCCGGACTGCCGAGCCTGGAATCCTGCAGCCGGGACGTCTACGCCAACGACACCCGGTTCAGCGCTGGCGTGGCCTTGCGGATCGCCAGCGGGATCGCTCAAGCGGCCGAACATCTGCACGACCAGGGCATCACCCACGGCGACCTGTATGGCCACAATATTCTGTGGAACGAGCAGGGTGATTGCCTGCTTGGGGACTTTGGTGCGGCGTCGTTCCATGCCACTGCGGACACCTTGGAAAGCCGTGCATTGCAACGGATCGAGGTGCGGGCGTTTGGAATTCTGCTGGGGGAACTGCTGGAGCGAATCGAGTCGGGGTTGAGCGATGAGGGGCGTAGGCGGTTGGAGGATTTGCAGCGGCGTTGCTGCGAGCCGCAGGTGCTGGCGCGGCCTGGGTTCGACGAAATTGTGCGGGCGTTGAAAAGCTGGTGACCGCTGCGCGGTCAATCGCGGGCAAGCCCGCTCCCACAATGATGCCATTCACTGTAGGAGCGAGCTTGCTCGCGATGGTCGTTAACGTTGACGCGTTGTACCTGGGAGACCTATGCGCCAGATAGTTTTTCGCGAGCAAGCTCGCTCCTACAGGGTTTTGTGTACACCTGCAGGAGCTGCCGCAGGCTGCGATCTTTTGATGTTTAGCCGGCCAACCCGACAAACATATCCTGCACATCATCATGGTTGTCCAGGCCTTCGAGGAACGCCTCGACTTCTGCCATCTGCTCGTCGCTCAGGCCGCTGACCGGGTTCTTCGGCTGGTAGCCCAGCTTGGCCGACAACACCGTGAAGCCGTGCTCCGGCAGGGCTTTCTGTACCGCGTCGAGGTCCGCAGGCTCGGTCAGAAACAGGGTCGCGCCGTCTTCACCCGGCTCGAAATCCTGGGCGCCGGCTTCGATCGCGGCCATTTCCGGATCGGCGTCCGGGCTGTCCGGGGACGCTTCGATCATGCCGACGTGGTTGAAGTCCCAGGCCACCGAACCGGAAGCGCCGAGCTGGCCCTTGCGGAACGCGACGCGGATTTCAGCGACGGTGCGGTTGATGTTGTCGGTCACGCATTCCACGATCAGCGGCACCTGATGCGGGGCGAAACCTTCGTAGGTCACGCGATGGTATTGCACGGTCTCGCCCAGCTGGCCCGAGCCTTTCTTGATCGCACGTTCCAGGGTTTCCCGGGGCATCGAAGCTTTTTTCGCCTGCTCGACCACCAGCCGCAGGTGCGCGTTGGTCGCCACATCGGCACCGTTGCGCGCGGCAATGGTGATCTCTTTCACCAGTTTGCCGAAAATCTTGCCCTTGGCGTTGGATGCCGCTTCTTTGTGTTTAACCTTCCACTGTGCGCCCATTACTCACTCTCTTATCTGTGGCGCCGAGACATCTATTGGCCGACGCTTTGCGCAAGTTTATACGGCCTAAAGTTGGCAATCGACCAAAAATTCCACCCCTTGGATCGGGTGATGAATCGACATCTTCACCGGAGCTTGTAGGGCGTTTCTGAAAAGTCGATTTGCGGTGACTACAAGAGGCCATGGTTTCGTACCCTCTTCGCCTGTACTCCATGGCAGAAGCGCATTCGATGCTCAACGACAAGGAAAGCCCCTTCACCCTGACACTGCTCGAGGACGATTTGAGTTTTCAGGTGGTGCAGTTCAGCGGGCATGAAGCCCTCAACCAGCCCTATCGATTCGAGGTCGAGGTGATCGGCCTGCCGCCGGCCATGCCCTTCGACCAGCTGTTGCAACAGCCGTTGTTCCTCAGCCTGGGGCATGGCCAGGGCTTTCACGGCATCCTCCACAGCACCAGTCGCGACTACCGCGGTGCGCAGCAGGTCGGTTACAACATGGTGCTGGTGCCCTACCTGCAGGCACTGGACGGCAACAGCCGCCGCCGGGTGTTCCATGACCTCAGCGTGCCGATGATCCTGCAACAGCTGCTGGAGGAGCATGACCTGCCCGCCGACAGCTATCGCTTCGAGTTGGCGAACGGGCACTATCCGCGGCGGCCGTTTTGCATTCAGTACGAGGAGAGCGACCTGGGGTTGCTGCAGCGCCTGTGCGAAGAAGAAGGCATTCACTATCACTTCGAACATGACCGTGACGGGCATGTGCTGGTGTTGGCCGACGACAGCCTGAGTTTCCCCCAGGCGCCGCTGTTGACGCCGTTCCAGGTGGACGCCCCGCTGGAACCTGCGCGGCCGGCGATCAGTGAGTTGTTCCAGCGCCATGACGCCCTGCCCTCGCACCCGCGAAGGGAGGCCGGCAACCGTGGCGCGCCGAATGCCGGCGATGGCGCGGCCAACCATGCCTTCGGCAAGACTTCACCGAGGATGGCCAGGCCTGATCCCGAGCAGGGCCAACGCAGCCGCCGCCAGTTGCAGCGCCTGCGTTGCCTGCAACAGCAGGTCCATGGCCAGAGCAATCACGGCGCCCTGCGCAGCGCGCGGATCGTCCAGGTGACCGCGCATCCGCTCGCCTGCTTCAACGAGCAATGGCTGCTCATCGAGACCCGCCATCAGGGGCGACAGCCTCCGGCTCCGGCCCGGGATTGCAGTGCCCTGCTGTACCGCAATCGGTTCAACGCCATTCCCTGGTCAACGGAATTCCGCCCGGCGTTGAAACAACCCAGGCCGAGCATTCCGGGCTATCAGCCCGCCCGGGTGCTGGGCCCGGCCGGGCAACCGCCCGAGCTGGACGATCGCGGCCGGATCCAGGTCAGGCTGTGGCCAGCGATGCACGCCGAGGCGGATGAGTCCGTCGGCCTCTGGCTGCCGCTCGCCGTGACCACGCCGGACGGCTGGATCGATCCCGGCAGACTGCCAAGGGCCGGCAGCGAGGTGTTCGTCAGTTTTCTCGACAGCGATCCGGACCGGCCGGTGCTGTGTGTCGGCCTGGGGCAGATTCACCCGCCTGAACCGGCCCGCCCCCGTGAACCGCGCGGCGACACGCGCTTGCTGCTTGACTGGCTGCTGAATCGCTCGGACATTCAGCGCTAGTCGGCCTTGCCAGCGCCTGTGGCAACCTGAATGGGCGTCAATCCTTATGTACCCAGGGGTTTTACGTTCAGCGGCCGATTCGGCCCTGCTGCACTTGCGGCCAGCAGGGCAGCCGGGCGGCTGTTCCAGTGCGGGACTAACACCAGCGCGGAGAACAGCGCGCAGCCGGCGAAGACGATGAACACGGTCACTGAGTCGAAGTAGCCCGGCAGCAATCCACCGAGAATCGCCCCGACCGAGCCGCAGCCGTTGACGAACCCGGCGGCCGTCGCACCCGCCTTGGCGGTGCCGAAATCGATGGCGGCCGCGCCGCTGATCATGGAGTCCGGTCCGTACAAGGTCAGCCCCATGACAAACAACAGGGCGACCACCAGCACTACGCTGCCGGTGTGCAGTGCGCCCATGAACAGCGCCAGGGCCACGGTCAGCGCCAGCAGGCTGATCACGCAGGCCGGCATGCGCCGGGCGCCGAACAGTTTGTCGGAGGCCAGGCCCAGCAGGATCGGCCCGAGCAACCCGGCCAGTTCGAACGCGGTCGGAATGATCGCCGCACCGACCTTGCCCACCGAGGGCATCTGCTCGAAGACGATCACAGGGCCCCAGAGCAGGATCGCGTAGCGCGCCGGTTTCAGCAGAAAGTACGCCAGCCCCAACACCAGCACCGTGCGGTTGCGCAGGATTTCCCGCAGCGGTTCGAGGACGCTGTATGTGCTTTGCGTGTGGGCCTCGTCGGCGGTCGGTTCAGGCTCGGGTTCCACCGCCGGCAGACCGACGTCCTCGGGTTTGTTGCGCTGGAAAATGAAGAACAGCAACGCTACCAGGCCGACCACCGCCGCGCTGGAAATGAACGCCGCGTGCCAGGTGCCGATCAGCGTGTAGGCCCACCAGCCGGCGAACGGCGAGGCCACCAGACCGCCGAAGGCGTAGCAGGAACTCCAGAGCCCGAGCACCCGCCCGCGCTGCTCGGCGGGGAAAAAACTGCCGACGTTCTTGCACAACCCCGACCATCCGGTGGACTGCGCCAGGCCCTGGATCAACATGCAGGTGGCGAAGATCGGCAATGTGGCGAAGCTGCCCATTACCAGCGCCGCGGCGGCGGAAATCAGCAAGCCACCGAGCACCACGACCCTGGGCCCGAAGCGATCGGCGAGGATGCCCCAAGTGAATTGGCCGATGGCATAAGCAGCGAGGTAGATGGCGTCGAGGTTGGCCATGGCCAATTTGTCGAGGGTGAAGCCGGGGTCTTCGGCGATCCCCAGTTTGGCCACGGAAAAGGCTTTGCGGGTGAAATAGAACGCGGCATAAGCGAGCCAGGTGATCACGAAGATCTGCACGCGCCAACGTTTGAGACTGCCGATAGGGTTGTTCATAGTGGTCGATAAAAACAATTTCTGATTAATAAATGAAATCGATTTATCGTATTTCCAATACAAGCTCAGCTTGTTACTGGAGGTTTCGATGTCGGTTTCCCACTCCCAGCTCAAAGCCTTCCACGCCGTGGCCGTTCACGGAAGCTTCACCCGTGCCGCCGAGCGGCTATTTCTCACGCAGCCGGCGATTTCCGACCAAGTGCGCAAACTCGAAGAGCGCTTCGGGGTGTTGTTGTTCCACCGCAATAAACGCTCGGTGCGCCTGACCGATCTGGGCGAGCGCCTGTTGAGCGTCACCCAGCGCTTGTTTGTCATCGAGGCCGAGGCGCAGGAGTTGCTGCAGGCTTCCCAGGCGCTGCAGACCGGCAGCCTGATTCTGGCGGTGGATGCGCCGGTGCATGTGCTGCCCCAGATTGCCCGATTCTGCGAGCGCTACCCCGGCATCAGCGTGAAAATCGAAACCGGCAATACCGATGAATCGCTGTTTCGCCTGTTCAACTATCAGGCTGACCTGGCGTTGCTGGGACGGGATGTCAGCGACGAACGGCTGATCTGTCTGCCGCTGCGCAATGACCCGATGGTGGCGTTTGTTTCCCGCCATCATCCGTGGGCCGACCGCGAATCCATCTGCCTGGCGGACCTGGACGACACACCGCTGGTGCTGCGGGAGATCGGCTCGGTGACGCGCCAGACCCTGGAAGAGGAAATGGCCCGGGCCGGGTTTCGCATCCGCCCGGCGATCGAGGTCGAAGGCCGGGAAGCGGCGCGTGAGGCGGTGGTGGTGGGGATTGGCGTAGGGGTGGTGTCGGCTGCCGAGTTCGGTGCGGATTCGCGGGTGTGTGCGTTGCCGATTACCGATTGCACTCGGCGATTGACCGAGACATTGGTGTGCTTGCGCGAACAGAGTTCGCGGCGGGTGGTGGCGACGTTTCTGGAGATGGTGCGTGGGAGTCTGGTTTAGGCGGCGAAGGCGGCCTTGAGTCTTGCCGCGCCCATGAAGACGCCTTCGCCGGCAAGCCGGCTCCTACGAGGTTTGCGTCGTTCACAAGATCTGCGGCGACCGCGGATCCTGCTCGCGAAGGGTGCGCCGCGGTTTATCTGGCTGGCGCCAAGCCGAAAAATGCCTGGATCAGGCGCAATTCCCGCCGCCGTTCCAGGCAGCCCATCATGTGCCGGTTCACCAACCCCTCACCAATGATCGGCACCGCCACCACCCGCGGGTCATGGCTGACTTCCACCGACGACACCACGCCCACCCCCAGTTCCGCCGCCACGGCTTCGGTCACCGCTTCACGACTGTCCAGCTCCAGCAACACCCGCGGGTTGACTGTGGCCCGGGCGCACGCCTCGTCGAACGTACGCCGGGTGATCGAACCCGGCTCGCGCAGCACCATGATCACCTGGTCCAGCGCCTTGATCGGCACGCCTTTGTGCTGCTGCGCCCAGGGATGAGCTGCCGGCACCAGCGCGCAGATCCGTGATTCGCTCAGGGCCTGCAGATGCAAGCCCTTGCGCGGCTCGACCTCGGTCAGCACCGCCACATCGGCATGTTCCGAGAGCAACGCCGCCAGGGTTTCCTGGGCATTGCCCAGCCGCAGGTTCACGGTGATCCCCGGATAACGCGCGCGCAGGCTGGCCAGCATCGGCATGACCATGTGCGGCCCGTCCGCCGCCACTTCCAGGCGCCCGGTGAGCAACTGTCGGTTGGCTTCGAGCATCACCTGCGCCTCTTCCGCCAGGCCGAACATGGCCCTGGTGATCGCCGCCAGTTTGGTGCCCTCTTCCGTCAACTCCACTCGTCGCGCGGTGCGGCGCAACAAGGTGATCTGGTAATGCTCCTCCAACGCCTTGATGTGGCCGGTGACCGCCGGCTGGCTGATGAACAGCCGCGCGGCGGCCCGGGTGAAGCTGCCCTCGCGGGCGACCGCATCGAACGCACGGAGCTGGAACAGGTTCATGAATAACTCTCACTGATGGCTGGCATAACAATAAACAATTTGATTGATAGCTCGGCAAATTGCAACTTAGGCCCCGTAGCTTCACCCCATCGATTGCGAGGACACGAGAATGAGTACCGCCGAACCCATCCTGCTCACCCCCGGCCCGTTGACGACTTCGGCCCGCACCCGCCAGGCGATGATGGTCGACTGGGGTTCATGGGATGACCGCTTCAATCAACTGACCGCCAGCCTCTGCGAGCAACTGCTGGCGATCATCAACGGCGGCGCCAGCCACCACTGCGTGCCCCTGCAAGGCAGCGGCACCTTCGCGGTCGAAGCGGCGATCGGCACCCTGGTGCCCCGCAACGGCAAAGTCCTGGTGCTGATCAACGGCGCCTATGGCAAACGCCTGGCGAAAATCTGCGAAGTGCTCGGCCGCTCCTTCAGCACCTTTGAAACCGCCGAAGACGAACCGACCACCGCCGCCGACGTCGACCGCCTGCTGGGCGCCGACCCCGACATCACCCACGTGGCACTGATTCACTGCGAAACCAGCACCGGCATCCTCAACCCGCTGCCGGAGATCGCCCAGGTCATCGCGCAACACGGCAAACGCCTGATCATCGACGCAATGAGCTCCTTTGGCGCGCTGCCGATCGACGCGCAACAGGTGCCGTTCGACGCACTGATCGCCGCCTCGGGCAAATGCCTGGAAGGCGTACCGGGCATGGGCTTCGTCTTCGCTCGCAAGGAAGCCCTGGCCGATGCCGCCGGCAACTCGCACTCGCTGGCGATGGACTTGTTCGACCAGCACAGCTACATGGCCAAGACCGGCCAGTGGCGCTTCACCCCGCCGACCCACGTGGTCGCCGCGCTGCACGAAGCCCTGTTGCAATACAACGAAGAAGGGGGCTTGCCCGCCCGGCATCAGCGCTACGCCAACAATTGCCAGGTGCTGCTCGATGACATGGCCAAACTGGGGCTGCGCAGCTTCCTGCCGGCCGACATCCAGGCGCCGATCATCGTCACCTTCCACGCGCCGAAAGACCCGCGTTATCAGTTCAAGGAATTTTACGAACGGGTCAAGGCCAAGGGTTTCATCCTCTACCCCGGCAAATTGACCCAGGTCGAAACGTTCCGCGTCGGCTGCATCGGCCACGTCAACCAGGCCGAGATGCACGCGGCCGTGGCGGCGGTGGCTGAAGTGCTGCGCGAGATGGAAGTGCTGGAAATCTGAACCAACAGACACCGCCGTCCCCTGTAGGAGCGAGGCTTGCCCGCGAACACAGGCGACGCGGTCAGTCGTCAAACCTCATCATCGTTCGTTCGCGGGCAAGTCGGATCGCCGAACCGCTCGCTCCTACAAGGGATACGTCACATGAACTACACGAACCCAACCAAACTCCAGGCCGCCATCCTCGACTGGGCCGGCACCGTGGTCGACTTCGGCTCCTTTGCCCCCACCCAGATTTTCGTCGAGGCTTTCGCCGAGTTCGACGTCCAGGTCTCCATCGAAGAAGCCCGCGGGCCGATGGGCATGGGCAAATGGGACCACATCCGGACGCTGTGCGATCAGCCGCAAGTGGCCGAACGTTATCGCGCCGTGTTCGGCCGCACGCCGACCGACGATGACGTCACCGCCATCTACAAACGCTTCATGCCCTTGCAGATCGAGAAAATCGCCGAGCACTCGGCGCTGATTCCCGGCGCCCTGGACACCATCGCCAACCTGCGCCAGCAAGGCATCAAGATCGGCTCCTGCTCCGGCTACCCGAAACAGGTCATGGACAAGGTGGTCGAGTTGGCCGCCACCAACGGTTACGTGGCCGATCACGTGGTCGCCACCGACGAAGTGCCCAACGGCCGCCCATGGCCGGCCCAGGCTTTGGCCAATGTGATCGCCCTGGGGATCGATGATGTCGCGGCGTGCGTGAAGATCGACGATACCGTGCCGGGCATTCTCGAAGGCCGTCGCGCCGGCATGTGGACTGTGGCGCTGATCTGCTCGGGCAACGCGCTGGGCCTGGACTACGAAGGTTATCGTGCCCTCGGCAGCGACCAACTGGCCAGCGAGCGCAAGCGCATCCACGGGATGTTCGAAGGCTCGCGCCCGCACTACATGATCGACACCATCACCGACTTGCCGCAAGTGATCGCCGACATCAACCAGCGCCTGGCCAAGGGCGAAATGCCGCAAAGCAGCTGATCCACCGCCTCCCCCCTGTAGGAGCTGGCTTGCCAGCGAAGGCGTCAGACCAGTCAACATTTACGTTGAATGTGATTGCCCCTTCGCTGGCAAGCCAGCTCCTACAGTGCTCGCGAAGGCGTCAGACCAGTCAACATTTACATTGAATGTGATGGCCCCTTCGCTGGCAAGCCAGCTCCTACAGTGCTCGCGAAGGCGTCAGACCAGTCAACATTTACGTTGAATGTGATGGCCCCTTCGCTGGCAAGCCAGCTCCTACAGTGCTCGCGAAGGCGTCAGACCAGTCAACATTTACGTTGAATGTGATGGCCCCTTCGCTGGCAAGCCAGCTCCTACAGTGCTCAGAGCATTGAATCCCCTCTCCTCTGAGGCAAACCCGGCGAAACAGGATTACAGTTAAAGACACATCGTCGACCCAGAACGGTGGCCTGACCCGTCCTGTGAGGAACGCCGTATGCCCTGGAAAAATTCCGACTCACGCTACAGCACCGTGTCGATCGCGCTGCACTGGTTGATGCTGGTCCTGCTGGCGCTGGTCTACGCCTGTATCGAATTTCGCGGGATCTTTCCCAAAGGCAGCGGCGGTCGCACGTTGATCACCGAATCGCACTTCATGCTGGGGTTGACCGTGTTCGTGCTGGTCTGGCTGAGACTATTCGCCCGCAGCCTCGGTCCGGCACCGCAGATCTTCCCGGCCTCCCCCCGCTGGCAAACCGTGCTGGCGAAATTGATGCACTGGGCGTTGTACCTGTTCATGATCGCCATGCCGATGCTGGGCTGGCTGGTCACCAGTGCCAAAGGCCATCAAGTGATGTTCTATGGCTTCGATTTGCCGCTGCTGATCGCGGAGGACAAGGCGCTGGCCAAGCAGATCCAGGGCTGGCATGAACTCGGCGGCACCCTGGGTTACTGGCTGATCGGCCTGCATGCCCTGGCGGGGATTTATCACCATTATGTGGTGCGGGATAACACGTTGCTGCGGATGATGCCCAAGCGAGTGAACCGTAATACCTGAGGCCAACGGGAACCTGTGGGGGCGGCGTATTTCAGGTAGCTGGGCTGAACCCCCGCCGGCCCTGCAAGCCGCCGGTATGGATGAAGATCAGGCGCGTGCCCTGGGTAAATTTTCCGGCGTCGACTTGCTGTTTAAGTGCCAGCAGCGCTTTGCCGGTGTACAGCGGTTCGAGGGGGATGCCACTGTCCCTTTCGGTCTGTTCGATGAATTCCAGTAGCGGTGGATCGACCTTGGCAAAGCCACCCCGGCTGGCATCGAGCAGTTCATAGCCGGCATCGACCGACCCCGCTTCCTGCACAATCCCCTGCACCTGCTGCGCCACGCCATGATCGTCGGGTACCGCCAACGCGCCGTAAACCGGATGCTCGCCCGCTTCGGCCAACACCAGGCCGGCCAGGGTGGTGCCGGTGCCGCAGGCCAGCCACCAGCCGTCGTAGTCGTTCCAGCCCAGACCGCTCAACTGCGCGCTGACCATCGCTTTGAGCGGCATGCAGCCCTTGGCGCCCGGCAAACCGCCGCCGCCTTCCGGCACCGGCTGCAGCTTGGGATACTGTGCCTGCCATGGCTGCCAGAAACCGGGCTCGTGCCGCGCGCGATAACCGCCATACCCCAACCAGTGCAACTGCATGCCGAATGCTTGCAAGTCCTTCACCGTGGGGGTGTCTTGCGGGTGACCGCGCAGCAGGCCGACCGTGGGGAAACCGAAGCGTTTGCCGGCAGCGGCCAAGGCATGCAGGTGATTGGAGTGGGCGCCACCGAGGCTGATGATGCCCTTGGCGCCGGCCCGGTCTGCGGCTTTGAGGTGTTCGCTGAGTTTGAACCACTTGTTGCCGCTGATCAGCGGGTCGATCTGGTCGAGGCGCAGGATGGCGACTTCGATATTGGCCTGGGTTAGCCAGTCGAGATCAAGGTGGTCGAGGGGGGCTCGGCGGAGCCAGTTACTGGAAGGGAGAAGCATTGATGCCGGCTCTGGGTGAAGAGCCGGCATATTAGCAGCCTTGAGGACGTCGTCGCGGGCAAGCCCGCTCCCACAGGTGTTGCGTCGTACACAAAAATTGACGACCAACCTAAATCGCTGTGGGAACGGGCTTGCCCGCGAAAGCCATTGGCACGCTCGGCCTGCCTGTTACAACTGCGCAGCCAACCGCGACCCCTGGTTGATCGCCCGCTTCGCATCCAGCTCCGCCGCCACATCCGCGCCGCCGATCAAATGCACGTTCTGCCCCGCTGCCACCAGGCCGTCATGCAGTTCACGCAGCGGATCCTGCCCGGCGCAGATCACGATGTTGTCCACCGGCAACACCTGCGGTTCGCCGGTTTCGCCGATGCGGATGTGCAAGCCCTGGTCGTCGATCTTCAGGTATTCGACGCTGTTGAGCATCTGCACCTGCTTGTTTTTCAGACCGGTGCGGTGAATCCAGCCGGTGGTCTTGCCCAGGCCGTCGCCGACCTTGGAGGCCTTGCGTTGCAGCAGGTACACCTCACGGGCCGGTGCATGGGGCTGGGCCTTGATGCCGGCCACCCCGCCACGGGCTTCAAGGTGGGTATCGATGCCCCATTCCTTCCAGAACGCTTCACGGTCCTGGCTGGTGGCCACCCCCTGGTGCACCAGGAACTCCGACACATCGAAGCCGATCCCGCCGGCGCCGATCACCGCGACACGCTTGCCCACCGGTTTGCGCTCGAGGATCACGTCCAGGTAGCTCAGCACCTTGGCGTTCTCCACGCCTGGAATCGCCGGAGTCCGCGGGGCGATGCCGGTCGCGAGGATGACCTCGTCGTAACCGCCTGCGACCAGTTGCGCCACATCGACCCGGGTGTTCAGGCACACCTCGACATGGGTGGTCTGCAGCTTGCGGTTGAAGTAGCGCAGGGTTTCGAAGAACTCTTCCTTGCCCGGTACACGCTTGGCGATGTTGAACTGGCCACCGATTTCACTGGCCGAATCGAACAGCGTCACCTGATGGCCACGCTCGGCGGCCACGGTCGCTGCGGACAGACCGGCAGGGCCGGCACCGACCACGGCGATTTTCTTGATCTGCTGTACCGGCAGGTAATTGAGTTCGGTCTCATGGCAGGCCCGCGGGTTCACCAGGCAGCTGGTCAACTTGCCGCCGAAGGTGTGATCGAGGCAGGCCTGGTTGCAGCCGATGCAGGTGTTGATTTCATCGGCACGGCCGGCGGCGGCCTTGTTGACGAAGTCCGGGTCGGCGAGGAAGGGGCGCGCCATGGACACCATGTCGGCATCGCCTTCGGCCAGGATCTGCTCGGCGACGTCCGGGGTGTTGATGCGGTTGGTGGTGATCAGCGGAATGTTCACCGAGCCGCGCAGCTTGGCCGTGACTTTGCTGAACGCACCGCGCGGCACCTTGGTGGCGATGGTCGGGATTCGTGCTTCGTGCCAGCCGATGCCGGTGTTGATGATCGTCGCACCAGCCTGCTCGATGGCCTGGGCCAACTGCACGATTTCTTCCCAGGTGCTGCCGCCTTCCACCAGGTCGAGCATCGACAGGCGGAAGATGATGATGAAATTCGGGCCGACCGCTTCGCGCACCCGACGCACGATCTCTACCGGCAGGCGCATGCGGTTTTCGTAGCTGCCGCCCCAACGGTCGGTGCGGTGGTTGGTGTGAGCGGCGAGGAACTGGTTAATGAAATAACCTTCCGAGCCCATGATCTCGACGCCGTCGTACTCGGCTGTTTGCGCCAGGGTCGAGCAGGTGACGAAATCGCTGATCTGCTTCTCGATGCCCTCCTCGTCCAGTTCCCTGGGCTTGAACGGGTTGATCGGCGCCTGGATCGCACTCGGCGCGACCTGTTTCGGGCTGTAGGCATAACGGCCGGCATGGAGGATCTGCATGCAGATCTTGCCGCCCGCCTCGTGCACCGCGCGGGTCACGATCCGGTGCTTGAGCGCTTCTTCCTCGGTGGTCAGCTTGGCCGCTCCGGAATACACCCCGCCCTCATCGTTCGGGCCGATACCGCCTGTGACCATCAGGCCCACGCCGCCCCGGGCACGCTCGGCGAAGTACGCGGCCATGCGCTCGAAACCGCCGGGTTTCTCCTCAAGGCCGGTGTGCATCGAGCCCATCAGGGTGCGGTTGCGCAACGTGGTAAAACCCAGGTCCAGCGGGGCCAACAGGTTTGGGTAATGAGCGGCGGCCATCGGTAACTCCACAACGAACGATCACGGAAAAAGTCTGGGTGCTCTTTGGCAGCCCTCTGTCATGTGCCACAGACTATGAGCACTCCACCGCTCGCTCAATGACCGTAACTGACAACTTATTGATCCAAATGCGCAGTGCCCCTTGGCAAGCGCCGGCATGGGCCCTACCCTAGTCAGCGAACCCGCACACGGCCGTTGACTGTTTTCCCATGCGCAAACTTCTGTACCTGACCTTCTCCATGGCATTGATTGCCGCCCTCACGACCTACGCGATGTGGGCCGCGGACCGTCCGGTGGGTCACTACCTGTCGGACCTGCGTATCGACGTCGCCGTCGATCAAGGCACACCCGCCGATCGCGGCAACCTGCTGGGCATCCAGCCCGAGCTGTTTCCCACCGACTACCAAAGCTCCGAGCGCTTGCACCGCAAGCTCGCGGCCTATTTGCAGAAGGCCCGGGACCAGGGCCTGCTGAATGAAAAAACCATCGTCGTGCTGCCGGAACACATCGGCACCTGGCTGATGGTCAGCGGCGAGAAAGATGAGCTGTACCAGGCCACGACCCTCAAGGAAGCCATGAACTGGCTGGCGGCGAGCAATCCCTTGAAGTTCGTCCGCGCCCTGATCGGTGCCAGGGGCGACAGCCGCCTGGACGACGCTCACCTGCGGATGAAAGCCAAAGGCATGGCCAAGGACTACCAGGCCTTGTTCGGCGGCCTGGCCAAAGAATTCCAGGTAACCCTGGTGGCGGGCTCCATCGTGTTGCCCGAGCCCGTGATCATCGATGGCAGGCTGAAAATCGGCGGCGGCGCGCTGTATAACAGCAGCGTAGTATTCGGCCGTGACGGCCTGCCGATCGGCCAACCCCAGCGCCAGATGCACCCGGTGTTCGATGAACATGACGTCATCGCGGCCAATGGCGAGCGCACGCCCGGCGTCGTCGATACCCCGGCGGGACGCCTGGGGGTGCTGATCGGCAGCGACAGCTGGTACCCGGACGCCTACCGCAAGCTTGACGCTCAGGGCGCGAAGTTCGTCGCGGTGCCGGCCTTCGTGACCGGGCGCGGCACCTGGGATAAACCGTGGCGCGGCTATAAGGGCTTGTCGACGCCCGGCTCCGTCAGCCTCAAGGCCGGGGAGCTGAGCGAAGGCCAGGCCTGGCATCACTTGACCCTGACCGCTCAACCGCCCAGCAGCCAGGCGATCGCCGGCATGAGCGTGTTCCTGCGCGGCCAGTTCTGGGATCAGGGCAGTGCCGGGCAGAGCTTTCTCAGCAGCAACGGCCAGCATTTCGCCGATGGCAATGCCCGTGGCGCGCGTTTACTGAACCTGTGGTTATAAACCATGAAACCCTTGCCGATGCGACTGGGCGATCTGTCGGTGGGCTTTGTGCACAGCCTGGCCGACGCCGTGCGCAGTCACGGTGCAGACCCACAGCCCTTGCTCGAGCAGTATGGCCTTGACGCGGCGCGCCTGAGCGAAGCCGGCGCCCGGCTCTCGATCCCGCGCTACATGCACCTGGGCCACAGCGCCATTCAACTGACCGGTGACCCGGCATTGGGTTTGCGCATGGGCCAGCTCAGTCGCCTGAGCCAGGCCGGCCTGGCCGGCGTCACCGCTGCCCAGGCGCCGACGGTGCGAGAAGCGGCGCGCTGCCTGATTCGTTTCGAAGCCTTGTACGGCTCCAACTATCGCGGCCAATCGAGCTTTCATGAGGACGCCCAGGGCGCCTGGCTGCGCTTCTATTCCATCAGTCCTTACAACGCCTACAACCGCTTCGTGGTGGATTCGATCATTGCCGGCTGGTTGCAGCAACTGTCCAGCGTCAGCCCTGACCCGCTGCGCGCCGAACGCATCGAGATCGAGTTTCAAGCGCCGGATTACCGAGAGACGTATGCCGTGCTGGGCGACTGTCCGATCCAGTTCGGTGCCGAACACAATCAACTGCGCCTGAGCCTGGCCAGCCTGGCTCAGCGCAATCCGCTGCACTGCCCGAGCACCTGGCGGCACTTGCTGCAACTGTGCGAACGGGAACTGGAGCAATTGACACGCACCCGCAGCCTGCGTGAACGCATCACTCAGTTGCTGGGGCCGTTGCTCAATGGTGGCCGGGAGCCCGACCTGGAAGAAGTGGCGGCACGCCTGAAGCTGCCGACCTGGACCTTGCGCCGCAAACTGGCCGAGGAAGGCACGCAATTTCGCGCGATCCTCAATGACACGCGCCGCGACCTGGCCATGACCTACATCCGCGACACCGAACTGGCGTTCGGAGAAATCGCCTACCTGCTGGGTTTTGCCTCAGCCGAAGCCTTTCAACGGGCCTTCAAACGCTGGAATGGCCAGACCCCCGGCGAGTTTCGCCGAAGTCATAGGAAAACAGCTTGAAGCTGCAAGCGATCAGCGACGAGCTTGAAGCCTGAAAGCGCTTGTCTACAGCTCGGTCGCGTCTTCGGCGGGTTCCAGCGGGTCGAGTTCGAACGCCTGATATTCGAGCAGTTCTTCTTGATATTCGTCCATTTTCAATCCCCCACGTTTGTTTGAAAAAAATGCCTGAATAAGTGACCTGCGCACTGAGCATAAAGTGCCCACGTGAAAGAAAAATGACGCAGGCAAGACGCTACGCGGCTACTTGATAAAACGTAGCAGGGGATCGGGAATTTATCACAGGATTTTTTCGATTCTGGCCGCAGAACTGTGACCAGGATTGACGCGGGTCAATGCTGAAAGTGGTCGGGGATCGGCGCCGTGCAGCCCGATCCCGTCACATGATTACTGGGCAGTGACCGGCATGGCCGGAATCGGCTCGGTCGGTGGCGGCAGGCTGGAGTCCGCCGGTGCGCTCCCCGTTTCGGTGGAGGTTGCCGGTTCGCTGTTATCCGCCGGGGTGATCGGTGCGGTTTCAGGCGGCGGTGCCACCGGCTCCGAGGCCGCAGGTGCCGGTTCCGCTGGCTGTACAGGTTCTTGGGCCGGCGCGGGAGCAGGCTCTGCTGCCGGTGCCGGAGTCGGCGCCAATTGAGCCGGTGCGGCCTTGGCTTCAGGCATGCCCAGGTCGGTTTTCGGCTTTTCCTTGATGTGCGCAGCCTTTTTCGCTTCCGGCGGCAGGAACATCTCGACCAGGGCGAAGAAACGCTCGTAGAACTTGGCCGAGGAGACAGTTTCGCTGGCGACCTTGACCATCGAGTCGTCGGACGAGCCGATCGGCATCGATACCGAACCCAGCACACCCACGCCGAGGCTCGCGGAGTTGTTGGTCTTTTTCAGCGCATAACGATCCTGCAGGGCGTTGGCGAACATGGTCGCATGATGCCCCTCGGTGCCGTCATCGGCGCAGACCACACTGAAGCTGATCTCCATGTGGGTGTCGCCGGTCTGCTGGAAACTCTTGTGGCCGCTGACCAGTTTCGGGTCGCTGCTGGTGATGATATAGCCCTGGCTGAGCAACGCCCGCCGGGCGGCCTCGCAAGTCTGGGCATCGGTTACCGGGTAGTTGCGGGAAAAGGTACCGGAGTCATCGAAGTTCTCATGCTCATAGATGGCGGCCTTTTCCGACGAGCAGCCGGCAGCGGCAGCCATTACCAGAGCCAGCCCGACGACATGCATGGGAATTGATTTAGACATTGAACATCCTGAAGAAACGGTCCGGGGCGTATTGTGCAACAGATCAATGCTTAGCGTCGCACCGATTGGTGTCTTAAAACGGTTACACGACTAGTGACCGTTTATGGCCGGGAAAGTCGCACAGGATTGCGGATTCCTGATGGCAGGTGAAAAATTTGATTTTGTTGATAAAAAAACCCCCGGCCTCTCGGCCGGGGGTTTTTGTGTTGCGCAACACTCAATCAAACATCAGAACCGCTCGATGTCCGCTTCGGCTTCCAGCTGCTTGCGGTAAGCCGCAAAGTCTTGCTGGCCAATGCGCGAGGCGAGGTAGCGACGGTACTCGGCCTTCTCTTCATCGGTCGGTGCCGCTGCTTCGTTCACGCCATTGAGACGCACGATCACCAGGCTGCCATCGGCCAGGGTCACGCTGCTGAAGGTCGGCTTGTCCTTCGCGGCAGGTTTTGGCATGCGGAACAGCGCCTGCAGCACAGTCGGGTCGATCCCTTCCTGAGCGCGAGTGGCGGCGGCGGTGACTTTCCAGTTCTGACCATCGATGGCCTGGTCCAGAGGGGTCTTGCCGTCGCGCAGGCTGGCGATCAACTCATCGGCCCTGGTCTTGGCGGCAGCACTGGCGTGCTCCTTGGCCAATTGCCCACGGATCGCGGCGGACACGGCTTCGAGCGGCAGTTGCGCCGGCTTGAGGTGTTCCTTGGCGCGCAGCACGATCACGGTTTCCGGGTCGAGCTCGATGGCGGTGCTGTTGGCACCCTCATCCAGCACTTCAGGACTGAATGCAGCAGTGATCACGGCACGGTTGGCCGCCACACCTTCGCCGCCTTCACGGCCGAACGGCTTGGAGGTGTGCACGGTCAGCTTCAAGTCTTGCGCCGGCTGGGCCAGGTCGGAGGCCTCGAACGCCGAGTCTTCCAGTTGCTTGGTCGCCTCGACGAAACGCTGTTCGACCTGCTGGGTTTTCAGCTCGCGGGTCAGCTTGTCTTTCAGGCTGGCGAAGGTTGGAACCTGCGGCGCTTCGACACCCAGCAGCTTGATCAGGTGGAAACCGAAGTCGGTGCGAACCGGCTCCGAGACCTGATCCTTGGCCAACGCGTACAGCGCTGTTTCAAAGGCTGGATCGTAGACACCCGGGCCTGCGAAACCGAGGTCACCGCCATTGTTGGCCGAACCCGGGTCCTGGGAGAATTCCTTGGCCAGGGCTTCGAAGTTCTCGCCCTTGGCCAGGCGTGCCTGGACCTCTTCGATCTTCGCCTTGGCTTGCGCCTCGGTCACCTTGTCGTTCACTTCGATCAGAATGTGCGCGGCCCGACGCTGTTCGGACAGGTTCGCGGTTTCTTTCTGATACGCCTCTTGCAGGTCTTCGTCCTTGACGCTGACCTGATCGAAGAAGGACGACTTCTTCAATTCGAGGTAATCGATGACCACCTGGTCCGGCGTCATGAATTCCTTGGCGTGTTCGTCGTAGTAGGCTTTGACTTCGTCGTCGTTCAGCTTCACAGCTGACGGGTCGACCTTGACGTTCAGGGAAGCGAAATCGCGGGTCTGTTTTTCCAGACGGGCGAAGGCCAGCACCTGTGCGTCGGTGACAAAACCGCTGCCTGCCAGACCGGCGCGCAGCTGACCGATCAGCATTTCCTGAGCCAGCATCTGGCGGAATTGCAGGCGGCTGTAGCCGAGTTGACGGATGACCTGGTCGAAACGCTCGGCGCTGAACGCACCGTCCACCTGGAATTCAGGCGTTTGCAGGATCACCTGGTCCAACGCCGCTTCGGAAAAAGCGAAGTCGGATTTTTCTGCGCCTTGCAGCAGCAGCTTGCGATCGATCAAGCCTTTGAGGGCCGATTCGCGCAACATTTTTTCGTCGAGCAACGAAGCATCGAAATCCTTGCCCAGCTGTTGCATGAGTTGACGGCGTTGCATATCGACCGCCTGGCTCAGCTCGCTCTGACTGATTTCTTCACCATTGACCTTGGCCGCGTTCTGACTGTTGGTCGTGGCCTGGAAAATGGCTTCGACACCGGTGAACGCCATCAGTACAACGATGATCCCGATGATGGTCTTGGCAATCCAGCCTTGTGAATTGTCCCTGATATTCTGCAGCATGCGTCCCCCAGAAACGGTTGAACTTCAAAATTAGGCAACCGTGGAGCGTGGGTAGAATCCGGATAGAAGAAAGGCGCATCCGAGGATGCGCCTTCTCGTAACTGGCGGAGCGGATCGAGGGCTCGAACGTGCGACCCTCGGTGTCTCGGCACGGCAACTTGCCGACTGGACTACCGCTCCGCTGCCAGGTCAGGCTTGACCCCGACCCGGATAGGCAAAAACCTGAATCGAACTTAGTTGACAGCTTCTTTCAGTGCTTTACCGGCTTTGAAACCTGGTTTTTTGGCGGCTGCGATTTCCAGCGTCTTACCGGTCTGCGGGTTACGACCAATGCGAGCTGGACGATCGGTGACGGAGAACGTACCGAAACCCACCAGAACAACAGAGTCGCCAGCCTTGAGAGCGCCAGTGACGGATTCGATTACAGCGTCCAGCGCACGGCCAGCAGCAGCTTTCGGGATATCAGCGGATGCAGCGATAGCATCAATCAGTTCCGACTTGTTCACTCTAAGTCCCCTTATATCTATTTGAGTATGATTCTAAGTTTTTTGGTAAAAGCAAAAAAACGAGTGCTGAATGGCCTACAGACACTGAAGAGCCGCTTTATAACAAGGGCTCTAAAAAGCGTCAACAAGCCCCCCAGGCAAATACGTACTAATGCGTGCTAATTCTTTCCTTAGAGTCAGACTCGCGTTTTTCATCCTTTGCAACAATCTCTGGAGCCACATCAGGCAAGGGCTCCGGCGCGTATTGCAGCGCAATTTGCAGGACCTCGTCAATCCATTTAACCGGTTTAATCTGAAGATCGGCTTTGATATTGTCAGGAATTTCCTTCAAATCGCGTACGTTCTCTTCAGGAATGATCACCGTCTTGATTCCACCACGGTGAGCCGCGAGCAGTTTCTCTTTCAGACCGCCAATCGCCAGCACCTGGCCACGCAGGGTGATTTCACCGGTCATGGCGACGTCTGCGCGTACCGGAATCCCGGTCAATGCCGAGACCAGGGCCGTGCACATGCCTACACCGGCGCTAGGGCCATCCTTCGGGGTCGCCCCTTCCGGCATATGGATGTGCGTGTCGCGCTTCTCGTGGAAGTCCAGGGGGATCCCCAGGCTCTTCGCGCGGCTGCGCACCACGGTCAAGGCCGCCGTGATCGATTCGACCATCACGTCACCCAGGGAACCGGTCTTGATCAGTTGCCCCTTGCCGGGAACGACCGCGGCTTCGATGGTCAGCAACTCGCCGCCCACCTGCGTCCACGCCAGGCCGGTGACCTGGCCGACCTGATCCTGGGATTCGGCCAGGCCGTAGCGGAATTTACGCACGCCGAGGAAATGCTCCAGCATGTCGGCCGTGACCTTCACCGAGAAGCGTTTTTCCATCGCATGCTCTTTGACCGCCTTGCGGCAAACCTTGGCAATCTGGCGCTCCAGCCCCCGTACACCGGCTTCGCGGGTGTAGTAGCGGATGATGTCGCGGATCGCTTCGGCGTCGAATTCGAGCTCGCCTTTCTTCAAGCCGTTGGCCGTGATCTGCTTCGGCGAAAGGTATTTGACGGCGATGTTGATCTTCTCGTCTTCGGTGTAGCCCGGCAGACGAATCACTTCCATCCGGTCCAGCAGCGCCGGCGGAATGTTCATGGAGTTCGAGGTGCACAGGAACATCACGTCGGACAGGTCGTAGTCGACTTCCAGATAGTGATCGTTGAAGTTGTGGTTCTGCTCGGGATCGAGCACTTCCAGCAACGCCGAGGCCGGATCGCCGCGCATGTCGCTGCCCATCTTGTCGATTTCATCGAGCAGGAACAGCGGGTTGCGCACCCCCACTTTAGTCATCTTTTGAATCAATCTTCCCGGCATCGATCCGATGTAAGTCCGGCGATGACCGCGGATTTCCGCTTCATCGCGCACACCGCCGAGGGCCATGCGCACGAATTTGCGGTTGGTGGCGTGGGCAATCGACTCCGCCAGCGAGGTTTTACCCACCCCCGGAGGACCGACCAGGCACAACACCGGACCGCGAATCTTCTTCACGCGCTTTTGCACGGCGAGGTATTCGAGGATCCGCTCTTTGACTTCTTCGAGGCCGTAGTGGTCGGCGTCGAGGATGTCTTCGGCACGAGCCAGGTCCAGACGCACCTTGCTTTGCGCCTTCCACGGCACCTGGACCAGCCAGTCGATGTAGGAACGCACCACGGTCGCTTCCGCGGACATGGGCGACATTTGTTTCAGCTTGTTCAGCTCGCCCTGGGCCTTGGCCAGGGCATCCTTCGGCAGACCGGCGGCATCGATGCGCTTTTTCAGCTCTTCGATTTCGTTGTGGCCTTCGTCGCTGTCGCCGAGTTCTTTCTGGATGGCCTTCATCTGCTCATTCAGGTAGTACTCGCGCTGGCTGCGCTCCATTTGTTTCTTGACGCGACCGCGAATGCGTTTTTCGACTTGCAGCAGGTCGATCTCGGCATCCAGCAACGCCAGGACGTGTTCGACCCGGGCCGACAAATCGATGATTTCGAGGATTTCCTGCTTCTGCTCGATCTTCAGGGCCATGTGCGCGGCCATGGTGTCGACCAGGCGGCCTGGCTCGTCGATGCTGTTGAGCGACGACAGGACTTCAGCCGGGACTTTCTTGCCCAGCTGCACATATTGTTCGAACTGAGCCAGCAAGCTGCGCACAAACACTTCCGACTCGCGCTCGGGCGCGTCGGTTTCGTCGATCAGCGAGACTTCGGCGCGGCAATGGCCGTCGACTACGCTGAAGCGCTCCACGGCGCCCCGCTGCTCACCTTCGACCAAAACCTTGACCGTGCCGTCAGGCAGCTTGAGCAGCTGCAGAACGGTCGCAATGGTACCTACGCGATAGAGTGCATCTTCACCGGGATCGTCGTCAGCAGGGTTTCTCTGAGCCAGCAGAAGGATCTGCTTGTCGCCGGTCATCGCTGCCTCGAGGGCTTCGATGGATTTCTCGCGCCCCACGAACAGCGGGATAACCATGTGCGGATAAACCACAACATCACGCAATGGCAGGAGAGGCAATTCGATGGTCGTCTTCATGATTTCGCCTCTACGGCGGCCGTAAGGCCGTAAACAGATGGATGTCAGCTTGAAACCAAGATGGGGGCTGGTTTGGAAAAAAACAAGCGGATAAAAGAATGGCTTAAAAGATTGCGGTCTGTCGTGGGCCTGACGTGTTCAGGTTAGACATTAAAATCGTGTCGGCTGGGCGCCTTCGCTGGCAAGCCAGCTCCTACACCACAATAGCAAAGGGGCCCGAAGGCCCCTTCTGTGTTCCAGCAGCGTGACGCTTAGGCGTCTGGCGCTGCCTTGGCAGCCGGCTCACTGTTTTCGTAGATATACAGTGGCTTGGACTTGCCTTCTATGACGCTTTCGTCGATCACGACTTTACTCACCTCGGACTGCGAGGGAATTTCGTACATGGTGTCGAGCAGGACGCCTTCGAGGATCGAACGCAGTCCACGGGCACCGGTCTTGCGTTCCAGGGCACGTTTGGCGACCGATTTCAGCGCGTCGGCGCGGAATTCCAGGTCTACGCCTTCCATCTCGAACAGCTTGGCATACTGCTTGGTCAGCGCATTTTTCGGCTCGGTGAGAATCTGCATCAACGCAGCTTCGTCAAGCTCGTCCAGCGTGGCCAGGACCGGCAGACGACCGACGAATTCCGGGATCAGACCGAACTTGACCAGATCGTCAGGTTCGACTTCACGCAGGGATTCACCGACTTTCTTGCCTTCTTCCTTGCTGCGCACTTCTGCGTTGAAACCGATGCCGCCCTTGGTGGAACGGTTTTGGATAACCTTTTCCAGACCGGAGAACGCACCACCGCAGATGAACAGGATGTTACGGGTGTCGACCTGAAGGAATTCCTGCTGCGGATGCTTGCGACCGCCCTGGGGCGGAACGGAAGCGACCGTGCCTTCGATCAACTTCAGCAGGGCCTGCTGCACGCCTTCACCGGAAACGTCCCGGGTGATCGACGGGTTGTCAGACTTGCGCGAGATCTTGTCGATCTCATCGATGTAGACAATGCCCATCTGGGCCTTTTCCACGTCGTAATCGCACTTCTGCAGCAGCTTCTGAATGATGTTCTCGACATCTTCACCCACGTAACCCGCCTCGGTGAGGGTGGTTGCGTCGGCGATGGTGAACGGAACGTTCAGCAAGCGGGCCAGGGTTTCGGCAAGCAGGGTTTTACCCGAGCCTGTCGGGCCGATCAGCAAGATGTTGCTCTTGCCGAGTTCGACGTCGTCATTCTTCTTGTCACGCTGGTTCAAGCGCTTGTAGTGGTTGTACACCGCTACGGCCAGAACCTTTTTCGCACGCTCCTGACCAATCACGTACTGATCAAGGATGCCGCTGATTTCTTTAGGCGAAGGCAATTTATGCGCGCTGCTCTCGGCCTGGGCTTCCTGCACCTCCTCACGGATGATGTCATTGCACAGGTCGACGCACTCGTCGCAAATGAAGACCGAGGGGCCGGCAATCAATTTGCGTACTTCATGCTGGCTTTTGCCGCAGAAGGAGCAATAGAGCAATTTGCCGTTGTCCTCGCCGTTGCGGGTGTCAGTCATTCGTTCGATCCAAATCCGATAGGCTTGCAACACAAGATGAAGGCTATTGCGGGCTTTTTCAAGCCCGCAGGTGGCCAGACAAGCCGACCGACCCTATTTTGAGCTGCTTTTAAGCGGGGCGCTGGTCGATCACTTGATCGATCAACCCGTATTCACGGGCGGCTTCTGCACTCATGAAGTTGTCGCGGTTGGTGTCGCGCTCGATCTCTTCGAGCGTGTGTCCACTGTGCTTGGCCATCAACGTGTTGAGACGCTCGCGAATGAAGAGGATTTCCTTGGCATGGATTTCGATATCCGACGCCTGGCCCTGGAAACCGCCCAGTGGCTGGTGAATCATCACACGCGAGTTCGGCAGGCAGTAACGCTTGCCGGCGGCACCGGCCGTCAGCAGGAACGCGCCCATGCTGCACGCCTGACCGATACAGGTGGTCGACACGTTGGGCTTGATGAACTGCATGGTGTCGTAGATCGACATGCCCGCCGTCACCGAACCGCCCGGGGAGTTGATGTAGAGATGGATGTCCTTGTCCGGGTTTTCCGCTTCAAGGAACAGCAGCTGCGCGCAAATCAGGTTGGCCATGTAGTCCTCTACCGGCCCAACCAGGAAGATCACTCGCTCCTTGAGAAGACGCGAGTAGATGTCATAGGCGCGCTCGCCGCGAGCGGATTGCTCGACAACCATCGGGACCAGGCCGCCTGCGGCCTGGATATCAGAGTTCTGCTGAATATAAGAATTACGGAACATGCTCTGCAGTCGCTCCCAAATAGTTTTGTCTTGAATACGCATAAGCCAGCTCGAGAGCTGGCTTATGGTGTGTACTTCTAACGCAAAATCAATCAGTCGGCTTGTGGAGCTTCTACCGGCTTGACCGCTTCTTCGTAAGAGACCGATTTATCGGTCACGCTAGCTTTCTGCAGAACAGTATCCACAACTTGTTCTTCAAGCACAACCGAACGAACTTCGTTCAGCTGCTGGTCGTTCTTGTAGTACCAGGACACAACCTGCTCTGGCTCCTGGTAGGCCGAAGCCATTTCCTGGATCATTTCGCGAACGCGGGCTTCGTCAGGCTTGAGGTCGAATTGCTTGACCACTTCAGCCACGATCAGGCCCAGGACTACGCGGCGCTTGGCTTGTTCTTCGAACAGCTCGGCCGGCAGTTGGTCAGGCTTGATGTTGCCGCCGAACTGTTGAACAGCCTGCACGCGCAGACGGTCGACTTCGTTGGACAGCAGCGCCTTAGGCACTTCGATCGGGTTGGTCTCGAGCAGACCGTCCATGACCTGGTTCTTGACCTTGGACTTGATCGCCTGACGCAGTTCGCGCTCCATGTTCTTGCGAACTTCGGTGCGGAAGCCTTCCAGGCCGGTTTCCTTGATGCCGAATTGAGCGAAGAATTCTTCGTTCAGCTCTGGCAGTTTTGGCTCGGAAACAGTGTTCACGGTCACGGTGAACTCAACGGCTTTGCCTGCCAGGTCGAGGTTCTGATAGTCCTCGGGGAAGGTCAGGTTCAGCACGCGCTCTTCGCCGGCCTTGGCGCCAACCAGGCCGTCTTCGAAGCCAGGGATCATGCGGCCGGAACCCAGCACCAGCTGAGTGCCTTTGGCGGAACCGCCGGCGAACACTTCACCGTCGACCTTGCCGACGAAATCGATGTTCAGCTGGTCTTCGTTCTGGGCAGCGCGATCGGCCACTTCAAAACGGGTGTTCTGCTTGCGCAGCACGTCCAGCATCTTGTCCAGGTCGGCATCGGCCACGTCGGCGCTCAGGCGCTCGACTGCGATACCTTCGAAGCCGGCAACGGTGAACTCAGGGAACACTTCGAAAACCGCGACGTATTCCAGGTCCTTGCCCGCTTCGATCGATTTAGGCTCGATCGACGGCGCGCCGGCCGGGTTCAGCTTTTGCTCGACAACCGCTTCGTAGAACGAAGACTGGATCACGTCGCCTACCGCTTCCTGGCGCGCATCGGCACCGAAACGACGCTTGATTTCGCTCATCGGCACTTTGCCTGGACGGAAACCAGCGATCTTGGCCTTTTGGGCAGTCTGCTGCAGACGCTTGTTGACCTGAGTCTCGATGCGCTCAGCCGGCACGGTGATGCTCATGCGGCGCTCAAGAGCAGAAGTATTTTCAACAGAAACTTGCATGGATATTCCTCGTTGCACAGACGTTAGCCGGCCGTTTCCGACCCCAGAATCAAGGGCATGCATTCTAGTGGGTCAAACTCAAGAAGTCACCCTACTGAAAACGGGTAAAAAAGCAGCAGGCAATTTATAGGCGGGGACAAACGGTTATGCCTCGCCCTGTTAGCAAATACAGTCAATCAGGCCAAGGCTCTGCCGCAGTCCTTCTATATATAGGAGGAAGCGGTCATGCACCCCTGACAGCGGGCGAATCGGCATCATCGAGAAACAAAAATGCGACGAGCCGACCTGCCCTCTCAACCCGGAACCCGCGGTTGCCTTGAAAATGTCGACTTCTAAAACAAAAACGGCGCAGCCCTTTTCAGGTGCTGCGCCGTTTTCTGCTATTAAATAGCGACTTGTATGGTGCGGACGGAGAGACTCGAACTCTCACACCTTGCGGCGCTGGAACCTAAATCCAGTGTGTCTACCAATTCCACCACATCCGCGTATCAAGCTTTTAAAGCAAAGGCGCCAGACTGTTAATCTGGCGCCTTTCTAAATATGGGGTGGACGAAGGGGATCGAACCCTCGACAACGGGAGTCACAATCCCGTGCTCTACCAACTGAGCTACGCCCACCATATTGCCATGTTGCCATGTTGCGTTACTTGTGCCAAAGCTGCCTAATGGCGCACCCGGCAGGACTCGAACCTGCGACCATCCGCTTAGAAGGCGGATGCTCTATCCAGCTGAGCTACGGGCGCCTTGTTAATCTGTATTCTTGGACGATTACAAACTAAGTGCTTTCAGTCTCGCCGAATCAAACATCAACTCCGCTCAACCTTCTTAACCAGTGCTAGGCTGTGCCCGACAAGTGCGACGAATGTTATAGGTGACCCTGAAGGTCGTCAACTCTTTTTTAAAAAAAATTCATTTAATTAAAGGGGTTAGGGGAATTTGCAGACCAAGCGCCTTTGCCCTCACCTCCTGACATGCGAGAATGCGCTCTCTTTTTTTCACCTCTCGATGGTTAATCACGCGCAATGACTGCACAACTAATCGACGGCAAATCGATCGCCGCCAGCCTGCGCCAGCAGATCGCCAAACGCGTCACCGAGCGTCGCCAGCAAGGCCTGCGCACGCCCGGCCTCGCGGTGATCCTGGTCGGCAGCGATCCTGCCTCTCAGGTTTATGTCTCGCACAAGCGTAAAGACTGTGAAGAGGTCGGCTTTCTGTCCCAAGCTTATGACCTGCCTTCTGAAACCACTCAAGAAGCACTGACCGATCTGATCGATCGCCTGAACGACGACCCGGCAATCGACGGCGTTCTGCTTCAGCTGCCTTTACCTGAACACCTGGACGCCTCCCGATTGCTGGAGCGCATTCGTCCGGACAAGGACGTCGACGGTTTCCACCCTTATAACGTCGGTCGCCTGGCCCAGCGTATTCCGTTGCTGCGTCCGTGCACCCCTAAAGGGATCATGGCGCTGCTGGAAAGCACCGGTGCCGATCTTTACGGGATGGACGCGGTGATTGTCGGCGCCTCCAACATCGTTGGCCGCCCGATGGCGATGGAGCTGTTGCTGGCCGGCTGCACCGTGACTGTCACCCACCGCTTTACCAAGGACCTGGCGGGCCACGTCGGCCGTGCCGACCTGGTCGTGGTGGCTGCCGGCAAGCCGGGGCTGGTGAAGGGCGAGTGGATCAAGGAAGGCGCGATCGTGATCGACGTCGGCATCAATCGCCAGGCAGACGGCAAGCTGGTGGGTGACGTGATCTACGACACCGCCCTGCCCCGCGCTGGCTGGATTACGCCGGTGCCGGGTGGCGTTGGCCCGATGACGCGCGCGTGCCTGCTGGAAAATACGCTGTATGCGGCGGAAACGCTGCACGGTTGATTGCGGTTAGGGGCGTTGCCGCCTTTTGTTGAACGTGTACATATCCGTTGCTGCGGGCATGGCCGCTGACGGTTCCGCTCTTACAGCGGGTCACTTTGAAAAGCGCAAAGTAACCAAACGCTCTTGCCCCTTTCGTTCGGTGCCTCGCCTAGGCTCGGCATGCCCTCGCTCCGGTCCTGCTCCGTGGGCCCGCCGCCATCGGCCATCCATGGCCGGGGGCGGCTAACCCGGCATCCATGCCGGGTTGCCCACTGCGCAGAACCTCCACTCGGCCTCTCGAGGGGGCGCGCACAGCAAAAGCAAAAGCCGAGGCGGCCTACGGGCCGACCTGGCTCTCTGATCCGCATGCAGGTCTAAATGTAGGAGCCGGCTTGCTGGCGAAGGCGCCCTGACAGCCGACCCATCTATTTCGAACGTACTCGATTCCTCCTGTAGGAGCTGCCGCAGGCTGCGATCTCGAGAAGATCAAAATCAAAAGATCGCAGCCGCGCTTCGCTCGACAGTACCTACGGGGTAAAGCGTTCGCTTGGAGCCAGGTCGGCTGGCAGGCCGCCTCGCTTCGGCTTTTTGGCGGTGCCCGCCCCCTCGAGAGGCTGAGTGGAGGTTCTGCGCAGTGGGTACCTCGGCATGGATGCCGAGGTAGCCGCGCACGGCCATGGATGGCCGATCGCGGCGGGCCCACGGAGCAGGACCGGAGCGAGGGCATGCCGAGCCTAGGCGAGGCACCGAACGAAAGGGGCAAAAGCGCTTGGTTACTTGGCGCTTTTCCAAGTGACCCGCCGTAAGGGCGGAACCCTAAGTGGCGGTTACCGCGAAAACGGATATGTACCCGAACCGGAAGAGCCGCTTCCTCACAAACGGATACGCCCCCCCCTCCAAAAGCAATCCATCCGCCCGCCAACCCCCTTCTCAAGCAAACGGTATTTACGCCCCATGGCAGGGTTCTTTTCGCCAGCAGAGAATCCCTCGACCATCCGCCGGAAATTAGCTTTTTTTTCATGTTCCCAGGGACTTTGCGTCCATCCTTGAACAACCATCGACAGTTATTCAGCCATACTCCAGAATACCGCGCTTTTTTATGAAACAGCCCGTTACATAACGGCTTATCAACTCCTTATGAGTCTGCCAGCGTGAAAATCCGTCTTTCCATCCTGAGCCTGTTTTTTGCTGTTACAGGGGCTTTCATCACGCCAATAACCAACGCTGCCGAAACCACCTCGGCACCACGGGATACGAAACAACTCAAGATCGCTTCCGGCAGTGCCCTGCTGATGGATATGCAGACCAACAAGATCATCTATGCCAGCAATCCTGACGTGGTCGTCCCCATCGCTTCCGTCAGCAAACTGATGACCGGCCTGGTCGTGGTCGAAGCCCGGCAGAACATGGATGAATACCTTGCCGTCAACATCAGCGATACGCCGGAAATGAAAGGCGTGTTTTCCCGGGTCAAGCTCAAGAGCGAATTGCCGCGTCGGGAAATGCTGCTGATCGCCCTGATGTCTTCGGAAAACCGCGCCGCCGCGAGCCTCGCCCATCATTATCCGGGCGGCTATGTCGCGTTCATTGCCGCCATGAATGCCAAGGCCCGGGCGCTGGGCATGACCAGCACCCATTTTGTCGAGCCGACCGGCCTGTCCCCGCGCAACGTGTCCACCGCCCGCGACCTGAGCAAGTTGCTGGTGGCCGCGCACAAGTACCCGTTGCTGACTGAATTGAGTACTACCAAGGAAAAGACTGTTTCGTTCCGTAAACCCAATTACAGCCTGGGTTTTCGTAACACCGACCACTTGGTCAGGAAGCCGAACTGGGACATCCGACTGACGAAAACCGGGTTCACCAACGAGGCCGGTCACTGCCTGGTGCTGGTGACCAGCATGGGTAATCGTCAGGTGGCGCTGGTTATTCTCGATGCCTTTGGCAAATACACCCACTTTGCCGATGCCAGCCGTATTCGCAGCTGGGTCGAGACTGGCAGGGGCGCTGATGTGCCGTCGGTGGCGTTGCAGTACAAGTCAGACAAAAATCTGAAGAATCGGCAAAGTGGTGTGGTGGAGGCGTCGAAGTAGGACGAAACCGGCAATTGCCGCTTTCCCGCTTGCCCGCTTCTGTAGGAGCAAGCTTGCTCGCGATGGTTTGAAGGGCGACGCGTTTATTCAGGATAAACGCGTCATCGTTGACGTCCATCGCGAGCAAGCTCGCTCCTACAGGTCATGCGTTTATTCTGGATTAGCGCGTTATCGTTGACGTTCTTCGCTGGCAAGCCAGCTCCTACAGGGTATGCGTTTATTCTGGATTAGCGCGTTATCGTTGACGTTCTTCGCTGGCAAGCCAGCTCCTACAGGGTATGCGTTTATTCTGGATTAGCGCGTTATCGTTGACGTTCTTCGCTGGCAAGCCAGCTCCTACAGGGTATGCGTTTATTCTGGATTAGCGCGTTATCGTCAGACGGTTAATCATTGGGCAGCGGCATCTGGTCGTCGTCCGGGATGCCATCTCCTGCGCTCGGGTCTCTGTGGCCCTGATGCTCGGTTGGGGTCACCACGGGCCTGGCCAACGGATCCCGCAGCGGGCTGTTCGGATCCATCACTGGATCGGTGTCCGCTTCGGGGGTGGTTGGAACGCTGTCCGGACGTTTGTCGTTGAAACTCGAATCGGTAGACATACGCACCTCACTTGGGGTCAGGGTTTCAGGTTGGCGAGAGGGTCATAAGGCTTCGCCGGCGCCTTGTCGTCATCGCCCGGCTTCACGTCCCTGGGGGCCTTGGCCGGTCCGATGGGATCGACCTGGGGATCGGCGAGGTCCGGCGAATCGGGGTCGAAGCCCAGCTCATCGCCGGATGAATGCTCGGACGAGTGCGGGCCATCGGGAGTATTGGAATGTGCCATCTGCGCCTCCTGGGTATGTCCTGAACTATAAGGACCGACCCGGAAAAAATTCCGGGTCCTTATACCTGAGAGGCCAATTGCAGGTGACAGTGCCCTGCAGATGACGAACGGAACACTACTGCGCGGACAACGCCTTCTTCGCCCGGGCAGCCGCCTGCTCCTGGCCTGCCTGGGCCAGGTCGCTGGCCGCCTTCAGCCAGCGCTGCTGATCGACGTTGGCCGGAAGCTGGTCCGGTTTCTGGATCAGCACCGCCCATCCCCCGGCGTCCTTGAACGCAGATTCAAATGAACCGAAGCTCATCAGCGTCCGGCGATTCATCCCGGCACGCAGGAGCACGGTCTGTTTCTCCCGGTTGTACCCGGCGAGAATCGCATAACGCGGTCCCGCCCAGAACGCCGAGCCTTCAGTGAACCGCACCATCACCGGATTTCCGGCCGCGACCTGGGCCAGCAGCGCAGGCAGGTTGGCGTCCAGGGGATAGACCACCAGGCCGTACTCGCGGGCAAGATTCAGCATGTTCTGCTGCAATTGGGTTTCGGCACCCGGCAAATGCAGGGGCTTGTCGAGCAAACCCGGGGTAATCACGATGCCCTGCTGGGACAACAGGCTGGCCAGGACCTGGGGCCCGCTTTGATTGTCCTGCCCGCGGTAGAAGGTACCGCTGAGCTCAACCCGCTCCGGCAGCCGCTGGATTTCCGGCGCAACGCTTCCCGCACACCCCGCCAGACCCGCGACACTGCCAACCAGCACCGCCACAGAAAGAATTCGAGAAAATACCCGCACCATCATCACTCACTTGTTCAGGCGCCAGGCGTACGCGCTCCCGGCTTGGCCATCGATCATAGGACGCCAGGCGGCAGCGGTATAGCCTTGAACGGCAGTTGATCGCATTCGATAGTACGAACTCGTTGATCACAGCCGACCTTTGGTCAATAGTCTGAAACACGGCAGCGGCTAAACTGTCATTTGCTAAAGAGTGTGCACCCACAGCAGGAGCGAAGAGGAGGCACTGATGAGCCTGACAATGACCATAGTGATGCTGATTTCCGGCTGGCTGGCGGTGGCGTCCGCCATGTTGTGGGGAGTCCTGCGCATTACTCGCCGGCACCATCACCCTCCAGTGCAACCGACGTCGCCCGCCGCCAGTGATACCGATACCGATAAACCGGCCAGCCGCCACGCTTCCGCGCACTGACTGGCGCTTTTCGGTCGCTGAAACCAAAAACGGCCGCCCGGATTCTTGCGAGTCCGGGCGGCCGTTCCATTTAGTGCAGGTTACGCTTCAGTGGCGATCCGCTTCTGCTTCGCCCGTCGGGACATCATGTTCAGCCCCTCGATCGTTGCCGAGAACGCCATTGCCGCGTAGACGTAGCCTTTCGGTACGTGGGCGCCAAAGCCTTCGGCGATCAGGGTCATGCCGATCATGATCAAGAAGCCCAGGGCCAGCATCACCACGGTCGGGTTGTCGTTGATGAACTTGGCCAAGGGGTCAGCCGCCAGCAACATCACCAGTACCGACACCACCACTGCAATGATCATGATCGGCAAATGCTCGGTCATGCCGACTGCGGTGATGATGCTGTCGATGGAGAACACCATGTCCAGCATCAGGATCTGCCCGATTGCGGCAGCGAAACCCAGGGTCACGGTCGAGGTCGCCGACTTCGGATCGTCCGGCGCCGGGTCCATGCTGTGATGGATCTCGGTGGTCGCCTTCCACAACAGGAACAGGCCACCGGCGATCAGGATCATGTCTTTCCAGGAGAACGCGTGGCCGAGGAGGTCGATCACCGGCGCGGTCAACTGGACGATGAACGCGATGGTGCTCAACAGCGCCAGTCGCAGGATCAGCGCCATGCCGATACCGATACGCCGCGCCTTCTGCCGATGCTGCTCGGGCAGTTTGTTGGTCAGGATCGAGATGAAGATCAGGTTATCGATGCCGAGCACGATTTCCATCACGATCAACGTGGCCAGGGCGACCCAGGCAGTGGGGCTTACAGCAAGTTCTAAAAGGTATTCCATGGGTCAGTCCTGACTCGTTTAAGACGGTTTAGATTTCCTGGGACGAAGACTCGGTGTTCCGTTTGTCTTCGGCCGATGGTTCTTTTTTGCTGATCAGCCCGCCGGTGGCGTCGCTTATCGCTTGTTCAGCGGCTTTGTGCGTATCGTCGATCGCTTGTTTCGCGCTTTCGGCCGCCTTGCCCATCAGTTGTTGAGCGCTTTTTTCGGCCTGGTCGCAACCGGCCAGTACCAGTAAAGACGTGATCAGCAACGCCGTGGTTTTAAGCTTCATGATGTTTCCTCGATAGAACAGACAGAGCCGACAAAGCCTCCCGTCGATAGCTAGGCATTCTAAGGAGACAAACACTTCAGGAAAATTCGTATTTTTGGCTGCTATACTTCGGTTTTTACGAATCCAGAATCAAAATCGCGCATAAATGTGTGTGTGCGCACTTGTAGGAGCAAGCTTGCTCGCGACGGTCGTCAACGATAACGCGTGTTTACTGGTTAAACGCGGCGCTCTTGATTCCATCGCGAGCAAGCTCGCTCCTACAGGGGGTTGTGTGATCAGGGGAAATAAACAGAATGTTGAATTACCGACAGCTGCATTACTTCTGGGTGGTCGCCAAGACCGGCAGCATCGTGCGCGCTTGCGAGCAGTTGAACCTGACACCCCAGACCATCAGCGGGCAGATCTCCCTGCTCGAGCAAACCTATGGCATCGAATTGTTTCGCCGGGTTGGCCGCCAGCTTGAGCTGACGGAGGCCGGGCGTCAGGCCCTGCCCTACGCCGAGCAGATGTTCCAGCTGGGCGGTGAACTGGAATTGATGCTGCGGGCGCAGCCCAACGAGCAGCAGATTCTGTTTCGGGTCGGCGTGGCGGACGTGGTGCCCAAGTCCATCGTCTATCGGCTGATCGCGCCGACCATGGAGTTGAGCGAGCCGCTGCGCATCACCTGCCGCGAAGACAAGCTCGAACGCTTGCTCGCCGACCTGGCGATCCAGCGCCTGGACCTGGTGATCTCCGACAGCCCGATGCCCTCGCACCTGGACATCAAGGGCTACAGCCAGAAGCTCGGCGAGTGCGGGATCAGCTTCTTTGCCACCCCTGCACTGGCGGCGCAGTACGGCCAGGATTTTCCGCGCAGCCTGCACGGCGCTCCCCTGCTGATTCCCGGGCCGGAAACCGTGGTCCGCAGTCGTTTGCAACGCTGGTTTGCCGAGCAACAGATCCAGCCACGGATTGTCGGTGAATTCGACGACAGCGCCTTGATGCAGGCGTTCGGTCAATCCGGCAGCGGGATTTTCATCGGTCCGAGCGTGATTGCCGACGAGGTGCAACGCCAATATGGGGTGGAGTCGATTGGCCAGACCAACGCGGTCACCGAGTCGTTCTACGCCATTTCCGTGGAGCGCAAGGTCAAGCACCCCGGCATTGTCGCCATTACCGAAGGTGCCCGACGCGAACTGTTCACCGAGTTGTGACGCGTCAGGCGCAGACTTCGCGAGGTTTGAAGGTCATCAGTGCCATGGCCAACAGGATCGAGACCAGGATGAAAGCGGCCGCCGCAAATCCCAGGCCTTGCAAGCCCACGCTGTCGATCACCCGGCCACCGACCATGGCGCCCAGGCCGATCCCGAGGTTGGCCCCGGCAATGTTCAGCGACGCGGCAAAAGCCGGCGCCTCGGGTGCCGCCTTCATCAGGCGCACGTGGCTGACCAGGAACAAGGCCGCCTGGGTCACGCCCCAGATCCCCATCGCCGCCGCCAGGCCCAGTGGCGAATGAATGTTCGGCACCAACGCCACCATGCCGGCAATCATGAACGCGCAGAACGTTACCGAAGCGATCAGCGGGTGACGATCCACTGCGCGGCCACCCAGCGAGTTGCCGATCAGCCCCACCGCGCCGAAGCCCATCAGGCACCAGCCGACCACCGTGCCGTTGAAGCCGGCCAGGCGCTCGAGGATGTCCGCCAGGTAGGTGTAGACGGTGAACATGCCGCTGAACACCAGGATCGACAGCAGCACATGCCCGATCATCAGCGGGCTGCGCAGGATCTTGAACTGCGAGCGAAAGCTCACTTGATGCTGATGCAGGTTGGTCGACGGCAGGTAGATGAACAGCAGCAGCGCCTTGGCAAAGGCGATCACCGCCAGAATGCCGAAGGCACTGCGCCAACCGAACGCGTCGGAGATCAGCGTGCCCACCGGAATGCCGAACACCGTGGCGCAGACAATCCCGAACCCGATCTTGGCGATGGCGCGACCGGCGAAGTCCGGCCCGACGATGTCCACCGCCGTCTCGCTGGCCAGGGCCCAGTACACCGGCAACCCGAGCGCGGGAATCAGGCGGGCGATGGCCATCACCCAGATGTTCGGGGCAAACGCCGCCAGGGTGTTGGCCAGGCCGAACATGATCAGCACCGAGATGAACAGCTTGCGGCGCTCGAACCTGGCGAAGTACGCGGTCAGGAACGGTCCGAAAGCGGCGACGGTAAAGGCGAACAAGGTCACCAGCAAACCCGCTTGCGGGATGCTGACGTCAAGGTCGCGGGCGATCGCCGGCAACAGGCCGACGATGACGAATTCCGTGGTCAGCACCGTGAAACCGGCGGCGGACAACAGAAGGATGGGCAACAGCATGCACAACTCCAGAAAACGACGACACCAGCGACAGCCCGAAGGCTCGCTGGCAGAACATGAAAATGAGGATGGGCAATCTTAACAGAGTGTTTTCCAGAGCGGTTGCACGAACCTGCCTTTCTCGTCCGACACGCGGACGGCAGATCGTCACAGGCCTGAAGGATCGGGACGACGCTGTGATAAAGTCCGCGCCCTGCGATACGTACACCTTGCTCATCTGCCAGCGATTGGCACTGATGTCGCGACTCCCCGTACCCAATAAAATCAGAGATGCCGCTTTATGACCGCTTCATCCCCTTCGCTATTGCATCGTTTGAAACGCTTGAGCCTGGTCACGCAAATCATCATCGGCCTGATCGCCGGGATTGTCCTGGCGCTGGTCGCGCCCGACGTGGCGAAGTCCACCGCGTTCATCGGCAAAGTCTTCGTTTCGGCCCTGAAAGCCGTCGCACCGATCCTCGTGTTCGTGCTGGTCATGGCGTCGATCGCCAACCACAAGCACGGCCAGGAAACCCACATCCGGCCGATTCTGTTCCTGTACCTGCTGGGCACCTTTGCCGCGGCGGTGGTCGCGGTCGTTGCCAGCATGATGTTCCCGTCGAGCCTGGTGCTCGCCACCCATGACGTCGCGGTGAGCGCCCCGGGCGGCATCAGCGAAGTGCTGCAAAACCTGTTGCTGAGCGTGGTCGATAACCCGGTCAGCGCCCTGATGAACGCCAACTTCATCGGCATCCTGGCCTGGGCGATCGGCATGGGCGTTGCCATTCGCCATGCCGGTGACACCACTCGCGAGGTACTCGGTGACCTGTCCAACGGCGTGACCGTGATCGTGCGCCTGGTGATTCGCTTCGCGCCGCTGGGGATTTTTGGCCTGGTGGCCTCGACCCTCGCCACGTCCGGTTTCGGCGCCCTGCTCGGCTACTTGCACCTGCTGGCCGTGCTGCTGGGCTGCATGCTGTTTGTGGCGCTGGTGATGAACCCGCTGATCGTGTTCTGGAAACTGCGTCGCAACCCCTATCCGCTGGTGCTGATGTGCCTGCGCGAAAGCGGCATCACCGCGTTTTTCACCCGCAGTTCGGCGGCGAACATTCCGGTCAACCTGGAGTTGAGCAGACGCCTGGGCCTGCATGAAGACACGTACTCGGTCTCGATCCCGCTCGGCGCCACCATCAACATGGCGGGTGCCGCAATCACCATTACCGTGCTGACCCTGGCGGCGGTGCATACCCTGGGCATCGCGGTCGATGTTCCGACGGCCATCCTGCTGAGCTTGGTCGCGGCGATCTGTGCCTGTGGCGCTTCGGGCGTGGCCGGGGGATCGTTGCTGCTGATTCCACTGGCGTGCAGTTTGTTCGGCATCCCGAGTGAAGTCGCGATGCAGGTGGTGGCGGTCGGTTTCATCATCGGGGTGTTGCAGGATTCGGCGGAGACCGCGCTGAACTCGTCTACCGATGTGCTGTTTACCGCAGCGGCGTGTCTGGGTGAAGAAGAGAAGGCCCAGCGCCTGGCCTGACACCTTACCCTGTGGGAGCGGGCTTGCTCGCGAAAGCGGTGTGTCAGTCAACGTTTATGTTGGAGCTGATGACCCCTTCGCGGGCAAGCCCGCTCCCACAGGTTCGGTGGTGGAGCTGAACAATGTGCACCCATGAAAAAGCCCCCGCAGCTCAGGCTGCGGGGGCTTTTTTGTAGGTGGGGGGTTAGAACGCGCCCATGTAATCACGCTTGCCCACTTCCACACCGTTGTGACGCAACAAGGCGTAGGTGGTGGTGACGTGGAAGAAGAATTGCGGCAGGCCGTAGCTCAGCAGGTAAGCCTGGCCACTGAAGCGCTTCTCTTTAGGCGTGCCCGGACGGGTGACGATCTCGATGCCTTCCTTGCCGACGATCTGCTCCGGCTTGATCTCGCCGATGTAGGCCAGGACCTTGGCGATCAGCGCTTGCAGTTCGGCGAAGGTGGTTTCGGTGTCTTCATACTTCGGCACTTCGATCTCGGCCAGGCGCGAGGAAACGCCCTTGGCGAAATCGACGGCGATCTGCACCTGGCGTACCAGCGGGAACATGTCCGGGTACAGACGGGCTTGCAGCAACGCGTTCGGATCGATGTTTTTTGCCGTGGCGTGGGCTTCGGCCTTGTTCAGCACATCGCTCAGGGCGTTGAGCATTTGTTTGAATACCGGAACGGAAGCGTCGTACAGGGAAATGGTCATGGCAGTCTCATGTTGTGACAGGAGGTAAATGTGGGCCGATTATAGCCATGCGCAACGCTCCTGCGACTTGTCTTTTATTCAGCAAGGATTACGCTAGGCCGCTTCGACTGCATGCTTCGACTGCCTAGGGAAAAGCGCGATGAGCACTGAGCAAGAAACCGTTATCGACGAGCCACGCCTCAACAGCACGGAAATCCGCATTCTGGGTTCGCTGATCGAGAAACAGGCCACCAGCCCGGAAACCTATCCGCTGACCCTCAATGCCCTGGTGACCGCCTGCAACCAGAAAACCAGCCGCGAGCCGGTGATGAACCTCACTCAGGGCCAGGTCGGCCAGAGCCTGCGCGCCCTTGAAGGCCGCGGTTTTACCAGGCTGGTGATGGGCAGCCGGGCCGATCGCTGGGAGCACCGGGTCGACAAGGCGCTGGAACTGGTGCCGGCCCAGGTCATCCTGACCGGCTTGCTGTTCCTGCGCGGCCCGCAAACGGTCAATGAACTGCTGACCCGCAGCACCCGCATGCATGAATTCGAAGACACCGAGCAGGTGGTGCATCAGCTTGAACGCTTGATTGCCCGTGGTCTGGCGCTGCTGATTCCGCGCCAGGCCGGGCAGCGTGAAGACCGCTACATGCATGCGCTGGGGGACCCGGCGGATATCGAGGTGATTCTGGCGGCACGGAGTAATCCGGTGGAGCGCGGTGCCGGCGGCGGTGTGTCGCTGGAGCGGATCGAAGAGCTGGAAGCGCGGATTGCCGCGTTGGAAGAGCGCCTGGCGCGCCTCGAGTAGTCCGACAACAACGATCGGATTGTAGGAACCGGCTTGCTGGCGAAGGCGGCGTGCCAGGCGCCATTAATGTTGCAAGTGATGGCCTCTTCGCTGGCCAGCCAGCTCCTACAGGGGATCAGCTGCGGGCAAACTCCACCGCTTTCTGGAACTGCTCAACCGTCGGCCGCACGCCGGTATAAAGCACAAACTGCTCCAGCGCCTGGATCGCAATCACCTCCAGCCCGGTTATCACTCGCTTGCCTTCGGCACGACCGCGCACGATCAGCGGGGTTTCCGAGGGGATCGCCACCACATCGAAGACGGTCTCGGCAGCGGCAATGGCGTCGGTGTCGAACGCCAGTTGATCGGCTTCCGGCCCGCCGGTCATGCCGATCGGCGTGACATTGATCAGCATGTGCGGGCGCCGCGCACCCAGTTCAGCTTGCCATTCATAGCCCAGCGACTCGGCCAGGGCACGCCCGGCGGGTTCGTTACGGGCGACGATCAGGCCGTTCTTGTAACCGCCATCACGCAAGGCGCTGGCCACGGCCTTGGCCATGCCGCCGCTGCCGCGCAGGGCGAAGGTCGACGCCGTGGGCACCTGGTGGGTTGCCAGCAACTGAGCGATGGCGATGTAGTCGGTGTTGTAGGCCTTGAGACGGCCATTGGTGTTGACGATGGTGTTGATCGATTGAATGGCCGCGGCCGACGCGTCCAGCTCATCGACCAGCGCAATGCAGGCCTCCTTGAATGGCATGGACACGCCACAGCCTCGAATCCCCAGGGCGCGAATGCCCGCGATGGCGCCTGGCAGGTCCTGGCTGCTGAAGGCCTTGTAGTAGAAATTCAGGCCCAGTTGTTCGTACAGATGATTGTGGAATCGCAGGCCAAAGTTTCCAGGGCGCCCGGAGAGGGACATGCACAGCTGGGTGTCTTTGTTGGGGTTCATCTGCATGTGAATCTCCTTCAATAGCACTTTCGGATGGACGGGATTAGCCAGTCCAGCCGGTCTGATCGATCATATTCGCGTACCTGCCGGTGACAGCGTACGACGCTAAGAAAGCCGGTACAGACCTTACACAAAATTTACCCAATGGCTGTGCTGATTTGCAGAAAAACGCTGTCTTAGAAGTATCCCCGCGACAATCCCTGGGTCTATTGCAGAGCCAGGCGCCGGGTCGAAGAACCGAGGAATTATCATGATCCGTAAAATCCCCATAGTTGCCTTGCTGATCGGTACGCTGGCCATCGCAGGGCAGGCTGAAGCTGGCGGCGGTCACGGCGGTCACGGTTGGGAAGGACCGGCGGTATTCGGTGCGATCGTCGGCTCGGCCATCGTCGGTTCGGCGATCATCAACAGCAACCGGCCGGTCTATGTGCAGCAACCGGTCTACGTTCAGCCACAACCGGTGTACGTGCAACAACCGCCTCCGGTTTATTACCAGCCGGCACCGGTCTACGTGCAGCAACCGGTCTATTACGCCCCGCCACCGGTTTACTACGGACCGCCCCGTGGTTACTACCCACCGCGCGGCTACTACGGCCCTCCCCACGGTTATCGCCGCTGGTAACTGTAGGAGCGAGCTTGCTCGCGATGGGCGTAAGAGCGCCGCGGTTAGCCGGTAAGCATGCGTTATCGTTAACGACCATCGCGAGCAAGCTCGCTCCTACAGACAGACGGCGGGGCTTTTTTGTCGCCGTTTGTCGGTACAGGTCTGGATAAATCGCCTCAAGGTCGCTGTCGGGACAGTCTTTGCGGTTCAAGTTGGCAAGATTGACTCGCCGCTCTTCCCCCCACTTGGGGAAAACGGTCATATTCATGTCATGTCAGGTCCGCAAACCTGGATCTGTCCGCAAACAGCAGGTTGATAATAACAAGGACGACCTCATGCCCACGCAAAACCCGCACCGCATCGTCGGCTTGTGCACTTCCAGCAAGGTGTACAACGCACTGACCGAACTCAAGCACCTGGAAGGCCATCGCAGCGCCAAGTTTCTCTCGCTGCTGGCGGAAAACCTGGTGCGCAAAGGCCTGCTCAATGAGCAGGAAGTGGTCCACATGCTTGACCTGGTGGTCGACTGAGCCCAAGACTCACTAGCGTCAATTACGACTATCGAAAGCGTTGATTGTCCGTTCCGGCGTTGGGTCCGTAAGGTAGCTCCATAGATTGATGGAGGTACTTATGTCCCAGGTTCAGATCATGTCCGTTATCGGCAGCGCCGTTCCCGCACCACTCAGAGCGCTTGGCTTGCTTGCCTGTTGGTACCTGGTGCAGGACGGCGAAGCGATCAGTGGTCCGCTGACCTCGTTGCCGGACGCCCAGGCACTGTCGCAACGAATCGGCCAAGGTCAGCTCAGCGCTTAAGGCAGCTGCACCCGCGGTTTGGTTTCGATGAAGATCGCCCAGCTCGACATGAACAGCGCGGCGATCAGCGGCCCGATGACAAAGCCATTCAAGCCGAAGATCGCCAGGCCGCCAAGGGTCGAGATCAGAATCAGGTAATCCGGCATCTTCGTGTCCTTGCCCACCAGAATGGGGCGCAGCACGTTATCCACCAGCCCGATCACAAAAACCCCGAACAACCCCAGCACCACGCCCTGCCAGATCGCTCCGGTGAACAGGAAAAACGCCGCCACCGGCGCCCAGACGATCCCCGCCCCCACCGCCGGCAACAGCGATAGAAACGCCATCAGCACTGCCCACAGCAACGCGCTCGGAATACCCAGGAACCAGAAAATCAAACCGCCCAATGCACCCTGCGTAATCGCCACCAGCAGGTTGCCTTTGACTGTCGCCCGCACCACGCGGTTGAACTTGAGTTGCAAACGCCGTTTCTGGTGCTCTTTCAGCGGTACGGCAGAACGAACTTTACGTGCCAGTTCGGTGCCGTCGCGCAAAAAAAAGAACAGCAGGTAGAGCATGATGAAAAAGCTCACCAGAAAATCGAACGTGCCCTGACCGAAACTGAAGGCCTGGGTGGCGATAAATTCATTGCCTGTTACCGCACTCTTGATGATTTTCTCTCGCAGACCGTCCAACTCGCCGACCCCGAACCGATCGAGCAGGTGCTGGAAGTATGGCGGCAGGCTGTGTTTGAAATGCGTCACGTAGCCGGCGATATCCAGTTCGCCGCTTTCGATTCTCTGGTAGACCGAGGCCCCTTCTTGCACCAGCAGGAAACCGAGGATGATCACCGGCAGAATCGCGATCACCAGGCAGATGCCCAGGGTGAGCAGCGACGTCAGGTTGCGTTGCCAGCCGAATTTCGCTTGCAGGCGGCGCTGCAGGGGGGCGAAGAGGATGCCGAGGATGACAGCCCAGAACACCGCTGCGTAGAACGGCAGCAAAATCCAGATGAACGCGGCGGTGACCAGTCCCAACAGGATCACCAGTGATTTGTTTTGCAGTGTCTGTTCGTTCATGTCCGATCCATGTCAGTCAGCAGGGAAGCAATGTCGCGTCCTGATGCTTAGTCCGCCACGGTTCGCGCGAGTGCCATCCGTTTGTTCATCAAGCATAGATCCAGATCAATGAAGCCCGCGGGCAAGCCGATTACCCTCGTCGACTTTTGCGATCGACTCATCCATGAACCTTGTCCCACCGGAACTGCTCGCCCCCGCCGGCACCCTGAAAAACATGCGCTATGCCTTCGCCTACGGCGCCGACGCGGTGTACGCCGGCCAGCCGCGCTACAGCCTGCGGGTGCGCAACAACGAATTCGATCACGCCAACCTGGCCCTCGGCATTCGCGAGGCCCAGGCCCAGGGGAAGCGCTTTTATGTGGTGGTGAACATCGCCCCGCACAACGCCAAGCTGAAAACCTTTCTCAAGGATCTGCAGCCGGTGATTGCCATGGCGCCGGACGCGCTGATCATGTCCGACCCGGGCCTGATCATGCTGGTGCGCCGACATTTCCCGCAGATGCCGATTCACCTGTCGGTGCAGGCCAACACGGTGAACTGGGCGAGTGTCGAGTTCTGGCAGCAACAAGGCGTGAGCCGGATCATCCTGTCGCGGGAACTGTCCCTGGAAGAAATCGCCGAAATTCGTGAGCAGGTCCCGGCCATGGAGCTGGAGGTGTTTGTCCATGGGGCGCTGTGCATGGCCTACTCCGGCCGCTGTCTGCTGTCCGGATACATGAACAGGCGCGACGCCAATCAAGGCAGCTGCACCAATGCCTGTCGCTGGAAGTACTCGGCGCAACAGGCCTCGGAAAATCAACTCGGCGAAATCGTCCAGAGCTTCCAGCCTGAACCGACCCTGGGGATCGGCGCCCCGACCGATCAGGTGTTCCTGTTGCAGGAAGCCAATCGACCGGACGAACTGATGCCGGCCTTCGAGGACGAGCACGGCACCTACATCATGAACGCCAAGGACTTGCGCGCCGTGCAGCATGTCGAGCGCCTGACCCGGATGGGCGTGCATTCGCTGAAAATCGAAGGCCGGACCAAATCCCACTTCTATTGCGCACGGACCACTCAGGTGTACCGCCGGGCCATCGACGATGCGGTGGCCGGTCGCGCGTTTGACCGCAGCCTGATGACGGATCTGGAGTCCCTCGCGCAACGCGGCTACACCGAAGGCTTCCTGCGGCGGCATGTGCATGATGAGTATCAGAACTACCAGCACGGCAGTTCGGTGTCGGAGCGGCAACAGTTTGTCGGCGAGTTGACCGGCGAGCGGCGCGACCGACTGGCCGAAGTCAAGGTGAAGAACCGTTTCGGCCTGGGTGACCACATGGAACTGATGACGCCCGCGGGCAACTTCCACTTCGATCTGCATCAGTTGCAGAACATCAGAGGCGAGCCAATCGAAGTGGCGCCGGGGGATGGGCATACGGTGTATGTGCCGATTCCGGATGCGGTGGAGTTGCGGTTTGGGTTGTTGATGCGGGATGTGGGGTTATAGAGCGCGCCTAGGCGAACTCCTCGCGCAACATCGCCACAAACGCCTCTCGCGCCGGGTGAACCCCGGCGTTTTCATGCCAGTAGAACAGGTTGTCGATGGCCGTCAGGTCGGGGAATTCATAGCCCGCGCAACCGGCGCCTTTGGCGAACTGGTCGAAAACCCCTTTAGGCACCAGCGCCACACCGGCGCCCGCGCTGACGCAGCCGACGATCGCGCCGTAACTGGCCAGGCTGACAATCGGCAACGCCTGCCCCTGCCGCAATAACCAGTGCTCCAGCGCCGCCCGGTAAGGGCAACCCTGTGGCCACATGAACACGGTCTTGTCCTGCAAATCGGCGATATCGCGTACCGGCCCCAGGGACGTCGAGGCAATCAACAGCAGCTCCTCGCGGTACATCGGCGTGCGCTTGAGTTGCGAGCGCTCGACATCCACGGCGACTATCGCGCCGTCGAGCCGATGGTTGAAGGTGTCGTCGAGCAGCTGGCCCCAGGGGCCGGTGGTCAGTTCCAGCGCCACCTTCGGGAAACGCTTGTGGAACTTGGCCAGCAAGCGCGGCAAGCGACCGGTGGCCGAGGACTCGATGGCACCGATGCGCAACGGTCCGGACGGCTCCGCCGCGGGATCGAGCGCGCGCTTGGCTTCAGCCGCGAGCGCGAGCATCTTCGCGGCATAGACGAGGAAGGTCTGCCCCGACGGGCTGATTCGCAACCCTCGACCCTCGCGCAGGAACAGCGCGACCCCCAGCTCCGCTTCCAGCGCCTTGATCCGTGCCGTGATATTCGACGGCACGCAATGCAGCAACTCGGCGGCGCGGGCAATGCTGCCGACGTCGGCGACGGTCTTGAACATGCGAATCTGCGCCAGCTCCATACATCACCAAAAGTGAACAGTTAACGCAGTATAAGTCAGTTGTGGCGAATGGTTCGAATTCTGATACTCGGTGCACAGGCCCACAGGTATCCGACCATGCAAGCGCTCACCGCCGTCTCCCCCTCCCCCCTCAAGATCGTGCTGGCGATGGCATTTGTCGTCGCCTGCTGGGGGTATTCCCCGACCGGTATTCATATCGGTTTGCAAGCTTATGATCCCGGCCATCTGGCGTTGCTGCGGTTTCTGCTGGCTTCGGCATTCATGGGCGTCGTCGCGCTGATCCGCGGCATCCGCCTGCCGAGCCTTGGCGATCTGCCGCTGCTGGCGGCCCTGGGTTTCTTTGCGGTCAGCCTGCATCACGTCGCGTTGAATTTCGGCCAGCAGGGCGTCAGCGCCGGAGCGTCCAGTGTATTGGCGCAATCGACCCCCTTGTTCAGCACGCTACTGGCGCGCTTCGTGTTCAAGGACCGGGTGAGTGCCTGGCGCTGGGGCTGTGTGATCCTGGGTTTGCTCGGCGTGGTGATTGTGGTGGCTGGCGATCACGGACTGGGCAGCATCAATGGCGGCGGCTTGCTGATTCTGCTGGCGGCGCTGTCCTGGAGCTTTTACTTTGCGTTGCAGAAGCAGCATGCCCGGCGCTACGACGGCTTGACGCTGGTGTGTTACACGGTTTGGTTCGGGACGTTGCTGTTGTTGGCTTATTTGCCGGGGTTGGCCGCCGAGGTCGTCAGTGCTCCGCTGCAGGTGCAACTGGCGGTGATTGCGCTTGGTGTTTTTCCCAGCGCCCTTGCCTATCTGGCCTGGGCCTATGTGCTGGCGCATGTGGACCTGAGCCGGGCGACGATGACGCTGTACCTGATTCCACCCACTGCCATGGGCATTGCGTCTTTTGCGTTGGCGGAGCAGCCCACATTGATGGTGTTCGTGGGTTCGGCGATTGTGCTGATCAGTGTGCTGGCGTTGAATCTGGAGCGGCGGGTGGTAGTGATTCAAGGGGCCAGTGTCTGATCGTTTATTGGCGCTGATACGCCTGACGCCTTCGCAGGCAAGCCAGCTTCCACAGGGTTTGTGTCAAGCACACCATTTGGATCAACCCGGAACCTGTGGGTGCGTGGCTTGCCCGCGAAGAACGATGACTCGGTGAACCCGCCCTGCCACTCTCAAAAAACCCGGCACACTGGCCGGGTTCCGGTTACCGCCTGTCATCGGACAGCGGTGTTGGCTCATCTGCCGGAGGCACGTCCTCATCCGCCGTCGGGTCCATCCAGTCTTCTGGTCGATCAGCCTCTGCGCCGGCCGGGTCCCGGGCCGGGTCCATGCCGGGTGGCGCATCCTGATCCATGCTTGGCTCATCGGTGCCGGGCATGGGTCGGGTCGGGTCGGTAGTGGGTGTTCCACCCTGGAACGTTGATTCGTTAGCCATGACGCACCTCACAGGTGAGGTCCAGCAAATCTGGGCCGTACTGTTTGGAAGCAAGGCCAGGGAGGAGGTGCTATCGAGTAGACCAGCGGTTACCCGCGATCCGCCAGAAACCGGTCACGACTGTTGGTCAGGTGCAGCCACATGGCCGCCCGCGCCGCATCCGGGTCCTGGCGCTTGATGGCATTGAGTATCGCCTCGTGCTCGAGGTTGGCGAGCTGCCCGAGCTTGCTCAGATCCGCTGCACCGCGTTCGGCGGCGTTGACCCGGGTCCGGGGAATCATTGAGCGGCCCAGGTGCTGCATGATTTCGCTGAAGCACAGATTGCCGGTGGCTTCGGCGATCAGCAGATGAAAGCGCTTGTCGGCTTCGACGCAGCTGTCGTTGTTGGCGAGCAGGCCTTGATAATCGTCCAGCGCTTCACGCATCTGCGCCACTTGCCGATCCGTGCGACGGACAGCGGCCAGCGCCGCCGCCTGGGTTTCCAGGCCCAGGCGCAATTCCAGAATGCTGCGCACCCCCAGCGCGGTGTCGACATTCAGGCGCAGCCCCTGCTCCGGGGCCCGCTCGAGCACGAAGGTGCCGATGCCGTGGCGGGTTTCCACCAGCCCGGACGCCTGCAACTTCGAGAGGGCCTCGCGCACCACCGTGCGACTGACCCCGTGCTCCTGAACGATGGTGTTCTCCGACGGCAGCTTGTCCCCCGGCAGCATCTGACCGAGGAGGATGCTTTGGGTCAGCTTGGCGACCAGGTCATGGGCCAGGTTATGGGTGCGCTTGCGGGCAGGCGCGTCGAGGTCTTGGTGCATGGCAATCATCCGAAAGCGGGGCTCACGGGATCGTAGCACCCTGATCGAGTGGAAGCCTCAGAAAAAGCGCTTAACTTGTATGACAACACTCAACAACAGCCTGAACACCGGGGATTTCTGCTCTTGTCGCGGACAACGCCAATCTTGAATACTCTAGAAAAACCTCCGCTTAATCGGTTTTTACGCTTGCAGGACAAAAAAATGTAGTTGTATGATGTCTATCAACACAGCAACACCCAGTCACACCCCGCATAAAAATAATCAGTGGGAGAAAAACAAGTGAGTACATCCATATCCGGGATGCACGACGGCGCCGATCCGGTCCTGAAGTCCGCCATCTCAAAAGTGAAACGGCACGTCCTGCCGCTGTTCGTGATCATGTTCATCGTCAACTACATCGACCGTGTGAACATCGGCTTCGTCCGCACCCACATGGAACATGACCTGGGCATCGGCGCTGCCGCCTATGGCCTCGGTGCCGGGCTGTTCTTCATCGGTTACGCGCTGTTCGAAGTGCCCTCCAACATCCTCCTGCAGAAAGTCGGCGCACGAATCTGGCTGACCCGCATCATGCTGACCTGGGGCATCGTGGCGGCCTGCATGGCCTTCATCCAGAACGAAACCCACTTCTATATCCTGCGATTCCTGTTGGGCGTGGCGGAAGCCGGGTTCTTTCCCGGGGTGATCTACTACTTCACTCGCTGGTTGCCGGGTGTCGAGCGCGGCAAGGCCATTGCGATCTTCCTCAGCGGTTCGGCGATCGCTTCGCTGATCTCCGGCCCACTGTCCGGGTTGCTCCTGCAGATCAACGGTTTGGGCCTGCACGGTTGGCAATGGATGTACTTCATTGAAGGCATGTTCTCGGTCTGCCTGTGCGTGTTCGTGTGGTTCTGGCTCGATTCCAGGCCCCACGACGCCAAATGGCTGACTCGCCCCGAGCAAGACGCGCTGGTCAAGGCCATCGATGACGAACAACTGGCCCGCGAAGCGGCGACGCCGATCAAGCCGTCACTGGGCAAGCTGCTCAAGGATCGCCAGATCATCCTGTTCTGCCTGATCTATTTCTTCATCCAACTGACCATCTACGCCGCGACCTTCTGGCTGCCGAGCATCATCAAGAAGATGGGCGACCTCAGCGACATTCAGGTCGGGCTGTTCAACTCGATCCCCTGGTTGCTGTCGATCGTCGGCATGTACGCCTTCGCTTCGCTGTCGGCCAGATGGAAACATCAGCAAGCCTGGGTGGCTGCCGCCCTGCTGATCGCGGCGGCCGGGATGTTCATGTCCACCACCGGCGGGCCGATCTTTGCCTTCGTTGCGATCTGCTTTGCGGCGCTGGGTTTCAAATCGGCCTCGTCGCTGTTCTGGCCGATCCCCCAGGCTTACCTGGATGCACGCATCGCCGCGGGTGTCATCGCGCTGATCAACTCGGTGGGCAACCTCGGTGGCTTCGTCGCGCCGACCACGTTCGGCCTGCTGGAAGAACACACCGGGTCGATCCAGGGCGGGCTGTATGGCCTGGCCGCCACATCGATCATCGCCGCGATCATCGTTTTCGCCGCGCGTAGCACAGCCAAATCCGCACCCGCCGCCGTACTGGGCGAATCCGCGCCCGACCACGCCTGAACGCTCCTGTCAGCATGCTTTAAGGACAAGACAATGAACGCACAAGACACCGCAAAAGCCCCGATCATCACCAGCATGCAGGTTGTTCCGGTGGCCGGGCACGATGGCATGTTGCTCAACCTGAGCGGCGCCCACGGGCCATTTTTCACCCGCAACATCGTCATCCTCAAGGACAACGCCGGCCACACCGGCGTCGGTGAAGTGCCAGGGGGCGAGCGCATTCGCCAGACCCTCGAAGACGCGCGCAGCCTGGTGGTCGGCAGCCCGATCGGGACCTATCAGAAGATCCTCAATCAAGTGCGCCAGACCTTCGCCGACCGTGATGCCGGCGGCCGTGGCCTGCAGACGTTCGACCTGCGCATCACCATTCACGCGGTCACCGGCCTGGAAGCGGCGCTCCTGGATCTGTTGGGGCAGCACTTGGACGTGCCGGTCGCGGCCCTGCTCGGCGAAGGCCAGCAACGCGACGAAGTGAAGATGCTCGGTTATCTGTTTTATGTCGGCGATCGCCGCCAGACCGACCTCGCCTACCGCAGCGAACCGGATGCCGACAACGACTGGTTTCGCCTGCGCCACGAACCCGCGATGACCGCCGATGCAGTGGTGCGCCTGGCCGAGGCTGCCCACGCTCGCTACGGCTTCAAGGACTTCAAGCTCAAGGGCGGCGTGCTCAGTGGCGATGACGAAATCGAAGCGGTGACCGCCCTGGCCGAACGCTTTCCCGATGCGCGCATCACCCTCGATCCGAATGGCGCCTGGTCGCTGAAAGAAGCGATCCGCTTGTGCCGCGACCAGCATCGCGTCCTCGCGTATGCCGAAGACCCTTGCGGGGCAGAAAACGGGTATTCGGGCCGTGAAGTCATGGCCGAGTTCCGCCGCGCCACAGGCCTGAAAACCGCCACCAACATGATCGCCACCGATTGGCGGGAAATGGGCCACGCGATCCAGCTGCAATCGGTGGACATCCCCTTGGCCGACCCGCACTTCTGGACGATGCAGGGCTCGGTCCGCGTGGCGCAGATGTGCCATGAATGGGGCCTGACCTGGGGCTCGCATTCCAACAACCACTTCGATATTTCCCTGGCGATGTTCACCCATGTTGCGGCCGCCGCGCCGGGTGAGATCACCGCCATCGACACCCACTGGATCTGGCAGGACGGCCAGCGCCTGACCAAGGCCCCGTTGCAAATCGTTGGGGGTTGCGTGCAGGTGCCGAAGAAACCGGGCCTGGGGGTCGAGCTGGACCTGGATCAACTGGCCAAGGCCCATGAGCTCTATAAAGGCATGGGGCTGGGCGCGCGGGATGACAGCGTGGCGATGCAGTTCTTGATTCCGGGCTGGACGTTCGATAACAAGCGGCCGAGCCTGGTGCGCTAGACACTTCGCAAGCACCTCGCTCCCACAGTTGATTGGCGTCACACATAAGGCTGAGTTCGCTGCATATCCGTGTGTGCAACTGCGCGTGGCAGCATTGCTGCTCAGTTTGTTAAAAAAGGAAGCGTCCTACATACAAGCTATTTCATAAGCGTCTTAATTCCCGTGTTTGTATTTCGCCGTGAGCACTGAGGTGCACCGCTCATGGGTCGAACACCGGTTGCTTATGCCGTAGGACACTTGTTAATGGAACTGACACCACTATTTGCGCCACAGAACCGACGCTTGATCAAGCTGACCACCCCGGCCATCGGTCAGCACGCGCTGCTGCTGGAGCGTTTTTGCGGTACTGAAGGATTGTCGACGCTGTTCAGTTTCGAGTTGTCGCTGATCAGTCAGGATGCGCGACTGGAACTCAAGTCCCTGATAGGGCAACCCGCGTTGCTGGAGATTGAACTGGCAACCGGTGGGGCCCGTTTTATTCATGGTTATATCAACCGTTTCAGCCTGCAAGGCAGTGACGGTGGGCTGGCGCGCTACTCGGCAACATTGAGTCCCTGGCTGTGGATGCTGTCGCGCCGTTCTGACTCGCGGATATTTCAAGAGCAAACGATCGAAGACATCGTTCGCACGGTGTTTGCCCACTATGAGGCGCTGCCCAGTTTCGAATTCCGGCTGGACCAGCCGCTCAAGTCCCACAGCTACATCACGCAGTACCGCGAGAACGATCTGGATTTCGTCTTGCGCCTGCTGGAAGGCGAAGGACTGTTCTTCTACTTCGATCACTCGAAGGAAGGACATCAACTGATAATCACCGACCATTCCCGCAACCTTGAGCCGTTACCGCAGCAACCGCAGATCCGCTACCACAGTGCTTCGGTCACCGAGACAGCCGATTCCATCACTCAATGGAGCAGCAACCGGGTTTTGCAGTCCGGTCGTATGGCCATTCAGACATTCGACTACAGGCAACCGCGAAATCCACTGCCGGTCAGCATGCCCAGCCTCAACGTCCAGGGTGAGGTCCCGTCTTACGAAATCTACGACTTTCCCGGCCATTACAGCCACGCGATGCCCGCGAATGGCGAGACGCTGGTGCGTCATCGACTGGAAGCCATGGAAGTACAGGGCAAGACGTTTCAGGGCAGCAGCAACTGTCGCGCCATGCTGCCCGGTTACACCTTCGAGTTGACCCAGCACTTCGATCACGACCGTGACCCCATTGCGGATCGCCACTTCCTGTTGCTGAGCGTCGAACACCGTGGCAGTAACAACTATCTATCGGATCAGCCGGCAGGCTACGACAACAGCTTCGTGTGTGTGCGCCATAAAATCCCGTATCGCCCCGCAATCATCACGCCTCGCCCGACGATTTCGGGGCCGCTCACCGCCATCGTGGTGGGTCCTGAAGGAGAGGAAGTCTTCACCGATGCGCTGGCGCGGGTACAAGTACGCTTTCATTGGCAGCGCGGACAGGATCCTGCACCCGGCACCACCTGGCTCAGGGTCGCCATGCCCAGTGCGGGCGCCGGTTTTGGTCATCAGTTTTTGCCGCGCATCGGTCAGGAGGTCCTGGTGACTTTCCTCGGGGGCGACATCGACCGCCCCCTTGTCACTTCGGTACTCTACAACGCTGACCATTTACCGCCGCGCTTCAGTAACGCCACGGGTTTACCGGGTAATCGAACGCTCTCGGGCATCCAGACCCGGGAACACAAAGGCAACGGCTTCAACGAACTGCTATTCGACGATACACCCGGTGCGTTGCGCGCCCGCATGGGCACGACCCATCACGCCACCGCGCTGAACCTCGGCAAACTCACCACGCCCAGAACTGACGGCCAAGCCCAGCCCCGTGGCAATGGCGCCGAACTGCGCACCGACGCGGCCATCGCTCTGCGAGCGGCCCAAGGCATGTTATTGACCACTTATGCCCGTCACGGCGCGCAGGGTTCGCAGTTGGACCGCGAAGAATTGCTCAAGCTGCTGAGCGAGTGTGGCGAACTGTTCCAGTCGCTCGGCCAGACCGCCGCCGCCCGTGGCAGCCAACAGGTCGATAGCCAAGGCATCGACCTGCTGCGCCAGTCGTTGACTCAATGGCCTGCACCGGAGAGCAACAGTTCGGGCGACCCACTGCTCGCCGTGGCGGCCGAGGCGGGCATCGCCAGCGCCACACCGCGCTCACAAGTGCACTACGCCGGTGAGAACCACGACACAACGGCTCAGGACCACCTGCAATTGACCAGCGGTGCGGCCATGCGATTGAACGCGGGCAAAGGGATTTCGGCCTTTGCGCAAGATGCAGGCATCAGCGCCATCGCCAATCGCGGCAAGGTGCTCGTGCAAGCCCAGGAAGATGACATTGCGCTCAATGCGCAAAAGAACCTGCACCTGTCGGTCACCGAAGGTGAAGTGGTCGTGACTGCGCCCATCATTCGCTTGGTGGCGGACGACGGCAGCTACATCAAGATTGGTGGCGGCATCGAGATTGGCACCCAGGACAAGGTCACGGTGCACGCCAGCGACCATGACTGGGTCGGACCGAAAACCGACAGCGTTACCATCCCGTCCTTCAGCCGTGATCCAGCGGCGCAACGCCTGGCCTTTCACTATCCGGGCCACGCGGATGAAAGCCCCCGAGTGGCAGCGGACCACGCGTACCAGATCGAGCTGGGCGATGGCAGCGTGGTGCAAGGTTCAACGGATGCAAGCGGTTTGACGCAGAGAGTGGAGCGCGAGGTGATGCATCAGGCCCGGGTGAAGGCCCAGCGAAAAACCGGCCCGACGGGAGAGCGTCAATGAGCGAGTCGAGCTTTCACACAGTGGCGCAGAGCACCACCCGCTTGATTGCGAACTGCACCACCGAGCGCAAGATGGAGGTCCCTGGGGACTTGCCTGGGGTGGTGATTTTCCTGCACGGGGTCAATGATCCGGGGGGATCGTATGAGTCGGTGGAGACGGGGTTGTGTCAGGGGGTGAACGAGCGGTTGGATCGGCCGGATCTTCGGGCTGGGCGGTATGGAGTCCAGTACGACAAGGCTTTGGGCACACCTAAAGAAGCCTGGAGAGACAAGGAAAGGCAAATACTCGACGATCCCGACACCTACCTTTATCAACGCGATTCAAATGCCTCTGACGTCCGCAGTCTGTTCATCCCTTTTTACTGGGGTTACAGAGCCGAACCCGGCGAAATAAAGCGCGATGAAAATGGCGATCCGGCCAGGCTGCGTGATCAATTTCAAGACAGATTTGGCAATCGCCTTGATCGTCACTTCGCCAAAGGTGGCGGTTTTTTTGCCAACGCCACCAACAACCTGCTGGAGATGTACGAAGAGGGCTTTGCTAAATGGGTGCGCCATTTGGCCCAACCCACGATGCATAATTCTCTGTTCATGGGTAAGGCGCCAAACAGGCGTTACTTTGTGCTGGCGGCGACCCGGCTGGCGATGCTGGTCAGCGAGACTCGCCGCGTCTCACCCGATGAAACCATCACCATCATGGGGCACAGCCAGGGCACGCTGATCACTTTGCTTGCTCAAGCGATGCTGGTGGATCGGGGCGAACGCTGCGCCGACTGCGCAATCATGGTGGACTCGCCTTATTCGGTGTTGCCAGGTACGACGCCGAAAAATTCAAAGACGCTGCAAGTGCTGATAAACCTTGTGCAACGGATCACCCAATCGCCCCATGCGCAACCCCCCTTGAGCGCCGCGCGTTGTGGCGTACCGGGGTATGGCGGTCGGACCGGTCCGCGATGGTCACCTGAACAGGGGCAACGTTTGGGTACAGACGGGAAAACCGTGGTGTTTCCCGAGCGCGACAATCGCGGCAAGGTTTATCTGTACTTCAGCCCGGACGACACCACGGTGGCGCTGGATGACGTGCATGGCATTGGTACTTATGGCGTACCGGACGTACTCCCTGATGGGCAGCCAGCCATGAACGCTTTGCAATCCTTGCGTTTCTACCAGCGCTTGTGGACCAAGCGTCTGCGCGAAGGCAAACCCGTGCTCGTTGGCAAAGTTCCACAACAGGATCTTATCCGAGCCAAGGGCGAGCCGCGTTACCCTGGTGGTTGGTCAGCCGCAGCGGTGGCCTCGCGAGCACCGATCCAGAAAGGCCAGGAGCGCAACATCAATGCCGAGCAACTGCACCCGCCTCATGCGCCACAGATGTTCGGCGGCGAAGCCGTAACCGGCTCAACTCACGAATCGGGAAAGGACCGCTCGGACGCGGTCTCGAAAAACGCTGCTTTGGGCAACCCCAGCGCGACCTTCAAATGGATTTTTGTGCAGAACATCACCGATCGAATCGATGTGGAAGTTGTACGCGCCCGCTGGAACCAGGGCAAAGAGCCGGACGACCAGACCCACGCTTTCCGCCGCACAGCGGTGTCCGGTTTTGCGTTGCTCCAGACCAAAGATCACTACCGCTACGAACGTGAGGAAACGCCGAACGAAATCCGGGCCCGCATGGACATCGACCCAAAAGAGTTGAGTGAAAACAGCTATCACTCGGCGGTATTGCGCAGTCCGGAAAACCATCGCTGGGTGACAGCGATGGATATTGCGATTGGGCAGGCGAAGTGTCTGGATGATCCGGTGATGCGTGAGGTGTTGGTGGCGATTGCGGATTGGAGAATGGATGAAGAACAGTTCGATGATGTCATCAAGATGAAGGGTTGGTCGCGACTGAGTGCGCAGGCTCAAGCGTTGGCCGAAGCCAGCTATCAGTATTACCTCCAAGGTAAATTTCCTTCGACCGAATTGGTCTCGCTGACACCGCCGGCACTGATTGTGAGCCCCTCGGTGAAAGGAGTTGCCCAATGAGGGATCGTCAGCATGACAAATCACAGCGACCGCAGCTGAAGGGATACTTCTGGGCAGCAGGAATACTCTCGGCCGTTTGGCTTGGGTTTCTGTTTTTCGTCGTTTACACAGCACAAGCCGAAAATAGGGAGCTTAGGGATATGGATGCGGTTATGCGCTGGGGAATCGCGAGTATTTTGGGTGCGCTGGTGTTGGCTTACAGCGGGCACTGGTTTGGAAAGGCTTTAGCCTACGAAAAGGTAGAACTTGCGACTTACAAATCAAAAGTCATCGCTGAAGTAACCGAGCAAATTGCCACGCGTGAGCGTACCTATGCGCTGGAAATACGAGGTACGGGGCTTGCCATTGATGATTGGCATCAATCTTCAATTTGGCGAGAAATAAAAAACAAGAATAGCAATTTCACCTCGATCTATTCGCAAAACCCCAAGGACTACGATGCTTCATTGAGCTCTCGAGAGATCACCCGGAGTATCAATATACGCGTTGCATTCAAGCATTCGGCCAGCGATTCAGTGGCCTACTGGCCAATACCGGTGTTTGCGATTGCGCCGCCCAAGCAACCTGAAGATGCGGGTGCCCCAAATACTATACTCAGTGGTCGCAATGCCGCGACTCTGGGTGTCACCCTGTTCCTTTGGCAAGACGCAGACAACACCACTCATGCGCAGAACATGATTGAGCGCCTGTTTCAGTTTTTTGATGACAATCCAAAAGTGCCGCAGGCATTGGTCGTAAGTCGCGATGGTGACGTCACTCGAAACGGCTATCGCGAGGCTGGCACTCCGGGTCTTCAAAATGTCCACGCCGTACCAACGATATTCGAAAGTATGACGGGTCTGCTGGTCACTCGTTCGGATCGCATTGACAGCTATATCCGTCCTTTCGCCACCAATAACTCGGAAGACAACCAAAACACAAACACCGACATGGGCAAGTTATGGGCGTTCTACTGGAATCGTGATGATGCATTTCTGGATTGGTATAAAGAGGGTGAGCGTGCCAAAGGTAAGAAAGGTCATGTTCGTCCTATCACCACCATGTCCTCCGCCTACTGGCAATCCCAACTCCCCACCCTCTGGCAAACCCTGAGCAACCGAGGCCCCGGTCACTTCGAACCGTCCCCATGGCTCCCGGTACGTTGGGCCAGTCATCAAGTACAGGAGTTCGACAGGGCTCCAATCCTGGGTTACCTGCACCGCCCGATCAAAGTCCCGATGCAGGACGAAAACGGAAAATTGCTCAAGCCCGCGCTACAGGCCAAGGCCCTTCAAGCAGGCTGGCGACAAGCCTTGGAAACCCTGCCCGATGGCGACAAACCAGTGCGCGTGTTCTACGACAGCACTGACAACGTCAACGGCGAAATCGCCCTGACCCATGCGCTGCATGGCCTCAACGTTGACGGCACCGGCATCGAGTTGGGCAATGTCGACGAGGGCTACGACATCGGGCGGCGCCTGGGCAATACCGGCGTCAGTGGCGTCCTGGTCGAAATCAACCTCGCCACGATTGCCAGCTACCAGGAGGGTGGAGTCAGCGCAGTGGTCTACTCCGGCAAGGATGGCAGCACCACGGTGCAAATGGTCCGTCCGCCTGACGAAGCCCGCAAAGCGAAAAACCAGCAGACCCATGGCGTCGATCCCTTCCGATTTCGCATGCCGGGGCAATAACCATGACCCATCCCATCTGCCTGGGCGACTCCACCAGCAGCGGTGGCACGGTCGTGTCCTGCCAACTGTCGGGTACGCACCGTATAAACGGAAAAACCCCTGCGGTATTGGGTGACAAGGGCACCTGCCCATTGCACTTGGGCGAGTTCGCTTTCGTCGAGGGGCATCCGCGCAGGCGCATGAATGGCATCCCTGTGGTCCTGCAAGGTCATCGCCTTGCCTGTGGTTGCCATGGGGTGGCGGGTCATGCGCAGAATGTTCGGGTGACCTGATGCTTGGCATTTTCATTCAACGCGAGCCCGCGTTCGATGAACCCACCGATAGCCTCTCGGCGCGAGAGGTCGATCGCTTGATCGCGATCATCGGACGTCGGTGGCCCGGATTCAAAATCCGCTCGGTATGTAGCGGTTAATATCATTGAAACTCATGGAAAGTGGCCCAGTCATGCCTAGATACAACCTCAACAAATTCGCGTCCTACAGCGCTTTCGTACTTTTCCTCGGTGCCGGTCACTGCGTAGCGGACGAGCGTATCGAATCCATCGTCAACGCCGCCATCAAACCGGTGATGCAGCAACAGCAGATCGCCGGTGTCGCGGTCGCGATCACCGTCAACGGCGAGGCGCATTACTTCAACTACGGCGTGGCCTCGAAGGAAAACGGCACGGCGGTCACCGAAGACACCCTGTTCGAGATCGGTTCGGTGAGCAAGACCTTCACGGCCACCCTCGCCGCCTACGCCCAGGCGACGGGCAAACTTTCCCTGTCAGACAAGGCCAGCAACGTCCTGCCAGAGCTGCGCGGCAGTGCGTTCGACAACATCAGCGTATTGCAACTGGGCACCTACAGCGCTGGCGGCCTGCCGCTGCAATTTCCTGAGGAGGCCGACGCGCCGGACAAGATGCTCGGCTATTTCAAGCAGTGGCAACCGACCTACGCCGCTGGCAGCCACCGGCAGTATTCGAACCCGAGCCTGGGGCTGTTTGGCTATCTGGCGGCCAAGAGCATGGGCGCGCCGTTCGATGAGGTGATGGAAAAGATCCTGCTGCCGACACTCGGGTTGAAGCACACCTTCCTCAAGGTGCCGCAGGATCAGATGGGGCTTTATGCCCAGGGGTACAACAAGGAAGACAAGCCGGTGCGGGTCGGGCCGGGGGCGCTGGATTCGGAGGCGTATGGGGTGAAAACCAGCGCGGCGGATCTGCTGCGTTATGTTCAGGTGAACATGAAACCGGCAGGGCTTGAAGCGCCGCTGCAGCGGGCAATCGCCGCCACGCACACTGGGTATTACCAGGTCGGTGAGATGACTCAGGGATTGGGTTGGGAGCTCTACCACTACCCGGTCACGCTTGATCAGTTGCTCGCCGGTAACTCGACGCAGATGGCGATGGAAGCTCACAAAGTCCAGTGGCTGAATCCGCCGCAACCACAATCGGACGCTGTGTTGGTCAATAAAACCGGCTCGACGGGTGGCTTCGGCGCCTATGTCGCGTATGTGCCCTCGAAAGATATCGGCATCGTGATCCTCGCCAACAAGAACTACCCGAATGCTGAGCGGGTGAAAGTGGCGCATACGGTGTTGGGCGCACTGAGCAAATAAACTGGCCACAGGTTCAATGGCAGTCATGAAAGTGGGCGACCCATAGGAGCGGGTTGCCCGCGAAGGCAATGGATCCTTCAACATCGATGCTGACTGATACGCCGCTTTCGCGAGCAAGCTCGCTCCTACAGGGGGTCTTCAGCGAACACCAGATTGGTAGACGACAGGGATCCCGTGTAGGAGCCGGCTTGCTGGCGAAGACGGTGGCACATTCAATAGAGGTGGTGGCTGACAGGCTGCTTTCGCTGGCAAGCCAGCTCCTACAGGGGATTTTCAGTGAACAAGAAATCGGTGAACACCAGCGATCCCGTGTAGGAGCCGGCTTGCTGGCGAAGACGGTGGCACATTCAATAGAGGTGGTGGCTGACAGGCCGCTTTCGCTGGCAAGCCAGCTCCTACAGGGGATTTTCAGTGAACATGAAATCGGTGAACACCAGCGATCCCGTGTAGGAGCCGGCTTGCTGGCGAATACGGTGGCACATTCAATAGAGGTGGTGGTTGACAGGCTGCTTTCGCTGGCAAGCCAGCTCCTACAGGGGATTTTCAGTGAACATGAAATCGGTGAACACCAGCGATCCTGTGTAGGAGCCGGCTTGCTGGCGAAGACGGCGGCACATTCAGCAGATGTGTTGGCTGGTAGACCGCTTTCGCTGGCAAGCCAGCTCCTACAGGGGATTTTCAGTGAACATGAAATCGGTGAACACCAGCGATCCCGTGTAGGAGCCGGCTTGCTGGCGAAGACGGCGGCACATTCAGCAGAAGTTTTGGCTGGTAGACCGCTTTCGCTGGCAAGCCAGCTCCTACAGGGAATTCATTTTCCATAAAGATTCTGCGCGGATTCAATCGTCCGGCATTTCAGGCGGCTTGGCGGGCTTGGCGGACTTGGTCGGTTTGCTCGGTTTTGTCGCCTTGGCGCCCTTGGCCGGGGCGGGTTCGGTCACTGGCGGTGGTGTCGGCACGGTTGCTTCTTTCTCTGTCGCCGGCAATTCGTCAATGGTCTTGAAGATCGCCTGCAGGTCGACCGCATCCGACTGTTCCAGTTTCTTTTCGCCGTCCTTGCCGACCAGAATCACCTTGGTCTTCGCGCCGGCGCCCAACTTGAGCGAGCGGATCAATGCCGCCGTGTCTTGCGGCCCCAGGTCTTTGCCTTCGCGCTGGCCCATCAGGTTGAGCACGGTGTACAGCACCATGTTGCGATCGTCGAAGCCCTTGCGGTTGGCCGGCTCATCCAGGGCCTTTTTCAAGCTGACCCATGTGGGATCGACCGTACTCGGAGCGATGACGATCAATGGCCGGGCCCTGCCCTTGTCCATGTCCAGCGGTGAGTCGCCATCGGCGGCGAACAAGGGACCGGCGAAAGCCAGCAGGGTAGCCAGGGTCAATGACCTGATGAGCATGCGCATCTCCTTTTTGATATCCACGCTCTAATGATTGCGCATCGCGGCGTTCGTTCCGGGGACGCTTCGCAATTATGTTTCGCCCTGCCCCAAGCTTAGGTCAGGGCGGTCATTGCGCAACAGATCATTGAGTATCGAACGTGGATTGATCAGCGGTTCCGAGCGCATTATTGTGGTTCATCTTCGCGACGACTGAATCGTCCGCGCCAGGCAAAGGAGCTTCAATTCAACATGGAAATCGATTACCTCTGCAACCACCCCGCCCTGATCCCGGAATTGGCCGAGCTGAATTTCAAGGAATGGGGTCAATTCAAACCCGGCGACACCCTCCAGGCAAGAACCGAACGTATGCGCGCTGCATGCGGCAAAGGTACCGTGCCCACCGTGCTAGTCGCCCTTGATGGTACGCAACTGCTTGGCGGAGCCCTGCTGATCGAGAGTGATCTGGGATCACGGCCCGAGTTGACGCCCTGGCTGGCAGGCGTTTACGTCAAGGCCGAGCATCGTGGTCGGGGCATCGCCTCCGGGCTGGTGTCGCGTATCGTCGAGGAGGCGGCGGCACTCGCAATCCCCAGGCTCTTTCTATATACCGACTCGGCCCAGTCGCTTTACGCCAGACTGGGCTGGGAGATCGTGGAACAACTGGACGACGACGGGCTCGAGATCACAGTGATGGCACGCGATACGTCGAAGGTTTAAAGCAACAGTGCTTAACTCATGGGAGAGTCCCTGGAGGCTCCTCCCATGAGCGCTCAGCTGAACCACACCATCGTCTGGTGCCGCGACAAGCAGGCATCGGCCCATTTTCTGGCAGACATCCTCGGCCTGGCCGCTCCTGAACCCTTTGGCCCGATGTTGATCGTCAAGCTCGACAACGGCGTGTCGCTGGATTTCTATAACAACGACCCGCCGATCGCTTCCCAGCACTATGCGTTTTTGCTCGGTGACGAGGAGTTCGATGCGGCCTTCGCCCGTCTGCAAACGCGAAAGCAACCCTGGTGGGCTGATCCCGGCAAGCAGCGACTGGACGAAATAGATGACTACGGTGGTGGCCGGCGGGTCTACTTCGATGACCCGGACGGGCACCTGCTGGAAATTTTCACCCGTGAGTGATTGAGGCCTGCGGCGCAGATCAGAACGCCAGTTTGTAGCCGATCAGCGCCAGCATCGTGGCCAGGCAAGGACGCAACATTTCGTCGGAGATGCGGCCAGTCAGGTGACTGCCCAGGTAAATGCCCGGCAGCGAACCGACCAGCAAGTAGCCCAGTACGTGCCAATCCATGTTGCCCATGCTCGCGTGACCGAGGCCGGCGACCAGGGTCAGGGGTACGGCGTGGGCGATTTCCGTGCCCACCAGGCGGCGGGTGGGCAGCATTGGATAAAGAATGAACAGGGCCACGGTGCCCAGGGCGCCCGCACCGATGGAGGTCAGGGCGACCATGGTGCCGAGCACAAGGCCGGTCAGCACGGTCAGCCCGTTCAGGCGTGGGCCGCTGGGGTTGTAGTTGCCGCCCGCGCGTTTGTGGGCGAAATCGAGCAAGCGCTTCTTGAAGAAAATCGCCAGCGCGGTGGCAAACAGGACAAAGCCCAGGGCCTGTTTGATCACGGCGTTCATGGCATCGGGGGATGTCTGCAGGGTGCTCAGGAACCACAGCGTCATCAGCACCGCCGGCACACTGCCGAGGGTCAGCCAGCCGGTGATTGACCAATCGATGTTGTTGTTCTTTCTATGAACCAGAACGCCGCTGGATTTGGTAATCGCGGCGTACAGCAGATCCGTGCCCACCGCCGTCGCCGGATTGACACCGAACCACAGCAGGATCGGCGTCATCAATGAGCCGCCGCCCACACCGGTCATGCCGACGATGAAACCCACCACTAAACCTGCGACCACCAACCCGAAGTTAACGAATTCCATTAACACGCCCACAAAAATCGCATAAGAGAACTGGCCCGCAGCATAGCGATTTTTCTTATAACCAGTTATATCGATGCGGTCTATCGTTATGCCTATGTGCGCTGGGAACGGGCTTGCCTGCGAACGCGGTGTGTCAGCCGACCTGACTCTATGGATTTACCCGGACCCCTGTAGGAGCTGGCTTGCCAGCGAAGGGTCCGTCACATTCAACACAGGCGCTGGCTGTCAGGACGCCTTCGCTGGCAAGCCAGCTCCTACAGGGGGATGGGGGCGGTCGATGGATCGGGGGCAGTCCGCCAGATTTATTGCACGGGCAGGAAATTGAGGAACAGCAAGCTCTGGGCGTAATTCAGGCCGATCCGCCGGTAGCGCTCGTCGAGCATCTGCGTCAGCAGGTCCAGCCGCGCGACGATCTTGCCGAATTCCACGGCAAAACTCAGGTTGCTGCCCTCCTCCGAAATCTCGTTGGAAAACAGCAAGGGCCCGCCCTGCTTGTTCTGGCGCTGGCTGAGGATCCAGGTGGCTTTCTCGATGTTGCGCGCGGCGTTGCTGACGAAGGTCGGGTTGATCGCATCGGTCATGTAGAACTCGAGACGATTGCCGTGGGCAGTGACCAGCATGCTGCCGATGGCATAGATGAAGGCACCGACCCGGTCGCCGAGGAATTCCGGGCTCATGGCGAAACTCAGCGCCGCCAGGTCTTTTTTGCCGCCCAAGGTCGGCAGCGGCTGTTGCATTTCGATGGCCATGCGCACTTGCTGCCCGGCGGTGCGGGCGTCGAGGAAGCCGGACTTCTTCAACTCCTCGGGATTGCGCAGGTAGAGCTTGCTCATGAGCAAGTAGAGGCTGTCGAGGTTGTCGCGCATCGCCAGGGTGGCCATGCGGTCGACGCTGGTCTGGAGGAATTCCTGGGGTTTTCCTTGGCGGAACTGGTCGATGATGTCGCCGCCCTGTTGCTGGGTGCATCCGGTGAAGCAGAGCGTCGACAAACAGGCCAGCAGCAGGCTGTAACGGCGGGTGTGCATCGTGATGAGGGGTAACACTCGAACCATGGGTGTTTGAACTTGGACATGGGCTTGCGGTGGGGATCGCCGCAGGCTGGCCATGGGATAGAGCCGGGAAACGGGGAAAAGTGCAGTACCGGTGGTCTGTAAATGCTGGGTGGTGGACAGGATAAAAAGATCTCGGCTGGTGGCTGGTGGCTGCTTGCGCTGTACGCCGTACCCTGTAGGAGCTGGCTTGCCAGCGAAAGCGATAGAACATTCAACATATGTGTTGGCTGTCAGGACGCTTTCGCTGGCAAGCCAGCTCCTACAGGGGGGCGGGGTACACCGGGATAATTGAGTTTTGCATGGAACCACTGCGCTATTGTGCTGCCAACCGAAGAGTACCCATCGATCGAAAAAAGGAGATGTGCATGCGCACCCTCGATCTGGCAGGCGTCAACGTACCGGTCATCGGCCAGGGCACCTGGCGCATGGGGGAGGACCCTTCACGGCGCAGCCAGGAGGTGGCGGCGTTGCGCCAGGGCATCGAGCTGGGCATGACCCTGATCGACACCGCTGAAATGTACGGCGAAGGCGGTGCCGAGCAAGTGGTGGGTGAAGCCATTGCCGGTAGGCGCGACCAGGTGTTTCTGGTCAGCAAGGTGTACCCGCACAACGCCAGCCGCGACGGCATCCCCCAGGCGTGCGAGCGCAGTCTGCAACGGCTGGGTACCGACTACATTGATGTGTACCTGTTGCACTGGCGTGGCCAGTATCCCCTGGAGGAAACCGTCGACGCGTTCGAGCGCCTGCGCGAAGCCGGCAAGATCGGCCGCTGGGGCGTGTCCAATTTCGACCTGGATGACCTGCACGAACTGGCCGCGCCGGCCTGCGCCACTAACCAGGTGCTCTACAATCTGGAAGAACGTGGCATAGAATTCGATCTGCTGCCCTGGTGCCAGCAGCATCGCCTGCCAGTCATGGCCTACTGTCCAATCGGCCAGGGTGGGGAGATGCTGGCCCACCCGGCGCTCATGCACGTTGCCGTCCGACACGACGCGACGCCGGCGCAGGTCGCGCTGGCATGGATTCTGCGTCAGGACGACGTAATCGCCATCCCCAAGGCGGTCAGCCCTGAACACGTGCAACTGAATGCGCAAGCCGCGCAATTGCGGCTTGAAACCGGAGATCTGGAGGCGCTGGACCATGCGTTTCACGCGCCACAACGAAAGCAACGGCTGGCCATGGTCTGAGCCATCGCGGTTGTGTCAGAGGGCTTGCGCATGAGAAGCACCGATCCACTCGACAGGTTCGACCTGCAACGCTTCATTCAGGCGCAGAACCCGGTATTCGAACGGGTTCAGGATGAGCTGAGCGATGGCCGCAAGCGCAGCCACTGGATGTGGTTCATCTTTCCGCAGTTCACCGGGCTGGGGGACAGCGAGATGTCCCGTCACTTCGCGATTCACTCCGCCGCGGAAGCGCAGGCCTACCTGCAACACCCGGTGTTGAGCACGCGCCTGCGCACCTGCACGCAATTGGTCCTGGACATTGAGCCGCGCCCGATTGCGGCGATCTTCGGCCACCCTGACGAGCTCAAGTTTCACTCCTCGATGACCCTGTTCGCTCAGATCGATAGCGAAGACAATCTCTTCAACCGGGCACTGGATCAGTATTTCCACGGCATTCCTGACGCGTGGACGTTAACCCTGCTGGACTCAAAACAGGCCTAGTTGCCCACCGATCAGGGTCGAGAAGTCGTCGTCGACGAAGGGCAGGATCGCATCCGCCACCGGTTGCAATTGCCGGGTGACGTAGTGGTCGTAATCGATGGGTGCACTGCGGATCTCCAGCGGTTCGGGCCCGGCGACGCTGATCACATAGCTGATCCACCCCCCGTTCTGGTACTGCCGCGGCCGGCCCTGACGGTCGTTGTAGTCGTCGGCGATACGCGCCGCGCGGACATGGGGCGGCACGTTGCGTTGGTAATCGTCGAGGGTGCGACGCAGGCGCTTGCGGTAGATCAGTCGGTCATCGAACTCACCGGCCAGGGTCTTGCGCACATAGTCGCGCACGTAATCCTGATAAGGCTGGCGATTGAAGATGCGCAGGTATAGCTCCTGCTGGAATTGCCGGGCCAGCGGCGACCAGTCGGTGCGCACGGTTTCCAGGCCTTTGTAGACCATTTCATCGCTGCCGTCGGCGCGGGTCACCAGCCCGGCATAGCGCTTCTTGCTGCCCTCCTCGGCGCCGCGGATGGTCGGCATCAGGAAGCGTTTGTAATGGGTCTCGAACTGCAGTTCCAGAGCACTGTCCAGGCCATATTCCTGGCGCACGTGTTCGCGCCACCACTGGTTGACGTGGTCCACCAGGGCGCGGCCGATCTGCGCCGCTTCCTGCTGGCCGTGGGCGCGGCGCAGCCAGACGAAGGTCGAGTCGGTGTCGCCGTAGATCACCGTGTGGCCCTGGGCTTCGATCAACTGGCGGGTGCGCAGCATGATTTCGTGGCCGCGCAGGGTGATGGACGACGCCAGGCGCGTATCGAAGAAGCGGCAGCCACTGGAGCCGAGCACGCCGTAGAAAGCGTTCATGATGATCTTCAAGGCCTGGGACAGCGGCGCGTTGTGCTCGCGCTTGGCGGTTTCCCGGCCTTCGGCGACGCGGGCGACGATCGCCGGCAGGCAGTGCCGGGTCCTGGAAAAACGCGCGCCGCGAAAACCCGGCACCGACTCGCTGTCTGCGGGATGCTTGAGGCCCTCGATCAGGCCCACCGGGTCGATGAGGAAGGTGCGGATGATCGACGGATAGAGACTTTTGTAGTCCAGCACCAGCACCGATTCATACAGCCCCGGTTGCGAGTCCATGACGAATCCGCCGGGGCTGGCTTGCGCGGGCTTGCTGCCGAGATTGGGCGCGACGAACCCCTGGCGGTGCATCAGCGGCATGTACAGGTGGGTGAAGGCCGCCACCGACCCACCGCTGCGGTCCGCCGGCAAACCGGTGACGCTGGCCCGTTCCAGGAGGAAGGTCAGCAACTCGGTCTTGGCGAAGATGCGCGTCACCAGTTCGCAGTCCTTGAGGTTGTACCGGGCCAGGGCCGGTTTGTCCTCGGCGAACATGCGGTTGATTTCGTCCATGCGCTGGTAAGGGTTGTCGATCGCCTTGCCTTCGCCAAGCAGGGTTTGCGCGACGTTTTCCAGGCTGAACGAGGGGAAGCTCCAGGTCGCCGAGCGCAGGGATTCGATGCCATCGATGATCAATCGCCCGGCGGCCGCGGCGAAGTAATGATTGCGGCTGCCGTGTTCGCGCCACTGCATTTCCTCGCCGCCACGCCCCAGTTTCAATGGCACCGCCAGGCGCCGGGCGTGCTCGTGCAGTACGCGCAGGTCGAACTGCACGACGTTCCAGCCGATGATCGCGTCGGGATCATGGCGGGCGAACCACTCATTGAGTTTTTTCAGCAGCAGGGTGCGCGAGTCACAGTATTCAAGCTGGAAATCCACCGCGCCGTGGTCACCGTTGGGCGGGCCCAGCATATAGACCTGACGCTCGCCACAGCCTTCCAGGGCGATGGAATACAACTCGCCCCGGGCGGTGGTTTCGATGTCCAGGGACACCAGCCGGAGCGTGGGTCGGTAGTCCGGGTCGGGTTTCATCTGCGCGTCGAGCAGCAGGCCCTCGGCAGTGGGCGTGCCGCCAAAGACCACCGGCGCCGTGATGAACCGCTCCATCATGTAGCGCTCCGGCGGCCGCACGTCGGCTTCGAACATATCGACGCCGGCCTTGCGCAGCGCGGTTTCCAGGCGCATCAGTTGCCCATGCTGCTGGCAATACAGGCCGAGCACCGGGCGATGCTCGAAATCCTGCAAGGCCAGCGGTCGCAGTTCGAGGTTTTTTTCCCCCTGCAACAGCGCCTCGGCCTGCTCGCGCTGGGCCGCCGGGATGAACGCCACCGAAGGTTGATAAGGCAGGCGGATACGCTGGGGACCGGTATCGGTCGCCACCCAGAATTCGACTTCCGTACCGGCCGGTGTGTCGCGCCAATGCCGGGTCAGGACGAAGCCCCGCTGTAAATCCACCACTGCAACCTCAGATTTGCTCCAGAGCGCAATTCTACGCGTTAGACGGGTTATGGATCTGTCATCTTTCGGTCACCTTACTGACTTATTCTCCCGGCACTTTCTTTGACTTATTAAGGTGCCCGCATGATGTTGCGCGTGTTGTTCCTGTGGGTGCTCTGCGCGAGCCTGGCGCAGGCGGCTTCGGCCGGTGATCTGCCGACACCCGAACAGGGTTCGGTGCTGCGCATCCAGGGTTCCAATACGATCGGCGCCGCACTGGGCCCGGCCCTGGTCGAAGGCCTGATGCGCGAGCAGGGTTTGCACAAGATTCACCGCGAAGCGCCGGACACCGCCAACGAACTGCGGGTGGTCGGCGAAACCGTTCAAGGGCGCCGGGTGGCGGTGGACATTGCGGCTCACGGCTCCAGCACCGGCTTCACCGCCCTGCAAAACGCCAGCGCCGATCTCGCCGCGTCTTCGCGCCCGATCAAGGACAGCGAACGGGAAGCCCTGCAATCGTTGGGCGACCTGAAACAACCTGACGCCGAGCAGGTGATCGCCATCGATGGCCTGGCGATCATCCTTCATCCGCAAAACCCGTTGAATCAACTCGACACCGAACAACTGGCGCGGATTTTCAGCGGCGAGGTGAGCACCTGGGAAGCACTCGGCGGTCGTGGCGGGCCGATTCATCTGTATGCGCGGGATGACCAATCGGGCACGTATGACACGTTCAACGAACTGGTTCTCGCAGGTCGTGGGAAAACCCTGAGCAACACCGCGAAACGTTTCGAATCCAGCGAGCAGTTGTCCGACGCGGTGAGCCTGGACCCGCAAGGCATCGGCTTCATCGGCCTGCCCTACGTGCGCCAGGCCAAAGCCGTGGCCATTGCCGACGGCCAATCCCAGGCCATGCTGCCGCTCGACAGCCTGATCGCCACGGAAGACTATCCATTGTCCCGTCGGCTGTACTTTTACCTGCCGCCCACCGGGCACAATCCCTGGGCCGAAGCGCTGGTCGTCTTCACCCAGGGCCATCAGGGCCAGGCCATCGTCGCGGCCAATGGTTTTATCGCCCAGACCGTGCAGGCCATGACGGTCACGCCGAATGTGCTGATGCCCGAGGGTTATCAGGCGCTCAGTCGCCACGCCCAGCGGCTGTCGGTCAATTTTCGCTTCGAAGAAGGCAGTGCGACCCTGGACAACAAGGCCCGGCAGGACCTTTCAAGGGTGCTCGACTATATAAAGCAGCACGGCAAGACCCGTCGACAGGTGACGCTGGCCGGGTTTGGCGACGCCAAGAGTGACCCGGCGCGGGCCGATCTGCTGTCGAAACTGCGCGCCATGGCGGTGCGCCGGGAGCTGGTGAAAAGCGGAGTGGTGTTGCGCGAGGTTCGCGGCTTCGGCGCCGAGATGCCGGTGGCGGCCAATAGCGCGGACGAGGGGCGGATCAGGAATCGGCGGGTTGAGGTGTGGGTGTATTGAGGCTTCGGTTTTTCTGGAAACTCCCTTTTGCGTCAGTGGACTCCTGCAGCGAGGGGGCAGGCCCAATGCCAGCCGGTTAAGCGCGGAACCTGTAGGAGCTGGCTTGCCAGCGATGGCGGTCTGTCAGTTGATATCGATGTCGTCTGGCACACCGCCTTCGCTGGCAAGCCAGCTCCTACAGATTCCGCGCCTTAACTCCCCTCGCCAAGGCGTTTGGCTTGCCTGAGGACGTTGCCGATCAGCCGAGCAATTTCTGCAGCTGCGCCGTGGTATCCACCGCACCCATGGTCTTGGCCGCATCCAGCGCGGTGATGCCATTGGCGTCCCTGGCCTTCGGATCGGCGCCCTTGCCGATCAGGTAGTCGACGATTTCCACGCGATTGAACATCGCCGCCATCATCAGCGCCGTGCGGCCGTCGAAGGACGAACCTTCAACCTGCGCACCGCCTTCGACCAACGCCTTGACCACCGCCAGGTCGCCCTTGAACGCCGCGCCGGCAATCGGGCTCTGGCCGTTGTCGTTGCGGATTTCCGGGTCGGCCTTGTGCTCGAGCAGGACTTTTACCGTCTCCACATGGCCGTGGTAAGCGGCCAGCATCAACAAGGTATCGCCCTTGTGGTTGCGCAGGTTCGGCGGCAGGCCTTTGGTCAGCAGCGCTGCCATCATGGCCGCATCGCCCTCGCGCGCCTTGTTGAATACCTGTTCGGCAAATTCAGCGGCTTCTTCGGGGGTCATCTGGCGGCTTTGGTCTGACATCGGGGGCTCCACTTTCGGTTATTCGCAAAGCGACAGTTTCCCGATGAGCCCCGAAGCTGTCACTTGTTTTTTCTCATGGACGGTCATAGCCACTTTCAATAAGAGCCACATTAATAACGGTACTTGCCGCCATGAATGTCCTCAAGCAACTGCTCGGTGACCGGCACGTAAGTCCCGGTCCCTGGCAGCCAGGCGTAAATCGGATCATCACCGGTCCTGCCGGGGTCGAAGGCTTCATCCTTGAGCCGGGTCTTCTGGTATTTGAAGGTTCCGGTGGTTTCCATTTTCACTTTGACCCGCAGGAACACAGGCACGGCATAGGCCGGCATCTGCTCCCGGGCGAAGGCCAGCAGCTCGCTGAAATCCAGGGTCGCCAGGGATTCGGCAGGGGTGATCGCGGCCATACCGGCGCGGCCGTTGGTGTTGCGGATTTCCACGCCATAGGCCACGGCTTCGCAAATGTTCGGGTGTTGCAGGAGGATGTTCTCGACCTCGGTGGTCGAGACGTTTTCGCCTTTCCAGCGATAGGTGTCCCCCAGACGGTCGACGAACTGGGCGTGGCCGAAACCGATGTTGCGCATCAGGTCGCCGGTGTTGAAGTAGCGGTCGCCTTTGGCGAATACGTCGTGGAGCACGACCTTTGCGGTTTTCTGCGGATCGGTGTAGCCATCCAGCGGCGCCTTGTCGTCGATCTTCGCCAGCAACAAGCCCTGCTCGCCTTTGGCCACCTTGCGCATGAAGCCCTTGGCGTTGCGAGTCGGCAAGCCACTGTCGTGATCGTAGGCCGCCAGTTCCCATGTCATCAGGGAGAAGCCCACGGTGTTGTCGAAGTTCAGCACGTTGGTGAAGCCGATGTTGCCGTCACTGGCGGCGTACAGCTCGCAGATATGGTTGACGCCGAATCGCGTCTTGAATTCGCGCCACGCGCCGGGGCGCAGGCCATTGCCGATCATCTTCGTCACGCGGTGCTGGTTGTCGTCGGCAGCGGGCGGTTGATCCACCAGATAACGGCACAGCTCGCCGACGTAGCCGAGGGTGGTCGCGCGGTACTGACGCACATCGTTCCAGAACTGGCTGGCGCTGAACTTGCGGCGGATGGCAAAGCCTGAAGCGCCACTGATCGCCGAACCCCAGCACACGCACAGCCCGGTGGCGTGATAGAGCGGCAAGGTGCAATAGACAACATCCTCGGGGCGCATATCCAGGGCGATCATGCCGAAGCTGGCGGAACTGCGCATCCAGCGGCCGTGCTTGAACACGCCGGCCTTGGGCAAGCCGGTGGTGCCTGAGGTGTAGATGTAGAAACACGGGTCGTCGAAAAAAACCTGCTGGCTGCTGGCGGGGTTGTCACTGCAAGCATCGACGCTGGCCGCCATCAGGTTGATGAACCCGTCGGGGGCAATGCCCGGATGGGTATGGGTGCCTTGATCGGCGACAAACCAGGTGCGCCCAGGCGTGATCGACACCCGTTCGCGCACCGCCGAAAACGCCGGGACCAGCTCCTCGCCGACAATGATTGCCGCGGGTGCCACCAGGTTCAGGCTGTGGGCCAGGGTGTCGCGGGTTTGCGAGGTATTGAGCAAGGCGCTGATCGCGCCGACCTTGGCCACCGCCAGAATCGCCACCAACAGTTCCGGGCGGTTCTCGATGAACACCGCCACTCCATCGCCCTTGCGGATGCCTTGGGCAATCAGGTGATGGGCAATGCGATTGGCCCATTGGTTGACCTGTGCATAACTCAGTACCACGTCGCCCTGCAGCAAAGCCGGGCCATCGGGATTGCGCAAGGCCGCCTGCTCGAAGCTCCAGCCCAGGCCACAGGGTTGGGCCGGGTCCTTGACGTTGGCCGCTTTCATGCCTTTCACCACACGGGGGATGGCTTTGGCAATGGCAGGGAGTTTGCGGAGCATCATGCCCCAGGTAATCGTGTCGTGCGGCGTGCTCATGGAAGCTCCCGTTCGGTGTTTTTTATTATCGGGCGGCATTTATTGAGGCCGAAAATACGTCAGCGCTTCCGGGGCTGTACACGCGGTTTTTGCAATGTTTTGTATCCATGATCCGCTGGGGCGAAATCGCGAGTCCGCGCCTGGCGATTGGTTCCATGGAAACGGCGACGACCACGCAAAATGCAGGATGCACGATGGCCGTTCATGCAGATTGCACGAACGGCTCAAATCACCATGAATTTAACTTATTGATTTACAAGGATTTTTAAAAATACAAAGGCTGGCACAAAGGCTGCAACTACCTCTCCATGCTTGCCAATCAAGTGCTAACGGAGCCGATAGACATGAGCCTGATTCAAGAAAAATTTTCGTCCCTGTTCTCCAATTTCGAAGTGACCACCCAGCCACGTCCTGACGGTGGCATCCTGCTGACCCTGCGCAGCACCGAAGGCAAAGTGTTTAAACGCTCGATTTCCTACCAGCAATTGCATGCTGGCGATCAGCTCTCGTGGGTGATCAGCGCGATCCGTCGCGACCTTGCGGAACAAGCCAGCGAACTGCCGCAAATCTCCATGCTGCAAAGCCAGCAACGGTTTGCCCTGCCGACTTATCATTCGGCGTAAACCGTTGTAACGCTGCAAACACACAGGCCGTGAAAGCTTTCGCTTCACGGCCTGTGTGCTCCTGTAGGAGCCCGGCTTGCCGGCGAAGGCGTCGTCATGGGCGGTGCATGGCTCAAGGGCGCCTTCGCCGGCAAGCCAGCTCCTACAGGGATCAGCGGTGTATCGATGAATTGTGGTCAACGCCACACCCTGTAGGAGCCCGGCTTGCCGGCGAAGGCGTCGTCATGGGCGCTGCAAGGCTTGAGGCCGCCTTCGCTGGCAAGCCAGCTCCTACAGGGATCAGCGGTGTATCGATGGATTGTGGTCAACGCCAAACCCTGTAGGAGCCCGGCTTGCCGGCGAAGGCGTCGTCATGGGCGGTGCAAGGCTTAAGGCCGCCTTCGCTGGCAAGCCAGCTCCTACAGGGATCAGCGGATTATCGATGGATTGTGGTCAACGCCACACCCTGTAGGAGCCCGGCTTGCCGGCGAAGGCGTCGTCATGGGCGGTGCAAGGCTCAAGGCCGCCTTCGCTGGCAAGCCTGCTCCTACAGGGATCAGCGGTGTATCGATGGATTGTGGTCAACGCCACACCCTGTAGGGGCCAGGCATTGCCGGCGAAGGCGTCGTCATGGTCGCTGCAAGGCTCGAGGCCGCCTTCGCTGGCAAGCCAGCTCCTACAGGGATCAGCGGTGTATCGATGAATTGTGGTCAACGCCACACCCTGTAGGAGCCCGGCTTGCCGGCGAAGGCGTCGTCATGGGCGGTGCAAGGCTCAAGGCCGCCTTCGCTGGCAAGCCAGCTCCTACAGGGATCAGCGGATTATCGATGGATTGTGGTCAACGCCACACCCTGTAGGAGCCCGGCTTGCCGGCGAAGGCGTCGTCATGGGCGGTGCAAGGCTTAAGGCCGCCTTCGCTGGCAAGCCAGCTCCTACAGGGATCAGCGGATTATCGATGGATTGTGGTCAACGCCACACCCTGTAGGAGCCCGGCTTGCCGGCGAAGGCGTCGTCATGGGCGGTGCAAGGCTCAAGGCCGCCTTCGCTGGCAAGCCTGCTCCTACAGTTTGGATTGCATGCGGATCAGAGAGCCGGGTCGGCCGATACTCAATCCTCAAGCAACGGGAAGCGACTGGCGGTGTCCTCGCCGGTGAAGTTGGCCTCGCAGCCTTGCGGGGTGTTGAACAGGCGGATCGCGACGAAATGTGGATGCTCACCCATGTCGAACCAGTGGGGAGTACCGGCCGGGACCGAGATCAGGTCGTTCTTCTCGCAAAGCACCGCGTAGACGTAATCACCGATATGCAGGCTGAACAAGCCACGACCGGCAACGAAAAAGCGCACGACATCCTCATCGAAGCGGTGTTCCTCGAGAAGCCCGGCGCGCAGCTCGGCTGATTGCGGGTCATCGCTGCTCAGGCTGACCACATCAACGCTGACATAACCGTTTTCCGTCATCAGCGTGTCGATCGGCGCCTGGTACGCGCCGATGATGTCTTCCGGGCTGGCGCCTGGCTGGAGCTTGGTCGCCGCTTGCCAGCGGTCAAAGCGCACACCCTGTTCGGCCAGGGTCGATGCGATGTCGTCGAAGTGGGTCAGTACCTTGTTCGGCAATTCCGGACTGCTGACAGGGTAAACGGACAGGCTGCTCATGGTTGGTTCCTCGATTGTTCACAGGACAGGCTCATGGCCGGTCCTCTTGCATGCATGTCGCAATCATAACGGCAGCCGCGAAAGCGGCGAGACTGGCAATACTAAAGGTCAATGTCGCCCCGAGGGCGTTCCAGCTATAGCCTGCGTACAACGCACCCACTGCGCCGCCGGTGCCGGCCAGTGCCGCGTACAACGCTTGCCCCTGCCCTTGCTGGCGGGCGCCGAAACTGCGTTGCACGAACTGGATGGCCGCCGCATGGAAGCTGCCGAAGGTGGCCGCGTGCAGGACCTGGGCGAACAGCAATACCCACAGATACTCGGCAAACGAGCCGAGCAACAACCAACGCAGCGCCGCCAGCAGAAAACTCGCCAGTAGCACCCGCCGCACGGAGAAGCGCGCGAGGATCTTGCTCATGGCCAGAAACATCAGGACCTCGGCGACCACGCCGACGGCCCAGAGCATGCCGATCAAGCCTCGGCTGTAACCAAGTCGCTCGAGGTGCAAGGTCAGGAAGGTGTAATACGGCCCGTGGCTCAACTGCATCAGCGCCACACAGGCGTAAAACGCCAATACCCCGGGGCTGCGCAATTGCTTGAGAAAACCGTCCCCCGCCAATCGCTCCCCCTGTGGCGGTTGTGCGTTCGGCACCCACAGGCTGCTGACCACGATCCCGGCCAGGATCAGCACCAGCGCCACCGGATAGATGTCGAGGCTGAGCCATTCGAACAGCCGGCCCAGCGCGACCACGGTGATGATGAAGCCGATGGACCCCCACAACCGGATCTGGCTGTAGCGGGATGCCTGCCCCTCCAGATGCGCCAGGGTGATGACTTCGAACTGCGGCAGCACCGCGTGCCAGAAGAAGGCGTGCAAGGCCATGACCATCGCCAGCCAGGCGTAGGTCTTGCTGACGAAAATCAGGGAGAACGTCAGCAAGGTGCAGACTGCGCCGAAGCGCACGATGGCCAGGCGCTGGCCGGTGTAGTCACCGAGCCAGCCCCAGATGTTCGGCGCCACGCAGCGCATCAACATCGGGATCGCCACCAGCTCGCCGATACGGGCGCTGGAAAAGCCCAGGTGATCGAAGTACAGCGCCAGGAACGGCGCCGTCGAACCGAGCAACGCGAAATAAAACAGATAGAAACTGGAGAGCCGCCAGTACGGGAGCGCCGCCACCGTCGTCAGACTGCAGCGGCTGTGAGATGAGCCATTAAAGCTGACCCAGCACCGGCGTGCTCACCTGCACATTGGCGTTCTGCCCGCGGTGACGCAGCAGGTGATCCATCAGCACGATGGCCATCATCGCTTCGGCAATCGGCGTGGCGCGGATGCCGACACAGGGGTCGTGACGGCCCTTGGTGACGACCTCCACCGGGTTGCCGTGGATGTCGATGGAACGGCCCGGCGTGGTGATGCTCGAGGTCGGCTTCAGCGCCAGATGCGCGACGATCGGCTGGCCGGACGATATGCCGCCGAGAATGCCGCCGGCATTGTTGCTGAGGAAACCTTGCGGGGTCATTTCATCGCGGTGTTCGGTGCCGCGCTGGGCGACACTGGCGAAACCGGCGCCGATTTCCACGCCCTTGACCGCGTTGATGCTCATCAGCGCATGGGCCAGTTCGGCATCGAGACGGTCGAAGATTGGCTCGCCCAGCCCTGGCATCACGCCCTCGGCGACCACGGTGATCTTCGCGCCGACCGAATCCTGGTCGCGGCGCAGCTGGTCCATGTAGGCTTCCAGCTCCGGCACTTTGTCCGGGTCGGGGCTGAAGAACGCGTTCTCCTCCACCGAGTCCCAGGTCTTGAACGGGATCTCGATCGGGCCCAGCTGGCTCATGTAGCCGCGAATGACGATGCCTTGGGTGGCCAGGTATTTCTTGGCGATAGCGCCGGCCGCCACGCGCATCGCGGTTTCCCGCGCCGAGCTGCGACCGCCGCCGCGGTAATCGCGTTCGCCGTATTTGTGGTGGTAGGTGTAGTCGGCATGGGCCGGGCGGAACAGGTCCTTGATCGCCGAGTAGTCCTTGGACTTCTGGTCGGTATTGCGGATCAACAGGCCAATGGCGCACCCGGTGGTGCGACCTTCGAACACGCCGGACAGGATCTCGACTTCGTCGGCTTCCTGGCGCTGGGTGGTGTGGCGGCTGGTGCCGGGTTTGCGGCGATCGAGGTCGCGCTGCAAATCGTCGAGGGAGATCTCCAGCCCCGGCGGGCAGCCGTCGACAATGGCGACCAACGCCGGACCATGGCTTTCGCCAGCGGTGGTGACAGTGAACAGCTTGCCGTAGGTATTGCCGGACATGCGGGACGCTCCGTTAAATCGAACCTGAATACGTAATGCGCGCCAGTATACGCAGGCTACCCAAGTAGTTCATCCTCGAACCTTACGGGTGCCCGCGAGTCCAATCGGCACCTTGTTCATGATGGCGTGATGATGCTGCGAGTTCTAGCCTTGAGCCTTACCCTGTTTACCGGCTTTGTGCAGGCCACTGTCCTGCAACGGCCCATCAGTCTGAATACCGGCACCGGCGAGCTTTTCGGCTCGTTGCTGCTGCCAAAATCCGACCAGCCCGTGCCGGTCGTCCTGATCATTTCCGGCTCCGGTCCGACCGATCGCGATGGCAATAACCCCGACGGCGGACGCAATGACAGCCTGAAGCGTCTGGCCTGGGTCCTGGCCAAACACAACATCGCCAGCGTGCGTTACGACAAGCGCGGCGTGGCGGCGAGCCTCGCGGCGACCCCCGACGAACGTAACCTGTCGCTGGAAGCCTATGTGGCCGACGCCGAGGCCTGGGGCCGCCAGCTGAAAACCGATCCGCGCTTTGGCCAACTGATCCTGCTCGGCCATAGCGAGGGGGCCTTGATCGCCAGCCTCGCCGCGCCGAGCCTCGACGCCGCCGCGGTGATTTCCATGTCCGGCAGCGCGCGACCGGTCGACCAGGTATTGCGCCAGCAACTGAGCAATCGCTTGCCGCCGCCCCTGATGCTGCGCAGCAACGAACTGCTCGACAGCCTCAAGGCCGGCCGCACCGACGACAACGTGCCGCCGCAATTGCAGGTGATTTTCCGCCCGAGCGTGCAGCCATACCTGATTTCGCTGTTCCGTCAGGACCCCGCGGCAGCCTTTGGCCAGTTGAAGATGCCGGCGCTGATCATCCAGGGCAGCAACGATATCCAGGTCGGTGTGAATGACGCCCGGTTGCTCAAGGCCGCCAAACCGGACGCCGAACTGGCACTCATCGAGGGCATGAACCATGTGATGCGCATCGTGCCCAACGACGTAAAACGGCAACTGGCGTCCTATAAGGATCCGCAATTGCCGCTGGCGGCCGAACTGGGCACGCGAATCATCGGATTTATCGACGGGCTTCGCACCCGTTAGGCGCTGCCTGCCCTCCAGTCCTGAACAAAACGGCCGATAAGCCTTTGTCGCCAGCGCTATGACTGGCGACAAGCAGGGCTTGGACAGGATCTCGCCGTTATGACTGATACTCCGGCTTCACCCGACACCACCGCTGAAACAGAGGCTGCGCCAGTGGTCGAGCTGCCGTGGGCAGACGTCGACGTCGAGCATCGCAGGCTGCTGCGCCTGGCACCGCTGCAAACCGACCGCACGACCGGCGCCCGCCCGCTGCGCTTTGTCGAATTCGGTTATGCGCAGCGCCATGGCGAGGCACACAGCCTGATGCGCATGCGCATCACCCTGCCCGGCCAGCGCGTGCGCAAGGAACAGAATCATCTGGACATATGGGTCGATCACCGCACCCAACGGGTGCATGTCAGCCCGGACAGTGGCTTGCAGATCGAGCCGATGAACCGCGGGCTCGGCCGCTTCATGGCGGCCCAAGGCATTGGCTGGGTGAAGCAGCGCTGGCCTGGCTACACCGTCGACGGCACCGACCTGAACAACAAAGACGCGTTGATTGAAGACACCCGTCTGCGCCGCGATCATTTTCTGCGGATGCAGGGTTTTGATGTGGTCTACGCCGACCCCCAGCATTTGAAGGGCCGCGTCAAGGAAGTGCGGGTCGGCGATCTGCTGGGTGACTGGAACGTCGAGAAGCTGCAGGGGGTGGAGATTATCGAAGCGGCGCAGATGCTGCAGCACGCCGAGCAGAACCTGGCCGAGCAGGCAGTGAAGCTCAGGCAACACGAGGAAAAAGTCAGCCAGTACCAACGCGAAGACGCCGGGCTGCGGTTTACCATTACTTGTCTGGTGGCGTTTGCGGTGTTTCAGGCGGGGTTGTTGATCTGGATTGCCACGCACCGGTGAGAGCTTGAGACCGTGGCGCGGCCTTCGCTGTAGGAGCGAGCTTGCTCGCGATGGACTCAAGAGCGCCGCGTTTAACCAGTAAACACGCGTTATCGTTAACGTCCATCGCGAGCAAGCTCGCTCCTACAGGATGTGTGTCGTGCTTAAGTGATGCGACACACACGGAACCTGTGGGGGCGAGCTTGCCCGCGATAGCGTTCTGAAGTCAGACGCGGGACGCGAACAATGCCTGATGATCCCGGCACTGCTGCGCCGTCAACATGAACACCCCATGCCCGCCGCGCTCGAAATCGAGCCAGGCGAAGTCGACTTCCGGGTACAGCGCCTCGACGTGCACCTGGCTGTTGCCCACTTCGACCATCAGCAACCCCTTCTCGGTCAGGTGATCCGCCGCTTCGGCGAGCATCCGCCGTACCAGGTTCAAGCCATCGTCACCACAGGCCAGGCCCAGTTCGGGCTCGTGCTGGTATTCGTCCGGCATGTCGGCAAAGTCTTCGGCATCGACATACGGCGGGTTCGACACGATCAGGTCGAACCGCTGACCCGGCAAACCATCGAAACCATCGCCCTGCACCGTGTACACCCGTTCGTCGACTCCGTGGCGCTCGATGTTCTGGTTGGCCACTTCCAGTGCTTCGAACGACAGATCGGCCAACACCACTTCGGCGTTCTTGAACTCGTAGGCGCAGGCAATACCGATGCAGCCGGAACCGGTGCACAGGTCGAGAATCCGCGCAGGCTCGGTGCCCAGCCAGGGTTCGAAACGTTTTTCGATCAGCTCGCCAATCGGCGAACGCGGGATCAGCACACGCTCGTCGACGATGAACGACATACCGCAGAACCAGGCCTCGCCCAGCAGGTACGCGGTCGGAATGCGTTCTTCGATGCGCCGCTTGAGCAAGCGCTGCAGCTTGACCAGTTCATCGTCTTCCAGGTTGCAGTCAAGGTAGCTGTCGGCCATTTCCCATGGCAGGTGCAAGGCCCCCAACACCAGTTGGCGGGCTTCGTCCCAGGCGTTGTCGGTCCCATGGCCGAAAAACAGATCCTCCCCATGAAAGCGGCTGACGGCCCAACGGATATGGTCGCGCAGGGTGCGAAGGCGGGAAGTGATCACGGCGGCAAACTCCAGAAAAAACGACTGGCGATTCTAACAGCCAAACCGCGTCACGACGACGCAGGAAAAGCACCGGACCAGTTGTAGGACTATTCTCTTTTTTAGTCTGGCCATTGAACAAATCAGGCATCTTGACAAGGCTGTGAGCCAGCAACGGCGGCGCCTGCGATAGTAGCGATTCACAGAAGCGCTCAGCCAGAGGACAATGTCGCAAAAGCCCCACCCGAAGGAGCCCCAGAATGTCCGTTCCAAAAACGATGTTTCAACTCAGCGGCCGCGGTTACGCTGCAGCCAATCTGAGCAATGCGACCCTTGTCGTCATCGATGCCCAGAAAGAATACCTCAGTGGTCCGCTGGCCCTGAGCGGCATGGATGCCGCCGTCGCGAACATCAAGCAACTGATGGCCGCTGCCCGCGCTGCCGGCCGGCCGATCGTGCATGTGCATCACCTTGGCACCGTCGGTGGGCTGTTCGATCCACAAGGACAGCGCGGTGAATTCATTCCGGGGCTGGAACCGCAGAACGACGAAACCATCATCGGCAAACTGCTGCCGAGTGCGTTTCACGGCACCAAACTGCTGGAACGCCTGCAGAATCTCGGTTCGCTGGACTTGATCGTCTGCGGTTTCATGAGCCACTCCAGCGTCAGCACCACCGTGCGGGCCGCCAAGAACCTGGGCTTTCGCTGCACCCTGGTGGAAGATGCCTGTGCCACTCGCGACCTGCCGTACAAAGGTGGCGTCCTGAGTGCCGAGCATGTGCAACAGACCGAAATGGCGATCATGGCGGACAACTTCGCCACCCTCGCCGTGACTCGCGAATTGATTTGATCGACGCTCGATGAGCGGTGTATGCCGCCGCTCATCCGCAAACGCCTCTTGTGTGCTGTAATTGACTTAGCCTCAGGAACATCCCGGTCAACTCCCGGTCGAAGGGCCGATACTCATTGAGGAAGGTCGGAATGAAGTTATCCGATGGATTTGACGCTCGCCGCTTGCGGCCCAAAAGCCAAAGCAACTGGCGTTTTCGCTTCGGCGCAGCCTTTGCTGCGTTGCTGGCGACCTGTGGCGTGCTGATGGCAATGGCCGGAGCGGCCAGCCTGCTCGGCCGCCCACCGGCACTCGGCGAGTTGAATGCCAGCCCGCTGGGCTCGGCAATCATTCTGGCGATCGGCCTGTTCGTGCTGTACCTCGGCGTGATGCTGTGGCGCCGCTGCCGTCGTCGTGCGCGCCAGTCGCGGGAGCTCAACATTGCTCCGCACCTGATGAAAAAACACGACTGAGTCGAACCCGCAGGCGTTTTGTCGCGCCCCATTCGTCCCGAGTTGGGTAAACTGGCCGCCCTTCGCGGAGGCTGACATGCAAGACGACGATTTTTCCCTGTTCAAAAGCGCGATTCAAGGCGTCAAGCCGATCAAGCACGATCGCGCCGAAACCGGCAAACCCAAAGCTGACCGCGCGCAGATCGCCAAGCTGCGCCAGGCCGCTACCGTGCGCACCGATGCCACCACCGTCGACGGGCTGTCCGATCAGTTCGTCATCGACGTCGGCCCGGAAGACGAGCTGATGTGGGCGCGCGACGGGGTGCAGGAAAGCCAGATGCGCAAGCTCAAGATCGGCCAGATTCCGTTCGAAGGCAGCCTCGACCTGCACGGCATGAATGTCGAAAAGGCCCGGGAAACCCTCTGGGCCTTCCTCGCCGAAGCGACCAAATTCGAAATCCGCTGCGTGCGCGTCACCCACGGCAAGGCCGTGCGCCTGGACGGCAAGCGCCCGATGATCAAAAGCCACGTCAACACCTGGCTGCGCCAGCATTCCCAGGTACTCGGCTTCACCTCGTGCCAACCGAAACACGGCGGCGCCGGAGCGGTTTATGTGATGCTCAAACGGACCATGATGGAAGGTCGCGACGAGTGAGGCTGTCGCTTCGTGCTTGCAGCGCCGTGTCCGCCACCGTACCCTTGGCCTTTGCGTAAAATCCCACAGGTAGTTTCATGTCCCTGGAACAGAATTACACCGCGATTCTCGGCCAATTGGGCGAGGACGTATCCCGCGAGGGCCTGCTCGACACGCCAAAGCGTGCCGCCAAAGCCATGCAGTACCTCTGCCGCGGCTATGAACAGACACTGGAAGAGGTCACCAACGGTGCCTTGTTCAGCTCCGACAACAGCGAAATGGTGCTGGTCAAGGACATCGAGCTCTACTCGTTGTGCGAGCACCACCTGCTGCCGTTCATCGGCAAGGCCCACGTCGCCTACATCCCGAGCGGCAAGGTGCTGGGGCTGTCGAAAGTCGCGCGGATCGTCGATATGTACGCCCGCCGCCTGCAGATCCAGGAAAACCTCAGCCGCCAGATCGCCGATGCGGTCCAGGAAGTCACCGGCGCCCTGGGCGTTGCGGTGGTGATCGAGGCCAAGCACATGTGCATGATGATGCGCGGTGTGGAGAAGCAGAATTCGTCGATGATCACCTCGGTGATGCTGGGTGAGTTCCGCGAAAATGCGGCCACCCGCAGCGAGTTTCTCAGCCTGATCAAGTAAGGCCGCAGCACGAAGAAAACCGGCATTCATCGCCGGTTTTTTTTCGCCTGCGAAAAATCAGGTAAGCTGCGCGCCTTCCGTTTGCCCAGTGAGGCTTATCCCGTGTTCGTTAAAGCGCTTCGTGTCGGCCTTGGCCAACTGATTATCTTCATCGACTTCATCACCCGTCCCGGCAAGAAGCAACGCCCGGCCGAGGTTCAGGCCAAGGTCAACTCGGCTGCCAAGGGCCTGACCCTGTACCAGTTCCATGCCTGCCCGTTCTGCGTGAAAACCCGCCGCACCCTGCGCCGCCTGAATGTGCCGGTGGCGTTGCGCGACGCGAAGAACAACGAACAGGATCGCCGGGCGCTGCTGGAGCAAGGCGGCAAGATCAAGGTGCCGTGCCTGCGCATTGAAGAGAACGGGCAGACCACCTGGATGTATGAGTCCAAGGTGATTATTGATTATCTGGATAAGCGTTTCGCTGCGGCCTGATGGTTTTGCGGTGTCCTTGAGGACGCCTTCGCCGGCAAGCCGGCTCCTACATTGAACCGTGGCGCTCACCCGATCCTGTAGGCGCTGGCTTGCCAGCGAAGAGGCCGGCACAAACACCGCAATCTTCAGACAAAAATAAACCGGCCCATGCGCCGGTTTATTCGCTTATGCCCTCCCCTCAGGCCGCGTTCGCCGCCTGAACCTGACGCACCACCGCCGCCAAAATCTCCCCCACCACACAAAATTCCTGTGGGTGCGAGACCGGCTTGCCGGCGAATGCCGCCGAACGGCGATATATCCCGATTGCCAAACTTTTCGTCTACAAAATCAAAAACATTATTTGCATTATTTGTATACAAAAGCATAATCCACTTCGTGCGAGATCTTGACCAAGCGGTCAACAAATTCGCAAGCACCTCAAAGGGCCGCTGCCACCCTCATGGGTCCTGCCCTGGAAATAACAATAAAACTCTTGAGGAGTACTCGCTGTGGAAAGCCGCAAATCCGAAGCCCCGACCCTGGAACTCTCGCCGCCGATACGCAATGGCTGGCTGGAGCGCATCTTCAAACTGAGCATGCATGGCACCACGGTGAAAACCGAGCTGATCGCCGGTGTGACGACCTTCATCACCATGGCCTACATCATCTTCGTCAACCCCAACATCATGGCCGACGCCGGGATCGATCACGGGGCGGCGTTCGTCGCCACCTGCATCGCCGCCGCGCTGGGCTGCCTGTTGATGGGCCTGTACGCCAACTGGCCGGTCGGCCTCGCGCCGGGCATGGGCCTGAACGCCTTCTTCACCTACACCGTGGTCGGCACCATGGGCTACAACTGGGAAACGGCCCTGGGCGCGGTGTTCGTTTCCGGCGTGTTGTTCATGTTCCTGACCTTTTCGCGGATTCGCGAATGGCTGCTCAACAGCATCCCGGTGAGCCTGCGCTTCGCGATGGGCGCCGGTGTGGGCCTGTTCCTGGGGCTGATCGGCCTGAAAACCGCAGGCATCGTCGTCGATAGCCCGGCCACCCTGATCAAGCTCGGCTCCCTGCGCGAACCCGGTCCATTGCTGGCGGCCATCTGCTTCCTGATGATTGCCGTGCTCAGCTACCACAAGGTGTTCGGCGCGATCCTCATCAGCATCATCACCGTGACCCTGGCCGGTTGGGGCCTGGGGCTGGTGCACTACGAGGGCATCATGTCGGCCCCGCCGAGCCTGGCACCGACCTGGATGGCCATGGACGTCGCGGGCGTGTTCAACGTCAGCATGATCAGTGTGGTGCTGGCGTTCCTCTTCGTGCACATGTTCGACACCGCCGGCACCTTGATGGGCGTGGCCCAGCGCGCCGGCCTGGTGAACGCCGACGGCAAGATCGAAAACCTTTCCCGCGCCCTTAAAGCCGACAGTGCTTCCAGCGTATTCGGGGCTGTGGTGGGTGTGCCTCCCGTCACCAGCTACGTGGAAAGTGCCGCCGGGGTCGCTGCAGGTGGTCGGACTGGTCTTACCGCTGTGACCGTAGGTGTGTTATTTATTGCAGCAATGTTTTTCGCCCCGTTGGCTGGCATGATCCCCGCGTATGCCACCGCCGGCGCACTGATCTATGTGGCAATGTTGATGATGTGCGGCATGGCACACATCGAATGGGACGAGGCGACCGACAGCATTCCGGCGATCGTTACCGCGATCATGATGCCCTTGACCTTTTCGGTCGCCGACGGCATCGCGCTGGGCTTTATCACCTATGTGGTGCTCAAGGCCTGTACCGGTAAGCACAAGGAAATTTCCGTCAGTTTGTGGGTGCTCTGCGCGATCTTCATCGCCAAGTTCGTTTTCTTGTAAGCCGTAAACGCATTAAACCAGCCTCACCCCGTCGGGTGAGGCTTTTGTGCAAATGGAGGAAAGTGATGAGTCTGGAAACCTGGCTGCTGTTCAGCGGCGCTGCGCTGGTGGTGATCCTGATCCCGGGGCCACTGTCGTTGCTGATGATCAGCAACAGCCTGAATTACGGTCTGCGCCGTTCCTACCCGGCGTTTCTGGGAGGCGTGTTTGCTTCAATCTGCCTGCTCAGTGCTTCGGCGCTGGGGCTGGGCGCGTTGTTGCTCGCCTCGGAACAGTTGTTCAGCGCCCTGAAGATCGTCGGCGCGCTGTACCTGTTCTACCTCGCCTGGCAGAGCTGGCAGCAATCGCGTCAACCCTCGGTGGGCGCCGAAGTCCCCCAGGCTGCGCCGGTGCCACGTTTCCGTGCCCTGTTCGGGCGCGCGTTCGTGCTGGGTGCGAGCAATCCGAAGGACATTCTGTTTTTTGCTGCATTCCTGCCGCAATTCTTGAGTGCCGAGCAGCCGTTCCTGCCGCAACTGCTGATAATGATCGCCACCTGGACGGTGCTGGACCTGCTGTGCAAATTGGCCTATGGGCTGGGGGCGCATGGTGCGGCGCGATACCTGCGCAGCGGCAAGGGACAAAGTTGGTTCAACCGGATCAGTGCCGGGTTGTTTGGCGGTGCGGGGGCCGCTTCCTTGCTCAGCAGTCACTGACCTCTTCCCTGTTGCCCTCCTGATTCGCGATATCATTCAGGAGGGCAGAACCCCGCCAATAGCTACCCCGCCTCATGGATAGAGTATTATATCCATAGCCTGTTACTTGCGCGCCACACTTTACAGACGCAACGACCCCGCAAACTACAGTTCTTTCCCGAAAATCCGCAACACATAGAAACAACGTCATATATATTTATACTTCGATCGGTTGACACTTCGCCATTCTGATAGAAAGCGAGTGAATTCTTGAATGTTGACCACATTCGGGTATATCGAGCCGCATTCAGAAAGTACCTAATCATATTTTCTTGAATCACGACTCCCTTCACGCGCACGCCAACTATCTCGCAACCTATTGGAATACAACAAATGGCCAAGCCACCGGTAAAAATCAAAACGCCCGATTCCGATTCACCTGGCGGCAGTTCGACGACGACAAGCCCGCCTTCGCAGACTCTTCAACCCTCCGGTAACCGGCCGACTTCCGGGCATCCTGATTTTCATTGGCCGGGAAGAGATACAACGCCCGAGGTACTGTCCCGCGAACATTCGCCAGACATCGATCCACCTTCAAAACCCGCAATCATGATTACGGATCTTCCGGTTCTTGGACGCTCTTCGCCAGAGTTCCCCGACGATATGCATATTTACAGGCCAACACTCGGCGACGACCTGGTTCTTATTGATAATTCCGGAATTTCACGCGGTCGTGACGGTTCGCTGTATGCTCATCTGGAAGACATCGGTGATGTTCTTATTGGGATAAATCCGAACGGTCAATACGAAATAAAGACGGCAACGGCGCACCTTATGGTGCTGGAGAAAATCGAAGGCAAACCACTATGGCGAAAGAAAACCTCCGGTTCTGATCCGACCAAAACAAGCGAAAACGAACCTTCACCTGAACTCGGACAACCTGTAAGCCTCAACGAGTTGATCATTCCAAGAGCATACGCCAGGTCCCTGACGGCGCCAGACACGAACGGAATTCGTCGAGACACAGTGCCTCGTCGGGACACTATCGAGAGGCTATATGTCAATCTCGAGAACGGTACGACTGTCATGGTGGTGCCAATAGGGGATGGGAGATACCAGGCGACGACCGCCAGGGTGCTGATCCCCGACGGCCCCGTACTGGAAAGAATCGAAACAACGATGCAGTGGCGGATCGAAGAAACCAGCCCGGGACCCGGCAAGCGCCCACGCCTTGAGCAACCCGTCGACACTGTGCACACCGCTATCCAACCCGCCCCCTCAGACCCGGATACGGTCTGGAATGGCAGGTGGCAGCCGAATGAGGGAGGCACCATTCAGCCGTTCGCCTTACACCATTCCAGGCATGCAGCAAAATTCAGATTGGAAAAGAACTCATGGACTTCGCAGAATCCTTTTTACCCGTTCACGAGTGAGATAGGCCGCAGGCCCCACTACAAAGCGCTTCTTGAGCGGGGTTCTGCGTTATTGAAAGCAGCGACCAGCGCTGACAATATCAAACTGAAAATAGAGACGTTTACTCAGTGGGGAATGAAAATCGACCTCCATTCGCTAGCCTTTTTCAAGTTACCAGGTCAAGTGGTCACCGAAGTAAAAACCATCGACGGCGGACTGATCGCCGACCTTGTCAATCAACGATCAAATGGACAGGCCACTATTCAACGCATTATCGAACCCATGGCGGGCTCAGGCTTTTATGCCAATTACGCCAGGGCCGTAGGGTTCGAAGGAGCTATGATAATAAATGATATCAATCCACTTATCTCATGGACTCAAAAGGAAATCATCCAACAGCCTGACCGGGTAAAGTACTACATTGATTCCATTAAAGAGGATCTGGTTGCGCTGGGCAAGCAATATGGCTTTGAGTTCAACCCTGTTAACCTCTCGATAAAATTTAAAAGCAAACAAGACAGCCAGGCATTCGTCAAGACTGAACCCGTCAAGAATTTTCGCGATGCGGTAAAGAATTACTTCAACGAAGTCGTGGACGTTGTCGTTGAATTGAAAAACGGAGAATTGGTCATCAGTACCCCGCCCACCCGAAGAGCTTCTGTGGGCGCTCAATCACAAGGCGATGAGCTCGTTATCAGCCTCCCGCCGCCCACTGCTAACGAAAAAGCCTTTCTGGCTGCAGTATTTTATATCACTCAAAACAACAACCAGCGCAACACCGGCATTGTTGAAATAAAAAAGCTAAACACCGGAAACCATAGCTTGCATTTCCCTGTTTCCATGATGTTGACAGACGGCCCGACGGTCAGATTATTTTCCGCCGGACTGGCGAACAACGATCACATCAATTACATCAGCCACCTTCATGCCAGCGCAAAGCACCCCACCCATGTCGCGAACGAGGACGGGTGGACGCTATTGGATAGTTTGCGTGACGAAAGCAAAAATAAAAACGATTTAATCATTTTAAGCGGCCATTTCAGCGACACCCATCTATCCGTGGAGGCCTTCATAACAAAAATTGAAGAGCACGTAATACCGCTGAGTAAAAACGGAGCGCAAGTGATTATTACCAACGCTTACTCTCCCCAGAAAGAGACGGCTTTCAATACCCTGGGATTCCACACTTTCAAAAAATCGAGGGACAGTAACCGTTCAGGCACAAGCACAAACATAGCCAAAGGCGATTATTTATTAGCGATAAACAGGACCGCCATGCAGGCGGCCCAGAGCCTGTAGGGGTCTGGTAAGACATTTGAAGGCTTCCAGATTGAGTGATCTGCACGGACCCGACGCACTTGTCTACGCGTTCGCTCTTATGACTGGAGTCATTACATGAAGCTGGCGAGAACCGCCTGATACACCAAACATTCATACGATCTCAACGGAGCACGGATTTCCATGAGCCCAAAATACCCCAGCCGACCCAAAGCCCCGGGTTCTACAAACGACAGTACCCCCGGCCGACGCGACACGACCGCGGATCACTTACCCAGGCGCCCTGGCATTCTGCCTGGTCATGAGCCCGATCTGTCACAGCCCCACCTCTACCCTGAGCACTCGGCAGCGCCGGATGCCCAACCTGCGGCAGTTGAAATAACCGATCTCCCTGCCAGCACCCACATCAGCCGAATCACCACCGACCACCCCATCAGCCATTACTACCTGCCACCGAAAATGGTTGACCGGCTGCCCGCACCCGACCCGCTGACCGGGTTCCGATCAATTAGCTCCAGGCGCAAGTTTGTCGATCTCGTCGATGGCGGGACGGTGCTGCTGGGGACCGATAGGCACGGCCATTTGCGCGTCAAACGACTCTCGGAACTGGAGCCGTCCGGCCCGCGGCTTGAGCGGGTGGAAGGCACGCTCGCATGGCGTCAGGTTCGGGCCGTCAGCATTGGCACCGGGGATTCGGAACTGATTATTACCCGCCACCCACTGGCAGGTGATGGGCTAGAAGCGGGGACGTCCAGGCGACCACGGATACCCGACACCGGCGCATCCTCCGAGCCCTGGAAAAACTGGGGGATCGCCGCCCACCATGCTTCGCCCGGAGACATCAGCATCGAGGGCGTTCGCTACAAGACAGTGCCGCGCGTTGATGCATCGGACCATCCGATTGCCTATATCAAAAACCCGGCGCACCTGATCTACGACTTCGATCTGTTCCAGGCAACCCTGCGGCAACACATCGAACAACAACCCCGTGGCGCGATCCAGGTCCCGCCGACTCACCACTGGGAAGTCGATCCAAGACTGCCTTTTGACAGGACGCTGACCGACTATGTCGCCGCTTACTTTCCCGAGCTGTCAGACCTATCGCTGCTGAACGTCGCGAGAAAACAGTTTTCCCTCGCCAACGGTTCCGACATTGCCACCGGCGCCGGGTTGACGACCCTGCGGCAAGTCTTCACTGACTGGAAGACCTCAAGCGTAACGCCACGGCCAGAGCTGGCCGACCCGCTGCTCATGCTCTCGGTATTACAAACGATTCCAGGCAAAGGCTCACACCGGATAGTGGAGCTGCCTGACCCCGCCGATCAGGTGCCTCTGCAACGACTGCAGTTTGATTCGCAAAAATTCTCGGGGGAGTGGAGATATTTCTCCTCGTCCCTGACTGCCGGGGCCATCAAACGATTCATGAAGGACCTGTTGACTCGCAATGGATATACCGTGTTCGAGCTGGGCCCCGCCCATACCTTTCCAACGGTGGTGTTCACACGAACCGGACATGACTTTGTGTTCTACATGAGCCTGCACCGCATTCACGGCCGTAAAGTTCAGATCTCCCCCGCCGACGAACGCAGATATGTCCCCGAGCGGCTACCGGAACTGATTGGCCCGGCGGCCATGCGCGCGGTGCAAAACGCCGAGGCCGCCAACAAACTGATCTGGCTCAAAGGTGGCGGACAGATCCTGGCCGATCACCCGGATTCGGTTTTTATCGTACGAACCGACGATCCAAGGCGCTAGAAAGGTCCTTCAGGGACTCAGGTTGTGTACAGCCGACAGAGCAGGGTCGGCTGTACGGTCGCCTTCGCGGCCTTGCGACGATCCGACAAGCCAGCTTCCTACAGGGGGACCGCAGCCAGGTTGAACATGAAGTGTCTTCCAGAGCCATTGGAAGCGCGAAAAAAAGCCCGCAGTGTGAGCGGGCGAAAGACCAAAGAAGCTATATGCGCAGTCGCTTCGATGTTGAGACAGTTGCCTGGGGGATCAGCTTCCTCGGTAGGTTGAATAGCTGTAAGGGGAAATCAGCAACGGCACGTGGTAGTGATCTTGCTCGGCGCAGATGCCAAACCGTAGCACCACCACATCCAGAAACGCCGGCTCCGGGAGCTGCACGCCCCGGGCGCGGTAGTAATCGCCCGCATGAAACTGAATCTGGTAGACCCCGGAGCGGTAGTCATCGCCTTGCAGCAGCGGTGTATCGACACGGCCATCGCTGTTGGTGATCGCGCTGGCGACCAGCTCCAGCTGCGAGCCTTCAACGCGGTACAGCTCGACCTTGATCGAGCTGCCCGGGCAACCGTGTGCGGCGTCTAAGATGTGAGTAGTCAAACGTCCCATTGATTCTGCGCGCCTGGCTGCGTGGAGCAGTCAGGCCTCGCGCCTCCCGAAGTCAGTTGAAAAGGAGACCGCATCGTTTCGGAGCTCGAAACGCTGCGGCGAGGCATCGATTAAGACACTTTTAAAAAAAATTGTACACAATAAAAACGACATTTTTCTCCAAATCCCGCTATTCGGCGGTTCCTGACGAAGTCGCCTTCGCACCATGCAACAAAAGGACCTTCTACCCATTAGCTGACCGATCAGGCAGGTTTCTTGCTCGGTTCTTGCTCGAGCAAGCCAGGATGACCGTTAGGGAAAAATGTAAAAAAACAGGCTTACAATGTCGATATAAAGTTGTATACAATCATTCCATCGCTGTGACACCGGCCTGTCACCCCAACCAGGGCTGTCACACAACCTGTCAACACGAACAAGAAGGAAGACTGCAGTGAGCGCTGACTATCCACGCGACCTGATCGGTTACGGCAGTAACCCTCCTCACCCACACTGGCCGGGCAACGCCCGTATCGCCCTGTCCTTCGTCCTCAACTACGAGGAAGGTGGCGAGCGCAATATCCTGCACGGCGACAAGGAATCCGAAGCCTTCCTCTCGGAAATGGTCTCGGCGCAGCCGCTGCAAGGCGCGCGCAACATGAGCATGGAATCCCTGTACGAGTATGGCAGCCGTGCCGGCGTCTGGCGGATTCTGAAACTGTTCAAGGAATTCGATATCCCGCTGACCGTCTTCGCCGTGGCCATGGCCGCCCAGCGCCATCCGGATGTGATCCGCGCGATGGTCGATGCCGGCCACGAGATCTGCAGCCACGGCTATCGCTGGATCGACTACCAGTACATGGACGAAGCCCAGGAACGCGAGCACATGCTCGAAGCGATCCGCGTGCTCACCGAAATCACCGGCGAGCGGCCACTGGGCTGGTACACCGGCCGCACCGGCCCGAACACCCGTCGCCTGGTAATGGAAGAAGGCGGTTTCCTCTACGACTGCGACACCTACGACGACGACCTGCCCTACTGGGAACCGAACAACCCGACCGGCAAGCCGCACCTGGTGATCCCGTACACCCTGGACACCAACGACATGCGCTTCACCCAGGTCCAGGGGTTCAACAAGGGCGACGATTTCTTCGAATACCTCAAAGACGCATTCGATGTGCTGTATGCCGAAGGTGCCGAAGCACCGAAAATGCTGTCGATCGGCCTGCACTGCCGCCTGATCGGCCGTCCGGCGCGCTTGGCCTCGCTCAAGCGTTTTATCGAATACGCTAAAAGTCATGAACAGGTGTGGTTCAGCCGCCGTGTCGACATCGCTCGCCACTGGCATGAAACCCACCCGTACCAAGGGGCCGCGAAATGAGCCAGTTTCAAACCCTGAAACCCTCGACCCTGAGCCGCGATGCGTTTGTCGCCGCCTTCGCCGACATCTACGAACATTCGCCATGGGTGGCCGAAAAGGCCTTCGACCTGGGCCAGGACGCTTCGATCGACGAGATCGAAACCCTGCACCAGCGCATGAGCGACATCCTGTTGAGCGCCGATCACGCCAGTCAGCTGGCACTGATCAACGCTCACCCGGACCTGGCCGGCAAAGCCGCCGTCCAGGGCCAGCTGACCGAAGCCAGCACCAATGAACAGGCTGGCGCCGGTATTCACCAATGCACGGCCGAAGAGTTTCAACGCTTCACCGAGCTGAACGACGCCTACAAGGCCAAGTTCAAGTTTCCCTTCATCATGGCGGTAAAAGGCAGCAACCGGCATCAGATCCTCGCGGCGTTCGAAACGCGCATCCACAACCCGGAAGATACCGAGTTCAAATGCGCGCTGGCGGAGATCAACAAGATTGCGTTGTTCCGATTATTGACCCTATAGCGAGCCTTGCCCCAATGTTTAAAAACGCGAAGACATCCGGGGCATTGCGAGCATCCCAAGCCAACTTAATAAAAGGCAGACTAGAAGAATGAAAGCTTACGCCGTACCTTTCGAGAAGTTCGTCAACCTGGCCGACGCCCGCCTGGGCACCAAAATCATCTCGGTCACCGATGATTGGTTCGCTGATGCCAACCGCCTGTTCCAGCCGACCCCGGCGGTGTGGAAGGAGGGCGTGTTCGATGACAACGGCAAGTGGATGGACGGCTGGGAATCGCGCCGCAAGCGCTTCGAAGGCTACGACAGCGCCGTGATCCGCCTGGGCGTACCGGGTTCGATCAAAGGCGTGGACATCGACACTTCATTCTTCACCGGCAACTTCCCGCCGTCGGCCTCCCTGGAAGCGTGCTTCCTGGCCTCGGGCGAGCCGGACGCTAACACCCAGTGGACTGAAGTGCTGTCGGCCGTCGAGCTGCAGGGCAACAGCCACCACTACCACGAAATCAGCAACGACAAGGCGTTCAGCCACCTGCGTTTCAACATCTACCCGGATGGCGGCGTGGCCCGTCTGCGCGTGTACGGCATTCCATTCCGCGACTGGTCCGCTGTCGGCGACAACGAGCAAATCGACCTGGCCGCAGCCCTTAACGGTGGCCGCGCCCTCGCCTGCTCCGACGAACACTTCGGGCGCATGAGCAACATCCTCAACCCGGGTCGCGGCATCAACATGGGCGACGGCTGGGAAACCGCACGTCGTCGTACGCCAGGCAATGACTGGGTGATCGTCGCGCTGGGTCATGCCGGCGAGATCGAGAAAGTCATCGTCGACACCCTGCACTTCAAGGGCAACTACCCGGACACGTGCTCGATCCAGGGCGCGTTCGTCAAAGGCGGCACCGACAGCCAGATCGAAACCCAATCGCTGTTCTGGCGCGAACTGCTGCCGGCGCAGAAACTGGAAATGCACGCCGAACACACCTTCGCCGAGCAGATCAAGGCGCTGGGCCCGATTACCCACATCCGCCTGAACGTGTTCCCGGATGGTGGTGTGAGCCGCCTGCGGGTTCTGGGCAAGGTCGCGAAGTAATGCTGAGCCTGTAGGAGCCGGCTTGCCGGCGAAGGCGTCTGTATAGGCGGTGCAAGGCTTAAGGCCGCCTTCGCTGGCAAGCCAGCTCCTACAAAAGCAGCACCCCACACATTTGAGATTAAGAAGACCAGCATGCGCACACTGACGATTGAACCGCTGACCAAAGAAGCTTTCGCCCCTTTCGGTGACGTGATCGAAACCGACGGCAGCGATCACTTCATGATCAACAACGGTTCGACGATGCGCTTCCATAAACTGGCAACGGTGGAAACCGCCACGCCAGAGGACAACGCGATCATCAGCATCTTCCGCGCCGACGCGCAGGACATGCCGCTGACCGTCTGCATGCTGGAGCGTCACCCGCTGGGCAGCCAGGCTTTCATTCCGCTGCTCGGCAACCCCTTTCTGATCGTGGTCGCGCCACTTGGCGATGAACCTGTATCGGGCTTGGTCCGCGCCTTCCTCACCAACGGCAGGCAGGGCATTAATTACCATCGCGGCGTTTGGCACCATCCGGTGCTGACGATCGAAAAGCGGGATGACTTCCTGGTGGTTGATCGCAGTGGCACAGGCAATAACTGCGATGAGCATTTTTTCAAAGAGGATGAGCGTTTGATCCTCGCCCCCCACCAATAAGAGAAGGTCCGATCACGCGACATAAGCGTGACGGGCGAGAGGTAAGGACTGTGGAAGCACATCTGTTGGAATGGCTGAACCTCAGCGTGCGCTGGGTTCACATGATTACTGGCGTGGCCTGGATCGGTGCGTCGTTCTATTTCGTCTGGCTGGAGAACAACCTCAACCGCGTCAACCCGAAAAACGGCCTGGCCGGCGACTTGTGGGCGATCCACGGCGGCGGCATCTATCACCTGGAAAAATACAAACTGGCCCCACCGACCATGCCGGACAACCTGCACTGGTTCAAATGGGAAGCCTACTTCACCTGGTTGTCGGGGATCGCGCTGCTGTGCGTGGTGTTCTATTCCAACCCGACGCTGTACCTGCTGGCACCGGGCAGCACCCTGAGCGGTCCCGAAGGCGTGGCCATCGGTCTTGGCTCGTTGTTCATCGGCTGGTTCATCTACTCCTTCCTCTGCGACTCGGCCCTGGGCAAGCGCCCTGCCCTGCTGGGTTTCATCCTGTTCGTGCTGATCATCGGCGCCGCCTACGGCTTCAGCAAGGTGTTCAGCGGTCGTGGCGCGTACCTGCACGTCGGCGCGATCATCGGCACCATCATGGTCGGCAACGTGTTCCGCATCATCATGCCCGCGCAACGGGCACTGGTGGCGGCGATCGCCGAGAACCGCACGCCCGATCCGGCGCTGCCGGCCAAAGGCCTGCTGCGTTCGCGTCACAACAACTACTTCACCTTGCCAGTGCTGTTCATCATGATCAGCAACCACTTCCCGAGCACCTACGGTAGCCAGTACAACTGGCTGATCCTGGCCGGGATCGCGGTACTGGCGGTGTTGGTGCGTCACTACTTCAACACCCGTCACGACAGCCACAAATATGCCTGGACCCTGCCCGTGGCAGCGGTGGGCATGATTTGCCTGGCCTACGTGTCCGGTCCGAAGCCGATGTCCAGCGCCCCTGAAGTGGCCAACGCCCCGGCGAAGATCGAATACCAGCCTCTGCCGGAAACAGCAGTGGGCGGTGGTTTGAAACCGGCTGACGCAAAACCGGCCGAAGCGCCTGCCGCCGCACCGGCGCAAGCGTCCAACGCAGGTCCTGGCTTTGACAAGGTGCATAACGTGATCCAGGAACGCTGCACGGTCTGCCATTCGGCCAAGCCGACCAGCCCGCTGTTCAGCGCCGCACCGGCTGGCGTGATGTTCGACACCCCCGAGCAGATCCGCCAGAACGCCGCGCGGATCCAGGCGCAAGCCGTCACCAGCCAGATCATGCCACTGGGCAACATCACCCAGATGACCCAGCAGGAACGTGACCTGATCGGTGCGTGGATTGTGCAGGGTGCTCCTACCCAATAATCGTTGAAAAGCTTCGCCGGCAAGCCAGCTCCTACAGGTCATGCAAAACCCTGTAGGAGCTGGCTTGCCGGCGATTGGCCGCGCTGCGGTCCACCTGATTCAAAAAACAGCTGCCAGCAGCACTGCGGCTGTCAATCACAAGAATAAAAAAGATCCGAGGTGTTGCATGTCCGAGCTATCCGAAGCGCGCATCCCCGACGCACCCGCCATTCAACGTTTGCCCCTGTTGCAACTGATCCTGGTCGGCCTGCAACACGTTTTGCTGATGTACGGCGGAGCCATCGCCGTGCCGCTGATCATCGGTCAGGCCGCTGGTCTGAGCCGTGAAGAAATCGCCTTCCTGATCAACGCCGACCTGCTGGTCGCCGGGATCGCCACCATCGTGCAATCGCTGGGCATCGGCCCGATGGGCATCCGCATGCCGGTGATGATGGGCGCCAGTTTCGCGGCAGTCGGCAGCATGGTGGCGATGGCCGGCATGCCGGGCATCGGCATGCAGGGAATCTTCGGCGCGACCATCGCCGCCGGGTTCTTCGGCATGCTCATCGCGCCGTTCATGTCCAAAGTCGTGCGTTTCTTCCCGCCGCTGGTCACCGGCACGGTCATCACCTCGATCGGTTTGTCGCTGTTTCCCGTGGCGGTGAACTGGGCCGGTGGCGGTGCTGGCGCCGCACAATTCGGCTCGCCGATTTACCTGGCCATCGCGGCCCTGGTACTGGCCACCATTCTGCTGGTTCATCGCTTCATGCGCGGTTTCTGGGTCAACATTTCCGTGCTGATCGGCATGTGCCTGGGCTACGTGATCTGCGGCTTGATCGGCATGGTCGACCTCAGCGGCATGGCCCAGGCGCCGTGGCTGCAAATCGTCACCCCGTTGCATTTCGGCATGCCGAAGTTTGAGCTCGCGCCGATCCTTTCGATGTGCCTGGTGGTGGTGATCATCTTTGTCGAGTCCACCGGGATGTTCCTCGCGCTGGGCAAGATCACCGGCCAGGAAGTCTGCCCGCGGATGCTGCGTCGCGGTCTGCTCTGTGATGCCGGCGCCTCGTTTTTCGCCGGGTTCTTCAACACCTTCACCCACTCCTCGTTCGCGCAGAACATCGGCCTGGTGCAGATGACCGGCGTGCGCTGCCGCTCGGTGACGATTGTCGCCGGCGGTTTGCTGGTGGTGCTGAGCCTGCTGCCGAAAGCGGCATTCCTGGTGGCGTCGATTCCACCGGCGGTATTGGGCGGTGCGGCCATTGCCATGTTCGGCATGGTCGCCGCCACCGGCATCAAGATTCTCCAGGAAGCCGACATCGGTGACCGTCGCAATCAGTTGCTGGTGGCCGTCAGCATCGGCATGGGGTTGATCCCGGTGGTGCGTCCGGAATTTTTCGCCCACCTGCCGCTGTGGATGAGCCCGATCACCCACAGCGGCATTGCGATGGCCACGCTGAGTGCGCTGTCGCTGAACCTGCTGTTCAACATCCTCGGTGGCGCCGAACGCGCGGCCATCAACGACTGCCACGCTCCCCCACACTGACACCACAACCCCCTGTAGGAGCCGGCTTGCTGGCGAAAGCGGTGTGTCAGACGACATTGATGGCGGATTTGCCGGCCTCTTCGCTGGCAAGCCAGCTCCTACAAAAAAAGCCAGCCCCACCAGCCAGAGGTCAGTGGCTGCCTGTGCCTCGAACAATAACAACAAGAGGGAGCAACAGATGATCCGGACACACACAAGCGTACTGTTGAGCGGTGGTCTTTTGGCCGCCAGCCAGGCCATGGCCGGCGATCTGCTGCTGTGGCAGACCAACAGCCTGAGCTACCTGTACGGCAAGCACTTCGCGATCAACCCGGCGATCCAGCAGACGGTGACGTTCGAACATGCCGACAGATGGAAATATGGCGACAACTTCCTGTTCGTCGACAAGGTCTTCTACAACGGCGAACAAGACCGCAGCAAAGGCCGCCACGCCTTTTACGGCGAGTTCAGCCCGCGTCTGTCCTTGGGCAAGATCCTCGACCGCCGCTTCGAATACGGCCCGATCAAGGATGTGTTGCTGGCCATGACTTACGAGTATGGCGAAGGCGAAAGCGAGGCCTACCTGATCGGCCCCGGCTTCGACCTCGCTGTGCCGGGCTTCAACTATTTCACCCTCAATTTCTATCACCGCCAGACCGAAGGCCCGCGCCCCGGCGACGGTGTCTGGCAGATCACACCCGCTTGGTCCTACAGCATTCCACTGGGCAAATCGGACCTGTTGATCGATGGTTATCTGGACTGGGTGGTGGACAACGATCAGAACTCGCGCGGCACCTACCACGCCAACCTGCACATCAACCCGCAGATCAAATATGACCTCGGCAAAGCCCTGGGTTGGGGCCAGAAGCAGTTCTATGTCGGCACCGAATACAGCTACTGGAAAAACAAGTACGGGGTCGAAAACAGTTCGAACCTGGACACTAATGAAAGCACTGCCAGCCTGCTGGTGAAGGTGCATTTCTAACATGGCCCGCAACCGTACCCCCAGCCTGCGGTCGGTGCGCTGTTGCGGGGCACTTGAGACCAGGCCAAGGAGTCAGTATTCTCCGCGGCCGCCCGAATCCGCTTTAAAAAAAAGCCCGGATTTAATTCCTGACCAGAAAGCCAACTTATCCCGGCTCTGGACGGTATCAAGGCCATCCAAAACTCCTCTCAATCGACTGTTTTCGAGCAGCCGAGCGGGAGTTTTTGTGCGTTGCGAAAGCCTTGGCGCAGCGCTTGCCAACAGCGATAAAGCTGACCGATTGGACGAATTTTTACAGCTTGAGAAAAAGGTGCCAGACCAGAGCGCCGACCTTAGAAAAATAACGTGGAACACCAACTTTTTGGGAGCAACCGAATGAAACGTACGTGCACTAGCCTGATGCTCGCGGGATCTTTGCTGGCCGGTGGCCAGGCCATGGCCGGCGACTTGCTGCAATGGCAGAACAACAGCCTGACCTATCTGTATGGCAAGGACTTCCAGGTCAACCCGCGCATTCAGCAGACCGTCACCTTCGAACATGCCGACGCCTGGACCTATGGGGATAACTTTTTCTTCGTCGACAAGATCTTCTACAACGGCGAAAAAGACTTCAATGCCGGCCCGAACACCTATTACGGTGAGTTCCAGCCGCGTATTTCCCTGGGCAAGGTCCTCGACCAGAAAATCGAATTCGGCCCGATCAAAGACGTCCTGCTGGCCATGACCTACGAGTTCGGTGAAGGCGATACCGAGTCCTACCTGATCGGCCCGGGTTTCGACCTGGCGATCCCGGGTTTCGACTACTTCCAGCTGAACTTCTATCAGCGCCACACCGAGGGCAGCCGTGCGGGCGACAACGTCTGGCAGATCACGCCGGTGTGGTCCTACACCATTCCCGTGGGCAACTCGAACATCCTGATCGATGGTTTCATGGACTGGGTGGTGGACAACGACTCCAACGCCAAAGGCGATTACCACGCCAACTTGCACTTCAACCCACAGGTTAAATATGACCTGGGTAAAGCGCTGAATTTTGGTGAGAAGCAGTTGTATGTTGGGGTCGAGTACGACTATTGGTCGGATAAGTACGGGATCAAGGATAGCCAGGTGTTCAAGACCGATCAGAGCACTACCAGCTTCCTGGTGAAGTTGCACTTCTGATCATTGCCTGGCGTGGCGTCTGTGAGGACGCCTTCGCGGGCAAGCCCGCTCCCACAGGGTTTGGTGTCGTACGCCAGTCAGGTGGACGACACAAAAACCCTGTGGGAGCGTGGCTTGCCCGCGATGGCCACGCCGCCGATCTCAAGCTGTAACCACAGGCTCCGCCAACCCGAGAAACCGGGATAACTCACCCCGCTTGGCCAACGCATCCCGCCGCCCCAGGTCAATCAACTCGCTGCAATACCCCGCCTCGAACAGCAGATAACTCAACACCCCCGCCCCGCTGGTCTTGGTCGCCCCCGGCCCGCGCAGGAACAGGCGCAGCGCCGCCGGTAATTCCTGGCGGTGGCGCGCGGCGATTTCGTCGATCGGCTGGCTCGGCGATATCACCAACACCTCTACCGGCGCCACGCCGAGCGCGCGGGTCGGGGTGCCGTCGGGCAGCAGATGACTGAACTGATTCAGACGCTGCAGCAACTCGATGTCGCTTTCCAGGCTGTCAATGAACGTGCTGTTGAGCATGTGCCCGCCGATCTGCGCCAGGGTCGGCTGCTGGCCGGTGTAGGCCCGTTGCAGCGGCTGCTGCGGGTCGACGCCGCGGGGGTTGCCGCTGACACCCACCACCAGGACGCGGCTGGCGCCCAGGTGCAGGGCCGGGCTGATCGGTGCCGATTGGCGTACCGCGCCATCGCCGAAATATTCTTCGCCGATTTTCACCGGGGCAAAGAGCAAGGGAATGGCGGAACTCGCCAGCAAATGTTCGACCGTCAACTGAGTCGGCACGCCGATTCGTCGATGGCGCAACCAGGCGTCGATGGTGCCGCCGCCCTGATAAAAGGTCACTGCCTGGCCGGACTCGTAACCGAACGCGGTCACCGCCACTGCCTGCAGCTGCTTCTGCGCGATGGCTTCGTCAATCCCGGTCATGTGCAGTTTGTCGTTGAGCAGTCCGCGCAGCGGCGAACTGTTGAGCAGGGCCACTGGAACCTGGGCGCCGATGCCCATCAGGTTGTGACTGACAAAACGGCTGGCCTGATGGATCACCCCGGGCCAGTCGCTGCGCAGTACCAGGTGACTGCGAAAGCCCTGCCAGAACGCGGTAAGCGCTTCGATGGCGCCGCGAAAATCCATCGCCCCACTGGCCAGGCTGACCGCGTTGATCGCCCCGGCCGACGTGCCGACGATCACTGGAAACGGATTGCTTGCCCCCACCGGCAGCAGTTCGGCAATCGCTGCCAGCACACCGACCTGATAGGCCGCCCGGGCCCCGCCACCGGAAAGAATCAAGCCTGTGACCGGTTTAACAGGACTCATGGCAACACTCCAGGCTGCTGGATCGGATTGTCATTGCTCCAACCCTGTCTAATACAATACCTGTAGGAGCTGGCTTGCCAGCGAAAGCGGTGTATCAGCCAATGAAGATGTTGGATGAAAAATCGACTTCGCTGGCAAGCCAGCTCCTACAGGGATCGATCAATCGCGTTTTGCGTACAGTTTGGGCTCGCCCGGCGGACGGCTCTTGAAGCGGCGATGGGCCCACAGGTATTGCTGCGGACAGTCGCGCAACACGCCTTCGACCCACTGATTGATGCGAATGCAATCGGCCTCTTCGGACTCGCCGGGGAAACCTTCGAGCGGCGCATGGATCACCAGTCGATACCCGCTGCCATCCGCCAGGCGCTGCTGGGTGAACGGCACCACCAGCGCCTTGCCCAGCCGGGCAAACTTGCTGGTGGCCGTGACGGTCGCGGCCTGAATGCCGAACAGCGGCACGAAGATACTTTGCTTGGCGCCGTAGTCCTGGTCCGGTGCGTACCAGATGGCCCGGCCGGCCCGCAGCAGCTTGAGCATGCCACGCACATCGTCGCGCTCCACCGCCAGCGAGTCGAGGTTGTGCCGCTCGCGACCGCGGCGCTGGATGTAGTCGAACAACGGATTCTTGTGCTCGCGGTACATGCCATCGATGGTGTGTTGCTGGCCGAGCAGCGCCGCGCCGATTTCCAGCGTGGTGAAATGCACGGCCATCAGGATCACGCCCTTGCCTTCGCGTTGCGCCTTTTGCAAATGCTCCAGCCCTTCGACATGCGCCAGTTTCGCCAGGCGCTCGCGCGACCACCACCAGCTCATGGCCATCTCGAAGAAGGCGATGCCGGTGGAGGCGAAGTTTTCCTTGAGCAGGCGCTTGCGCTCGGCAGCGGTTTTTTCAGGGAAACACAGCTCGAGATTGCGCTTGGCTATGCGCCGTCGGTCGCCGGCCACTCGATACATCAATGCACCCAGGGCGCGACCGATACTCAGCAATGCCGGATACGGCAACTGGATAATCAGCCACAACAGCCCCAGCCCGCACCACAGCGGCCAGAAACGCGGAGAAATAAATGCTGTTCGAAAACGCGGGCGATCCATTAAAGCTTCCGTCAAGACAGTGGCCGGGCATTCTACATCGTTCGACCCGGCTTGCGGCCCGCGGGCGTTCTCGTTATAAGTCTCGGCACTTTTAGTGACAAGCCGTTGTATGCCGACATGAGCAAAATCGATCCGCTAGACCAAGATCCCGTGTTCCAGTTGAAGGGCAGCATGCTTGCCATCACGGTGCTGGAACTGGCCCGTAACGACCTCGAGAACCTCGATCGGCAACTGGCCGCCAAGGTGGCCCAGGCGCCTAACTTCTTCAGCAACGCGCCGTTGGTGCTGGCCCTGGACAAACTGCCGCCCCACGAAGGCGCCGTCGATCTGCCCGGCCTGATGCGCATTTGCCGCCAGCACGGCCTGCGCACCCTGGCGATCCGTGCCAGCCGCATCGAGGACATCGCCGCCGCCATCGCGGTCGACCTGCCGGTGCTGCCACCGTCCGGCGCCCGGGAACGCGCGCTGGACCCAAACGAAGGCGAGGTGAAGAAAAAACCGGAGAAACCGCCGGAGCCGACGATCAAGCCGACCAAGATCATCACGTCGCCGGTACGCGGTGGCCAGCAGATTTATGCCCAGGGTTGCGATCTGGTGGTGGTCTCGTCGGTCAGTCCCGGGGCGGAACTTCTCGCCGATGGGAACATCCATGTATACGGCCCGATGCGCGGTCGTGTGCTGGCCGGGGTCAAAGGCGACACCAAAGCCAGGATTTTCTGTCAGCAGATGAGCGCTGAACTAGTCTCCATTGCAGGCCATTACAAGGTGTCGGAGGACCTGCGTCGCGACCCTTTGTGGGGCTCGGGCGTGCAGGTCAGCCTGTCGGGCGATGTGTTGAACATCATTCGGCTTTAACGGATACTGCCGCATTTTCCAAGCATCTCTAAAACGTAGCGAAAACGGCTCAAACGAAGTAGGAAAAAGGCTACAAGCAGTGTTTACCGTAAGTAAGTGCCGCTCTGAACCGGATTCCAGCCAAGGCTGTCCGACTGCAGTAGTTTTTCAAGAGATGTTTTTCAGGGGCTAAAAGTCCTTTTTCCTTAGGGGTGAAACACCTTGGCCAAGATTCTCGTGGTTACATCCGGCAAGGGTGGTGTGGGTAAGACCACCACCAGCGCCGCTATCGGTACCGGCCTCGCTCTGCGTGGTCACAAAACAGTCATCGTCGACTTCGACGTCGGCTTGCGTAACCTCGACCTGATCATGGGTTGCGAACGTCGCGTGGTGTATGACTTCGTCAATGTCGTGAACGGCGAAGCCAACCTGCAGCAAGCGTTGATCAAAGACAAACGCCTGGAAAACCTCTACGTACTGGCCGCCAGTCAGACCCGCGACAAAGACGCGCTGACTGTCGAAGGCGTGGAAAAAGTCCTGATGGCGCTCAAGGCAGACTTTGAATTCGTTGTCTGCGACTCCCCGGCCGGTATCGAGAAAGGTGCTCACCTGGCGATGTACTTCGCCGATGAAGCGATCATCGTGACCAACCCGGAAGTGTCTTCGGTACGTGACTCGGACCGCATGCTCGGCCTGCTGGCCAGCAAGTCGCGCCGCGCTGAAAAGGGCGAAGATCCGATCAAGGAACATTTGCTGCTGACCCGTTACAACCCACAACGGGTCAGTGACGGCGAAATGCTCGGCGTCGAAGACGTCAAGGAAATCCTGGCGGTCACCCTGCTGGGTGTCATTCCGGAATCCCAGGCGGTTCTCAAGGCATCCAACTCCGGCGTGCCGGTAATCCTCGACGATCAGAGCGACGCCGGCCAGGCGTATAGCGATGCGGTCGATCGTCTGTTGGGTAAAACCGTGGAACATCGCTTCCTCGATGTCACGAAGAAGGGATTCTTCGAGCGCCTGTTTGGAGGTAGGTAATGAACATTTTTGACTTCTTTCGTGCCAACAAGAAGCCAAGTACCGCCTCGGTAGCGAAAGAGCGTCTACAGATCATCGTGGCGCATGAACGCGGCCAGCGCAGTACGCCGGACTACTTGCCAGCCTTGCAGAAGGAACTGGTGGAAGTGATCCGCAAGTACGTCAATATCGGGTCCGATGACGTGCACGTCGCTCTGGAAAACCAGGGCAGCTGCTCGATTCTGGAACTCAATATCACCCTGCCTGACCGCTAGTCGATCAGAAAGGAGCCACGGCGGCTCAGGCTCTTCGGGCCTTTGTGGGAGCGAGCTTGCTCGCGATGGTGTATCAGTCGACATCAATGTAGCTGACACACCTTCGCGAGCAAGCTCGCTCCTACAAAGGGCGTTGGAGGCCTGAGCCGCCGTTGGCGTTTGTTACGAGGCTGTTTTAATGCCGTTGTCCAACATCCGCATCATCCATCAGGACGCCGCCGTACTGGTGGTGGATAAGCCGACCCTGTTGCTCTCCGTCCCCGGCCGGGCTGACGACAACAAGGACTGCCTGATTACCCGCCTGCAAGAAAACGGCTACCCGGAAGCGCGAATCGTCCATCGACTGGATTGGGAAACGTCCGGCATCATTCTGCTGGCCCGTGATCCGGACACCCATCGCGAGCTGTCTCGGCAATTTCACGACCGTGAAACCGAAAAAGCCTACACCGCACTGTGCTGGGGTCAACCGGAACTCGACAGTGGCAGCATCGACCTCCCCCTGCGCTACGACCCGCCGACCAAACCACGCCACGTGGTGGACCATGAATTCGGCAAGCATGCCCTGACCTTCTGGCGCGTGCTGGAACGTTGCAGCGACTGGTGCCGCGTCGAGCTGACGCCGATCACCGGCCGCTCCCATCAACTGCGCGTGCACATGCTGTCCATCGGTCATCCGCTGCTGGGTGACGGGCTCTATGCACACGAACAGGCCCTGGCCGCCTGGCCGCGCCTGTGCCTGCACGCCAGCATGCTCAGCTTCACCCATCCGCAAACCGGCGAACGCTTGCGATTCGAATGCCCGGCACCGTTCTAGGCGGAACACACACCAACCTGCAGGAGCGGGCTTGCCCGCGAAGGCGGCGGCACAGGCAACATCATTGTTGAACTTGAGTCAGCTTTCGCGGGCAAGCCCGCTCCCACAGGGATCACCTGCAGACGCAACACCGTCAGCCCACCGCCAATTCTGTGACCAATACGTTAAACTGGCGCCATTGCTGTCTGGAGCTACTTATGCGCGAAGAGTTGAACCAAGGCCTGATCGACTTCCTCAAGGCCTCCCCTACCCCGTTTCATGCCACCGCCAGCCTGGTACAGCGCCTGGAAGCGGCGGGCTATCAACGCCTCGACGAGCGCGAGCCATGGACCACCGAAACCCATGGTCGCTACTACGTCACCCGTAACGACTCTTCGATCGTCGCCATCAAGATGGGCCGTCATTCGCCGCTGCACGGCGGGATTCGCCTGGTCGGCGCCCACACCGACAGCCCCTGCCTGCGGGTCAAGCCCCAGCCGGAACTGCAACGCCAGGGCTTCTGGCAACTGGGCGTGGAAGTCTATGGCGGCGCGCTGCTGGCGCCGTGGTTCGATCGTGACCTGTCGCTGGCCGGCCGCGTGACCTTCCGCCGTGACGGCAAGGTCGAGAGTCAGCTGGTCGACTTCAAGGCACCGATCGCCACGATCCCGAACCTGGCCATTCACCTCAATCGCGAAGCCAATATGGGTTGGGCCATCAACGCCCAGACCGAGCTGCCACCGATACTCGCGCAATTTGCCGGTGACGAACGGGTCGACTTCCGCGCCGTGCTCACCAACCAGCTCGCCCTGGAGCATGGGCTGAACGCCGACGTGGTGCTGGATTACGAGCTGAGCTTCTACGACACCCAAAGCGCTGCGATCATTGGCCTGCATGGCGACTTCATCGCCGGTGCGCGCCTGGACAACCTGCTGTCGTGCTACGCCGGCCTGCAAGCCTTGCTGACGACCGAGACCGACGAAACCTGCGTGCTGGTCTGCAATGACCACGAAGAAGTCGGCTCCAGCTCCGCCTGCGGTGCCGATGGCCCGATGCTCGAGCAAACCCTGCGCCGCCTGCTGCCTGAAGGTGATGAATTCGTAAGGACCATTCAGCGATCCCTGCTGGTCTCGGCCGACAATGCCCACGGCGTGCACCCCAACTACGCCGACAAGCACGACGCCAACCACGGCCCGAAACTCAATGCCGGCCCGGTGATCAAGGTCAACAGCAACCAGCGCTACGCCACCAACAGCGAAACCGCCGGGTTCTTCCGCCATCTGTGCATGGCCGAAGAAGTCCCGGTGCAGAGCTTCGTGGTGCGCAGCGACATGGGCTGCGGCTCGACCATCGGCCCGATCACCGCCAGCCACCTGGGCGTGCGCACCGTCGACATCGGCTTGCCGACGTTCGCCATGCACTCGATCCGCGAGCTGTGCGGCAGCCATGACCTGGCGCACCTGGTCAAGGTGCTGAGCGCGTTCTACGCCTGCCGCGAGTTGCCGTAGCCCCGCATTACCCTGTAGGAGCGAGCTTGCTCGCGAAGAACCTGAGAGCGCCCCGGGCTGTCAGGTTTCAAGCGTTATCGTTCAAGCCCATCGCGAGCAAGCTCGTTCCTACAGACATCACCTCCGGTTGCGCAAAAGCCACCTAGACTTCAATCATCCCCTTCGACAAGGCAGTCGCTCATGATCACGATGTCTTCGTTCCACGCCATGCTGATCCCGATCCTCGCCGGGATGATCTTACTGGCGATCGGCTTCAATTTTCGCGACAAGAACCTGGGCGTGTTCGCGATGTGGATCGGCATGCTGACGATTCTCGCCACCGTGGTGTTCAAGATCCTCGCCAAACTCAACGAATAAATCCTCTACCCCGGCTCGCATTGGTTTTGACAGGCTCGTACACTCGCTCGATCCGCTCATCCGAGGTTGACCGCCTAGTGTTCGCTCGTCTTTTTGCCCTGCCATCCCTCCTCCTCGTCTGCCTCATGACGCTGCTGCCGTTGGCCCCTGCCCAGGCAGTCGGCTTGCCGGGCATGCTCGGCGGTTCGGCGAAGTCCCAGCCAGAGGCGCAAGAACCCCTGGGGCAGTCCCTGGACGAAGTCATCAAGTCGCTGGAGAACGATCAGCAACGATCCAAGTTGCTGACCGACCTGAAAAAGCTGCGCGATGCCACCAAAAAGGCCCAACCCGCCACCGAACAGGGTGTGCTCGGGCTGATCGGTGGAACGCTTGCCAGTCTGGAGAAGCAGTTTTCCGGTGCAGACAGCCCGCTCACGCGCTGGTCCGAAGAGTACGATCTCGCCAAGGACGAACTGAACGCCTTGATCGTGCCGGCCAATGAATGGCTGCCGATCATCTTTGCCTTTGCCATGATTCTGATGGTCTGGAGCTTGCTCGCCGCCGTGCTTATCTGGCTCAGCCACCGTGTGCGCATGCGCTTCGGCCTGACCGAAGAGTTGCCGCAACATCCCAGCGCCCTGGACATGCTGCGCTTCGCCTTGCGCAAACTCGGGCCGTGGCTGATTGCGCTGGTGATGACGGTCTACATGAGCTACGCCCTGCCCTCGTCATTGGGTAAAAGCCTGGCCATGGTATTGGCGTATGCGCTGGTGGTCGGTACCTGTTTCTCCGCGATCTGCGTCATCGCTTTTTCCGTACTCGACGGACCGCACCGCCACCGCGCCCTGTATATCCTGCGCCACCAGGCCTTTCGGCCGTTGTGGCTGATCGGCAGCTTCGCCGCGTTCGGTGAAGCCTTGAGTGATCCGCGCCTGGTCGAAAGCCTCGGCACGCACCTGGCGCACACCGCGGCAACGATTGCCAATGTCCTGGCCGCGCTGTCCACCGGACTGTTCATTCTGCGCTTCCGGCGCCCTATCGCTCACCTGATCCGCAACCAGCCACTGTCCCGACGCCTGACCCGCCGCGCGCTCAGCGACACCATCGATATCCTCGGGACCTTCTGGTACATACCTGCCCTGGTGCTGGTGGGTATTTCGCTGTTCGCCACTTTTGTTTCAGCCGGCGACACCAGCACGGCGCTGCGCCAGTCGCTGATCTGCACCGTGCTGCTGGTGCTGTGCATGGTCATCAACGGGCTGGTGCGCCGCCACTCGCTCAAACCGCAGCGAGGCGTGAAGCGGCATGCGCTGTACTCCGATCGCCTGAAAAGCTTCTTCTACACCCTCGCCCATCTGCTGGTGTGGCTGGCATTCATCGAGCTCGGCCTGCGGGTCTGGGGCCTGTCGCTGATCGCCTTCACTGAAGGCGAAGGCCATGAAATCAGCGTCAAACTGTTCAGCCTCGGCGGCACGCTGATTTTTGCCTGGCTGATCTGGATTCTCAGCGACACCGCCGTGCACCACGCCCTCACCCGCTCGCGCAAAGGCCTGGCCAACGCCCGCGCGCAGACGATGATGCCGCTGATCCGCAACGTGCTGTTCGTGGCCATTTTCATCATCGCGCTGATCGTCGCCCTGGCCAACATGGGCATGAACGTCACGCCGCTGCTGGCCGGCGCCGGGGTGATCGGCCTGGCCATCGGTTTCGGTGCCCAGTCGCTGGTCGCCGACCTGATCACCGGGTTGTTCATCATCATCGAAGACTCCCTGGCCATCGACGACTACGTGGACGTCGGCGGCCACCTGGGCACCGTCGAAGGCCTGACCATCCGCACCGTGCGCCTGCGGGACATCGACGGCATCGTCCACACCATTCCGTTCAGCGAAATCAAAAGCATCAAGAACTACTCGCGGGAATTCGGCTACGCCATCTTCCGGGTGGCAGTGCCTTCGAACATGGACATCGATAACGCGATCAAACTGATGCGCGAAGTCGGGCAGAAGATCCGCACCGATCCGCTGCAACGGCGCAATATCTGGTCGCCACTGGAGATCCAGGGGGTCGAGAGTTTCGAGTCGGGCAATGCGATCCTGCGCGCCCGTTTCAAGACCGCGCCGATCAAGCAGTGGGAGGTGTCACGGGCGTTCAACCTGTCACTCAAGCGCCATCTGGATGAGGCCGGCTTCGATCTGGCGACGCCACGCATGAGTGTGCAAGTGATCACGGCCGGTGGCGGCCAGGTTCAGGAATAGCACTTAACGCCAGCACTCGGGTGACCTTCATCGATTCCCCCCCGACACCGCCACCCTTGTAGGAGCTGGCTTGCCAGCGAAGGCGGAGGGTCAGTTAATACATGTGTCGACTGACACACCGCTTTCGCTGGCAAGCCAGCTCCTACAGGGGACCGTGTTGGCACTGAAGCAAAAAAAACAACAATCATGGAGATTACCAATGCAGCTGACCCGCATCGCACAAACCTGTTTGCTGACCCTGTTCGGCGCACTGGCCGGTCACGCCAGCGCCGACACACTCGAAGGCGCGCGCACGCACATTGCCGAACAGGCCAAGGCCCTGGAGCCCGAGCTACTGGAAACCCGCCGCGATATCCACGCCCACCCGGAACTGGGCAACACCGAACAACGCACCTCGCAATTGGTCGCCAAACAACTGCGGGCCATGGGCCTTGAGGTGAAAACCGGCGTCGCCCGCACCGGCGTGGTGGCCATCCTCAAAGGCGCCCTGCCCGGACCGACCGTCGCGTTGCGCGCCGACATGGATGCGCTGCCGGTCAAGGAAGTCTCGGACCTGCCTTTCGCCTCGAAAGCCAAAGGCACCTACCTCGGCAAAGAGGTCGACGTGATGCACGCTTGCGGCCACGACGCGCACACCGCCATCCTGCTGAGCACGGCGAAAATCCTCACCGGCATGCGCGACACCCTGCCCGGCACGGTAGTGTTCTATTTCCAGCCGGCAGAAGAAGGCCCGAGCGATTTTATCCCCGACGGCAAAAACACCTGGGGCGCGAAAATGATGATTGAAGAAGGCGTGATGGAATCGCCGAAACCGGACGCGGTGTTTGGCCTGCACGTCTGGGCGGGTGTCCCCGCCGGCCGGATCGCCTATCGCCCTGGCCCGACCCTGGCCAGCTCCGATGACCTGCGCATCAAGATTCTCGGCAAGCAGACCCATGCCGGGCGCCCGTGGGACGGCATCGACCCGATCACCGTCGGTGCGCAAACCATCGTCGGCCTGCAAACCGTGGTCAGCCGCCGTACCGACATTTCGTCCTATCCGTCGGTGGTCAGCATTGGCACGATCAACGGCGGCACCCGCTACAACATCATTCCCGAGTCCGTGGACATGAGCGGCACCATCCGCTCCTACGACTATGCCATCCGCCAGAAGCTGCACGCCGACGTACGCCAGACCGTGGAGAAAATCGCCGAAAGCGGCGGCGCCAAGGCTGAAGTGACGATCATCGAGAAGTATGACCCGACGATCAACAACCCGGCGCTGACCGAGAAAATGCTGCCGACCTTGCGCTGGGCAGCCAAGGACGATGTGGTGCAGGGGCCGTTGGTGGGTGGCGCCGAAGACTTTTCCTTCTACGCCAAGGAAGCGCCGGGGTTGTTTGTATTCCTGGGGGTCACGCCCAAAGACCAGGACATGAGCAAGGCGGCGCCGAATCATAATCCGGGGTTCTTTGTCGATGAGGCGGCGCTGGTGGTCGGCGTGCGGACGCTGGCGTCATTGGCCACGGACTATCTCTACGCCAACGCCAAACCCTGAGGCAAAACCCGGGCATAAAAAAATCCCCGAACCAGTCGGGGATTTTTTATGTTCGATCAATCAGCCCGAGAGCGGATCAATCTTCGCGATAGCGACGCAGCTTCAACTGCTTACCGGCAACGCGAGTGTCCTTCAGCTTGCTCAGCAGCTTCTCCAGACCATCTTCCGGCAGCTCGACGAGGCTGAAGCTGTCACGCACCTGGATGCGACCGATTGCTTCGCGAGCCAGACCACCCTCATTGAGGATAGCGCCCAGCAGGTTCTTCGCCGCGATACCGTCACGCGCGCCCAGCGCGGTACGGCAACGGGCACGACCTTCGGCCAATGGAACCGGAGCACGACGCTCGCGATCACCACGGTCCGGACGATCACCGGTACGCTCAGGACGATCGCCACGCGGTGCGTTGTTCGGCACCAGTGGGCGTTCTTTCTCGATTGCAGCCAGGGTCAGCGCCTGAGCGTTGGTGGCCTTGCGCAGCAGCGCAGCGGCCAGGGCACGCGGGGTGCAACCGATGTCGGCAGTCAGGCGGTCCAGCAACTCACCGTGAGTCGATTCGGCATCAGCCACCAGCGGCGACAGGCTGTTAGTCAACTTCTTGATGCGGGCATCAAGAACAGCTTGAGCGTCCGGCAGGCGAACTTCGGCCACTTTCTGACCGGTTACACGCTCGATCACTTGCAGCATGCGGCGCTCACGCGGAGTTACCAGCAGCAGTGCACGACCTTCGCGACCGGCACGGCCGGTACGGCCGATACGGTGCACGTAGGACTCTGGGTCGTACGGCATGTCAACGTTGAACACGTGAGTGATGCGCGGAACGTCCAGGCCACGGGCGGCAACGTCGGTCGCCACAACGATGTCCAGACGGCCATCCTTGAGGGATTCGATCACGCGTTCACGTTGGTTCTGGGCAATGTCACCGTTCAGCGCGGCGGCTTTGTAGCCTTTGGCTTCCAGGGCACTGGCCAGGTCCAGGGTCGCTTGCTTGGTGCGCACGAACATGATCAGGGCGTCGAAGTCTTCGACTTCCAGCAGGCTCAATACAGCCGAGGTCTTCTGGTCAGCGTGAACCAACAGGTGAGCCTGTTCGATCGCGGTAACGGTCTGAGTCTTGGTCTGGATCTTCACGTGCTGCGGATCACGCAGGTGACGCTCGGCAATGGCACGGATCGACTGCGGCAGGGTCGCCGAGAACAATACGGTCTGACGGGTTGGCGGCAGAGACTTGAAGATAACTTCGAGGTCGTCCATGAAACCCAGTTTGAGCATTTCGTCCGCTTCGTCGAGAACCAGGTGGTTCACGGTCGACAGGACTTTTTCGTCGCGACGCAGGTGGTCGCACAGACGGCCCGGCGTGGCGACAACGATCTGTGCGCCATTACGGATTGCTTTCAGTTGTGGACCCATAGGGGCGCCGCCGTAAACGGCCACAACGGTAACGCCCGGCATTTGCTTGGCGTAGGTTTCGAAAGCGGTTGCTACTTGCAGCGCCAACTCACGGGTTGGCGCCAGGATCAGGGCTTGCGGCTCGCGCTTGGCAGGATCGATGCGATGCAGGATTGGCAGGGCGAACGCGGCGGTTTTACCGGTACCGGTTTGCGCCTGGCCAATCATGTCGTGGCCGGCCATGATGATCGGGATCGATTGCTGCTGAATAGCCGAAGGCTCTTCGTAGCCAGTCGCAATGACGGCTGCAAGAATATTCGGATTAAGATTAAAAGCGGCGAAGCCGCCGGTTTCCTGGGTCATGGGTCTGCCTCTAAGTGCATCCGCAAAGACCCATGCTCCAAAGCTGCGCATGCCGTGTAAGACTCAAGAGTCGCCCTGGCTGCTTTGTCGGCGGGGATTTGCGAAAACGAATGAATGAAAAAGATTCGTCAAGGAAGAGTTCGCTGTGCGAACGTGCAGCCGAAGCTGGCTTCGGGGAATTGCGCTACCTAAACGCGGCCCGGTTAAAGGCCGGCGCGCACTATACCGGAAATCGGCCAAAAAGGGAGCATTATTTGTCGGAAAACTGACGTATACACCGTTATGTCACAGGCTTTGCGGATAATCGTGCAACGGTCTATTTTTCAAAGGCCCCGGCCCTGCTGGCGATCGCGCTAAAACGGTTCATCGAGGCAGCCCAGGCCGCCAGTCCGACAATCCCTTCCCGCCCGAGGAAATGCCCCATGAATCAGCCCGGCCGCAGTCGTGTAACCCGTGAACGTCGCGGTCATGTCCTGTTGCTCGGTCTGGATCGGGTGGCCAAGCGCAATGCCTTCGATCTCGACCTGCTCAATGAGTTGAGCCTGGCCTATGGCGAATTCGAGGCCGACAGCGAGGCGCGGGTGGCGGTGGTGTTTGGCCATGGCGAGCATTTCACCGCCGGGCTCGATCTGATCAACGCCAGCGCGGCCCTGGCCGAAGGCTGGCAGGCACCGCCAGGCGGCTGTGATCCGTGGGGGGTGTTTGCCGGGCCCAGGGTGAGCAAACCGGTGATCGTCGCCGCGCAAGGCTATTGCCTGACCATCGGTATCGAGCTGATGCTGGCCGCTGATATCAACCTGTGCGCGAGCAACACTCGCTTCGCCCAGAAGGAAGTGCAGCGCGGCATATTCCCGTTCGGCGGCGCGACGTTGCGCCTGCATCAAGTCGCGGGCTGGGGCAATGCCATGCGCTGGCTGCTGACCGGCGATGAATTCGACGCCCATGACGCCTTGCACCTGGGGTTGGTGCAGGAAGTCATGGCCAGTGAGGATTTGCTGCCGCGAGCGCTCGAGCTGGCGGAGCGGATCGCCCGGCAGGCGCCGCTTGGGGTGCAGGCGACCTTGATGTCGGCCCGGCAGGCGCGTTATGAAGGGGAAACGGCGGCGGCCCAGGCGTTGCCGGCGCTGGTGAAGAAGTTGCTGGCCAGTGAGGATGCCAAGGAAGGTGTGCGGTCGATGGTCGAGAAGCGGCCTGGGGTGTTCAAAGGGCTTTGAGGTTTGTGGCGATGCGGATATTGCTTTCGCGGGCAAGCCTCGCTCCTGCAGGTTTGGTGTCGTTCACATTTCCGGCGAACGACGTCAATTTGCAGGAGCGAGGCTTGCCCGCGAAGAGGCCCTGACAGCCCCCCCATTAGGTTGCCGGGCGGATGGCCTTGATCAGCGACTGCAACGAATACCCCAACCGCGGCGCCAGCCCTTCGGCCCGGGCGATCAAGCCGTCCATGTCCAGTTCCTGATCCAGCTCCGCAGGCACCAGCAGAATCACATTGCCCTCCTTCACCGGCAGCTCCCAGTAATGCCGGTGATAAAGCCCGCGCAACAACGCTGCGCCCAACGGCTTGCCGTCATCGGTCGCCCACTGGTTGATCACCAGCCAGCCCCCCGGGTTCAGGCGTTTCTGACAGTTCTCCAGGAAGCTCCACGCCAGATGCCCGACACCCGGGCCGACATCGGTGTAGAGGTCGACGAAAATCAGGTCCGCCGGTTCCGCCGTATCCAGCAGCTCCAGCGCATCGCCGACACGGATATACAGGCGCGGATCGTCATCCAGCCCAAGGTATTCGATGGCCAGGCGCGGCACGTCGGGGCGCAGTTCGATGGCTTCGACGTCTTCCAGCGGCAGGAACTTGAGGCAAGCCTGGGTCAAGGTACCGGCCCCCAGCCCGAGGAACAGCGCGTTTTCCGGCTGTTCGTGGCACAGCGCGCCGATCAGCATCGCGCGGGTGTAATCGTATTCGAGCCAGCTGGGGTCCGCGGTGAACACGCAGCTTTGCTCGATGGCATCACCGAACTCGAGAAAACGGTAATCGGCCACTTCCAGCACGCGAATCACGCCGAACTCATCCTGTACCTCGGCGAGCAGATGCTCGACGCGCTCCTCAGTCATCTTGTCTCCTGGTCGTCGCCCGGCAGGCAACACATTGAAACCGCGGCGTGGCGCGGCAAAGGCGCGATTGTCCGCGAAGCGACGGGAACAGGTCACGCACTAATTGCTGATAACATGACAGTCCGAGCGTAAAACACTAGAGACCGCGATGAGCCAACCCTGGAGTCCTGACAGCTGGCGCGCCCTGCCGATCCAGCAACAACCCCGTTACCCCGACGCCGCACATTTGCAGCACGTCGAGCAGACCCTGGCCAGCTATCCGCCGCTGGTCTTTGCCGGTGAAGCCCGGGAGTTGCGCCGTCAGTTTGCCGAAGTGACCCAGGGTCGCGCGTTTCTGTTGCAAGGTGGCGACTGCGCCGAAAGCTTCGCCGAGTTCTCCGCCGCGAAAATCCGCGACACCTTTAAAGTGCTGCTGCAAATGGCGATCGTCATGACCTTTGCTGCCGGTTGCCCGGTGGTCAAGGTCGGGCGCATGGCCGGGCAGTTCGCCAAACCGCGGTCGGCCAATGACGAAACCATCGATGGCGTGACCCTGCCGGCCTATCGGGGCGACATCGTCAACGGCATCGGTTTCGACGAAAAAAGCCGCGTGCCGGACCCGGAGCGCCTGCTGCAGTCCTATCACCAGTCCACCGCGACCCTGAACCTGTTGCGCGCCTTTGCCCAGGGCGGTTTTGCCGACCTGCATCAGGTGCACAAGTGGAACCTGGACTTCATCGCCAACTCGGCACTGGCTGAAAAGTACAGTCACCTGGCCGATCGCATCGATGAAACCCTGGCATTCATGCGTGCCTGTGGCATGGACAGTTCGCCGCAATTGCGCGAAACCAGTTTCTTCACGGCCCACGAAGCGCTGCTGCTGAACTACGAAGAAGCCTTCGTCCGTCGCGACAGCCTGACCAACGATTACTACGATTGCTCGGCGCACATGCTGTGGATCGGCGATCGCACCCGTCAGCTCGATGGCGCCCATGTCGAATTCCTGCGCGGAGTGAACAATCCGATTGGGGTCAAGGTCGGCCCCAGCATGAACCCCGACGACCTGATCCGCCTGATCGACGTGCTCAACCCGGACAACGATCCGGGGCGCCTGAACCTGATCGCGCGGATGGGCGCGAACAAGGTCGGCGATCACTTGCCGCAGTTGATCGGCGCGGTGCAGCGTGAAGGCAAGCAGGTGCTCTGGAGTTGCGACCCGATGCACGGCAATACCATCAAGGCCAGCAGCGGCTACAAGACCCGAGATTTCGCGCAGATCCTCGGCGAAGTGAAGCAGTTCTTCCAGGTTCACGAAGCGCAAGGCAGTTATGCCGGCGGTATCCACATCGAGATGACCGGGCAGAATGTGACCGAGTGCATCGGTGGGGCTCGGCCGATTACCGAAGATGGGTTGTCGGATCGGTATCACACCCATTGCGACCCGCGGATGAATGCCGATCAATCGCTGGAGTTGGCGTTCCTTATTGCTGAAACCCTGAAGCAAGTTCGGCGCTGAGTCAGCAAGTCATTCGCACCTGACAGGGCGCCATCGCGGGCAAGCTGGATGCAAAACCCTATAGGAGCTGGCTTGCCAGCGAAGAGGTCTTCACATTCAACATCATTGTTGTCTGTTAGATCGCCTTCGCTGGCAAGCCAGCTCCTACAGGGGGGTTGAGTTCGGCGCCAGCTTAATCACTGCCAATGCTGGCCAATGCCACTCGCAACCGCGCCGCACTCGCCCGCGGACAATTCAATTGAACCCGCTCCAACCCCAGCCACTGCGCCATCCGCCGCAGATTGACCGCCAACGCCAGCATCCCCTCCTCGTCCAGCCCCGGCTCTTCCTCATGCACGGCGTGCACCGCCAGCCTGCCCAGCGCTCGCTCGGCGCGCAGGTCCACCCGCGCGGCAATCCGCTCATTGTGCAAGAACGGCAACACGTAATAGCCATAGACCCGCTTGCTCTGAGGGGTGTAAATCTCCAGTCGGTAGCGAAAATCGAACAACCGCTCGGTGCGGCTACGCTCCCAGATCAGCGAGTCGAAGGGTGACAGCAGCGCGCTGGTCTCGACCTTGCGCTGCACCTTCGGCTCGGGCAGGCAGTACGCCGGCTGTCGCCAACCCTGAACCTCACAGGTCAGCAAGGCACCGGACTCGACCAACTCCGCCAGCCGCGGTCGACTGTCTGCCGGCCCCAGGCGAAAATAGTCGCGCAGGTCTTTTTCCGTACCGACCCCCAAAGCGGTGGCGGCGTGCAGCAACAACCCCCGCTGCGCCTCGGCTTCCGACAGCAGAGGCTGCTGGAGAATCGCCGAAGGAATCACCCGCTCCGGTAAATCGTACAGCCGCTCGAACCCGCGCCGCCCGGCCACGGTCACTTCACCGGCGGCGAACAACCATTCCAGTGCATGCTTTTCCGCGCTCCAGTCCCACCAGGGTCCTGCCCGCTCCTGACGGGTCGACAGGCTCCCTGCCCCCAGCGCGCCAAGTGCCTGAACCGAGTCCAGCACCCGGCGTACCGTGTCCTGCTGCTCACGACCGAAACGCGCCAGTTGCTGATAGATGTCCTCGCCACGGCTCGCGCGCAGCATGCGCCAGCGCATCAGCGGGTACATCGACAACGGCAGCAGGGAGGCTTCATGCCCCCAGTACTCGAACAACGTGCGTTGCCGGCCCCGACCCCAGGCGGCCTGGTCGAGCAAATCATGAGCGTAATGGCCGAGACGGGAGAACAGGGGCAGGTAGTGCGAACGCACCAACGCATTGACCGAGTCGATCTGCACCGACCCCAGGCGCTCGATCAATCGATTGATCCGGGCCGATTTGACCGGCGCTGGCGGCTGACGCCCGGTGAAGCCTTGGGCGGTCAGCGCCAGACGTCTGGCCTGTTTCAAGGAAAAACTCGAGGAAGTGGACATTCAACGGCTCATGGCGAGGTCTCTTCCCACCTTAGCGACCTGCGCATAAAACGCCAGCGACACCGCTTCATCGCTTGTGCGGATCGTCCCAGAACGGCCGGGACGACTCCAGCATGACGTCCGCCCGACTCAAGCCGATATCGCGCAGACAGTCATCACTCAAGCGCGCCAGTACGGCGCGATCCCTGCTCAGTTGTCGCCAGCGCATCAGTTGCGCCGTGGCCCTGGATAGCGGCAGGCCGACCTTGGCCAAGCCGTGGCTGAATGCCTGTAACCTGTTGCTCCGTGCAATAAACGATCGTTCCATGATGATGCTCCTCAGCGTCGAGGCGGCAGTCTTGGCCAGGTGTCGGGCAGGCTCCAGCGAATGTCTATGACCGTCTGTTTCAGGTCGCCACGAACCCCATTTCATGCGCTTGCGCCGCAATCATGGGGTTGTGACCGGGAATTTCCCGCAGAGCGTTCAGCTTATTTTCCATTGCTCATGGGGTCTTGCCAGAAGTGCCGTTCAGCTTCCTGCGCGACATCTGCACGGGTCAGGCCGATATCCTTCAGCGCTTCATCGCTCATGCCCGCCAACATTTCACGCTCGCGGTGCAGTTCGTACCAGCGATTGATCTTGTGCAGCAGGTCGGTCACCAGGTGGATGGAGTGTTTTTCAACGGTGATAAAACCTTTTTGACCTTTCATCGTGTTGCCCTCCGTTTGGATGGCTCAAGTGTCGCGCCAGGGCTAAGATCAATCCAACGAATGTTTCTGATGCAACACATCTCGGAGATTGATGAATGTCCGCCTACCCGAGTATCGATACCGAAGTGCTGCGCACCTTTGTCGCCATCGCCGACCAGGGCGGCTTTACCCGCGCCGGCGAACAGGTCAACCGCACCCAGTCCGCCGTGAGCATGCAGATGAAGCGACTGGAAGAGGACGTGTTGCAGCGCCAATTATTCCAGCGCGATGGACGGCAGGTGCGGCTGACCGCTGAAGGCCAGGTGCTGCTGGGTTATGCCCGGCGCATCCTCAAGCTGCACAGCGAGGTGTTCAATACCTTGCGCGAGCCGCACATGGTCGGCATGGTGCGCATCGGCACGCCGGACGATTACGTCATGCGGTTTCTACCGGGGATCCTGCGGCGATTTGCCCAGTCCTATCCGCTGATCCAGATCGAAGTGCACTGCGAACCATCAAAACAACTGCTGCTGCGCCAGGACCTGGACCTGTCCATCGTCACCCGGGAACCGGGCAACGAGATCGGCCAGTTGTTGCGCAAGGAGCGTTTCGTCTGGGCCGAAGCGCAGTGCTACAGCGTTCACGAGCAGACGCCGTTGCCCCTGGCGATGTTCAACAGCGACTGTTTCTGCAGGCTGTGGGCCTGCAATGCGCTGGACGCCATGGGCCGCGACTACCGCGTCGCCTACAACAGCTCCAGCCTGTCGGCGATCATGGCAGTGGTCAGCGCCGGCCTGGCCATCACCGCGCAACTGGAAAGCCTGATCACCCCCGACATGCGCATCCTGGGGGAGACCGAGGACCTTCCGGTCCTGCCGGAGGCGAGCATCATGCTGGTGCGCAACCTGCACAACCCGTCGCCGATCACCGAGTGCCTGGCCGAGCACATTGTCGAAGGCTTCAAACTTTAAAGGCGAGCATCACCGCGCACAGCACCAGGAACCCGCAGAACAGCCCGCGCAACAGCCGCTCCGGCAACGCGTGGGCGACCTTAACCCCCCAACTGATGCTCATCAGTCCGCCGATCGCCAAGGGCACGCCGATCGTCCAGTCCACTTCGTGGTGCACCGCATAAGTCACCAGGGTGACGCTGGTACTGGGCAATGCCAGCGCCAGTGACAGCCCCTGCGCCACCACCTGGCTGGTGCCGAAGACGCTGGTCAGCACCGGCGTCGCCACCACCGCCGCGCCCACGCCAAACAACCCGCCCATGCTGCCCGACGCGGCACCGAGGACACCCAGCCACCGTGGCGAATGGTTCATCTGCGCAGAAGGCGGCGAGTGGGTCGTGAACATTCGCACCAGGTTGTAAACCGTCAGGGCGACCAGAAAGGCGACAAAAGCGAGACGCATGGTTTGCGCATCAATGCCCACGGCCCAGATCGAACCGATCCAGGCAAAACAGAAGCCCATCGAGGCCAGCGGCAAGGCATGGCGCATCTCGATACGATTGCGCTGGTGATAACGCCACAGCGCCAGCATGACATTCGGCACGACCATCACCAGCGCGGTGCCTTGGGCGATCTGCTGATCGAGGCCGAACAGCACGCCCAGCAGCGGAATCGCGATCAAACCGCCGCCGATGCCGAACAATCCACCGAGGGTCCCCAAGGCAGCGCCAAACACCAGGTACATCAAAAACTCGATCACTTGCCCATTCCCCTCACGTCAGTACGCTCATCCTACGCAGTCGCCTCTGGCAGGGAAACGCACAGCAACGCACAATGGCTATGCCAAATTCGCACAAGCGCAGACCACGCATGAATCCCAATCAATTGACCGGGCAGTTGGGCCTGTTTCTCGACGTTCTGGAAACCGGCAGTTTTTCCGCCGCGTCCCGCCGTCATCCGCTGACCCCTTCAGCCGTAGCGCGGCGGATCGACAGCCTGGAAAAGGCGGTCGGCAGCCAATTGTTCATCCGCAGCACCCACGCGGTGCGCGCAACGCCGGCAGGACTGGCCTTTGCCGAGCGCGCCCGGCGGATTGTCGCGGAATTGCAGTTGGCCCGGGCGGAAGCGGTGTCCCTGAGCAGTGCGCCGGAAGGCCTGATCCGGATTGATGCGCCGGCAGCGTTCGGCCGGCTGCACTTGGCGCCGGTGATTGCCGATTTTCTGCGGCTGTACCCCGGCCTCGATGTGCAACTTCATCTGATCGAAAGTTTTGTCGACATGCAGGGCCTGAACCTGGGCAAAGTCGATCTGGTGCTGCGCGCCGGGCAAATGGCCGATACCCGGCTGGTGGCCACGCCGCTGGCGAGCATGGTACGGATCGCCTGCGCCAGCCCCGACTATTTGCAGCGCCGTGGCGTACCCACCGATCCGGCGCAGCTGGCGGAACATGACGGTCTCGACTGGGATGGCCTGGCTCCGCTCTTTGCCTGGCGCTTCGCACGCGACGGGCACCTGCACCTGCACCGCCCAGGGCGCATCCGCATGAGCGCCAATAACGCCGAGGCGCTGCTCGAAGGCGCATTGGCCGGGCTGGGTGTCGCGCATTTGCCGACCTGGCTGACCAGCGAATACCTGTTGCGTGGCGAACTGCTGCCGCTGTTCTGCGAAAGCGGCCTGCCCCAACCGGAAACGACCGGCATTTACGCCTTGCGCCTGGCGCAGCAACCCAACTCCCGCAGTCGCTTGTTGCTGGAATACCTGAAGGCTCGTTTCAGCCCGGTGCCGCCGTGGGACCTGGCACTGCAAAATAACTTCAGCCGCCACTGATGCAAGCCGGTCTCGCTCCACAAGGGGGTTCATCGCTGGACCTGAATCTACGCGCACAAAAAAGCCCGACTCAATGGTCGGGCTTTTTCATTCCTGAAGCGGTGCTTATTTGGCACGGCCTTTGTAGGAACCGCCTTCGCGGGTATCGATCTCGATCATGTCGCCGATTTCGATGAAGTCGGCAACCGACAGTTCGGTACCGTTCTTCAGTTTGGCAGGCTTCATCACCTTGCCGGAAGTGTCGCCGCGAGCGGAGCCTTCGGTGTAGTCGACCTGACGCACGATGGTGGTCGGCAGTTCTACGGAAACCAGGCGCTCTTCGAAGAAGATCGCTTCGCAAACATCGGTCATGCCTTCTTCAACGAAAGGCAGAACGGCTTCGATGTCTTCAGCGTTCAGCTCGTACATGGTGTAGTCGGTGGTGTCCATGAACGTGTAGGTGTCGCCGCTGATGAAGGACAGGGTCGCTTCTTTGCGGTCGAGGATTACGTCGTCCAGTTTGTCGTCAGCGCTGTAAACGATCTCGGTCTTGTAACCGGTCAGCAGGTTTTTCAGCTTGGTCTTCATGATCGCGCTGTTACGACCGGACTTGGTGAATTCAGCTTTCTGAACCAGCCAAGGATCGTTTTCGAGACGGATCACGGTACCGGGTTTCAGTTCTTTACCAGTTTTCATTGCGAATATCCGAATTTGGATGGGATTTACATAAATCTAGGCCGCGTATCATATCCAATTTACATAAAACTGTACCAGCGCCGCGGCAAGATCAGCCTGCAAGGCCTGTTCCAGACACCACGCGTCGGCATGTTTTTGCAGTTCGGGCCAGTGTTTGCGGGTCGATTGCCAGTGATCGCCCATTGTCTCACCGGCGTTCCACGCCCGCCAGAGACCGCTGATCGCCTCGCTGGCGGCTGGCGAAAGGCCTTGCACGTAGCGTTCAAGGAAAGCTTCGAGCTTCTCCAGGTGGACATCTTCTTCCTGCTGATAGATGTGCCAGAGCAGTGGCCGCGCAGCCCATTGGGCACGGACAAAGGAATCTTCGCCGCGCACGGCGTTGAAATCGCAACTCCACAGCAGCAGGTCATACTGGTCCTGCCGGACGAACGGCAGGACTTGCACGGTCAAGGCGTCGCGCACCTGCACGGCGCCCGCCGACAACCCGTCCACACCCAGCCAGCGTTCGAGATCCGCGAGAATCCGCCCTTCGGGCACCAGCAGATGCGTGGGTGTCGAGTCATTGGCCAGCGTCTCGAGCCAGCTCGCCAGGCCTTTATTTTCATAGGCAAACAGCGAGATCAGCAGCGCGCCTTCTGCACGATCGACCCCCAGGCCTTGCAGGAATTCCCGCTGTGCCTGGGGACTTTGCTGAAACTGCCGCCGCCGCTCCAGCAAGCCTTTTTCACGCAGCAAGCCACCGGTGCCCGACTGGAACCCGGGGAAGAAAAAGTACTTCTGCACATGCTTGTACTTCACCGACGGCAGGCCATGGCAGCCGACGACCCAGCTCTCGGCACTCAGGTAGTCGAGATTCATCCAGAGCGGCGGCTGTTCCCGCTCGGCCATGGCGTCCATGTAAGCACTCGGCAACTGACAGGCGAACGCGGCAATCACCACATCGGCGGCTTCGGTGGGTTGCCAGTCAGCCCCCCACCGGCACACCTCGACGCCCTGCTGCCACTGCTGCGAAGCGTTAATGTCGATGTCCGGACACAAGCGCTCGAAGGCCCGCAGATCGTCAATCCACAAACGAACCGTCACCGAATGTTCGGCCACCAGCTGTCGGGCCAGGCGCCAGGTCACACCGATGTCGCCAAAGTTGTCGACCACGGTGCAAAAGATATCCCAGCGGGCGTTCAGTTCAGGCATTCCAGGCTCCCGTTGGCAAAGGCGCCGATTGTCCGCATAAATTACCCCGTACAGAAGACCCGCCGGCGATTAATCTTCATGCGACAATCGCCCCTTGCCCGCGATCACCCGCCAGGAGGCCGCCATGCCCTACCGTCCCGACCCGCGCCGGCCATTGCCGACCCCGCTCAATGCCGTGCAACTGAGCGCCAGCATCGCCTTCGGCCTGTGGCTGGGATTCATGGCCATCGCGCTTACCGCCTGGCTCGTCGCTCGCCTGTTGTTCAGCGAGCAACTGGCGCCCGTCGCGGCAGCGATCGAGCACCTGGCCACACCGCCGGTGGTGGCGCAACCGGTGCCGGATAGTCCACCTCAGAGTCCGCTGTTCGACCAATACGAAGAGAACCTGCGCCGAAACGAGCAGCAGCAACGACTGGATCAGGCCCGCAGCAGCCAGCGCAACCTGGCCAATCCGAAATGCCAGTTCTGGCTGCAACAGGACCGCACCGCACCCAGCGAAAAAAGCCGGGCCAATGTCATGCAATTTTGCGACTGACCAAGAATCTTTCCATGCACAAGCCGACCGTCCACCAACTGATTCTCGACAAGCTGCGAATCGATCTCGACATTGCCGAGCGAGCCGCGCAAACCGCTTACGAAACCGCGACCCATGAAGAGAACATCGCCGAAAACAAGTACGACACCCTGGGCCTGGAGGCGTCTTACCTGGCGGCCGGACAGGCTAAACGGGTAGAGGAAATCAGGCAGTCACTGACGCTGTGTCAGAACCTGATGCTGCGCCCGTACGACAACCAGCGCGGCATCGAAGTCGGCGCCCTGCTCGGCCTGGAGGACGAGAAGGGTCGCGAGCAATGGCTGTTCCTGGCCCCCGACGCGGCCGGCTTGAAGATCGATCTGGTGGGCCAGCCGATCACCGTCATCACCCCGCGCTCGCCACTGGGCAAAAGCCTGCTGGGCAAGTTCGACGGGGACGAGGTGGAGATTCTGGTGGCGGGCACCCGGCAACAATTTACTGTCACCGAGGTGATCTGAAGGACATCAATGGACCGGCAGTTCGACCCCGTCGAACAGTTCTTCCAGTTCCTGCTTGTTATGGCACTGGATGGCCTTGGCCATGACTTCGCGGGTCAGGTGCGGGGCGAACTTCTCGATGAAGTCGCACATGAAGCCACGCAGGAAGGTGCCGCGACGGAAACCGATCTTGGTGACGCTGGATTCGAACAGTTCGCTGGCGTCGAGCACCACCAGGTCACTGTCGAGTTTGGCATCGACCGCCATTTTCGCCACGATGCCCACGCCCAGGCCCAGGCGCACGTAGGTCTTGATCACGTCGGCGTCGGCCGCGGTGAACACCACTTTCGGCGTCAGGCCGCGATGGCTGAAGGCTTCGTCGAGCTTGGATCGACCGGTGAACCCGAACACGTAAGTCACGATCGGGTATTCGGCCAACGCTTCGAGGGTCAGCTTCGACAGCTTGGTCAGCGGGTGACCGTGCGGCACGACCACGCAGCGGTTCCAGCGATAGCACGGCATCATCACCAGGTCGCCGAACAGCTCGAGCGCTTCGGTGGCGATGGCAAAATCCACGGTGCCGTCAGCGGCCATTTCGGCGATCTGCATCGGCGAACCCTGGTGCATGTGCAGGGCCACGTCCGGGTATTGCTTGATGAAATTGCTGATCACCGGCGGCAATGCATAACGTGCCTGGGTGTGGGTGGTGGCGATCGACAGGGTGCCCTTCTTCTCGTTGGAGAATTCCTGGGCGATCTGCTTGATGCTTTCTACCTTGCGCAGGATCTCGCCAGCGGTGGTGATGATGCGCTCGCCGGCCGGTGTGACGCGGGTCAGGTGTTTGCCGCTGCGGGCGAAAACCTCGACGCCCAACTCATCTTCCAATAGACGGATCTGCTTGCTGATGCCCGGCTGCGAGGTGTAGAGACTTTGGGCTGTAGCGGAAACGTTGAGGTCGTGGTGCGCCACTTCCCAGATGTAGCGCAGTTGTTGAAGCTTCATATCAATCCCTCAAAGCAGGTAGACGCCACGGGCATCAGCGACGGTATATAACTATATTAATGGTTTGAAGAATAAATCTAGAACTTTTTTGTCAAATGGCCATTATTCGCGTTCTAGCGATCCCCTTGGCGCCGACGCTCCACCCGGGGCACCAGATAGACCGGTACCCGAGACAATTGCAGGACCCGCGCCGCGGTCCTGCCCAGAGGCGTTTCCGCGCCAGCTCCATGGCTATGACTACCTACGATCAACAAATCCACGGAGAGTTTCTGCGCCTGGTCGAGAATCACCTGCGACGGATCGCCCTGCAGCACCCGCACCGCCTTGATCCGTTTCAGGTCCTGCTCGCCGTCTTCCCCCAGTTCTTCACGAAAGCTGTCGAGCACCCGCCGCTCGATATTGGCAATCACCGTATTCAAGCCCTGGCTGTGAAACTCGTTCAGCGCCTGTTCATCGAGGTAGCTCTGGAGCACCGACTCGGCGAACAACCCCATCGGCTCCACAGCGTGTACCACGTAGAGGTCGGCGTTGAATGTCTTCGCCAGCGCCAAGGCATGCTGCATCACCAAAGGCGCGTATAGGCCGAGGTCAGTGGCATATAGCATCGAATGAATCATATGACCTCCTCGAGTGCCAACATGGCGCAGATTGATTCAGCTTAGCAGTGCCTTGGCGAGTACGACGTGCCGTGCAACACCTTGAAGCACGGGCTTAAACCTTTTGTTCGTTGCTTATGCCGTGAGGCACATGACCGGTGGCGACCACCTCCCGGGCCAACTCGCAGTGACCGGCCTGATCGTCGAAAAACACGTCGGCGGCAAAGGCTTCGAGAAACGCCGACTTGGTCAGGCCGCCGAGGAACAACGACTCATCCAGACGGATATCCCATTCGCGCAAGGTGCGGATCACCCGTTCATGGGCCGGCGCCGAACGCGCCGTCACCAGGGCCGTACGAATCGGACAAGCGTCGTCGGGGAACTCGCGCTGCAACAGGTTGAGGGCGGCCAGGAAGCCTTTGAAGGGGCCGCCGCGCAAAGGCTGGCGGGCCGCTTCACGCTCGCTGGCCTGAAAGGCTTCCAGGCCACCGGCCTGATAGACGCGCTCCGATTCGTCGGAAAACAGCACCGCGTCACCGTCGAAGGCAATCCGCAATTCATCGCTGGCCGCACGACTGGCGCCGCCCGACAAAATGGTCGCCGCGGCGAACCCGGCCTCCAGCGCACTGCGCACGTCTTCGGCATGGGTCGAGAGAAACAGGTCGCAGCCAAAGGCCTTGAGGTAAGGATAAGGACTGCGCCCGCCGACAAATGCCGCCCGGGAAATCGCCAGGCCATAGTGGTGGATCGAATTGAACACCCGCAGGCCGGTGTCGGCACTGTTGCGCGAAACCAGGATCACCTCGACCCGGGCGCGGCCCAGGTGGGTATTGAGGTTGAGGAGTTTTTGCACCAACGGGAATGCATCGCCCGGCTCGAGGATTTCGTCTTCATGTTCGATCTGATACTGGCGATAGGCTTCAACGCCGCTCGACAGATAGATCTTGTGGCTTTCGCTCAGGTCGAACAGCGCCCGCGAGGAAATCGCCAGCACCAGTTTGTCATCGATAGTCTTGGCCATGCCCCTTCCCCTTTGGTTGATCGACTCAAGCGTTACGTCGATCGATAAAACTCAAACTGCGATACAAGGCGAGCGGCCTGGCAACTGCCTCCATCATGGCAACTCCTCTGCAATTCGACTCAGCGCCTGATCCAGCGCTTCATTCAGCTCGGTAGCCGTCAGTCGCGATTCAAGGCCCCCGAAAAACTCGCCGTCGCGCACGACAAACAGCGCCGGCAAATGAAAAACCTGATAACGCTCGACCAGCCCGCCATTGTTCCCGGCATCGATCCAGCACAACCGATCGACATTCAGGTCGAATTGCGGAACCCGCTCACGGGCAAAACGGCAACCGGCGCAACCGACACTGGTGAAAATCAGCAGCGAGACACCGCTCATCGCCAGCAGCCGTTGGTCGGCGTCGAAATCCGTCAGTTCAGATTCGACCACTATACTGGTGGGAACGATGTCAGATGGCCGACACATGGAGTCCGTGCTCATGGGACGTTTTCTTCCTCATCCTGACGATGTACCCGTAGAGTTGACGTTGCTCACGCCCGAGTGCATTTCGCGGCAACAGCTGCACTCTATCAGCCTCGGGGGCATGGCTTGCAATTACCACCGTGCGTGGCGCCACGGGACGGCGCTGCAAGTGCGCATGCCGACCGTGAACCCGGACTTGCGCTACCTGGGTTATGTGGCCTGGTGCCTGCGACGAAAGCGTGGCTATCTGGTGGGCATTGCCTTCGTTGACGAGCAGACCCTGTTCACCGCGCGGATGGGCGAACAGGTGTGCCAGATCGAACGTTATTGCCGCATGCATGACACCCACAGCGACTTGCACGATAACCAGGCGCTGGCGCTGGAATGGGTCCAGGAGCACGCCGACGAGTTCTCCCATGACACGGTTCGCCGGGCTTTTTCGCAACCGGTGCTGGATTAGGCAGCCTTTTCGCTCGGTTTCCTGCCGCATTGTCGCCGCAAACCGGCGTCTGCCCATTGTCGAGCCACGGTGTAACGCGCTAAGGTTCCGCTCCCCGACGCGCTTAATTTGCTGTGCTCCGCCGCGCGGGTTCGCTGGCGGCCGGCACCTGTGACCTGACGAGTAAACGATGGCTGATTTACCGATCAACGACCTAAACGTCGCCTCCAACGAGACGCTGATCACTCCTGATCAGCTCAAGCGTGATATCCCTCTGAGCGACTCTGCCCTGCGCACCGTCACCAAGGGTCGCGAAGTCATTCGCAACATTCTTGATGGCACCGACCATCGCCTGTTTGTCGTCATCGGGCCCTGCTCGATCCACGACATCAAGGCGGCCCACGAATACGCCGAGCGCCTGAAGGCACTCGCGGCGGAAGTGTCCGATACCCTGTATCTGGTCATGCGCGTGTATTTCGAGAAGCCACGCACCACCGTCGGCTGGAAAGGCTTGATCAACGATCCGTACCTGGACGACTCCTTCAAGATCCAGGACGGCTTGCACATCGGCCGGCAGTTGCTGATGGACCTGGCCGAAATGGGCCTGCCGACCGCCACCGAAGCCCTCGACCCGATCTCCCCGCAGTACCTGCAGGACCTGATCAGCTGGTCCGCCATCGGCGCACGCACCACCGAGTCCCAGACTCACCGTGAAATGGCATCCGGCCTGTCTTCGGCGGTCGGTTTCAAGAACGGTACCGATGGCGGGCTGACGGTCGCGATCAACGCGCTGCAGTCGGTTTCCAGCCCGCACCGTTTCCTGGGCATCAACCAGGAAGGTGGCGTGTCGATCGTCACCACCAAGGGCAATGCCTACGGGCATGTGGTGCTGCGTGGCGGTAACGGCAAGCCGAACTACGATTCGGTCAGTGTCGCGCTGTGCGAGCAAGCGCTGAACAAGGCGAAGATCAAGCCCAACATCATGGTCGACTGCAGCCACGCCAACTCCAACAAGGACCCGGCCCTGCAACCGCTGGTAATGGAGAACGTCGCCAACCAGATCCTCGAAGGCAACCAGTCGATCATCGGGCTGATGGTCGAGAGTCATCTGAACTGGGGCTGCCAGGCGATCCCTAAAGACCTCGCCGACCTGCAATACGGCGTGTCGATCACCGATGCCTGCATTGACTGGACCGCCACCGAAACCACCTTGCGCAGCATGCATGCCAAGCTCAAGGATGTGCTGCCCAAACGCGATCGCACCTGATCGCTGCTTCAGAAAAAAGCGCCAGACAAAAACCGCCACAAAAAAACGCCGGGCTGAGCCCGGCGTTTTTTTTATGCGTTGGTTTTACTGGCTCAGCTTGGCCGCATGCCGCTGATGACGTTCCATGTAGCGCTCCACGTACGAGCACGAGGGAATGACGGTGTAGCCCATCTCCTCGGCGTACTCCAGCGCCTTTTCGGTCAAGGCGGCCGCAATGCCTCGACCACGCAATGCATTGGGCACAAAGGTGCGATAGATATCCAGGGTCTGTTTCCCCAGATCCATATAGGTCAGGTAGGCACGATGACCGTCCACATTGGTCTCGAACTGATGACCAGCCTGGTCATGGTGGATGGACAACGCCTCGCTCATCACTACTCCTCGCGGGTCTTGGATTCTGACCCCTACCTTACCGATGTTTTTCCGGCGAAGGAACATCTACGCCACCCCGTGCCTGAATGGACACCGAGAAAAGCTGCACGATCTCGCGCAACCGGGCACGAACAAATAGTAGGCACCATTGGCAAAAATGCTCAAGGTACGCTCGTCATCGTGCAGGTTGGCAGGTGCCGCTCCGGGTCGCGCAGGGACGGCTCGACCGGGTCTTTCACCCGGTCGGAGCCCGAACATTGCCGGATATTGAGACTTAAGACGAACGCCCCTCGTTAAAGTCACCTCAACTAGGAGAAAGATATGAGAGGTGCCGCACACATGCTGAACAAAAGTGTAGACGAATCCATATAGACAGACTTTGGCCAAGACCGGTAAAACAGCTGCGGGCACGGGGTACTTTTTCCCCCGGGCTCGCTCAACTCGGGCTTCCGCAGCTGGATATTTTTTAAACAGTGCAGTTAAAAGTTGCTCGAAAAAGAATCAACGCCTACAATTTTTTTTGCTTCTTGCTTCACGTCAGTTTACTTACTAGAAGTAATGGGTAGTATGTACGCCGGCCATTTCCTCACTCTGAGGAGACAGCTACTTACTAGAAAGTCCTTGAAGGGGAACACGATGAACAACGTTCTGAAATTCTCTGCTCTGGCGCTGGCCGCAGTTCTGGCTACCGGTTGCAGCAGTGTATCGAAAGAAACCGAAGCACGTCTGACTGCTACCGAAGACGCAGCTGCTCGCTCCCAGGCTCGTGCAGACGAAGCTTACCGTAAAGCTGATGAAGCTCTGGCTGCTGCTCAAAAAGCACAACAGACTGCTGACGAAGCTAACGAGCGTGCTCTGCGCATGCTGGAAAAAGCTAGCCGCAAGTAATAGTCCTTCGGGATTGTTATCAAGCCGACTCATTCATGGGTCGGCTTTTTTTTGCCCGCCGTTTCGTACAGGCAAAAAAAACCGCCGACGCGGTCAGCATCGGCGGGTTGTCTTCAAGCGTTACTGCAGTGGATCGATCGGCGAAGTCGTCACCATGGGCGCCGAGGCGTCCGGTACGCCGATTTCCACCGGCAGGCCATCTTCGGCAGCCACCACGTCGCGGACCACATCCCAGTTCATCCGCAGGTTATTGGTGATGTCCTCACGCTTGAGCATCGCGTTGATCACGGCAGTGTGCTTGTCCACCACCGACGGGTTGCCCGCGTCGTCCAGCGGCGTGTGCGCTTCCAGATACACCTTGCCGCCACTGACGCCGAACTTGTAAGGATCGCTGAGGATGCGCACCGACGTGCCGACCGGCACCATGCCGGCCATTTCCAGCACGTTGTTGTTGAACATGCGGAAGCAACCGTGGCTGGTCCGCATACCGATGCCGAACTTCTTGTTCGAACCATGGATCAGGTAGCCCGGTGTACCCAGGGTGAACTTGAACGGCCCCAGTGGATTGTCCGGGCCTGCCGGCACCACGTTCGGCAAGGGATCGCCGTCGGCGGCATGCTCGGCCTTGATCGACGCTGGCGGTGTCCAGGTCGGGTTCGGCGTCTTGGCGATGATGCTGGTGTGGGCGATCGGTGACCCCCAGCCTTCACGGCCGATACCCAGCGGGAAGGTGTAGACCACATTCCGGTCTTTCGGGTAGTAATACAGGCGGTACTCGGCCAGGTTGATGACGATGCCTTCACGCGGGCCCGGGGGCAGGATGAAGCGCGTCGGCAGCACGATCTCGGTGCCGGCGCCCGGCAACCATGGATCGACCCCGGGGTTGGCCGCGACCATTTCCGAATAGCCCAGATCGTAGGTGGTACCAAGGTCGGCGAAGGTGTCTTCGTACTTGGCCTTGATCACTTGCACCTGGCCGACGATGTCTTCACCGGGCGGTGGCAGGGGCAGCTCCAATGCGGCAACCGGACCCGCGACGCACAGGGCGGCAAGGGTCAGGCTGCGGGTGACGGCAGGAAAACGCGGCAACATCCGGAAAATCCTTCGCATGATCGACAAGGGTATAAAAACGGGATTGTACACTGGCGCCCGTTATTTCGGGGAGGCGCGACTGTTACAGGTGATGCAAGGCATGGGACGGGCTTGTTCGTGAAAGGTTCTGCCTCAAACATCCATGGCGCCTGGAATGCCGTCTTCGCGAGCAAGCCCGCTTGTGTCTTGCGCAGGAACTAAGATGAGGATGAGAGCGAGACCGGCTTGCCGGCGAAAGCGATCTAGAGTTCGAAGCGCAGCTCAGGCCAGATCGGCGAGGTGCCGCGTTTCTGCGATTCCAGGATGGCCCGGCACAGCGAGCACAGGCGCTGGTCCTGGAACACCCGGCGGTCGACGCTCGACCAGCGGGGCTGCGCCGGCAGCAAGCTGCCGCACAGGGTGCGGTCCGCCGAGCCGCCCAATTCCAGTTGACGGGTCACCAGATGCACCCGCACTTCCTGGCAGGCAAACAGATCCAGCTGTTCGTCAGGCTCGATCAGTTGATAGGCAAAAAGTGACCAGGCGGGACGCGGCATCGGGGGCTCCAAATCGGGGGCGCCACCTTAGCCGAAACGCGACCGCTAGAAAAGCGTCAAAGCAGCGGTTTCAGTGCCGGCCAGACATTTTCCAGCAACTTGTCCTGCGCCCCCGCGGCCGGGTGCAAGCCGTCGGCCTGCATCAAGTCAGGATGACCGCCCACGCCGTCGAGAAAAAACGGTACCAGCGGGATTTTTTTCTCATCGGCCACTTTGGTGTAAACCTCGGCGAAGGCCTTGGTGTAACGCTCGCCATAGTTGGGTGGCAATTGCATGCCGAGCAACAGCACCTTGGCACCACTGGCGCGGGAGCTGTCGATCATCGCCGCAAGGTTTTGTTGCAATTGCGTTGGCAGCATTCCGCGCAGCCCGTCATTGCCACCCAACTCGAGGACCACCAGCTCCGGCTTATGCTCTGCAAGCAGCGCAGGCAGGCGCGCCTGGCCTCCGGCACTGGTGTCGCCGCTGATGGACGCGTTGATCACCTTATCGTCGAAACCTTCGCGCTTGAGCCGTTGCTCGAGCAGCGACACCCACCCCAAGCGGGTATCCAGGCCGAAACCGGCGCTGATACTATCGCCAACGATCAGGACTGTACCCGCCGCTGCGTTCTGGGCCATGCACATCAAGGCCAGGCCAGCACTCAAAAACCACACTCGCATCGGATTCTCCATGGGCGCAAGCATTCTCACCGCGAAGAACCTCAGCAAAGTGGTTTCCAGCGCGGAAGGTGAACTGACTATCCTGCACGAACTCAGCCTGGAACTGAACAAGGGCGACAGCCTGGCCATCGTCGGCGCCTCCGGTTCAGGCAAATCCACCCTCCTCGGCCTGCTGGCCGGCCTCGACCTGCCGAGCAGCGGCGAAGTCACCCTGGCCGGGCAGGGCCTGAGCCAACTCGATGAAGACCAGCGCGCCCGCATCCGTGCCGAACATGTCGGTTTTGTCTTTCAATCCTTCCAGTTGCTCGACAGTCTCAACGCCCTGGAAAACGTCATGCTGCCGCTGGAACTCGACGGTCGCAAAGACGCCCGAGAGCGCGCCACCGAACTGCTGCAACGGGTCGGCCTTGGCCAACGCCTGAGCCACTCGCCCCGCCAACTCTCCGGTGGTGAACAGCAGCGCGTGGCCATCGCCCGCGCCTTCGCCGCAGAACCGGATGTGTTGTTCGCCGACGAACCCACCGGCAATCTCGACAGCCACACCGGCGAACGCATCAGCGACCTGCTGTTCGAACTCAACCAGGAAAGGGGCACGACCCTGGTGCTGGTGACCCACGACGAACGCCTGGCACATCGCTGCCGGCGCCTGATCCGCCTTGAAGCCGGCCTGCTGGTCGCCCCTCTGGAGCCTTGATGGCACGCCTGCCGCTGCTGCGCCTGTTCAGCCTCGCCCTCCGCCAACTGCTGCGCGACGCCCGCGCCGGTGAACTGCGGGTATTGTTCTTCGCCCTGCTGGTGGCAGTGGCGTCGAGTACCGCCATCGGCTATTTCGGTGCCCGCCTGAATGGCGCCATGATGCTGCGCGCCACCGAATTCCTCGGCGCCGACCTGCTGCTCGAAGGCAGCTCGCCGGCGCGCCCCGAACAGATCCGGAGCGGCGTGGAGCTGGGTCTGGAACACGCGCAGGTGGTGGAGTTTTCCAGCGTCATCGCCACCGACAACGGCATCCAGCTCTCCAGCATCAAAGCCGCCGACGCCGTCTACCCGCTGCGCGGCGAATTGAAAAGCACCCCCGCGCCCTTTGCCGCGGAAGAAGCCGGTGGCGGCCCGAAACCCGGCGAAGCCTGGGTCGAAGGACGCCTGCTGACCGCGCTGGACCTGAAAATCGGTGACAGCATCGACGTCGGCATGAAAACCCTGAAACTGGCGCGCGTACTGACCTACGAACCCGACCGCGCCGGCAATTTCTACAGCCTCACGCCACGGGTGCTGATCAACCTCGACGACCTCGCGGCGACCGGCGTGGTGCAACCCGGCAGCCGGGTCAGCTACCGCGAACTCTGGCGCGGCAACGCCGAGGCGCTGGAAACCTATCGGCAACTGATCAAGCCCGGGCTGGCCGCCAACCAGCGCGTACAGGATGCCCGCGACGGCAACCGGCAGATCGGCGGCGCCCTGGGCAAGGCCGAACGCTACCTGAACATGGCCAGCCTGGTGGCGGTGCTGCTGGCCGGGGTGGCGGTGGCGTTGTCGGCGACGCGCTTCGCTACGCGGCGATTCGATGCCAGCGCCTTGTTGCGCTGCCTGGGGCTGTCCCGTCGGGAAACCATGGTGCTGTTCAGTTTGCAGCTGACGGTGCTCGGGCTGCTCGCCAGTCTCAGCGGCGCCGTTATCGGCTGGCTGGCGCAGCTCGGGCTGTTCGCCTTGCTGCATGACCTGGTGCCGACCGATGTGCCGCCGGGCGGCCTGTTTCCGGGCATCGCCGGGATCGGCACCGGGCTGGTGGCGCTGGCCGGTTTTGCCTTGCCGCCGCTGGCGGCGCTGGGTCGGGTGCCACCCTTGCGGGTATTGCGGCGGGACATGCTGCCGATTCCCACCAGCACCTGGATGGTCTATGGCGCGGCCTTGGGCGCCCTTGGCCTGATCATGTGGCGCCTGAGCCTGGACCTGCTGCTGACCTTTGCCCTGCTCGGCGGCGGCGTGATCGCCGCGCTGGTGCTGGGCGGTTTGCTGTTGCTGCTGCTCAAGAGCCTGCGCCGTATGCTCGCGCGTGCATCCTTGCCGTGGCGCCTCGGGTTGGGCCAGTTGCTGCGCCATCCGCTGGCCGCCGCGGGTCAAGCCCTGGCCTTCGGTCTGATTCTGCTGTCCATGGCATTGATCGCCCTGTTGCGCGGCGAATTGCTGGACACCTGGCAGAACCAGTTGCCAAAAAACGCGCCGAACTATTTCGCGCTGAATATTCTGCCGGCGGACAAGCAGGCCTTCACCGATCGATTGATCGAACTGTCGGCACAGTCGGCACCCTTGTACCCGGTGGTGCCGGGGCGACTGATCAGCATCAATGGCGAGCCGGTGCAGGACATCGTCAGCAAGGATTCGGCCGGTGACCGGGCGATCCAGCGCGACCTGAGCCTGACCTGGGCGGCGGACCTGCCGACGGGCAACACACTCACCGCCGGCAACTGGTGGGCCGGACAAGCGCCGGATGAAATTCCCGGCGTATCGGTGGAAGGCAAGGTCGCCGAAAGCCTCAAGCTCAAGCTCGGCGATCACATGGTGTTTAGCGTCGGCGGGATGAATCGCGAAGCGAAAGTCACCAGCCTGCGAGACATCAACTGGGACAACTTCCAGCCGAACTTCTTCATGATCTTCCAGCCCGGCACCCTCAAAGACTTGCCGGCGACCTACCTGACCAGTTTCTACCTGGCGGCCGGTCATGATCAGCAGATCGTCGACCTGTCCCGGTCCTTCCCGGCGGTGACGATTCTGCAAGTCGAAGCCTTGCTCGCGCAGTTGCGCAGCATCCTCGCCCAAGTCACCCTGGCAGTGGAGTACGTGCTGTTGTTCGTGTTGGCGGCGGGCATGGCGGTGTTGTTCTCCGGCCTGCAAGCGACGCTGGACGAGCGCATTCGCCAAGGTGCCTTGTTGCGGGCGCTGGGGGCCGAGCGGCAGTTGCTGGTCAAGGCCCGACGCATCGAGTTCGGTCTGCTTGGCGCAGTCAGCGGCTTGTTGGCGGCGCTGGGCTCGGAACTGGTGAGCCTGGTGCTTTACCGCTACGCCTTCGACCTGCCCTGGCACCCGCATCCGTGGCTGCTGGTGCTGCCGCTGATCGGCGCCGTGCTGATCGGTGGCGCCGGTGTCTTCGGTACTCGTCGCGCCTTGAATGCCAGCCCCCTGACAGTCTTGCGCGAGGGTTGATAGACTCAAGCCTTCTCCACCACAAGAAGTTGCCATGAGCCGTTATCGCCCTCCCCGCACTGCCGGCACCGCGCTGATCACCCCCGAGGGTGAAGCGCGGATGCGGGCCGAGTTCCATGAGCTCTGGCATGTGCGCCGCCCGCAGGTCACGCAGTCGGTCAGCGAAGCCGCGGCCCAGGGCGATCGCTCGGAGAACGCCGAGTACACCTACGGCAAGAAAATGCTGCGCGAAATCGACAGCCGCGTGCGCTTTCTCACCAAACGGCTGGAAGCGCTCAAGGTGGTCAGCGAGAAGCCGAGCGACCCGAACAAGGTCTATTTTGGCGCCTGGGTCACCATTGAAGACGAGGCTGGCAAAGAATCGCGCTATCGCATCGTCGGGCCGGACGAGCTTGATTTGAAGTTGGGGCTGATCAGCATCGACTCACCGCTGGCCCGCGCGCTGATCGGCAAGGCCCTGGACGCCGAAGTGCGGGTCCAGACGCCTACCGGCGAGCAGTGTGTGTATATCGTGGCGATCGACTATCCCTGAGTCGCAGTGCGCTGAACCTCAGCGGCGGGTAATCAGCCCTTGTCGGGCAACGCGGGTCAGTTGCCTGATCACTTCGGGGGCGTCTTCGATGCTGGGTGATTGAATCACCGCCAGATCAAAGCTGTCGCTGGCAAATCGGGCCAGGGACTCGCCGTCTTCGACAAACTGGATCAGGAAGGCTGCAGGCCCGCCGGTGCGACGTGGCCAGCCATCGAGATAGCGCAGGAGCGTCGGCTGATGTTTGCCGCCCAGCAGGATTTTTGGGTTGCGCTGGGTCAGATGGGCCGTGATCGGCGCGGGGCGTATAACGGGGCTTAATGCATTCATCGTGTGATGTCTCTGCCTCAAAAAGTCTGCATGGCAGGTGAGAGGCAACACCGAACCAGCGCTTTAGCGGTATTTCGAAGCCTGTTTCAAGCTTCTGTCGGCAACTGATCGAGTCACCTGGCGCCCCGCAAGTAGCTGTTTAAATCGGCGCATGAGCAGCATCCTAGAGAAGCTGACCGGAGGGTGTCAAGAATGACGCGCAACAAAAAACGGCTGCGCAATGGGGAAAGTTGTTGGCTTGTCGGATCGCCGCACCGCAGCGAAGACGGCGGATCAGTCGACATCGGTGCCGAATGTCAGTCCGCCTTCGCGAGCAAGCTATCTCCCACAGTTGGATCGGGTACATCCGCAGAAACAGGTCGGCTATTAGGCCGCCTTCGCTGGCAAGCCAGCTCCTACAGGGTCCAGGTACATCCGCAGAATAAGGTTGGCTATTAGGCCGCCTTCGCTGCTGTGCGGCGGGGGTAGCCATTTCATTATTTGTATTGGCGTACACCTGCGCCCTTCACCACTCATCAGGCCGAGCGTTAGCTCGCCTGCAGCGCTTGATCTTGATCCACCCGCCCCGTCGGGAGGCTGAGTGGAGGTGTTCATCCGGGGAGTGGCGCGTAGCGCCGTTCGACGCAGTCGAACACGCTGCATGTAGGTCGTCGCGAAGCAGACCGGAGGGCAGTGTCCCCGGATGGATACCGGAGCGAGGGGCCGTCAGCGGCCAATACCGCAGCAACGGATATGTACTCACTCAACGAGACACAGGTCGGCCCGAAGGCCGCCTTCCATCACCCCGCGATGGCCCGATCAACCGACAGCTTGCCCGCCCCCTCAATCAACACCGCAATGCTGCCGCCCAACAAGGCCAAAGCGAACTCATACCCGTTATTGGCCATGAACAGCCCATTGCCAATATGCACCGTGAAAATCGCCACCAGCGAGAGAAAGGTCAGACCCAAGGCAGCCGGGCGCGCCAGCAGGCCGATGATCAATGCCAGGCCGCCAAAGAACTCGGTACCGCCCGCCAGCGTCGCCATCACATAGCCTGGCGTCAGACCGATGCTCTCCATGTACTGCGCCGTGCCTGCCAATCCATAACCACCAAACGCACCGAACAGTTTCTGCGAACCGTGGGCGGCGAAGATGATGCCGACGAAAATCCGCAGGACAGTCAGGCCATAGCCGGCGCGGGTAAACAGTACCTTGTTGATCAGTGTGCTCATGCTGTGTCATCCATTCTGGAGTTAAGGTTTCGGTTGGCCGCTATATTAATCAGTAAATATCATGTTAAAAGCGCAATATATCCGCCATAACAATCAGTTTATTCGATCATTTACGCGAGACAACCTTCTGCCCCCCGGGCTCCAACGACTCCCGCTCCCGATCGAACGCCAGGTAATACTTGTTCACGCTATTAACATAGCTGACGGCGCCCATTCCCACCTGCTCCATGGCGATGCGTTCCACCTGGAAGAACCACTGATTGGGATTCAAGCCCCGGCGACGCGCCTCGGCACGCATGCCTTGCACCCGCTCCGGCCCCATGTTGTAGGCCGCCAGCACAAACGCCATGCGCTCGCGTTCGTTGAGTTTGGGGCTGGAAAAGAATTTGCGACGGATCATTGCCAGGTACTTGGCCCCCGCCTGCACATTGGCATCGAGGTTCTGGATATTGTTGACCCCCACCCGCTGGGCCGCGGAGGGGGTGATCTGCATCAGGCCGGTGGGGCCGCTGCCGCTGCGGGCATTGGGTTGCAGGGACGACTCCTTGAACGCCAGTGCCGCCAGGTTCAGCCAGTCCATGCCTTGGGCATCAGCGTGTTTCTGCAGCACCGGTCGCAGTTTTTCCAGGCGCTGTCGATCAGCCTTGGCCAAGGGATAGTGCACGCGATACAAGCGTCGATAGGTCCGCAGGAACGCGACGTCCTGATCCGATGGTTTTTTGTACCCGGTCAGGAAGCGATCGATGCTCGCGCGCAACATCGAAGCATCGCGGCGCACGAACCAGTACTCCTCGCCCGGCTCGCTGATGAGCACCTGCCGATCAAAACGCAACTTGGGCAGGATCTTGCCCCAGCGCTCGGCAATCGGTTGTTCGACGATGGTCAGGTGGAAAATCCCGCCCTGGACCATCTCCAGCACATCCTCGACCGCCAGGCTGGGGTCGACCCACTCGATCTTCACCGGCGCCAGCTTGCGCAGCGCCAGCTTCTGATTGATCTGACTGACCGCATCGCCAGCGGCACTGCCGGTGGGGAGCGCCAGGGTTTTGCCCGAGAGTTGTTCAAGACGGGTGTAGCGTCGCTCGCCCTTGATACCGACCAGCAGCAAGGGTACGTTGCTCGACACCGGAGCACTGGTGCTGACCGCAAAGCCGGGCCGCAGATCGAGCAGTTCCCCGGGCGCCACCAGATCCCCCTCGCCGCGCTGCAGCGCACCGAGCAATTGATCCTTGGCCTTGGGAATGATCTTGAGGGTGATTTCCTGACCGTCTCGGGCGTGACCGTTGAGGTATTGCTCGAAGGCGCGCAGGCGATGGTATTCGACGCCAATGGACTGGCCCTGGACCTCGCCCGAGCTGTTGCGGCTCTGATTGACCAGCACCCTCAGCACCCGGCTGCTGCGGATGTCCGCCAGATCGCGGACCTTGGCTGCCGGCACGGCTTGCAGCGGCCCGGCCAGGCGCGCAACCGCGGGCATCGGCAGCAGCAACGAACAACACAGCAGTAGCAACACCGAGGGACGAATCATCCGCTCTCCGCAAAGAATACCGGGTCGATCGTTTTCATGAGATCGAACGACAGAAACAGAGCGCTCTGAGCGCTGACAAGGTGCCGAAAACTGGCACAGCGATGGCATATTGACCAACCGGACCTGTCTCTCGGCCTCAAGAGACAGCAATAACCCGTTGTAGTTCTTGGTTTTTCTTATAAATCTGCAGCTCTGATATGCTTTCCGGCCTTTGGTCCGAGGTAGCACCATGCAACTCATCGATATCGGCGTCAACCTGACCAACCCCAGTTTTGCCGACAAGCACCAGGCGGTACTCGACCGTGCCTACGCGGCCGGCGTCTGCCAGTTGGTGCTCACCGGGACCAGTGTCGAGGGCAGCGAACAGGCGTTGGAGCTGTGTCGCCAGCTGGATGACACGGCACAACGCCTGTTCGCCACCGCCGGTATTCATCCGCACTCGGCCAGTGACTGGAATGCCGACAGCGACCGGCAACTGCGTAGCTTGCTCAAGGAGCCGAATGTGGTGGCCGTGGGTGAATGCGGACTGGATTTCAATCGCGATTTCTCGCCGCGTCCGCAGCAGGAAAAAGTTCTCGAAGAGCACTTGGCGATGGCGGTCGAGCTACAGATGCCGGTATTCCTCCATGAGCGCGATGCCAGTCAGCGTTTGCTGGAGATCCTGCGTGATTACCGGGATCAGTTGCCCGCCGCGGTGGTGCATTGCTTCACCGGCGAAAAAAAGGCCCTGTTCAGCTACCTGGATCTGGATTTGCACATCGGCATCACCGGCTGGATTTGCGACGAGCGCCGGGGCACGCACCTGCATCCGTTGGTGAAGGAAATCAAGCGCGGGCGGTTGATGCTGGAGAGCGATGCGCCGTACCTGTTACCACGCAGTTTGCGGCCCAAGCCGAAAAACGGGCGCAACGAGCCTGCGTATCTCACTGAAGTGTTGCGCGAAGTGGCGCTGCATCGTGGGGAAAGCGAGGAAGAGCTGGCGGCTCACAGCACTGCGTGTGCGCGGGCGTTCTATGGGCTGCCGATGGTCGACTGACAAACCATCGACCTTTGACTCAAAACCGACCTTTGTAGGAGCGAGCTTGCTCGCGATGGATTCAAGAGCGCCGCGTTTAACCTGTAAACACGCGTTATCGTTTACGACCATCGCGAGCAAGCTTGCTCCTACATAAGCACCGCGTTTATCCAGCAAATACGCGTTATCGTTTACGTCCATCGCGAGCAAGCTTGCTCCTACCGGATGTACTTGCCGATCTCGAACTTGCCGATCGCCGCGCGGTGCACTTCGTCCGGGCCGTCGGCCAGGCGCAGGGTGCGCTGCATCGCATACATGTAGGCCAGCGGGAAATCGTTGGACACCCCTGCCCCGCCATGGATCTGGATCGCCCGGTCGATCACCCGCAAGGCGACGTTCGGCGCCACCACCTTGATTTGCGCGATTTCGCTCTTCGCAATTTTATTGCCGACCGTGTCCATCATGTACGCGGCCTTCAATGTCAGCAGGCGCGCCATGTCGATCTCCATCCGCGAATCGGCGATCTTGTCGATGTTACCTCCCAGACGTGCCAGGGGCTTGCCAAACGCTGTACGGTTCACCGCGCGCTTGCACATCAGTTCCAGCGCGCGCTCAGCCATGCCGATCGAACGCATGCAGTGGTGAATCCGGCCAGGGCCGAGGCGACCCTGGGCGATTTCAAAGCCGCGGCCTTCACCCAGCAGGACGTTTTCGTACGGCACCCGGACATTGTCGAACAGCACTTCGGCGTGACCGTGAGGGGCATCGTCGTAACCGAACACCGGCAACGGGCGCACGATTTTTACCCCCGGGGTATCCACCGGCACCAGAATCATCGAGTGCTGGGCATGACGCGGTGCGTCCGGATTGCTCAGGCCCATGAAGATCAGGATCTTGCAGCGCGGATCACAGGCGCCCGAGGTCCACCATTTCTTGCCGTTGATCACCCACTCGTCGCCATCGCGCACGGCGCGTGCGGCCATGTTGGTGGCGTCGGAGGACGCCACGTCCGGCTCGGTCATGGCAAACGCCGAGCGAATATCGCCGCGCAGCAAGGGTTCGAGCCAGCGTTGCTTCTGTTCTTCGTTGGCGTAACGCACCAGCACTTCCATGTTGCCGGTGTCCGGCGCGGAGCAGTTGAACGGTTCCGGCCCCAGCAGCGAACGGCCCATGATTTCCGCCAGCGGCGCGTATTCCAGGTTGCTCAGGCCGGCACCGAGTTCAGACTCGGGAAGAAACAAATTCCACAGCCCTTCAGCCTTGGCCTTGAGTTTGAGCTCCTCCATGATTGCCGTCGGCTGCCAGCGATCGCCCTCGGCGACCTGGCGCTCGAACACAGCTTCGGCCGGATAAACGTAGGAGTCCATGAACGCGGTCACGCGCTCACGCAGTTCTTGCACCTTGGGCGAATAAGCGAAATCCATGGGCAGCTCTACCTTTCGACGGGGGGTTTTGATGAGTTGTTCAGGTCATGCAATCGATGCTAGAACAGCTACGAAAATTTACCTAGCCTATTCTCGGCGTGTATTAACATTCATCACCGATATATGATCGACTGATCGTCAAGGCCACCCAGCCCCCATAAACGTCCGTATGACACGCGCCAATAACACCGCCCCTATAACAAGAGTGCACGCAATGAATCTGAGCAAGGTCGACCTCAATCTTTTCATCGTCTTCGATGCGATCTACACCGAAGCCAACCTGACCCGGGCCGGGCAGATCGTCGGAATCACTCAACCGGCGGTGTCCAACGCCCTGGCTCGCCTGCGTGAGACCTTCAACGATCCGCTGTTCGTGCGCACCGCCCAGGGCATGGTCCCGACACCGATGGCCCAGAACATCATCGGCCCGGTACGCAACGCCCTCTCCCTGCTACGGGTCTCGGTCCAGGAAAGCCGCATCTTCAATCCATTGCAGGCGGTCAAGACCTACCGCATCAGCATGACCGACCTCACCGAAGCGGTGATTCTGCCGCCCCTGTTCCAGCGCCTGCGTCGCCTGGCCCCCTCGGTGATCATCGAGAGCTTTTTGTCCAAGCGCCGCGAAACCACCAAGGATCTGGCGGCCGGGCGCCTCGACTTCGCCGTCGATGCGCCGCTCAACACCGACCCCCAGGTGCGCCACGTCAAGCTGATGGAAGATCGCTACGTGTGCGCCATGCGCAAGGGGCATCCGCTGGCAGGCAAGGAAAAATTCAGCCTCGACGACTACCTCTCCCTGACCCACATCCATATCTCCAGCCGTCGCAGCGGTCTGGGCCATGTCGATCTGGCGCTGGGCAAGATGGGCATCCAGCGCAAGATCGCCCTGCGCTCCCAGCATTACCTGATGGCCTCGCAAGTGTTGCAGCAGACTGACATGGTCATGACCGTGCCGGAGCGCTTCGCCCGCCGCCATGACTTGTACTCGGTGAACTTGCCGGTCAACGACGTACCGCCGGTGGAAACCCACCTCTACTGGCACGAAAGCACCGACCAGGACCCGGCCAACCGCTGGATGCGCGAGCAGATGATCGAGCTGTGCCAGCAGGTGACGGCCCATGAAAAGAAGCCCCTGTAGGAGCGAGCTTGCTCGCGATGGTCCCAAGGGCGACGCATTTATTCAGCGAGCACGCGTTATCGTTGACGTCCATCGCGAGCAAGCTCGCTCCTACAGGGACAGGGACAGGGGCATGGCGAGGGCGGCGTTCCGGCGATGGGGCGGCAGCGAAAGCTCACAGAACAAACGCGGCAACCTTGTTCGCCGCTGTCGCCAGATGCTGTTCATGGGTAAACCCCGAAGCCTTCAACGGCTTCAGGTCATGATCCCCCGCCACCAGCCAGAACACCTCGATACCCGGTGCCAATGTGTAAGCCTCGACCGCCTCGCGATTACCCAGCGCATCCCGCTCCCCCTGCACGATCAACGTGGGCGTCTGCAATCCGGCCAGATGCTCGACCCGCGGCTTCTGCGGCTTGCCGACCGCATAAAACGGATACCCCAGGCACACCAGCGCATCCACCCCCAGTTCATCCGCCAATAGGCTGGCCATGCGCCCGCCCATGGACTTGCCGCCAATAGCCAGGCGCCCAGCGACATGACGTCGCACCACGGCATGGACCTCACGCCAGCATTCCAGCAATTTGGGGGCCGGGTTTGGTGGACGTTTGCCGCCATCAAGGCGCCGCTGCGCCATGTATGGAAACTCGAACCGCAACACGTTGACGCCTTGAGCCGCAAGGCGTGCAGCCATGTCGTCCATCCAGGCACTGTCCATCGGCGCACCGGCGCCGTGGGCGAGAATCAGCGTCACAGGCGCGGCCGATCCCTTTGCGGCAGCCTCATTCCACAACCATCCGTGTTCGCGCACACACTGCGCCCATTGATCCCCGTCAATACTGGCCTTGTGCTCTTTGCCCATGCTTGCCTCGCTTTTAGTCTGCCTATAACTCCAGGCGAAGTGAGCGTTGCCTTGCGCATCCGCCTTCACTTCAGCTGAACCGTGGATGGGGAACCATGAACACTTCTATCAGTACCGCCTACAACTACAAGGTGGTCCGCCAATTCGCCATTATGACGGTGGTGTGGGGCATCGTCGGCATGGGACTCGGGGTTTTTCTCGCAGCCCAGTTGGTCTGGCCTGAACTCAACTTCGACTTGCCGTGGACCAGTTTCGGCCGCCTGCGCCCGTTGCACACCAACGCCGTGATCTTCGCCTTCGGCGGCTGCGCCCTGTTCGCCAGTTCGTTCTATTCGGTGCAACGCACCTGTCAGACGCGATTGTTTGCGCCGAAAATCGCCGCGTTCTGCTTCTGGGGCTGGCAAGTGGTGATCCTGCTGGCGGCGATCAGCCTGCCGCTGGGTTACACCAGCTCCAAGGAATACGCCGAGCTGGAATGGCCGATCGACATCCTGATCACCATCGTCTGGGTCGCCTACGCCGTGGTGTTCTTCGGCACGATCATGCAGCGCAAGACCAAACACATCTACGTCGGCAACTGGTTCTTCGGCGCATTCATCATCACCGTGGCGATTCTGCACATCGTCAACAACGTTGAACTGCCGGTGAGTTTCACCAAGTCCTACTCGGTATACGCCGGTGCCACCGACGCCATGGTGCAGTGGTGGTACGGGCACAACGCCGTAGGCTTTTTCCTCACCGCCGGCTTCCTCGGCATGATGTATTACTTCGTGCCGAAGCAGGCCGAACGCCCGGTGTATTCCTATCGCCTGTCGATCGTGCACTTCTGGGCGCTGATCACCCTGTACATCTGGGCCGGCCCGCACCACTTGCACTACACCGCGCTGCCGGACTGGGCCCAGTCGCTGGGCATGGTGATGTCGCTGATCCTGCTGGCACCGAGCTGGGGCGGGATGATCAACGGCATGATGACGCTCTCCGGCGGCTGGCATAAGTTGCGCAGCGACCCGATCCTGCGCTTCCTCGTGGTGTCGCTGGCGTTCTACGGCATGTCGACCTTCGAAGGGCCGATGATGGCCATCAAGACGGTGAACGCCCTCTCCCACTACACCGACTGGACCATCGGCCACGTGCACGCCGGCGCCCTCGGCTGGGTAGCGATGATCTCGATCGGCGCGCTGTACCACATGATCCCGAAAATCTTCGGCCGCACGCAGATGCACAGCATCGGCCTGATCAACGCGCACTTCTGGCTTGCCACCATCGGCACCGTGCTCTACATCGCGTCGATGTGGGTCAACGGCATCGCCCAGGGCCTGATGTGGCGCGCGGTCAATGCAGACGGCACGCTGACCTACTCCTTCGTCGAAACCCTGGTGGCCAGCCATCCCGGCTTCGTCGTGCGCCTGGTCGGCGGTGCGATTTTCTTCAGCGGCATGCTGCTGATGGCCTACAACACCTGGCGCACCGTGCGGGCCTCGCAGCCTGCCGAAGCCGCCGCTGCCGCGCAGATCGCCTGAGGAGGCCGCCATGAAACACGAAACAATCGAGAAAAACGTCGGCCTGCTGATGCTGTTGATGGTACTGGCCGTGAGCATTGGCGGCCTGACCCAGATCGTCCCGCTGTTCTTCCAGGACGTGACCAACAAACCGGTCGAAGGCATGAAGCCCTACACCGCACTGCAACTGGAAGGTCGCGACATCTACATCCGCGAAGGCTGCGTCGGTTGCCATTCGCAGATGATCCGGCCGTTCCGCGCCGAGACCGAACGCTACGGCCACTACTCGGTGGCCGGTGAAAGCGTCTGGGACCACCCGTTCCTCTGGGGCTCGAAACGTACCGGTCCGGACCTCGCCCGGGTTGGCGGTCGCTATTCCGAAGACTGGCACCGCGCGCATTTGTACAACCCGCGCAACGTGGTGCCGGAATCGAAAATGCCTGGCTACCCATGGCTGGTGGCCAATCAGCTCGACAGCAGCCACACCGAAACCAAGATCAAGGCGATGCGCACCCTCGGCGTGCCGTACACCGACGACGACATCGCCGGCAGCGTGGCTTCGCTCAAGGGCAAGAGCGAAATGGACGCGCTGGTCGCTTACCTGCAAGTGCTCGGCACATCCATCAAGAGCAAGAGGTGAGCCATGTCCATGCCCTTTGAAATCGTAAGTGTAATGAGCAGTGGAATGATCCGCGGCCTGGGCACGGTCGTGGTGTTCGTGGCCTTCGTCGGCCTGACGCTGTGGGTGTTCAACCGCAAGCGCAATCCGGCGTTCGCCGAAGCGCGTTTGCTGCCGTTCGCCGACGAGCCGCCATCCGACAGCACTCAAGAATCAGCGACAACAAGGAGTACCCGGCCATGACCACCTTCTGGAGTACGTGGATCTGCGTACTGACCATCGGCAGCCTGATCGGCCTGACCTGGCTGCTGATCGGCACCCGCAAGGGCGAAACCAAGGGCAGCGTCGACCAGACCATGGGCCACAGCTTCGACGGCATCGAGGAGTACGACAACCCGCTGCCGCAGTGGTGGTTCATGCTGTTCGCCGGCACGCTGGTGTTTGCCGTGGGCTATCTGGTGCTGTACCCGGGCCTGGGCAACTTCAAAGGCATCCTGCCGGGTTACGAGGACGGTTGGACCGGCGTCCACGAGTGGGAAAAGGAGATGAACAAGGCCGATGCCAAGTTCGGGCCGATCTTCGCCAAATTCGCGGCGATGCCCGTGGAAGAAGTGGCCAAAGACCCGCTAGCGTTGAAAATGGGCGGTCGCCTGTTTGCCTCCAATTGCGCGGTCTGCCACGGCTCGGATGCCAAGGGCGCTTTCGGCTTCCCGAACCTGGCGGACACCCGCTGGCGCTGGGGCGGCAACGCCGACACCATCAAGACCACAATCATGGGTGGTCGCGTGGCCGCAATGCCGGCCTGGGGTGAAATCCTTGGTGATGCCGGCGTGAAGAACGTCGCGGCTTATGTGCGACATGACTTGGCCGGCCTGCCGTTGCCTGCCGACACAGGTGCCGACCTGCACGCCGGACAGCAAGCGTTCAGCACCATGTGCGTAGCCTGTCATGGGGCAAACGGCCAGGGCACTGAAGCCATGGGCGCGCCGAATCTGACGCAACCGGCCGGCTTTATCTACGGTACAAGCCTGGCGCAGCTGCAACAGACCATTCGCCATGGCCGCCAGGGCCATATGCCGGCGCAGAACGAACTGCTCGGCAACGACAAGGTGCAACTGCTGGCCGCTTATGTTTACAGCTTGTCTCATGGATTGACCACCGAGCGTTTGCAGGCTGAAGGCAAACACGAATAAATCTCGACCGCTCTGCTGCCGCATTCTCCCGGATGCGGCAGTTCCCTGCCCCTTTGCGACCAAGTGTCGCACCCCTCCGTTGGTCCTCCTTTCGGTTCCCCGGATTCGGGTCTAAGCTTCCCCGATGCGGACTGGCATGAGCCGGTTCCAGGTCGACCCTACCCGATGTGTTCGACGAATCTGCTCGATGACAAGCCGCAAAGGCTGGTAGATACCGGCTGTCGTGCCAATTGCCATCTGTTACCCGATCGTTGTGTTTGAACACACCCCGTTACATCCGACCTGACCCCCTCACCATTTTCGTCTGCTGCGACATTTTGCCCTTGGGCAATTTTGACCTTACGCGGCGCATGGAAAGGCCGCAGAATCAGCTTTTGAAAGCATTGACCCAGGTCATGGCGCGTTGCAATGACCCCCCGCTTTCTCCATACTTGCGGCCGATTTTTACTCCTAATAAAACACCCAAACCGTGGAACCTTAGAATGAGCACAGCAATCAGTCCGACTGCTTATAACTATAAGGTAGTCCGCCAGTTCGCCATCATGACGGTGGTCTGGGGGATCCTTGGCATGGGGCTTGGTGTCTTCATCGCCTCACAGCTTGTATGGCCGGAATTGAACTTCGGTCTGCCGTGGACGACTTTTGGACGCTTACGCCCGTTGCACACCAACCTGGTGATTTTCGCCTTCGGTGGTTGTGCACTGTTTGCCACTTCTTATTACGTCGTGCAGCGAACCTGCCAAACGCGACTGATTTCCGACAGCCTCGCCGCCTTCACCTTCTGGGGTTGGCAAGCGGTGATCGTCGGCGCGATCGTTACCTTGCCGCTGGGTTACACCACCACCAAGGAATACGCGGAACTGGAATGGCCCCTGGCTATTCTGCTGGCCATCGTCTGGGTTACTTACGGTCTGGTGTTCTTCGGCACCATCACCAAGCGCAACACCAAGCATATCTACGTGGGCAACTGGTTCTACGGTGCCTTCATCGTTGTGACGGCGATGCTGCACATCGTCAACCACGCGTCCCTGCCGGTCAGCTTCTTCAAGTCCTACTCGGCTTACGCCGGTGCGACTGACGCGATGATCCAGTGGTGGTATGGCCACAACGCGGTCGGGTTCTTCCTGACCACCGGCTTCCTGGGGATGATGTACTACTTCGTACCGAAGCAGGCCGAGCGTCCGATCTACTCCTATCGCCTGTCGATCGTGCACTTCTGGGCGCTGATCACCCTGTACATCTGGGCCGGTCCGCACCACCTGCACTACACCGCGCTGCCGGACTGGGCTCAGTCCCTGGGCATGGCGATGTCGATCATCCTGCTGGCACCAAGCTGGGGCGGCATGATCAACGGCATGATGACCCTGTCGGGCGCCTGGCATAAGCTGCGCACCGACCCGATCCTGCGCTTTCTGGTGGTGTCGCTGGCGTTCTACGGCATGTCGACCTTCGAAGGCCCGATGATGGCCATCAAGACCGTCAACTCGCTGTCGCACTACACCGACTGGACCATCGGCCACGTACACGCCGGTGCTCTTGGTTGGGTAGCGATGATCTCGATCGGTGCCATCTACCACATGATTCCGAAACTGTTCGGTCGCCCGCAGATGCACAGCATCGGCCTGATCAACACGCACTTCTGGCTCGCGACCATCGGTACCGTGCTGTACATCGCTTCGATGTGGGTCAACGGTATCACCCAGGGCCTGATGTGGCGTGCAATCAACGACGACGGCACCCTCACCTACTCGTTCGTCGAAGCGCTGCAAGCCAGCCACCCCGGTTTCATCGTTCGCGCCCTGGGCGGTGCGTTCTTTGCCAGCGGCATGCTGTTCATGGCCTACAACGTATGGCGTACCGTACGTGCCTCGAACCCGGTTGAAGCCAAAGCTGCTGAACAGATTGCTGTAGTTGGAGCTCACTGATGAAGCATGAAGCAGTCGAGAAGAACATTGGCCTGCTGGCCTTCTTCATGGTTATCGCCGTCAGCGTCGGCGGCCTGACCCAGATCGTTCCGCTGTTTTTCCAGGACGTCACCAACAAGCCGGTCGAAGGCATGAAGCCTCGTACCGCGCTTGAACTGGAAGGCCGCGACATCTACATCGCCAACGGTTGTGTCGGCTGCCACTCGCAGATGATCCGCCCGTTCCGTGCTGAAACCGAACGTTACGGCCACTACTCGGTCGCCGGTGAAAGCGTCTGGGACCACCCGTTCCTGTGGGGTTCCAAGCGTACCGGTCCGGACCTGGCCCGTGTCGGCGGTCGTTACTCCGATGACTGGCAGCGTGCGCATTTGTACAACCCGCGCAACGTGGTGCCTGAATCGAAAATGCCGGCCTACCCGTTCCTCGTGGAAAACAAGCTCGACGGCAAAGACACCGCCAAGAAAATGGAAGTGTTGCGCACGCTCGGCGTCCCTTACACCGACGAAGACATCGCCGGCGCCAAGGATGCTGTGAAGGGCAAAACCGAAATGGACGCGCTGGTGGCCTATCTGCAAGGCCTGGGCACCATCATCAAAAGCAAACGGTGATTTAGATGGATATCGGGATGATTCGTGGCCTGGGCACCGTTGTTGTGATGGTGGCCTTCATCGGTCTGGCGTTATGGGTGTTCAGTCCCAAGCGCAAGTCGGAGTTTGAAGACGCGACCTTGCTGCCTTTCGCGGATGATCCCGAAGCCATCAAGCACGTCGAGCAAGCTTCTAGGAGTAACAAAGAATGACTACGTTCTGGAGTCTGTATGTCACAGTCCTCAGTCTCGGCACCATCTTCGCCCTGACCTGGCTGCTGCTGTCTACCCGCAAGGGCCAGCGCAGCGAAGCCACCGAGGAAACGGTTGGCCACTCCTTCGACGGGATCGAGGAGTACGACAACCCGCTGCCAAAATGGTGGTTCATGCTGTTCGTGGGCACCATCATCTTCGCCCTGGGCTATCTGGTGCTGTACCCGGGCCTGGGCAACTGGAAAGGCCTGCTGCCGGGTTACAACTACCTCGATAACGACAAGCAGACCGCGTTCGCCAACGGCCAGACCGGCTGGACCGGCGTTCACGAGTGGGAAAAGGAAATGGCCAAGTCGGACGCCAGGTTCGGCCCGATCTTCGCCAAGTTCTCGTCCATGCCCATCGAAGAAGTGGCCAAGGATCCGCAAGCCCTGAAGATGGGTGGCCGCCTGTTCGCCTCCAACTGCTCGGTCTGCCACGGTTCCGACGCCAAAGGCGCCTATGGCTTCCCTAACCTGACCGACGCCGACTGGCGCTGGGGCGGCGAAGCGGAAACCATCAAGACCACCATCATGGGCGGTCGTCACGCGGTGATGCCGGCCTGGTCCGAAGTGATCGGCGAGCAAGGCGTGGCTGACGTTGCCGCATTCGTGCTGACCAACCTCGATGGCCGCAAGCTGCCGGAAGGCGCCAAGGCCGACCCGGTTGCCGGGCAGAAACTGTTCGCGGCCAACTGCGTGGCCTGCCACGGTCCGGCAGGCAAAGGAACGCCAGCCATGGGCGCCCCTGACCTGACCCACCCGGGTGCGTTCATCTACGGCTCGAGCTTCGCTCAGCTGCAGCAGACCATCCGTTACGGCCGTCAGGGCCAGATGCCTGCGCAGGAACAGCTGCAAGGCAACGACAAGGTCCACTTGCTGGCCGCTTACGTCTACAGCCTGTCTCACGGCGAGAAGGCTCCGGCGGAAGACGCCCAGTAAGGCTTGATGCAATAAAAAACGGCCCCGCCAGTGAGAATTGGCGGGGCCGTTTTTTTTGCGGCCCGGCGGGTATCCGCTGTGCGCTTAAGCTTAAAAGCGAGGTCATCGGCGAGCAGCTGGGTTCGGCTATAGTCAATTGACCTGCATCATGTTTTGTTACATCTGCTACACCATTCATGATTTTTCCCCAACGCGACCAAAGGTCGCACCCTTGAGGCAGAGCGACAGGCGTATCATTGCGCCACTGCTACACCCTTTTTGACCGCGGTCGGCATGTACTGACCGGGGCATTTTTCCACTGCCGTGGGATGCAATGATGAGCAACCAGATTCCGGTACACGACGTTACCCCGCCTGCCAAAAACACCAACAACAGCGTCGACCTCTACGCCTCACGGGAAAAGATCTACACCCGCGCCTTCACCGGCCTGTTCCGCAACCTGCGGATGATGGGGGGTGCCGGGCTGTTCCTGCTGTATTTCGGTACGGTCTGGCTGAACTGGGGTGGCCACCAGGCCGTCTGGTGGAACCTGCCGGAGCGCAAGTTCTTCATTTTTGGCGCGACCTTCTGGCCCCAGGACTTCATCCTGCTTTCAGGGATTCTGATCGTCAGCGCCTTCGGCCTGTTCTTCATCACCGTGTACGCCGGGCGGGTCTGGTGTGGCTATACCTGCCCGCAGAGTGTCTGGACCTGGATTTTCATGTGGTGCGAAAAGGTCACCGAAGGCGACCGCAACCAGCGCATCAAGCTGGACAAGGCGCCGATGAGCGCCAACAAGTTCCTGCGCAAGTTCAGCAAACACGCGATGTGGCTGTTGATCGGCTTCGTCACCGGCATGACCTTCGTCGGCTACTTCTCGCCGATCCGCGAACTGACCATCGACTTTTTCACCGGCGCAGCCGATGGCTGGTCCTACTTCTGGGTCGGTTTCTTCACCCTCGCCACCTATGGCAACGCCGGCTGGTTGCGTGAACAGGTGTGCATCTACATGTGCCCGTACGCACGCTTCCAGAGCGTGATGTTCGACAAGGACACCCTGATCGTGTCCTACGACCCGCGCCGTGGCGAATCCCGCGGCCCGCGCAAGAAAGGCGTCGACTACAAGGCCATGGGCCTGGGTGATTGCATCGACTGCACCATGTGCGTCCAGGTCTGCCCGACGGGGATCGACATCCGCGACGGCCTGCAGGTGGAATGCATCGGCTGTGCCGCCTGCATCGATGCCTGCGACAGCATCATGGACAAGATGGACTACCCGCGCGGCCTGATCAGCTACACCACCGAGCACAACCTGTCCGGGCAAAAAACCAATAAACTGCGGCCCCGCCTGATCGGCTATGCCACGGTGCTGCTGGCGATGATCGCCTTGCTGGTGACCGCGTTCTTCATGCGATCGCTGGTCGGCTTCGATGTCAGCAAGGACCGCGTGCTGTACCGCGAAAACGCCGAAGGCCGGATCGAGAACGTCTACAGCCTGAAGATCATGAACAAGGACCAGCGCGACCACACCTACCTGCTGGAAGCCACTGGTTTGCCGGACCTCAAGCTGCAAGGCAAGCGCGAGATCAAGGTCGCCGCCGGGGAGATTTTCAGCCAGCCGGTCGAGTTGTCCAGCGCACCGGAACAACTGCCGTCGAGTACCAACGAGGTGAAGTTCATCCTCAAGGACGCCGATGACGCCAGCATCCACGTTGAAGCCAAGAGCCGATTCATCGGCCCACAAATTCGTTGAGAGAAGTGACCATGCCCGCAGCAACTGCCACAAGTCCCTGGTACAAGCACCTTTGGCCGTGGATCATCATCGCCATCCTGGCCTGCTCGGTCACCCTGACCCTGTCCATGGTGACGATCGCGGTGAACAACCCGGACAACCTGGTCAACGATAACTACTACGAGGCCGGCAAGGGCATCAACCGTTCGCTGGACCGTGAGCTGTTGGCCCAGACCCTGCTGTTGCGCGCCAGCGTTCACCTGGATGGCGTGACCGGTGAAGTCGATGTGCGCCTGAACGGCAACAGCGCACCGGCCACCCTGGAGTTGAACCTGATCTCGCCGACGCAGCCGGAGAAGGATCGCAAGATCACCCTCGCCCGCAGCGAAACCGAACAGGGCCGCTACATCGGCCAGGTGAGCGACAAGGTCGACGGCCGTCGCTTCGTGGAGTTGCTGGGCGTGCAGGATGGGAAGACCTGGCGCATGTTCGAGGAAGAACAGGTCAGTCATGACAAGGACCTGCTGCTGGGTGATGAGCCGCTGCAGGGCGCCGAAGACCTGAAAAAATAAAATCGCGCTTCGCGCTTCGCTGGCAAGCCAGCTCCTACAGGATCACGCGAACCTTTGTAGGAGCTGGCTTGCCAGCGAAGAGGCCCTATCCGACGATAGAGATCTGCGGTACTAGTGATAATTCCATGACCACCACGCCACTCCCCTGCTACCACTGCGCCCTGCCCGTCCCGGCCGGCAGCCGCTTCACCGCTGCCGTCCTCGGTGAAACCCGCGAGTTCTGCTGCCCGGGCTGCCAGGCCGTGGCCGAGGCGATTGTCGCCGGGGGCCTTGAAAGCTATTACCAGCATCGCAGCGAAGCCTCGGCCAACCCCGAAGCCTTGCCCGTACAACTGGTGGACGAGCTGGCGTTGTACGACCGTGCCGACGTGCAACAACCCTTCGTTCGCCACGAAGGCGACCTCGCCGAAACCACGTTGTTGATGGAAGGCATCAGCTGCGCCGCCTGCGGCTGGCTGATCGAGAAACACCTGCGTGGCTTGCCGGCGGTGGCCGAAGCGCGCCTCAACCTGTCCAACCATCGCCTGCACGTGCGCTGGGCCGACGCGCAATTGCCCCTGAGCCGGGTGCTGCACGAATTGCGCCACATCGGTTACGTCGCACACCCCTATCAAGCCGACCGCGCCAGCGAACAACTGGCCAGTGAAAACCGCCTGGCCCTGCGCCAGCTCGGGGTCGCCGGGCTGCTGTGGTTCCAGGCGATGATGGCGACCATGGCCACCTGGCCGGAATTCAATATCGACCTCAGCCCCGAGCTGCACACCATCCTGCGCTGGGTCGCGCTGTTCCTCACCACGCCGATCGTGTTCTACAGCTGTGCGCCCTTCTTCAAGGGCGCCATGCGCGACCTGCGCACCCGGCACCTGACCATGGACGTTTCGGTGTCGCTGGCGATCGGCAGCGCCTACATCGCCGGGATCTGGACCTCGATCACCGGGGTCGGCGAACTGTACTTCGATGCCGTCGGCATGTTTGCGCTGTTCCTGCTGGCCGGGCGCTACCTGGAACGTCGCGCCCGGGAGCGAACCGCCGCCGCCACCGCGCAGCTGGTCAATCTATTGCCCGCCTCTTGCCTGCGCCTGAGTGCCGACGGCCAGAGCGAACGGATCCTGCTCAGCGAACTGCGCGTGGGCGATCATGTGCTGGTGCATCCCGGTGCGATCCTCCCGGCCGATGGCAAGATCCTCGACGGCCAGTCGAGCATCGACGAATCCCTGCTCACCGGCGAATACCTGCCGCAGTCTCGGCTGCCGGGCGATGCAGTCACCGCTGGCACCTTGAACGTCGAGGGCGCGTTGACCGTGCAAGTGCTGGCGCTCGGCCAGGACACCCGATTGTCCGCCATCGTCCGCCTGCTGGAGCGTGCCCAGGCCGAAAAGCCGCGACTGGCGGAAATTGCCGACCGCGCCGCGCAGTGGTTCCTGCTGCTGTCGCTGATTGCCGCCGCCGTCATCGGCCTGGTCTGGTGGCAACTGGATGCGTCACGGGCGTTCTGGATCGTGCTGGCGATGCTGGTTGCGACCTGCCCGTGCGCCTTGTCCCTGGCTACGCCGACCGCCCTCACCGCCGCCACCGGAACCCTGCACAAACTGGGGTTGTTGTTGACTCGCGGTCATGTGTTGGAGGGCCTGAACCAGATCGACACGGTGATTTTCGACAAGACCGGCACCCTCACCGAAGGCCGCCTGGCGCTGCGCTCGATCCGCCCGCTCGGCGCGCTCGACAGCGATCAATGCCTGAGTCTCGCCGCCGCCCTGGAAAATCGCTCCGAACACCCGATCGCCCGGGCATTCGGCCGGGCGCCGCTGGCCGCTGAAGAGGTCCACAGCACGCCGGGCCTGGGCCTCGAAGGATTGGTCGGCGAGCAACGCCTGCGCATCGGCCAGCCGGGGTTTGTCTGCGAACTCAGTGGTGCCGGCGCGCCATCGATGCCCGATGAACCCGGTCAATGGCTGCTGCTCGGCGACAGCCTGGGGCCCCTGGCGTGGTTCGTCCTCGACGATCGTCTGCGCAGCGACGCCCCCGCCCTGCTCGCCGCGTGCAAGGCCCGCGGCTGGCGCACGCTGCTGTTGTCCGGCGACAGCTCGCCGATGGTGGCCAGCGTGGCCGCTGAACTGGGCATCGACGAAGCCCGGGGCGGCATGCGTCCGGACGATAAATTGCAGGTCTTGCAACAATTGCACAAGGAAGGTCGCAAGGTGTTGATGCTCGGTGACGGGGTCAACGACGTGCCGGTGCTGGCCGCCGCCGACATCAGCGTGGCGATGGGTTCGGCGACGGACCTGGCCAAGACCAGTGCCGATGCGGTGTTGCTGTCCAACCGGCTCGACGCACTGGTGCAAGCCTTCAGCCTGGCCCGGCGCACCCGCCGGGTCATCATCGAGAACCTGCTGTGGGCGGGGCTGTACAATGGCCTCATGTTACCCTTCGCCGCCCTCGGCTGGATCACCCCGGTATGGGCCGCGGTGGGCATGTCCATCAGTTCGTTGACCGTGGTGCTGAACGCCCTGCGCCTGACTCGCCTGCCGAGCGCGCCTGCCGCCGGCGCCACGCCACAAACCCGCCCGCTGCCGGCCTGAGCCGCGCGGGCATGGAGTGACCCATGCCAGCTCTCTACGTGATGATCCCGGCCGCGCTGCTGATTGTGGCCATCGCAATCTACATTTTCTTCTGGGCAGTCGACAGCGGTCAGTACGACGACCTGGACGGCCCGGCCCATAGCATCCTGTTCGACGATCAGGACCCGAATCACCAGGCGGCGGTCGACGAGGCCAGCGGCCATCCGGCCAAACCGGACGACCAGGCGCCTCCGCATGCTTGAGTTGGCGCCACTGCTGGTGTCTGCCGTCATTCTCGGCCTGCTTGGTGGCGGTCATTGCCTGGGGATGTGCGGCGGCTTGATGGGCGCGCTGACCCTGGCGATTCCCCAGGAGCAGCGCAGCCGGCGCTTTCGGTTGCTGCTGGCCTATAACCTGGGACGAATTCTCAGCTATGCCGCGGCCGGCCTGCTGATCGGACTGGCCGGGTGGGCGGTGGCCAACAGCCCGGCCGCGATGTTCATGCGCGTCATCGCCGGGTTATTGCTGATCGCCATGGGCCTGTACCTGGCCGGTTGGTGGAGCGGCCTGACCCGCATCGAAAGCCTCGGTCGCGGCCTGTGGCGGCACATCCAGCCGGTTGCCACCAAACTGCTGCCGGTGTCGAGCCTGCCCCGCGCGTTGCTGCTGGGGGCGCTCTGGGGCTGGCTGCCGTGCGGTCTGGTCTACAGCACGCTGCTGTGGTCGGCGAGCCAGGGCAATGCGCTGGACAGTGCATTGCTGATGCTCGCGTTCGGCCTGGGCACCTGGCCGGTGCTGCTGGCCACGGGGCTGGCGGCCGAGCGGGTCACGGCGCTGCTGCGCAAGCGCAGCGTGCGCATGACGGGGGGGTTGCTGGTGATGCTGTTTGGCATCTGGACCTTGCCGGGGCCGCATCAGCATTGGCTGATGGGGCATTAGATCGGCGGCGCGCCCATCGCGAGCAAGCTCGCTCCTACAGGATTTTGCATTGCCTCAATTCTGTGTTCCAAACCAAGGTCCTTTGGGAGCGGGCTTGCCCGCGATGGGGCCCTCACTGCCAACACACCGACGACCTTTGATGCAAATCAAGATGCCCCTGCGCCCCGCCCCCTAGACTCGCCAACACAGCCAGCCTATCCGGGGGAATGCCCGCATGATGCTCGACGCCATTCGTTGGGACACCGATCTGATCCGCCGTTATGACCTGGCGGGACCGCGCTACACCTCGTATCCGACCGCCCTGCAGTTCGACGGGCATGTCGGCAGCTTCGACCTGTTCCATGCCCTGCGTGACAGCCGCAAGGCCCAGCGACCGTTGTCGCTTTACGTGCATGTGCCCTTCTGCGCGAACGTTTGCTACTACTGCGCCTGCAACAAAGTCATCACCAAGGACCGCGGACGGGCCTTGCCCTACTTGCAGCGTCTGGAACAGGAAATCCAGCTGATCGGCTGCCACCTCGACCCGGCGCAGACAGTCGAGCAGTTGCATTTCGGTGGCGGCACACCGACGTTCCTCAGCCACGACGAACTGCGCCAGTTGATGGCCCGCTTACGCAAAAGCTTCAACCTGCTGGACGATGATTCCGGCGACTATGGCATCGAGATCGACCCTCGCGAAGCCGATTGGTCGACCATGGGCCTGCTCCGTGAACTGGGCTTCAATCGGGTCAGCATCGGCCTGCAAGACCTCGATCCGGCGGTGCAACGGGCGGTGAATCGCCTGCAAAGCCTGGAAGAGACCCGCGCGGTGATCGACGCCGCCCGCACCCTGCAATTTCGCTCGATCAACATTGACCTGATCTACGGCTTGCCGAAACAGACGCCCGACAGATTCGCGCACACGGTCGACGAAGTCATCGCGCTGCAACCCGACCGGCTGTCGGTGTTCAACTATGCGCACCTGCCGGAACGCTTCATGCCCCAGCGGCGCATCAACAGCGACGAACTGCCGACGCCGGCGCAGAAACTGGAGATGCTCCAGGGCACCATCCAACAACTGACCGCGGCCGGTTACCGCTACATCGGCATGGATCACTTCGCGCTGCCCGACGACGAACTGGCGATAGCCCAGGAAGAATCGACCCTGCAACGCAACTTCCAGGGCTACACCACCCACGGTCACTGCGACCTGATCGGCCTGGGCGTTTCGGCCATCAGCCAGATCGGCGACCTGTACTGCCAGAACAGCAGCGACCTGACTCAGTATCAGAACGCGCTGGCCTCCTCGCAACCGGCCACCAGTCGGGGCTTGCTGTGCAACGCCGACGATCGCCTGCGTCGCGCCGTCATCCAACAATTGATTTGCCACTTCAACCTGGAGTTTGCCCAGATCGAACACGCCTTCAACATCGATTTTCGCGGCTATTTCGCCGAACTTTGGCCGCAACTGCAGAGCATGGCCGCCGACGGCCTGATCGAACTCGATAATGTAAAAATCAGCATACTGCCCGCAGGACGGTTGCTGGTGCGTTCTGTGTGCATGGTGTTCGACGCCTACTTGGGCGAGCAAAATCGCCAGCGTTTTTCACGAGTGATCTAGGGGGCATTGAGAACGCCCCCGAGACCCTGCGGCAAAATCGCCAGGCGCTGGCCTGAATGTCCTCCCGTGAGTTACCCTTACGGCTTATGTGTGTTTTTTCCCACAAGGATTGAAGAAATGTCCGAGCCAGTAAAACTGCGCGCTCATAGCCAGGCCCATTGCAAGGATTGCAGCCTGGCCCCCCTCTGCCTGCCACTTTCTCTGAATCTGGAAGACATGGATGTGCTGGACGAAATCGTCAAACGTGGCCGCCCGCTGAAAAAAGGCGAGTTCCTGTTCCGTCAGGGCGACACGTTCGATTCCGTTTATGCAGTTCGCGCTGGCGCGTTGAAGACCTTCAGCCTGAGCGATGGCGGTGAAGAGCAGCTCACCGGTTTCCATTTGCCGAGTGAGCTGGTCGGCTTGTCGGGCATGGACACCGAAAAACACCCGGTCTCGGCGCAAGCCCTGGAAACCACCTCGGTCTGTGAAATTCCTTTCGAGCGCCTCGACGAGCTGGCGCTGCAACTGCCCCAACTGCGCCGCCAGTTGATGCGCGTCATGAGCCGCGAGATTCGCGACGATCAGCAAATGATGTTGCTGTTGTCGAAGAAAACCGCCGATGAGCGTATTGCGACGTTCCTGGTCAACCTCTCGGCCCGCTTTCGCGCCCGGGGTTTCTCCGCCAACCAGTTCCGCCTGAGCATGTCGCGCAACGAGATCGGCAATTATCTGGGGCTGGCGGTGGAAACCGTGTCCCGGGTGTTCACGCGCTTCCAGCAAAACGAACTGATCGCCGCCGAAGGCAAGGAAATTCATATCCTCGACCCGATCCAGCTGTGCGCCCTGGCCGGCGGCTCGCTCGAAGGCTGACGGCAACCCTTGCGGCTGAGCGAAAGGGCTCAGCCGCCGTTATACTGCACCGTTTGCAGCCTGCCAGGATTCTTCGACCATGGCCTTCGACGCCTTCGACATCAAATCCCTGATCCGTCCCGTGATCGACTTCCCCAAGCCGGGCGTGATCTTTCGCGACATCACCCCGTTGTTCCAGTCGCCCAAGGCCCTGCGCCTGGTGATGGACAGCTTCGCTCACCGTTATGTAGAAGCCGACTTCACCCATATCGGGGCGATGGACGCCCGGGGTTTTCTGATCGGTTCGGTACTGGCCTATCAGTTGAACAAGCCGCTGGTGTTGTTCCGCAAGCAAGGCAAGCTGCCGGCCGACGTGCTGGCCGAGGGGTATGCGACCGAGTACGGCGAAGCCTTCCTCGAAGTCCACGCCGACAGCCTGTGTGAAGGCGATTCGGTGGTGATGTTCGATGACTTGATAGCCACCGGCGGCACGCTGATTGCGGCGGCGAACCTGATTCGGCGCATGGGTGCGCGGGTGCATGAGGCGGCGGCGATTATTGATTTGCCGGAGCTGGGTGGGGCGCAGCGGTTGGAAGATATGGGGATTCCGACGTTTTGCCTGACGCAGTTTGCGTTGAGCGATAAGTAACGCGTTGCCTTCGCGGACGCCTTCGCTGGCAAGCCAGCTCCTACAGGGATCAAAGGTGTTCACAGATTTTGCGTACACCAATGGCCCCTGTGGGAGGGTGTTCACAGATTTTGCGTACACCAATGGCCCCTGTAGGAGCTGGCTTGCCAGCGAAGGCGTCAGCCCAGACACCACAGATTACAAAGCGATCGGCTTGCGCCCCGCAAACGAATGCGCCAACGTCCCGCCATCGACCAGTTCCAGCTCGCCCCCCAACGGCACGCCATGGGCGATGCGCGAGGCGATCAGGCCTTTATTGCTCAGCAACTGGGCGATGTAGTGCGCCGTGGCTTCACCTTCCACCGTCGGGTTGGTGGCGAGGATGACCTCAGTGAACGTGCCCGCCTCTTCAATCCGCGCCAGCAGTTGCGGAATGCCGATGGCGTCCGGGCCCAAGCCGTCGAGCGGCGACAGGTGGCCCTTGAGCACGAAGTAGCGCCCACGAAAGCCCGCCTGCTCCACCGCATAGACATCCATCGGCCCTTCCACCACGCAGAGCAAGGTGTCGTCGCGACGGGTATCGGCGCATTGCGGGCACAGATCGTCTTCGGTCAGCGTGCGGCACAGCCGGCAGTGGCCCACGCCATCCATGGCCTGGTTCAGCGCCAGGGCCAGGCGCGAGCCACCGCTGCGATCACGCTCGAGCAGCTGCAACGCCATGCGTTGGGCAGTTTTCTGACCGACACCGGGCAAAATCCGCAGGGCATCGATCAGTTGGCGAATCAGAGGGCTGAAGCTCATGGGGAAAAGTCCGACAAAACAACGAGACGCGGTTTATACCCGCGCCTCCCCTTGAGCGTCAAATAGCAGCGTCAAATGGCAGGGCCAATTACTCGGCCTGCGCGACCCGAACCACCAGTTTGCCGAAGTTGCGTCCTTCCAGCAGGCCGATGAACGCCTCGGGCGCATTTTCCAGGCCATCGACCACATCCTCGCGGAACTTCACCTTGCCATCGCGCACCCACGGCGCCATGGCGCTGATGAACTCCGGCTGACGGTCGCCGTAGTCGTCGAACACGATGAAGCCCTGGATCCGCACCCGCTTGGTCAGCACGGTGCGCTGCAGTTGCGGCAATTGATCCGGCCCGGTCGGTGCCTCGTGAGCGTTGTACGAAGCGATCAGGCCACAGAGCGGAATCCGCGCCTTGGGGTTGAGCAGCGGCAACACCGCATCGAACACCTTGCCGCCGACGTTCTCGTAATAGATGTCGATGCCGTCAGGGCAAGCCTGAGCCAACTCATCGGCGAAGCGGGCGCTCTTGTGATCGATGCAGGCATCGAAGCCCAGTTCTTCGACCACGTAACGGCACTTTTTCTCACCACCGGCCACGCCGACCACCCGCAGGCCTATGAGCTTCGCCACCTGGCCGACCACCGACCCCACCGCACCGGACGCGGCCGCGACCACCAGGGTTTCGCCGGCCTTGGGCTGGCCGATGTCCATCAGCCCCATGTAGGCGGTCATGCCCGGCATACCGAGGACGCCCAGCGCCATCGACGGGCTCGGCAGCCCGGACGGCACCGGAATGATGTTGCGACCGTCGCTGAGGCTGTGGCTCTGCCAGCCGGTGGCGCCGACCACCAGGTCACCTTCGTGGAATTTCGGATTCAGCGAGCGCTCGACCCGGCTAACCGCCCCACCGGTCATCACTTCGCCGATTTCAACGGGTGCGGCGTAGGACGGCGCGTCACTCATGCGTCCGCGCATGTAGGGGTCCAGCGACAGATAAAGGGTCTTGAGCAGCACCTGACCGTCGGCCAGCTCCGGCAGCGCTTGCCTTTCCAGGCGGAAATTCTCCGGCGTCGGCGCGCCTGTCGGACGGGATGCCAGGACGATACGTTGGTTGAGGGTCAATGCTTCGGGCATGTGAGCGTCTCCTTGTATGAAGAATTCGGTGGTATAGGGAGCAGACCGTGGTGACGGTGGCGCGTTCGATGTTTGTGCCGTATACGGAGTGTTCATCGTTGATCGTTTATCGTGGACAGGCAATCCGCGACATGGCGATTCCAGTGCACATGCAAGGCTCGGTCAGGGTTTGAAGCCCTGGGCCAGCAACCAACTGCGAACCACCCGCCCCTGTTCCACCGTCAACCCCGCCAACGCCTGCTCCGCCGGTTCGGTACGCAACCGCCGCACCAACGGCGCCAACTCGATCCCTTGCACATGCCAGATACCCAATGGCTGATCGGCCGTGATCACCACCTCGACCTCGTCGACAAAGCCCTCCCTGAGCACCGGCGCGCGCTCGACTCTCAGCGCTTGAAAATCCGCCTCGGCATGCGCGACCACGGCATCCGGCCACTGTCGCCGCGCCTGCCAGAACGGTTGCCCGGACCAACGCTGCTCATCGGCATAAAAATCGCGGCCGATCCGTGCAAATCGCCAAAACAACTGCTCCACCCGCTGCTGATGAAAGCGCTGGGCCAGCGCCGCTCGCTCGGGTTTACGCAACAATGTGTTGATCACCGTCGGGGCCTGCAGCGCCGAAGACAGCGACTGGAAAATCCCGTTGCCCGACAACGGATCCACCGCCATTGCCGCATCGCCGACCCGAATCCAGTGAGCGCCACAGACCTGTGGACTGAGAATGGCCGTGCTGCTGCGGGCATGCAGCTGCAGATCGTCCTCAGGCCCGGCCGCAAAAACCCCCCGGGCCAATGCCGAACCCTGGCGCCGCAGACGACAGTAGTCGAGCAATTGCGCCTTGCCGGGCAATTCGGCGCTGGCCACGTCGACCGTCCATTGCCAGTAGCACTGACCGTCCGCCCGCCGCGCCATCCAGGCCCAGCCATCCTCAAGACTTTCCACGGCGCTGGCGGTGGTGCCCGGCGTGCCTTGCCAGCGATTGAGCAGGCTGACCGTCTCCGGCCCGCGCAGGCCTTTGCCCAGCGCTGGCGCCTGACGCCCTCGCGCCTCCACCAGAAAGTCCGCGATCAGTGCCGGACGCCCTTCGAGCTCGATCCGATGTCCCGCCGCCGACGAGTGAACCGTCAACACCCGCGCTTCGATCAACTCGACGCCCGCCAGGCGCAGGTCCTCGCGCAGGCCCCGATCAAAGCGCGGGCGATCCACCAGGTATTCGATGTTTTGCGCATGCTGCTGGCCGTTCCACGCCACCTGCCGCTGGGAAGGCAACGTCGCATCCGCCAGCGCCTGGTTCAGCCCCGCGCCACGCAACGCCTCGAGCACCCGCACGGAAACGCCTTCCAGCGCGGCAAAGCGCCGCCACTCACTGACCAGTGTTACCGGATAACCGAGCCGCCGCAGCCCCAGCGCGACCGCCGCACCTGCTGGCCCGGCGCCAAGAATCAAAATCATCGCCCGAAGCGCCGTTCAGGGCCGCGATAACGGGCATGTTCTTGCAACCATTCGATGACCTGTGGGTTGCTCGCTTCGGGATGCGCCACCAGAAAACCGGCAATATGCCCGCTCAAGGCCGCACACCCCAGGCTGGCACCGGACTGCCCCGGATACGTCCCATGCACACAGGCCGCAAAATCCGCCTGGGCGCTGTTGAGCCACGACCATTCCTGTTCGGCGCACCGCGCATCGCCGGTGACCCGCAGCACCTGTGGATAATTCGCCGGGAACACACCTTCGCCCTGGGCCGGACTGGATGCACACAGCAGAATGCCCCGCGCCACTGCCGCGGCGCAGGCTTCGCGCAACAGGCTGCGATCCTGACGCAGGCCCAGGCTCAGGTTGATCAGGCGCACGTCCTGCGCCACCAGCCAGTCGATGGCCGTGGCGATCTGCAAGGCGCTGGTGACACCCCGTTGGTCGAACACCTGGCCCACGCAAAATACCGCCGCCGGCGCCCGGCGACCGATGGCTTCGATCACGGCGCTGCCGTGGCCGAGCGGATCATCGCGCAGATCGCTTTGCGCCAATCCGTCCTCCAGCAACGAAAAGCGTCGCCCGGCGACCACCTGCACCCGCTGCGCCGCCGAGTGCCCACTGTCCACCACGCCAATGCGCAATTCAGGCTTCATGCGGCACCGTTTTCGAGGTCAGCACGCCGTCGAGCAATTCAAAGCGCAGATCGGCATCGGCCAGGGTCGAGGGGCGATGGCTGATCAGGATGCGCGTACGTCCGGCAAACAACCGGTCGATAGCCTCGATCACTTCGCGCTCGGTGGCTTCGTCCACCGCCGAGGTGGCCTCGTCCAGCACCAGGATCAGTGGGTCCTGCAACAACGCCCGGGCGATGGCGATGCGTTGTTTTTGCCCGCCGGACAATTGTTGGCCGCGCTCGCCCAATGGACTGTCGAGGCCTTCGGGCAATGACGCGATCAGGCTGTCGAGCTGCGCCAGCCGCGCCACTTCGGCGATCGCTTCGCGGCTGGCATCCGGTACGGCGTAGGCCAGGTTGTCGGCGAGGCTGCCACGGAACAGCACGATGTCCTGACTGACCACGGCAATTCGCCGCCGCAACTGGAACAGGTCCAGCTCCCGCAAGTCGACCTCGCCCAGCAATACTCGACCGGACTGCGGATCGTGATGCCGTTGCAGCAGGTCGATCAGGGTTGACTTACCGACCCCGGAGCCACCGCTCAGGGCGACTTTCAAGCCATAGGGGATACGCGCCTCGATGCCGCGCAAGGTTGTCGGGCGACCCGGGTGGCTGAAGTGCACGTCGTCGAAACGCAGCTCGCCGGAGCTCGGCATCGGCCGCGGCATAACCGGTGTGAGTACGGTCGGCTCTTCGCCGCGCAGCTCCATGACCCGCCCCAGGCTGACGGTCATCCGTTGAATCGCGACATACAGGCCCAGCAGGCTCTGAACAGGCCCCACTGCCATGCCCAGGTAGGTGGAAAACGCGATCAGCGCACCCAGTTGCCAAGTCCCCTGCACCACCCAGTAGCCGCCAATCAAAAACGCACAGGCCCGCGACAACGAAGTCAGGGTGCCCGGCACCGCCTGAGTGAAAAATTCGGTCACTTGCAGGCGCAGCAACTGGCTCATGTAGCCCTGCCCCAAGGTTTCCAGGCGTCGCGCCTCACGCTGCTGCTGGCCGGCGGCCTGGATGAATTTCATCACCGGCAAGGTCTCGACCATGAACGATGACATGTCCGCCGAGCGCTCGCGCAACTGCCGCACATCGCGTTCGACCTTGCGCCGCATCCAGCGCAGCCAGAGCACGTCGAGGGGGATCAGCACCAGTGCCAGCAACGAGAGTTTCCAGGACAAGGTCACCAGCATCGCCACCGCGACCACCAGGCCGATCACGCTCGACACCGCCGAAAACAGCGAGTCCACGGCAAAACGCTGGATCTCCGCGACGTCGCCATCGAGGCGCGACATCAGGTCACCGATGCGCCGCTGGCCGTAGAAGTTCGGCGACAGGGTTTGCAAATGCCGATAAAGGTCGTCGCGCAGGGCAAACAGAATCCGCCCGGACAGCCGTGTGTGCAGGTAACGATTGATGCCCGACAGCAGCGTGCCGAGCAACCCGGCCACGATCATCAGCCCGGCGATCAGCACCAGCATGGAAAAGTCGCGCGCCAACAGGCCGTCGTCGATCAGCAGCTTGGTCAGCCAGGGTTGCACCAGCACCAGCGCCGAGGCACAGGCCGACAAGCCGAGCAGCCCGGCAATCGCCAGCCGATGGGGCCGCACAAAGCTGTAGAGCCAGCGCAGCGCCGCTTGCAGGGCTGCGGGATTCTGGCTGTGGATCAGCCGAACGAGCAAGCGCTGCATCACGAGCGCAACTGTTTGAGCTTGCGATACAGGGTCGCGCGGCTGATGCCCAGGGCGTCGGCGGCAGCCGAGACGTTACCCTGATGAGTGTCCAGGGATTGGCGAATCAGCTCCAGTTCGTTTTCGCGAATGCTCCCCGACTGGGGGCGCTCGGTGGCGCTCAACTCGTCGAGCATGCTGTCGGGCAAGTGATCGAGGGTGAGCACTGTATCGCCCGGTTCACGCATGGCCAGCGCGGTGCGCAGGACCATCTCCAGCTGGCGGATATTGCCCGGCCAGTGATAGCCGCCGAGCAAGCGGTTCAGGTCGTCATGCAGGAGCATCGTCGGCGCGTCGAGCCTGGCCAGCAAGCGCGCGACCAGAGCGCTGAAATCGTCGCGTTCGCGCAGGGCCGGGAGCATCACGCTGATGCCGTTGACCCGGTAGAACAGGTCTTCGCGAAAGTGCTTTTCTTCCACCAGGCGCTTGAGGTCGCGGTGGGTGGCGCAGATCAGTGCGACGTCGATGTCTTGTTCTTCGCCAGCCCCCAGCGGGGCGACTTTGCGATCCTGCAGCACGCGCAACAGACGTGCTTGCAACGCCAGGGGCATGTCGCCGATTTCGTCGAGGAACAAGGTGCCGCCGTGGGCCTGTTGCAGACGTCCGATCATGCCGCCACGCCGGGAGCCGGTAAACGCGCCTTCACGATAGCCGAACAGTTCCGACTCGATCAGGCCTTCGGGGATCGCCGCGCAGTTCACCGCCACGAAGGATTTATCGCAGCGGGAGCCGGCCATGTGCAAGGCACGGGCAATGACTTCCTTGCCGGTACCGGTTTCGCCCAGCAGCAACACCGGCAATTCATTGGCCAGGCCTTGGCGGGCCATGCGCAAGGCCCGGGCATAACGGACGTTGCTGCCGGCCAGGGATTCGAGGTCCGGTTGCGGTTTGGCAGTCTTGGCGGTGGTGCGCGGTGGTGTACTGACGTTGATCGAGCGCTGCGGCGCACGCAAGGTCTTGTAGAAGAATTCGCCTTTGGCGGTCTGCAGACTGCCGACTCCGCCCTGTTGCAGGCGCGAGAGCAGTTGCAGGCCGTCGACCCCGAGAAACTCTTCGCAGCGGCGGCCGACCAGCGCCGAACGTTCGGCATGCAGCAACTGGCAGGCCTGGGCACTGACCGCGAGGATTTGCCCGCCGAGGCTCACCGCCAGCAGGCCTTGCCAAGGGGATTCGAGGTATTGCCGCCGGCTGTGGAACGCCAGGACGATTTCGTCCGGATAGCTGGCGTTGAACACCCGGCTTTCGATCTGGCTGACGGCCATGGCCAGCAGCGCGGTGCTGTCATGGACCCGGCCCAGCGGGCCTTCGCGGGTCAGGTCGAGCACGCCGAGGATGTCGCCCCGGGGGCAATGGATCGGCACCGAGGTGCAGGAGAAATCACTCAGGCGATCGAGGTAATGTTCGCCGCAATCGATCAACGTCGGCCGGGCTTCCACCAGCGCGGTGCCCAGGGCATTGGTGCCGCGAACGGCTTCGCTCCAGCAGGCGCCGAGGGTGATGTCTTGCAGGCCGCTGCCCTTGAGGCGATCGGCGCGTCCTTCGACGGCCAGGATGGTGGCGTCGGAATTGGCGAGGATGATCAGCCCTTCCTTGCCCTGGCGTTCGGCCAGGTAATCGATCGCCGGCAATGCCGCATCGATCAGCAGGCGGTTGCTTGCCAACAGGACGTCGAGACTCGCGCTCGATTCCAGCGCCAGTTCGTGCTTGGCATTGAAATGCACGCCATGGCTGAGGCTGCGTCGCCACGAGGCATCGATTTCCGCCCGCAACACGCCATCCGGGACTTCGCCCTCGAGATGGAGTTTTTCCCGGGCCAGCCGGGCTTCGCGGTGCGGCTTGGGTGGAGTTGTTTTTATCAGCGTCATCAAGCGCTCCGGATCGGTCCGCTTTGCGCTTATTCAAGTTCAGCGCCCTGGCGCAATCTTTACGTTAACGTCAGGGCGATGGCAAGTGCCTTATGGCGCTTGTGTTCAATCAGATCGACCGCGTTATCGTTCATCGCGAGCAAGCTCCCACAGGTTCGGCGTTGCTCACAAATCTACGGTGCAACCCCGCCACTTGTGGGAGCTGGCTTGTCGGATCGCCGCACCGCAGCGAAGGCGTCCTCCCGGACACCACAACACTCTCTATCATTCACACGTGCGGATCGCCTGGCTTTTTGCTCGGCGTGGCGTATTGCGGCTTCAGGTGACCGTCCTGATCGAGCAGCCAGGCATCCATGATCTGCCGCACCACCGGACCGGCGACACGCCCGCCGGCCTCGCCGTTTTCGATCATCACCGAGATGACGATCTTCGGATGCTCGGCCGGCGCGAAGCCGACGAACAAGGCGTTATCGCGGTTACGCTCCAGGGTTTTCGCGCGGTTGTAGCGCTCGCCCTGCTTGATCGCCACCACCTGCGCGGTCCCGCTCTTGCCAGCGATGCGGTATTGCGCCCCCGCCGCTGACGCCCGGGCAATCCCGCGCGCGTCGTGCATCACCATCTGCATGCCGTGGTTGACCTGCTCCCAGTCACGGGGGTCCTTGAGCAGGATGTTCGGCATCGGATGCTCATCCACCGGCGCGGTGCCATCCACCGTCATGGCCAGGTGCGGTCGGTTCCAGACCCCCTTGTTGGCGATCAACGCAGTGGCCTGGGCCAGTTGCAGTGGCGTGACCTGCATGTAGCCCTGGCCGATGCCGAGGATCACCGTCTCGCCGGGAAACCACGGCTGGCGGCGCGTGGCGCGCTTCCAGGCCTGGGACGGCATCAGCCCGGCAGACTCTTCGAACATGTCCAGCGAGACCTTCTCGCCGAGGCCGAACATGGCCATGTAGTCGTGCAGGCGGTCGATGCCCAGCTTGTGCGCCAGGTCGTAGAAGTAGGTGTCGTTGGAGCGCATGATCGCCGCGTCCATGTCCACCCAGCCATCGCCGCTGTGATTCCAGTTGCGGTATTTGTGATCGAAGTCCGGCAACTGGTAATAACCCGGGTCGTAGACGCGGGTCTGCGGGGTGACCACGCCGGCGTCGAGGCCGGCAATCGCCACTTCCGGCTTGATGGTCGAGCCGGGGGCATAGAGGCCGCGCAGCACGCGGTTGAACAACGGCCGGTCGATGGAATCGTGCAGCGCCGCGTATTCCTTGAAGCTGATGCCCGTCACGAACAGGTTCGGGTCGAAGCTGGGCTTGCTGACCATGGCCAACACTTCGCCGGTCGACGGGTCGAGCGCGACCACCGAGCCGCGACGATCACCCAACGCCTCCTCGGCGGCTTCCTGCAGTTTTACATCCAGGCTCAGGACGATGTTTTTGCCGGGGATCGGATCGGTGTGCTTGAGCACGCGCAGCACCCGGCCCTGGGCGTTGGTTTCGACTTCTTCGTAACCGACGTGGCCGTGCAATTGCGACTCGTAGAATTTCTCGATGCCGGTCTTGCCGATGGATTGGGTGCCACGGTATTCCACCGAGTCCAGGACCTTGGATTCTTTCTCGTTGATTCGGCCGACGTAGCCGATCGAATGGGCGAAGTGCGCGCCCATCGGGTAGTGGCGAACGAACTGCGGCTCGACGTCGATCCCTGGCAGACGGAACTCGTTCACGGCCAGTACCGCGATCTGTTCTTCATTGAGTTCGTAGAACAACGTGACGGGTACGAACGGATGGCGCGCCTGCTTCATGGCCTTGTCGAACAGCGTGCGGCTTTCGGCGGGCAAATGCAGAAGGTTGACCACCTGATCCAGCTCTTCCTTGATATCGGCGGCGCGTTCGCGAGTGATGGTCAGGTTGAAGCTGGGGCGGTTGTCTGCCAGGACCACGCCGTTACGGTCGTAAATCAACCCTCTGGTGGGGGTGATCGGCAATACGTGCACGCGGTTGTTTTCGGAGATCGTCGAATGGTAGTCGAATTCGAGTACCTGCAGGACGTACAGGCGTACGACCAAGACGCAAGAAATGGCGGCGACGAACATAGCGCAGGCCATCAGTCGTTTGTTGACCAGGCGCGTCTCTTGTTCGTGGTCTTTGATCGGTATCGGTCCGGGCATTTGTGCAGCAGCTCATTGACTTTAAAAAGGGGCCCCGTCCTCAGGCTAGAAATCAGTCCGTTAAAAAACGAGCTGCACCATACCAAAAACCGCGCGGTCACTTTAGTGCGATTTGCTCCAAGGGCGGTCCTTGAGGTGCCATTTGCGGTTCACTCGTGCCTTTCACTCAAGACTGATATTCCGATTCATGCATTTTTCTTGCTGTAGCGCCTGTAGATACTGGGTGCATGTCATTCCCTTTGTGCTATCTGGAGTCTTTCATGCACCCACGTTTTAAACGATTACTCGGCTCGAATGGATTTTCCATCGGACTGGAGTTGCCGCTGGACAATGATTGGTCCAGCGATGGGCAGCGACTGCGGATCGCCGAGGACAGGCCGTTTGGCGTTCCCGATCTGAAGCAGCACGCAGCCATGGCACGCCTGGCTGACCAGTCGGGTTTCCGCGCCCTGTGGGTACGTGACGTGCCGGTTTACGACCCCCACTTCGGCGATGCCGCACAGGTATTCGAAACCTTTTCCTACCTGGGCTACCTGGCGGGAATCACCGATAACATCATGCTGGGCACGGCGGCGGTGGTGCTGCCACTGCGTCAGCCCTGGCTCACGCTCAAGTCCGCCAACAGCGTCGATGAATTGAGTGACGGGCGCTTGCTGCTGGGAGTGGCCAGCGGTGACCGGCCGATGGAATATCCGTTGTTCGGGGTGGACTATGAACAGCGGGGGGAGATCTTTCGCGAGACGGTCGAGTTGTTGCGCAGTCAAGGCGAAGGCCGATTGCCTGAAGGTGCCCGGTTGTTTCCCGAACGGGACCAGCCGGTGCCGTTGCTGGTAGCCGGTCTCGGTCAACAATCCCCGGCCTGGATTGGCCAACACATGGATGGTTGGCTTGCTTACCCTGGCACGCCGGACGAACATCGTCGTCGAGTAGGGCTGTGGCGGGAAGTCGGCGCTGACAAGCCCTACATCAGCTTCGTGCACATGGATCTGGCGGCCACCCCCCATGCCCCGATGCGCCGTGTGCGTTTCGGTGGCTGCTGTGGGCGGCTGGCCCTGATTGATGAGCTTCAGGCTTTGCGTGAGGCGGGGGTGCAGCATGTTGGCTTGCATGTGCGTCGCAGCGAACGACCGGTGGCCGAAGTTATCGAGGAGATCGCCGAGTACGTGCTGCCGAAGTTTCACTGATGCGAAGGCGACGTGCGTAGGAGCGAGCTTGCTCGCGAAAAACTTCAGGACACCGCGGGGTGTCAGGAGGCCAGCGTCATCGTTGGCGACCTTCGCGAGCAAGCTCGCTCCTACAGGATTTCGCTTTATTCCAGGCAAAAACAAAACCCCTACCTGCATGCGCAGATAGGGGTTTCGGAATTTAATCTTGACGATGACCTACTCTCACATGGGGAAACCCCACACTACCATCGGCGATGCATCGTTTCACTGCTGAGTTCGGGATGGGATCAGGTGGTTCCAATGCTCTATGGTCGTCAAGAAATTCGGGTACTGAGTCGTAGCCAGTCGGCTTCGCTTCAGCAAATCGGGTATGTGATAGCTTTCGGTGTTTAGTGAGATTCGAACTTTCGGTTCATTTCGTCTTCACACACCGCAATCTGGCCTCTTTCGAGTTCACAAATTGCTTGGGTGTTATATGGTCAAGCCTCACGGGCAATTAGTATTGGTTAGCTCAACGCCTCACAGCGCTTACACACCCAACCTATCAACGTCGTAGTCTTCGACGGCCCTTCAGGGGACTCAAGGTCCCAGTGAGATCTCATCTTGAGGCTAGTTTCCCGCTTAGATGCTTTCAGCGGTTATCTATTCCGAACATAGCTACCCGGCAATGCCACTGGCGTGACAACCGGAACACCAGAGGTTCGTCCACTCCGGTCCTCTCGTACTAGGAGCAGCCCCTCTCAAATCTCAAACGTCCACGGCAGATAGGGACCGAACTGTCTCACGACGTTCTAAACCCAGCTCGCGTACCACTTTAAATGGCGAACAGCCATACCCTTGGGACCGGCTTCAGCCCCAGGATGTGATGAGCCGACATCGAGGTGCCAAACACCGCCGTCGATATGAACTCTTGGGCGGTATCAGCCTGTTATCCCCGGAGTACCTTTTATCCGTTGAGCGATGGCCCTTCCATACAGAACCACCGGATCACTAAGACCTACTTTCGTACCTGCTCGACGTGTCTGTCTCGCAGTCAAGCGCGCTTTTGCCTTTATACTCTACGACCGATTTCCGACCGGTCTGAGCGCACCTTCGTACTCCTCCGTTACTCTTTAGGAGGAGACCGCCCCAGTCAAACTACCCACCATACACTGTCCTCGATCCGGATAACGGACCTGAGTTAGAACCTCAAAGTTGCCAGGGTGGTATTTCAAGGTTGGCTCCACGCGAACTGGCGTCCACGCTTCAAAGCCTCCCACCTATCCTACACAAGCAAATTCAAAGTCCAGTGCAAAGCTATAGTAAAGGTTCACGGGGTCTTTCCGTCTAGCCGCGGATACACTGCATCTTCACAGCGATTTCAATTTCACTGAGTCTCGGGTGGAGACAGCGCCGCCATCGTTACGCCATTCGTGCAGGTCGGAACTTACCCGACAAGGAATTTCGCTACCTTAGGACCGTTATAGTTACGGCCGCCGTTTACCGGGGCTTCGATCAAGAGCTTCGCGTTAGCTAACCCCATCAATTAACCTTCCGGCACCGGGCAGGCGTCACACCCTATACGTCCACTTTCGTGTTTGCAGAGTGCTGTGTTTTTAATAAACAGTCGCAGCGGCCTGGTATCTTCGACCGGCATGGGCTTACGCAGTAAATGCTTCACCCTCACCGGCGCACCTTCTCCCGAAGTTACGGTGCCATTTTGCCTAGTTCCTTCACCCGAGTTCTCTCAAGCGCCTTGGTATTCTCTACCCAACCACCTGTGTCGGTTTGGGGTACGGTTCCTGGTTACCTGAAGCTTAGAAGCTTTTCTTGGAAGCATGGCATCAACCACTTCGTGTTCTAAAAGAACACTCGTCATCAGCTCTCGGCCTTAGAATCCCGGATTTACCTAAGATTCCAGCCTACCACCTTAAACTTGGACAACCAACGCCAAGCTGGCCTAGCCTTCTCCGTCCCTCCATCGCAATAACCAGAAGTACAGGAATATTAACCTGTTTTCCATCGACTACGCTTTTCAGCCTCGCCTTAGGGACCGACTAACCCTGCGTCGATTAACGTTGCGCAGGAAACCTTGGTCTTTCGGCGTGGGTGTTTTTCACACCCATTGTCGTTACTCATGTCAGCATTCGCACTTCTGATACCTCCAGCAAGCTTCTCAACTCACCTTCACAGGCTTACAGAACGCTCCTCTACCGCATCACCTAAGTGATACCCGTAGCTTCGGTGTATGGTTTGAGCCCCGTTACATCTTCCGCGCAGGCCGACTCGACTAGTGAGCTATTACGCTTTCTTTAAAGGGTGGCTGCTTCTAAGCCAACCTCCTAGCTGTCTAAGCCTTCCCACATCGTTTCCCACTTAACCATAACTTTGGGACCTTAGCTGACGGTCTGGGTTGTTTCCCTTTTCACGACGGACGTTAGCACCCGCCGTGTGTCTCCCATGCTCGGCACTTGTAGGTATTCGGAGTTTGCATCGGTTTGGTAAGTCGGGATGACCCCCTAGCCGAAACAGTGCTCTACCCCCTACAGTGATACATGAGGCGCTACCTAAATAGCTTTCGAGGAGAACCAGCTATCTCCGAGCTTGATTAGCCTTTCACTCCGATCCACAGGTCATCCGCTAACTTTTCAACGGTAGTCGGTTCGGTCCTCCAGTTAGTGTTACCCAACCTTCAACCTGCCCATGGATAGATCGCCCGGTTTCGGGTCTATTCCCAGCGACTAGACGCCCTATTAAGACTCGCTTTCGCTACGCCTCCCCTATTCGGTTAAGCTCGCCACTGAAAATAAGTCGCTGACCCATTATACAAAAGGTACGCAGTCACCCAACAAAGTGGGCTCCCACTGCTTGTACGCATACGGTTTCAGGATCTATTTCACTCCCCTCTCCGGGGTTCTTTTCGCCTTTCCCTCACGGTACTAGTTCACTATCGGTCAGTCAGTAGTATTTAGCCTTGGAGGATGGTCCCCCCATATTCAGACAAAGTTTCTCGTGCTCCGTCCTACTCGATTTCATGACTAAGAGATTTTCGCGTACAGGGCTATCACCCACTATGGCCGCACTTTCCAGAGCGTTCCGCTAATCTCAAAGCCACTTAAGGGCTAGTCCCCGTTCGCTCGCCACTACTAAGGGAATCTCGGTTGATTTCTTTTCCTCAGGGTACTTAGATGTTTCAGTTCCCCTGGTTCGCTTCTTAAGCCTATGTATTCAGCTTAAGATACCTAACTTATGTTAGGTGGGTTCCCCCATTCAGACATCTCCGGATCAAAGTCTGTTTGCCGACTCCCCGAAGCTTTTCGCAGGCTACCACGTCTTTCATCGCCTCTGACTGCCAAGGCATCCACCGTATGCGCTTCTTCACTTGACCATATAACCCCAAGCAATCTGGTTATACTGTGAAGACGACATTCGCCGAAAATTCGATAATACTCAATTAAGAGCAACTCACAAATTTTACCTTAGCCTGATCCAACACCAGTGAAAGTGTTGTTCAGTCTATCTTTCTATCACATACCCAAATTTTTAAAGAACGATCTAATCAAAGACTAGAAATCAATATTCACAACGGAATACTCATTTCTAAACTCTAACGTCAGAAGCAGTAAATGGTGGAGCCAAACGGGATCGAACCGTTGACCTCCTGCGTGCAAGGCAGGCGCTCTCCCAGCTGAGCTATGGCCCCGTATTTCTACAGGCGTTTCCCACACAAGCAAAATTGGTGGGTCTGGGCAGATTCGAACTGCCGACCTCACCCTTATCAGGGGTGCGCTCTAACCAACTGAGCTACAGACCCAATTTTGATGCTTAGCGCAATCAAACTTGAAGCGTGTAGCTTAAAGCTTGAAGCTGCTTCTATCGTCTTCTTCAATGAATCAAGCAATTCGTGTGGGAGCTTATGGAGCAGCTGATGTCGTCGATTAAGGAGGTGATCCAGCCGCAGGTTCCCCTACGGCTACCTTGTTACGACTTCACCCCAGTCATGAATCACACCGTGGTAACCGTCCTCCCGAAGGTTAGACTAGCTACTTCTGGTGCAACCCACTCCCATGGTGTGACGGGCGGTGTGTACAAGGCCCGGGAACGTATTCACCGCGACATTCTGATTCGCGATTACTAGCGATTCCGACTTCACGCAGTCGAGTTGCAGACTGCGATCCGGACTACGATCGGTTTTCTGGGATTAGCTCCACCTCGCGGCTTGGCAACCCTCTGTACCGACCATTGTAGCACGTGTGTAGCCCAGGCCGTAAGGGCCATGATGACTTGACGTCATCCCCACCTTCCTCCGGTTTGTCACCGGCAGTCTCCTTAGAGTGCCCACCATTACGTGCTGGTAACTAAGGACAAGGGTTGCGCTCGTTACGGGACTTAACCCAACATCTCACGACACGAGCTGACGACAGCCATGCAGCACCTGTCTCAATGTTCCCGAAGGCACCAATCCATCTCTGGAAAGTTCATTGGATGTCAAGGCCTGGTAAGGTTCTTCGCGTTGCTTCGAATTAAACCACATGCTCCACCGCTTGTGCGGGCCCCCGTCAATTCATTTGAGTTTTAACCTTGCGGCCGTACTCCCCAGGCGGTCAACTTAATGCGTTAGCTGCGCCACTAAGAGCTCAAGGCTCCCAACGGCTAGTTGACATCGTTTACGGCGTGGACTACCAGGGTATCTAATCCTGTTTGCTCCCCACGCTTTCGCACCTCAGTGTCAGTATCAGTCCAGGTGGTCGCCTTCGCCACTGGTGTTCCTTCCTATATCTACGCATTTCACCGCTACACAGGAAATTCCACCACCCTCTACCATACTCTAGCTTGTCAGTTTTGAATGCAGTTCCCAGGTTGAGCCCGGGGATTTCACATCCAACTTAACAAACCACCTACGCGCGCTTTACGCCCAGTAATTCCGATTAACGCTTGCACCCTCTGTATTACCGCGGCTGCTGGCACAGAGTTAGCCGGTGCTTATTCTGTCGGTAACGTCAAGACACCAACGTATTAGGTTAATGCCCTTCCTCCCAACTTAAAGTGCTTTACAATCCGAAGACCTTCTTCACACACGCGGCATGGCTGGATCAGGCTTTCGCCCATTGTCCAATATTCCCCACTGCTGCCTCCCGTAGGAGTCTGGACCGTGTCTCAGTTCCAGTGTGACTGATCATCCTCTCAGACCAGTTACGGATCGTCGCCTTGGTGAGCCATTACCTCACCAACTAGCTAATCCGACCTAGGCTCATCTGATAGCGCAAGGCCCGAAGGTCCCCTGCTTTCTCCCGTAGGACGTATGCGGTATTAGCGTCCGTTTCCGAGCGTTATCCCCCACTACCAGGCAGATTCCTAGGCATTACTCACCCGTCCGCCGCTCTCAAGAGAAGCAAGCTTCTCTCTACCGCTCGACTTGCATGTGTTAGGCCTGCCGCCAGCGTTCAATCTGAGCCATGATCAAACTCTTCAGTTCAAACATCTTTGGGTTTTTAAGAAACCCTAAACTTGGCTCAGCAATCGTTGGTTACATCTTTGATTTCTCGCGGAGTAACTTGTGATGCTGATAATCTTGTTGACTATCAGTCTGACTCCACAAGCACCCACACGAATTGCTTGATTCAGTTGTTAAAGAGCGGTTGGTTAAGATCTTTCGTCTCAACCGAGGCGCGCATTCTACGCTTTCCTCTGCTGCTGTCAAGCGGTTATTTTCAGAAGTTTTCAAAGTTTCGCTTGGAAATCCTCAACAACTTCAACCACTTGGCGCTTCCGATCTCTCGTCAGCGGGAGGCGAATTCTACAGCGTTACTCGCTGCTGTCAACACCTCTTTTACTCCGCTTTCGACCGAGAAGATCGAACCGTTGATAAGGCGACAACACACTGCCTGATCAACTCCTTCTGGGCTTCGATGAACTGAAGCAACTCACTGTCGAAAACTGCGTAACTCTTTGTTTACCAAGGAGTTTTCCGTTTCGACTGCGCCGGAAGTGGGGCGAATTATAGGCTTACAGAATCTGCCGTCAAGCCCTGATTACGCTTTTCTATCAAGATCTGCAAAAACACCGCTTATATATAGACGCGCCGGCAATGAATGCGCAGTATATTGCCCAACAATCAGCACTACACTCTCGTTTCCTACTTCGGACGATGCCACACCATGAATGACCAGCCCCGCAGCCTTGCCTCGACCCTGTACTCGGTGGGCCTGCTATTAATAGCCATGGCATCGATCCAGTCTGGAGCCTCCCTGGCCAAAAGCATGTTTCCCGTTGTGGGCGCTCAAGGGACCACTGCCCTGCGCCTGGTTTTTGCCAGCGTGATCATGCTGCTGATACTGCGCCCATGGCGGGCAACGCTCACGGCGAAATCCCTGCGCACAGTGATTGTCTACGGGATGGCGCTGGGCGGCATGAACCTCCTCTTCTATATGTCCTTGCGTACCGTGCCCCTGGGCATCGCAGTGGCACTGGAGTTCACCGGCCCCCTGGCGGTTGCCATCTATGCCTCGCGACGGGCCATCGATTTCGTGTGGATCGCCCTGGCTGCCGTCGGCCTGATGCTGTTGATACCGACTGGCGCCGCCTCCGCCAGTATCGACCTGGCAGGTGCCGGATATGCCTTGGGGGCGGGTGTCTGCTGGGCGGTGTATATCCTGTTCGGGCAAAAAGCCGGTAACGACAATGGCGTGCAGACCGCAGCACTGGGGGTGATGATTGCCGCATTGTTCGTCGCCCCGATCGGCATCGTCCACGCGGGCGCCGCCCTGCTGACTCCGTCGCTGATCCCCATCGCCATTGGTGTCGCCCTGCTGTCCACCGCAGTGCCCTACACATTGGAGATGGTCGCCCTCACCCGCATGCCGGCCCGGACCTTTGGCACGCTGATGAGCATTGAACCTGCGTTCGGCGCATTGTCCGGCCTGTTGTTCCTCCAGGAATACCTCTCGCTGTCACAATGGATGGCTATCCTGTGCATCATTCTGGCGTCCGTCGGTGCGACCATGACCATGGGCAACGCCGCCAAGCCCGCCATCGTGGCGGATTGACATCAGTTTTTTTAAGAGGGTCTGGTATTTATCGCGCAATTAGGCCATGTTTAGACCCGCAACGCGGTGCCAGACATGGATATTCATAGATAGGGACATCGGAGACGCTTCCAGCGAAAGCGAATACGGCAAGACCCGGGCATCAAGATCCGGGGACGCTATAAGGACAGTAATGAAACGAATTTTGATACTGATCGCCGTACTGGCGGTTGCGGGCTGCGCGGCGACGTCGAAACCCACGATCAAACATGGCAAGAAAGGGCTGCATATAAACTGTTCCGGACTGTCGTCCTCCTGGGACAAGTGCTACACCAGCGCTGCCAACTCATGTGCGCCCAAGGGTTACAAGGTTATCGCCAAGTCGGGGGACTCGGTGGAAGAACCTGGCGACTATCCATTTGGTCTCAATCCTGCCGGCTACACCAGCCGCAGCATGATCGTCATCTGCAAATAGGCCGCCTGGTCAGGTTCGCGGGCCTGCGATCTGGCGGCAGATCTCTTCATGACTGGACTTCAGCACCTTGCGCTGCAGGTCTGGAGTGGCCAACATCCGCGCCACGACCAACGCACCGATGCATTGCGCCAGTATCGCCCAGGCCAGGCTGTCACTCTCCAGGACCTGCGCCCAACTCTCCTGCAGCCGACAAATCCAATGCTCCGCCTGCTGGCGAATCATGATGTCCGAACGGGCAATCTCCGCGCCCAGGGCCGGCAACGCACAGCCGGATCCCGGATGCTCGACATGGGCCATGGTCAGGTAAAGCTTGAGGCAACGCTCAAGCTTGGCCAGGTCCTGATCAGCCCCCAGCCGAGCCAGACTTTGGCTCAACTCGCGCTCGACGATTGACGCGAACAGTTCATCCTTGGACGAAAAGTGGCTGTAAAAAGCCCCGCCACTCAAGCCGATCGCTTTCATCAAGCCGTCGACTCCTACCGTTGCAAAACCGGATTGCTTGGCCGACTCCGCACTGCTTTGCAGCAGCTTCTCCTTGGTTTCCTGCTTGTGACTGACCGAGTAACGCATTGCCTGCCCTCAGAGTTGATCGCCTTGACGCCTGCCGAATCGTAGCATAACGTTCGTTTAGTTAACGATCGTTTACCAAAAGGGATCTGCCCATGAACAATAAGAAGGTCGTACTGGTGGTCGGCGCAGGGGATGCCACCGGCGGCGCCATCGCCAAGCGTTTTGCCCGGGAAGGTTTTGTGGCCTGCGTTACTCGGCGCAGCGCGGACAAACTCCAGCCACTGGTGGAGGCCATCCAGGCCAGCGGCGCACAAGCCCACGGATTCGCCTGCGATGCGCGCAAGGAAGAAGAGGTGATTGCGCTGGTCGAACAGATCGAATCCGAGATCGGGCCTATCGAAGCGTTCGTCTTCAACATCGGCGCCAATGTGCCGTGCAGCATTCTCGAAGAAACCGCCCGCAAGTATTTCAAAATCTGGGAAATGGCCTGCTTCTCAGGATTTCTCAATGGCCGTGAAGTGGCCAAGCGCATGGCCAAGCGTCAACGCGGCACCATCCTGTTCACCGGCGCCACCGCCGGCTTGCGCGGTGCGGCGGGGTTTGCGGCCTTTGCCGGCGCCAAACACGGGATTCGCGCGCTGGCCCAAAGCATGGCCCGGGAGCTGGGCCCGATGAATATTCACGTAGCCCATGTCGTCGTCGACGGCGCCATCGATACGGACTTCATCCGTGACAGCTTTCCGGAGAAGTACGCGACCAAGGCGCAGGATGGCATCCTCAACCCCGAGCACATCGCCGAGAACTATTGGTACCTGCACAGCCAGCCCCGGGACGCCTGGACCTTCGAACTGGACCTGCGTCCGTGGAATGAACGTTGGTAAGCCCTCCCCTATAACAATAAGCAGAGCGCATCGACCATGAGCAAAACCCTGGAGTTCTTTTTCGACCTCGGCAGCCCCGCGACCTACCTGGCTTATACCCAACTGCCAAAGATCTGCGCGCAGACCGACAGTCGCCTGATCTACATTCCGATCCTGCTGGGTGGCGTGTTCAAAGCCACCGGCAACGCCTCCCCGGCGACCATCCCGGCCAAGGGCCGCTACATGTTTCAAGACCTGGACCGCTATGCCCGGCGCTACGGTGTGCCACTGAAGTTCAACCCGCACTTTCCCATCAATACCCTGATGCTCATGCGCGCCGTCACGGGCATGCAGTTGCGCCATCCGGAACGCTTTCAGGCGTTCATCGACTGCCTGTTCCACGCCCTCTGGGTCGAAGGCCGCAGCCTCGATGACCTGGCGACGGTCGCGTCGGTGCTGACACAGCACGGCTTCGATCCGGAGGAAGTGCTGGCCCTGACCGGCGATGAGCACGTCAAAGCCGCACTCAAGGCCAACACCGAGAAAGCGGTGCAACGGGGTGTATTCGGCGCACCAAGCATGTTTGTCGGTGACGAGTTGTTCTTTGGCCAGGATCGGCTGGAGTTCGTGCTTGAAGCCTTGAATCGGATCTCGACGAAATGAGCCAGGCGCTGGCGACAGCGCCTGAACTCATGCCGATCAGATAGCCGCGGTTCGGGAGTTCAACCACGCCAGGGCTGCGCCGTCGAGCAGCGGGCTCAGGCGTTCGCGCACCTCGGCGTGGTAAGCGTTGAACCACTGTTTTTCATCTTCGGTCAGCAGCGACGGCTCCAGGCAGCGAGTGTCGATCGGGCACAGGGTCAGGGTTTCGAATTTGAGGAATTCACCGAATTCGCTCTTGCCCGCCTCGCGGTTCAATACCAGGTTCTCGATCCGTACGCCCCAGCGGCCCGGACGGTAAGTGCCCGGCTCGATGGACGTGATCATGCCTGGCTGCATGGCCGTTTGCGGCGCGGCTGCCGCTTGATAGGCGATGACCTGCGGTCCTTCGTGCACGTTGAGAAAGTAGCCGACGCCATGACCGGTGCCGTGACCGTAGTCGACGCTGTCGGCCCAGATCGGCGCGCGAGCGATGGCATCCAGCAAGGGCGACAGGATGCCTTTCGGGAATTGGGCCCGGGACAAGGCAATCACGCCTTTGAGTACCCGCGTGCAATCGCGTTTCTGCTCATCCGTCGGCGTGCCGACCGGGACCATCCGCGTGATGTCGGTGGTGCCGCCCAGGTATTGGCCGCCGGAGTCGATCAGCAACAGGCCGTCGCCCTCGATCACCGCGTGCTCTTCTTCGGTGGCGTGGTAATGCGGCATCGCGCCATTGGCGTTGAACGCGGCAATGGTGTTGAAGCTCAGGGACACATAACCCGGGCGTCGGGTACGCGCGGCCGTCAGGTGTTCGTCGATGGTCAGTTCGGTGATGCGCTCACGGCCCCATGCCGACTCCAGCCAGGCGAAGAATTCGCACAATGCCGCGCCGTCCTGCTCCATGGCCTGACGAATGTGCCCGGCATCGGCCAGGCTTTTCTGCGACTTGGCCAATGTCGTCGGGTTCAGGCCCTCGACCAGCTTCACGCCGCTGTTCAGGTTTTCCAGCAGACCCGCCGTCACCCGCGCCGGATCAACTTGCAGGCTGGCGCCGCTCGGCACGGCACGCAAGGCGTCGGCCACTTCGCTGTAATCGCGCAGGGTCACGCCGTCCTGTTCGAGGACTGCGCGCAATTCGCTATCGACCTTGCTCAGGGCAATGAACAAGGTGGCCTGCTGCTGGCTGATCAAGGCGAAGGAGACGAACACCGGGTTGAACGACACGTCGCCGCCGCGCAGGTTGAACAGCCAGGCGATGTCATCGAGGGTGGCGATGAAATGCCAGTCGGCACCGCGCGCCTTCAATACTTCGCGCAGCTTGGCGAGCTTCTCGCCGCGGCTGACAGTCGCCTGCGGCGGCAAGTGTTGATAGATCGGCTCGTTCGGCAGGCTCGGGCGGTCGCTCCAGACTTCGCTCAACAGGTCGATGTCGGTCCGCAGGCGTGCGCCGCGCTCTTCGAGCTTGCCGCCCAGGGTACGCGCCGAAGCCACGGCCATCACGGCACCATCCACCGCGACGACGCCGCCTTCAGGGGTTTGCTCGGCCAGCCAGTCCAATGGGCCGGGTTGCCCCGGTTGCAGCTTGACCAGTTCGATCCCGCTGCCCTGGAGTTCCTTGCCCGCTTGCTCCCAGTAACGGCTGTCAGCCCAGACGCCGGCAAAGTCCCGGGTCACGATCAGCGTGCCGACCGAGCCATGAAAACCCGACAGCCATTGCCGCCCTTGCCAATAGCCCGGCAGGTATTCCGACAGGTGCGGGTCGGCCGACGGCACCAGCAGAGCGTGAATGCCCTCCCGGCTCATCAGCTCGCGGGTGTGCGCCAGGCGCTCGGGCACCGATCCATTGATCGAAGGCTGCGTACTCATCGTGTCTCCTGCTAACCACTGCATCATTATTGTTGAGTGCCGATCGAAGCCGGCGCTTTATGGCCCTGTCGCCCAGAATGCCGGAGCACTGGTGCAGGCCGATTTGATCAGGTGTACCGCTTGATCGACATCCTGCTCGGTGGTGAAACGTCCCAGGCTCAAGCGAATGGTACGGCTCGCCGAGCGGGCGTCGTGTCCCAGGGCCAGCAGCACATGGGAGGGCGCGTTGCTGGCGGAGTTACAGGCCGAGGTCGCGGAAAAGGCGATCGAGGAGCTCAACGCCGCAGCGCTGAACTCGCCTTCGTTGAAGGTCAGGCTCAGGGTATGGGGAATGCGCCGGGTCGGGCTGCCATTGAGGCGAACGCCAGGAATGCCCAGCAGCGGCTCGAGCAGGCGTTCATGCAGATGCTCGATCACGGCTTTCTCATCCTCGAACAATTGCCCCGCCAACTCGAAGGCTGCGCCCATGGCCGCGATCTGGTGAGTCGCCAGCGTTCCGGAACGCAAGCCACCTTCGTGACCGCCGCCGTGGATCTGCGCCTGCAAGCGCGGCTGCGCGCGCGGGCCGACGTACAATGCGCCGATGCCCTTGGGGCCATAAATCTTGTGGGCGGAAAACGACATCAGGTCCACCGGCCATTCGGCCAGGTCGATTGCCACCTTGCCCGCGCCCTGAGCCGCGTCGACATGGAACAACGCATCGCGATCGCGCACTACGCGGCCAATGGCCGGTATGTCAGTGACGGTGCCCAGTTCATTGTTGACCAGCATCAGCGAGACCAGGAAGGTGTCCTCGCGCATCGCTTCGCTGACGGCTTGCGGGGTAATCAGGCCTTCGGCGTCAGGCACCAGATACGTCACGGCAACACCGGCGTCCTGCAATTGTTTCGCCGTATCGAGGATCGCCTTGTGTTCGATCTGGCTGGTAATGATGTGGCCACCGCCAACGCCGCGCGCCTGGGCCACGCCCTTGAGGGCAAGATTGTTCGATTCGGTGGCGCCGGAAGTCCAGACGATCTGCGCCGCTTGGGCACCGACCAGCTCCGCCACCTGATGCCGTGCCTGCTCGACCGATTGCCGGGCCTGCTGGCCGAACGCATGGGAGCTGGAGGCCGGGTTGCCGAAATTGCCGTTGAAACCCAGACATTCGATCATGACCTGGATGACCCGCTCATCCACCGGCGTGGTGGCGGCGTAGTCGAAATACAGTGGACGTTTATTCATAGAAGACTCGCAGAGCGTGTTCCGGGATCAGGAAGCTCGTTACCGAAGGGTCAAGGCGCAGCCTCGTGAGCTGCGCCGATCGTCCGGAACCTTAGAAATACCTGATCGGAGGCCGTTAAAGAAGAACAACTTCATTTAAAAGTGCGTTGGAACGCTCCTGAAGTCGAGCTTAACAGGCATCGGGCAACCGGTTGAAGCGATGCGTCAGTGAAAGCTTTCGAGCAATATCGGATACAGCGAAGCCACCAGCAGCGCGGCCATGCCCCAATTGAACAGGCGCAACCAGCGGCGATCCTTCAGCACGTTGCGCAATAGCGTGCCGCAAGCGGCCCAGACACCGACGCTCGGCAAGTTGATCAGGGCAAAGACCGCGGCAATCACGATCACATTGGTGAAATAACCCTGCAGGGGTGTGTAAGTGCTGATGGCACCGATCGCCATGATCCAGGCCTTGGGGTTGACCCATTGAAACGCCGCCGCACCCAGGTAGCTGATCGGCTTGGCGTCGCTCTGCCCGGCGTCCGAGACGGGTCCGGAATGCGCGATTTTCCACGCCAGGTACAGCAAATACGCTGCCCCGATGTAGCGCAACACGGTGTAGAGCAATGGATAGGTTTGAAACACCGCGCCCAGGCCGAACCCCACGGCCACGACCAATACGAAGAAACCGCAGGTAATGCCAAGCATATGGGGGATGGTCCGGTTAAAGCCGAAGTTCACGCCCGATGCCAGCAACATGGTGTTGTTCGGGCCTGGGGTGATCGATGTAACCAAGGCAAACAGGGCGAAACCCAGCAGCAGATCGAGCGAGAGCGTCATCGGTGGCAGTCCGTCAGGGTCAGTCAGGTATTGACCCTATCGCACCCCTTGCGCGAAACCCACGGACAGTTGGGTGAAACTTCGAGCAGTACAGTCGCTCAACTTGGTCGACCGTGAAGTTGTACTGTACGCTCTGCGCTCATTACGCCTTGTTTGTCGAAGCTGAACGACTTCTGCGGCTCACCGAGCAGTTCGGCTTTTTTTGCGTGGTATTCATCGAAGGACAAGCCTCGACGATTCAATGCTTCCAGCGCCAGTTCCTTGCTTTCTTCAGCGGTGTAGGGCCGCAGTTCCGGGGAACCGTGACTGGCACATCCGGCGAGAACGGTGGCGGCGAGCAGCAGAAAAGTGGCGAGTAGGTGTTTCATGGTCTGGCGTCCTGACAACTGGGTTCGGGCAATGAACCCAGGCTACTCGCGCCGCTGGATGGACAGAAATCAACGCTCTCGATAGTGGGTATTGAATTTGGCTAACGCAGCTGTACGAGTCCGTCGACATATCCGTCGACATTCGGAAATTTGCGCTCGATCTAACCCACCAGATTGCAGTGCAGCGCATTGTCGTGGCTGCGCTCCAGGCTGTGCAGAACCTGGAACGAGCCGAACGTCACGGCTTTTGCCTGATGGGCACGTATCAGCTGCCAGAAATCCTGTTCGCCGCTTTCAAACCCCTGAAACGCGGCTTCCCCGGCCTCGCGGGATTGCCATTGCAGATAATTGAGCACCCGCCGACCGTCGTCGCTGGCCTGGATACTGGCGCTCAGAAACCCTGAGTAACACTGGGCCAGGCGCTCGGTTTGGGCCGACAGCGCCGAGACCAGTGCCGGTTGCTGATGGGGTTCGATCTCGAATTCGATCAGTTGGGTAAAGCTGCGATTTTTCTCTGGCGCCTGCATGAATAGTCCCCACTCACCTGTAAGACGGATCTTGCGATCCGAAGGCCTGCAGGGTAAAACCTCTAGTTAACTAGAGGTCAAGGGGCATTTTTTAAATGATCAGCTCGGAAAACCTGCATAAAGAACTCACAGTTGGCCAAGTGGCGGCGCGCAGCGGCGTGGCCGTCACCGCCCTGCACTTTTATGAATCCAGGGGGTTGATCAAAAGCAATCGCAATCAGGGCAACCAGCGGCGTTTTCCACGGGAAGTATTGCGGCGAGTGGCGTTGATCAAAGTGGCGCAGCGGCTGGGGATTCCGTTGACGGAGATCGGCCAGGCCTTGAAGTCCCTGCCGGACAGCCGGGCGCCGACGGCGGCGGACTGGAAGCAATTGTCGGCACAATGGAGTCGGGATCTGGATGAGCGGATCAATCAACTGACCTTGCTGCGGGACAAGCTGAACGGCTGCATAGGGTGTGGGTGTTTGTCGATGGAGGCGTGTCCGTTGCGTAATTTCGGTGATGTGTTGGGGGAACAGGGTCCGGGGGCGCAGCTCCTGGAGTCGGGGCCAGGTTCCAAATAGCGGTGCGGCCATCGCGGGCTTGGGCGCCGCCGCAGCTGCGATTTTTTGGGAACTTGACGACGGTTGAAGATCAAAATCAAGAGATCGTCCGAACGCGGCCCGAATCTTCGACATCTCCTACACTGGTTCGGCTGCAGACCGACGAAACCTCGTCAACTCACAATAAAAAGGGAGAACCGTCATGAGCGTCAAACCCATTCCAGAGGGCTATCACAGCATTACCCCGTATCTGGGCATTCAAAAAGCTGCCGAAGCCATCGAGTTCTACAAGAAAGCCTTTGGCGCCACCGAAGTCATGCGCCTGTCCATGCCGGATGGTGGCATCGGCCACGCCGAACTGCGTATTGGCGATTGCCCGATCATGCTGGGCACGCCTTGCGATCAGGGGCCGCTGAGCAATCCGGACACCTCGCCTTCCGTGGGGCTGCATCTGTACGTGAAGGATGTGGATGCGTCCTTTAAACAAGCGATTGCGGCAGGCGGCACGGTGGTGTCCGAGGTCAAGGATCAGTTTTACGGCGACCGTTCGGGAACCTTGAAGGATCCCTATGGGCATTTGTGGTTCCTGGCTACGCACAAGGAGGACCTGACTCAGGAGCAGATTGAGCAGCGGGCCAAGGAGATGTTCCAGCAGGGCTGAAATCTTCGGTGACTGGCGGGCCTCTTCGCGAGCAAGTCGAATCGTCGCACCGTCGCTCCCACAGGTTTTGTGTCGTTCGCAATTATCAAGAACGACAAAAAACCTGTGGGAGCGTGGCTTGCCCGCGATGGGGCCATCACCAACACTGCATATCCCCTTGAACACACTTCATGAACAATCGCACCACACTTTGCGCCTTGTCCTGGCGCACCAACAATTTCAGGATGCAGGCCACTACAACAAGGAGCCATCCCATGTTTGCCGGATTCCTGAAAGACCAGCGCCACGTCAACGGTGTGGACATTGCCTACCGCATCGGCGGCAGCGGGCCGGGCCTGCTGCTGTTGCATGGCCACCCGCAGACCCACGTCCTCTGGCACAAGGTCGCCGAACAACTGGCCGAGCACTTCACGGTGATCGCCGCCGACCTGCGCGGTTATGGCGACAGCAGCAAACCACCGGCCGTTGACGGACACAGCCACTATTGCAAACGCGAAATGGCCAAGGACAATGTGGAGCTGATGAAGTCCCTGGGCTTCGAGCAGTTCTCGGTCCTGGCACACGACCGTGGCGCCCGGGTGGCCCATCGCCTGGCGCTGGATCATCCCGCCGCCGTGCACCGCATGGTGCTGCTCGACATCGCGCCCACCCTGGCGATGTACACTCAAACCAACGAAGCCTTTGCCCGCGCCTACTGGCACTGGTTCTTCCTGATCCGCCCCGCGCCATTGCCGGAAACCTTGATCGAAGCCGACCCCGAAGCGTATCTGCGCAGCGTGATAGGCAGTCGCAGCGCCGGCCTCAAACCCTTCACCGCCGAGGCCTTTGGCGAATATTTGCGCTGCCTGAAATTGCCGGGCGCCGCCCGCGGCATCTGCGAGGACTACCGCGCCAGCGCCAGCATCGACCTCGAGCATGACCGCGCGGACATCGCGGCTGGCCATCACCTGAACCTGCCATTGCTGGTGCTGTGGGGCGCCGAAGGCACGGTCGGGCGCTGCTTCGAACCGCTCAAGGAATGGCAACAGGTGGCCACCGATGTCCGCGGCAAGGCGCTGCCCGCCGGCCATTACCTCGCTGAAGAAGCCCCTGCATTGCTGCTCAGCGAAGCGCTGGGTTTCCTGCTCTGACCTCGGTACTACCCTGACCTGAATCTCCCCCGCACTGGCGATCATCCACCGGCGCGGGGGCGTCCCTTCCAAAGAAAATCAGTTTTCGCGAAACACGAAACATTTTCTTTCATATCCCCCTTCGGGATTTCCGATGCTCATTCGTCTTATATAGATGCAGTCAGGCCGTGCAGACAAAAGCCACGGCCGGGCCTTCATCGACCTCAACGCTGGGAAGCCCGCAGCAGAGGCCCTCTCATCGAAACAAGACCTTTAATCATGTCGAAGAAATCCCGCTCAAAACTCTGGTTTCTGGTGCATAGCTGGCTGGCCTTGCCGATCTGGTTTTTCGTGCTGATCGTCTGCGTGACCGGCACCCTGGCGGTGGTCAGCCAGGAAATCGTCTGGCTGGCCAACCCGCAGATGCGCGCCAGCCAGCCTTCGGACGATGCGCCGCTGCTCAGCTATGACCAGATCATCGCCGCCATCAAGAAAGCCGAACCCAACACCCTGGTCGAGTCCATCAGTCGGCCCGACGAATCGCACTTCGCCCTCGACGTGGACGTCAGCTATCCCGACGGTCGCTCGGTGACGGTCTACGTCAACCCGTACAGCGGCGTGATCCAGGGCACGGCCCCGCAATTCAATTTCAAGGCCTTTACCCGCGCCCTGCATGGCTGGTGGCTGGTGCCGTTCACCAACGGTTACAGCTGGGGCTGGTACCTGGTGTCGTTCCTCAGCCTGCCGTTGCTCGCGTCCCTGGTCACCGGGCTGGTGGTCTACAAGCGTTTCTGGAAAGGCTTTTTCCGACCGACCCTGCGCATTCGTCAAGGCGCCCGGATCTTCTGGGGCGACTTTCACCGCCTCAGCGGCATCTGGTCGATCTGGTTCATCGCGGTGATTTCCGTCACCAGCACCTGGTTCCTGATCGAAGCCTTCCTGTTCGATAACCAGGTTTCGATTTCCACCGCGCCGGTAGCGCTGGTGGTCCCGCGCGAAAGCGTGCCGATGACCGCCGATGGCGCGCCGGCGCCGATGATCAGCCTGGAAGCCGCGATTGCGCAGGCCAAGGCCAGCATTCCCGGACTGGAAGACAGTTTCGTCAGCCTGCCCGCCAATGCCTACAGCTACCTGTCGGTGGGGGGCCGCAGTTGGTACCCGCTGATGTTCCAGACCGCCGAAATCAACCCGTACACCGGCGACGTCGGCGCGACCCGCCTGCTGTCGGACCGCTCGGGCCTGGAGCTGGTCACCGAATCCATGCGGCCGCTGCACACCGGCGATTTCGGCGGCCTCTGGATCAAACTGATCTGGTTCTTCTTCGGCCTGATCCTGAGCATGATGGTCCTCAGCGGCCTGCTGATCTGGACCAAGCGCACCGCCCTGGCCACGGCCAACGCCCTCAAGCGCAGCAACAAAACCCCGCGCAACCAGACTGCTGCGGCCGCCAGCCGTGAAACCACGGAGGTCAGCCAATGAGCCTGTTCGCCGCAGAAAAACCAGGCTCGAAACTGAGCCGTTTCTGGCACAAATGGCGTTTTCACATCAACGTCCTGCTGTTGCTGGTGCCACTGGGATTCATGCCCAAGTACTTCGCCGATGCCGCACTGTTTCGCGGTGATACGGGCCTGGGTGAGCGGGAAATCGGTGAGGTTCAGGTCGGGCCCTGGAGCCTGCGCCTGGCCGAGCTGCGCAATGAAGCACCGAGACTCGATGGCCCGGCCGGCTACATGAAGAACTTCAACGCTGCGTTGTGCGACAGCTGCCGCGATCAGGTCAAGGCGACTTACCTGCGCATCGGCAAGCCACGCAGCCTGCGCGCCGCCGGGGTGATTTTCTTCGGCACGCCGTACCGCATGGGGGCGATGCTGCCGATCCCCGAGAAGACCAAGGCCGACGCCGAGCTGTGGATCACCATGGAAGGCTGGGACGGCAGCATGCATCAGGCATCCATTCCGCTGAGTCAGGCCTCCCCGGCCACCCTCGCCTGGCTGAACCAACAAGGAGGCAAACCATGATTACTGTTATCCGTCCTCTGAGCGCCGCGTTGCTGGTGCTTTGCGCCGGTTTCAGCACCAGCGCCCTGGCCCACAACCCGATGTGCGAGTGCAAGGCCATCGACGCCGAGCAGATCCAGTGCACCGGCGGCTTTTCCGATGGCAGCGGCGCGCCGGGCGTGACCCTGGACGTGATCGGCTATGACGAAACCATCCTGGTGCCGGGCAAACTCGGTGCCGATTCGACCCTGACCTTCAAGAAGCCCGGCGCCGAGTTCTACGTGCTGTTCGACGCCGGCCCCGGTCACGTCGTCGAGATCGACCAAGCGGACATCGAGGCCCCATGAGCACGCCAACCACCCACGTCGTCCGCCCGGCCGGAGCCGGTCATGAAACCCTTTATGTATTGCTGTTGTGCCTGCTGATCCTGGCGGTGGCCGGCTCGGTGGTCGCCTGGCGCCATGAATCCCAGGAAGTGAGTAACGTCGACAGCCATCAACTGGATGCCCGTCGCGACCTGAGCGCGTCCGAGCAAGGCATTTACGCCGACCTGCGGGTGACGCTGGACGAAATTCATCTGCTGCGCCAGGAACAGCAAACCCTGCCGACCCCTGAAGTCCTCGCCGATGAAGGTTTCGCGCCGTTTGCGCAGGATGCCAGTTCCGTCAGCCGTGGCGGTCATGCCTGGCAATTGCTTGAAGCCAAGGCCTACTTCGGTCAGAGCCAGGTGCCCACGGTGGCCGGTTCGTTTCTGATGCGCCTGAGCGCTGACGACGATGCGCCGGACATCTGGCTCAACCCCGGCCAAACCCTGGCGGCCCCGACTGACCTCTCCGACGCCGCACTCGAAAGCGCCGGCTGGCAGCAGATCGTCGCGCAATTCGATGCCGGCGTGACGCGCCAGCACCGGCACTGAACCCTCGCCTTCACCCGAGAGAAGACCGCTTTCCCATGCCTAGTTCATCTCCACGCTCATTGCTGCGCCTGCTGCTGGTCGGCCTGCTCGCCTGCCTGCTGACACCCCTGGCCAGTGCCGACGAGGCCAAGCGCCTGCGCATCGGCATCACCCTGCACCCTTATTACAGCTACGTCGCCAATATCGTCGGCGACAAGGCCGAAGTCGTGCCGCTGATTCCGGCCGGTTTCAACCCGCATGCCTACGAGCCCCGTGCCGAAGACATCAAGCGCATCAGCGGCCTGGACGTGGTCGTGCTCAATGGCGTCGGCCATGACGACTTCGCCGACCGCATGATCGCCGCCAGCGAAACGCCGAACGTCCCGGTGATCGAAGCCAATGAAAACGTGCCTTTGCTGGCCGCCACCGGCGTCGCCGCCCGCGGCGCCGGCAAGGTCGTGAACCCGCACACCTTCCTGTCGATCAGCGCCTCGATTGCCCAGGTCAACAACATCGCCCGGGAACTGGGCAAGCTCGATCCGGCCAACGCCAAGACTTACACGCAGAACGCCCGCGCCTACGGTAAACGCCTGCGGCAGATGCGCGCCGACGCCCTGGCCAAACTGACCCAGGCGCCAAACGCCGAACTGCGGGTGGCTACGGTGCACGCGGCGTATGACTACCTGCTGCGCGAATTCGGCCTCGAAGTGACCGCTGTGGTCGAGCCGGCCCATGGCATCGAGCCGAGCCCGAGCCAGCTGAAAAAGACCATCGACCAGTTGCGCGAGCTGGATGTGAAAGTGATCTTCTCGGAGATGGATTTCCCATCCACATACGTCGAGACCATCCAGCGTGAGTCCGGGGTGAAGTTGTACCCGCTGTCGCACATCTCCTATGGCGAATACACGGCTGACAAGTATGAAAAGGAAATGACCGGCAACCTCGATACCGTGGTCCGGGCCATTCAGGAGTCCGGCGCATGACGGCTAAAGAAACCATCAGTACACAACCCTCCGGACCAACTGACACCGAATCCCCTGTGGGAGCGAGCTTGCTCGCGAAGGCGGTGGGTCAGTCAACATCATTGCCCAATGACACACCGCAATCGCGAGCAAGCCCGCTCCCACAGGGTTTGGGTCCGACCCTGGATTTTGCGGAGGTCAGTCTGACGCTGGGCCGCACGACGATCCTCGACCAGGTGACTTTCCAGGTCCAGCCCGGCAGCGTGCATGCGCTGGTCGGCCCCAACGGGGGCGGCAAGAGTTCGCTGATCAAGACCCTGCTCGGGCAGATGCCGCATCAGGGTCGCTTGAGCCTGCAATGGCCGGGCACGCCCGGAACCATCGGCTATGTGCCGCAAGCACTGGAATTTGACCGCGGCCTGCCGATGACCGTTGACGACTTCATGGCGGCGATGTGTCAGCGGCGTCCGGCGTTCCTCGGTTTGAGCAAGCATTACGCGGCAGCGATCGGTGAAGCACTGGAACGGGTCGGCATGCAGGACAAGCGCAAACGACGCATGGGCGCCTTGTCCGGCGGCGAACGCCAGCGCGTGTTGCTGGCGCAGGGTCTGATTCCGGCACCGCAATTGCTGGTACTCGATGAACCGATGTCGGCCCTCGATGAGGCGGGCATCCAGGTGTTCGAACGGTTGCTCGGCGACTGGCGCCGGAGCGGCATCACCGTGCTGTGGATCGAGCATGACCTGGAAGCGGTCGGACGCCTGGCGGATCGCGTCACCGGGCTCAATCGCCGGGTGCTGTTCGATGCCACGCCGAAACAGGCACTGACGCCGGAACGTTTGCTGACCCTGTTCTCCACCCATCCACGGAGCGCTGTCTGATGAGTTACGAAGCCTTTCGCTTGATGGTCCAGGGGTGGGCCTCGTCGGGTTATCTGCCCGAGGCGCTGGCCTATGGGTTTGTGGTCAACGCGCTGCTCGCCGGTTTGCTGATCGGCCCGGTACTGGGCGGCCTGGGCACGCTGGTGGTGGTCAAGCGCTTCGCGTTTTTCTCCGAAGCGGTGGGTCACGCGGCATTGACCGGCGTGGCCATCGGCATCCTGCTCGGAGAACCCTACACCGGACCTTACGGCAGCCTGTTCGGCTACTGCCTGTTGTTCGGCATCTTGCTCAACTACCTGCGCAACCGTACCGGCCTGGCGCCGGATACCTTGATCGGAGTGTTTCTCTCGGTGTCCCTGGCGCTGGGGGCGAGTCTGCTGCTGATTCTGGCGGGCAAAATCAACGTGCACATTCTGGAAAACGTATTGTTCGGCTCGGTGTTGACGGTCAACGGCAATGACCTGCTGGTGCTGGCCATCGTCGGTTCATTGGTCATGGCGCTGGCCTTGCCGTTGTACAACCGCATCATGCTCGCCAGTTTCAACCCGCAACTGGCGGCGGTGCGCGGTGTGGCGGTGAAAACCCTGGATTACCTGTTCGTGATTCTGGTGACCCTGATTACCGTAGCCGCGGTTAAAGTCATCGGCGCGATTCTGGTCGGCGCCCTGCTGGTGATTCCAGCGGCGGCGGCACGCTTGCTGAGCCAGTCGCTCAAGGGTTTCTTCTGGTGTTCGGTATTGATCGCCACGGTCAGCACGCTGTGCGGGATTCTCGCGCCGATTGTCTTCGACCTGCCTATTCCGTCCGGCGCCGCGATCATCCTGGTAGCCGGCATCGCCTTCGCCCTGGCCGCCATTGCCCGTGGTGTCGTCCCCAGTCTGAAAGGGAACCTTGGATAAATGTGTTTTTCTCTGCGTCAATTGAGCCTGGCCATAGCCCTGTGCGGGCTGGTCCATACATCCTTTGCGGCGGATGGTGCCAAACCGTTGCGCGTGCTGGCGTCCTTGCCGATCACTTACGGTCTGGGCGAAGTCTTGCTCAAGGGCACTGACATCAGCCTTGAACGGGCGGCGCCGGCGAACCTGCCTGGCAGCCGTCAGACTGCCTACTTCACCGGACGTGGGGCGCCGGCGCTGGCCAAATTGGCGAGCGATGCCGATGCGGTGATTGGTCTGCGTTCGCTGTGGGCGGATGATCCGCTGTACCCGATCTCCCGCCGCAGCAATATCCGTATCGTCGAAGTCGATGCCGCCCGCCCGGTGGACGGCGCCCTGCCCGGCATCGCCGTGCAGCCGGACAACAAGGTCGACGGGTTGAACAGTCAGCCGTGGTTTTCCAGTAATAACATGGGGCGGATGGCGGACGTGATGGCGGCGGATCTGGTGCGCCTGGCGCCGGAGGCCAGGCCGCAGATCGAGGCCAACCTGGCGGCGCTGAAACAGCGCCTGCTCAAGTTCAGCGCAGACAGTGAAGCGCGGTTGGCCAATGCCGACAACCTCAGTGTGATGAGCCTCAGTGATCACTTCGGCTACCTGACCGGTGGCCTCAACCTGGAGCTGATCGGCGTCGATGCGCGGCCGGATGCCGAGTGGACACCTGAAGCGCTCAAGGCATTGGGCGCGACGCTGAAAGACAATGACGTGGCGGTGGTGTTGCATCATCGGCAGCCTTCGGACACGGTGAAAGCGGTGATTGCCGAGGCCGGGAGTCGGTGGGTGGTGTTGAGCGTGGATGCGGCGGATCCGGTGGCGGAGCTGGAGGGGAATGTGGATTTGGTGATCAAGGGATTGAGCGGGGGATAGTCAGTTAATTCGCGTCATCGTTCTTCGCGAGCAAGCCCGCTCCCACATTGGATCTCTAGCGATCACAAATTCTGAGTTCGCCAGAGATCCAATGTGGGAGCGGGCTTGCTCGCGAAGGCGGCTTGATAGGCAACACAAATCCCAGACCTGAAAAAGCCCGCTGACTGCCATCTTCAGCGGGCTTTTTTTGCATGACTGACTCAGTGCGCCACAGCCGCCTGCTCTTCCATCTTCTGCCGCAAGCTCAGCGGACGCATGTCGGTCCAGGTTTCCTCGATGTAGGCCAGGCATTCCTTTTTCAGACCGCTCTTGCCCACGGTGCGCCAGCCGGCAGGCACGGCCTTGTAATCGGGCCAGATCGAGTATTGCTCTTCGTGATTGACCACGACCTGAAAGAGGATGTCCTCGCGGTCGAATACTGACGTCATGGTGTGTCTCCATCGCTGTAGGGGTGGGCTGCACTGCGTGCGCAGCCGGTCTGTAGAAGGAACGTTCGAGGAGCGGGAAAATTTACAGGCTGGCGGTCGCCGCAGCCATGGCCCGGCCGAAAATCTCGGCGACCCGATCGATTTCCGCGGCGGTAATCACCAGTGGTGGCAGGAAGCGCACCACACCACCGTGACGGCCACCAAGTTCGAGGATCAGCCCGCGCTTGAGGCATTCGCGCTGCACCAGCGGCGCCAGGCGAGCAAAAATCGGCGGGTGCCCCTGGACATCCGGCGCGCCGGTCGGATCAACCAGTTCCACGCCAAGCATCAAGCCGCGCCCGCGAATATCACCCAGTTGCGGGAAGTCCCGCTGCAGGATGCGCAGGTGTTCGCTCAAGCGTTCGCCCATGGCGGCAGCGTGCTCGCAGATGCGGTGTTCGGTCAGGTAACGCATCACCGCGGAGCCAGCCGCCATCGCCAGCTGATTGCCGCGGAACGTCCCGGCATGGGCGCCCGGCAGCCAGGTGTCGAGCCAGTCGCGATAGACCACCACCGCCAGCGGCAGGCTGCCACCGATGGCTTTGGACAGCACCACCACATCCGGAATGATCCCGGCATGCTCGAAAGCAAACATCTTGCCGGTGCGGGCAAATCCGCTCTGGATCTCATCGACGATCAGCGCCACGCCCGCCTGTTCGGTAATCCGCCGCAGACCGCGCAGCCAGTCGAGATCGGCCGGGATCACCCCGCCCTCGCCCTGCACCACTTCGACGATTACCGCCGCCGGCAACTGCACGCCGGCTTCCGGGTCATTGAGCAGGTTCTCCAGGTAATTGAGATTGACCTGTACCCCTTGCGCGCCACCGAGACCGAACGGGCAGCGGTAATCGTAGGGGTACGGCATGAACTGCACGCCGTTACTCAGCAAGGCACCCAAGGGTTTTTTCGGCCCCAGACTGCCCATCAGGCTCAGCGCGCCCTGGCTCATGCCGTGGTAACCGCCCTGGAACGACAGCACCGTGCTGCGGCCGGTGGCGGTGCGCACCAGTTTCAATGCAGCTTCCACCGCGTCGGTGCCGGTGGGGCCGCAGAACTGGATTTTCGCTTCAGCGGCCAAGGCAGGTGGCAGCAGGCCGAACAGATCCTGGACAAACTGATCCTTGACCGGGGTGGTCAGGTCAAGGGTGTGCAACGGCAGTTCATCGCTCAGCACTTGCTGGATCGCTTCGATCACTACCGGGTGGTTATGCCCCAGCGCCAGCGTGCCAGCGCCGGCCAGGCAGTCGATGAACGTACGACCCTCGACGTCCTCGACGTAGAGGCCTCTGGCGCGTTTGAGTGCCAGGGGAATGCGTCGCGGGTAGCTGCGGGCATTCGATTCCTGCTGGCTCTGACGGGCCAGCAACGGCGATTCGTTGAAGTGATAAAGCACCTCGGTCGGCGCCGGAGTGATCCGGGCCGGCTGATCTTCCACAAGGCTGGTAGCGACTGACATCTCTCGACCCCTAAAAAGGTTTTCCTGTTGTGGAAACGCATCGGCGCCTCGGGGATTTAGCCCCCAGAACCGCTTTCATGAAGGTGACGACAGTCCCTTGTGCATGGGAATGGCCCGCAGCCCTGCCACCGCGAAGGTTCTGGCGCAAGGCCGATAACCCAGGTGGCGATAAAAGGCTTCGCTGGTTCGAGTACTGTTGAGCCGGGCCTGGCGCAAGCCCCGGCCGATCAACCAGCCCTCGAGGTCGCGCACCAGCGCGCGCCCGGCTCCTCGGCGAAACCATTCCGGTTGCACGTAACAGAAGGCGACCCTGCCGCTGATCGCCGCCATGGCGACGCCGACCGGCTTGTCCTGCAACAGGGCGATGTTCAGATACAACCGTTGGTCGGTCAGCCACGGCAACACGTGGGCGATGGTCTTGTTGTGGGTCCAGTTGGCGACCGTTCGCGCATTGTTGCGGTGATCGAGCGCACAACCGACACGGATGGAGCGCTCGACGATGCGGCTGATGATGCCGGCATCGGCGGGGGTTGCCTTGCAGATGAGTATCGATGCTTCCATGGCGTTGTCACCTCAATCCATTGAGTCAAAACTGGCGAAGACGATAGCGCCGGTGGGGGCTCGAATGCCAATGGAGAGGCGTTACATTTGATGAGCTGTAGGAGCCGGCTTGCTGGCGAAGGCGGCGGCACATCCAACATTAAGGTGACTGAAAGGACGCCTTCGCTGGCAAGCCAGCTCCTACAGGGGGGTGTGGTGTTGGTTAGATCGGTTGCAGCGGCATGGTCAACTTGACCCGCAACCCGTCCGGCCGGCTGTCGAAATGCAGGGTACAACCGCAGCGCTGGACGATGGCCTGGACAATCGCCAGTCCCAGGCCACAGCCGGTGCTCTGGCCGTTGCGCCAGAAACGCTGGGTCAGGTGTTGCAGATCCTCTTCGGCAATGCCCGGGCCATGGTCGCGCACCACAAACTGCACGCTATTACCGGTGGTTTCCAGACTCAGCTCCACCGGCCCGTCACCGGGGGTGTGACGCAGGGCGTTGTCCAGCAGGTTGCGCAGTGCCGCGATGGACAATACGGCCGGCATTTGCACCGGGGCATGGGAAATCTTCGGCGGGACCTGGAATCTGATGCGCTGGCGGTCACCGCTGGCGGCGTCCTGAATCGCCAGTTTAGCCACTTGCTCGGCGCTGCATTGCGCACCATCGTCGAACGACAGACTGCCCTCGACCCGCGCCAGCAGCAGCAATTGTTCAAGGGTCCGGTGCAGGCGATCGGCGCCTTCTTCGGCCCGGGCCAGGGACTGATCCCGGGCGGCGCCTTCGGTCATGCGCGCCACTTGCAGGTGCGTCTTGATCGCTGTCAGCGGGCTGCGCAACTCGTGGGCCGCGTCACCGGTCAGGCGGCGCTCGCGTTCGATGGTCTTGCCGATCCGCTGCAACAGCTGGTTCTGGGTGTCGAGCAAGGGTTGCAGTTCACTGGGCAACGGCTGGATCTGCAACGGCTCCAGGGAATCGGCATTGCGCCGTTTCAAGGCATCGCGCATGCGATTGAGCGGCGCCAGCCCCTGGCCGATGCCCAGCCAGAGCAGGCACAGGCAGCCAAGCAACGCCACGCCTACCGGCACCGAGGCGGCCAGCAGGATCGACATGTTCAGGGCTTCGCGCTCGATTTGCCGGTCGGCGGTGGTGATGCGCAGATCGCCGCGGGCCAGGGTGAAACTGCGCCACGGCGTGCCGTCGATCATCTGATCGTGAAAGCCCATCTTCTCGGCTTCCAGGGTTTGTTGCGGGTCGGTGTGACTGCGGGCGAGGATTTCGCCGCGCAACGAGCTGACCTGACACGCCATGCCGCCGGGGATAGTCAGTTGCTCGGCGCTGAAATGGGTGCCTTCGCCCTTGCTCGGCAACGCCGGCAATTGCTCCATCAGGCCGGCGACCATGCGCGCCGACGCCACCAGCCGCTGGTCGAGGGAAAACATCATCTGATTACGCAGGTCGCTGAGCATCCAGGCCGCCGCCAGCGCCCAGATCAGCGCAAAAGCGGCGCCCAGCGTGAGGCTCAGGCGCAAACGCAGGCTCATCACTTCGATTGATCTCCGCCGTCCGCCGGCCCCAGGCGATAACCCAGGCCGCGCACCGTTTCGACGATGCCGTTACCGAGTTTGCGCCGCAGGTGATGGATGTGCACGTTGAGGGCGTTGCTTTCCAGTTCGTCGTTGAAGCCGTAGACACTGTCCTTCAGTTGCTCGGTGGACAGCACCCGGCCACGGTTATGCAACAAGGCCTGCAACAGTGCCTGCTCACGACGCGACAGGTCCACCGGCTGGCCGCCGAGCATGGTTTCGCGACTGCTCGGATCGTACGTCAGCGCACCGTGTTCGATCAGGTTGACGCTGCGCCCGGCCACCCGGCGCAACAAGGTGTGCAGGCGCGCCGCGAGCTCACGCAAGTCGAACGGCTTGAGCAGGTAGTCGTCGGCACCGGCCTGCAAACCGTCGACCCGGTCGGTGACCGAGTCCCGCGCGGTGAGGATCAGCACCGGAATCTCCAGGCCATGATGGCGCAACTGCTGCAGCAGTTTCAGCCCGTCCTCATCGGGCAGGCCAAGATCGAGCACCATCACGTCGAACTCGGCGACCTTGAGCATCGCCCGGGCAGCAGAGGCCGTGGCGACGTGCTCTACCGTCAGCCCCTGGGCGGTGAGGCCGGCGACAATGCCGCTGGCGATCAGCTCATCGTCTTCGCAAACCAGTACGTGCATGCTCAACCCTGTGGATAAAAGGTGATTAGGCCGGCGCCCGATTAAGCGGACATTATGCCGCAAGTGCCACGGCGACAAGACCATCGCGGTTAATCATCGGTTAATCGCCATTCGCCACTGTGCACATCACTTGCACAGGGACAAGGCCTACCCATGCTTCGACTGTTTGTATTTTTTGCTCTCTTGATCTCGGGCCTGGCCCAGGCAGGGACTGATCCGTTCGCGACCAAACCGGACTTTCTTCCCGTCGGCAAAGCGTTCGTTTTCACCTCTGAACGTCTCGAAAGCGGTGAAACCCAGCTTTATTGGCAGATCGCCGACAATTACTACCTCTATCAACAGCGCCTGAAATTCGACGGATTATCCCCGGAGTTCAAACCTGCGTTGCCCGAGGGCGAGTCGCACAGCGATGAGTTTTTCGGCGAGCAGCAGGTCTATCGCCAGGGCCTGGAGCTGAAGATTCCAGCGGGGGCCACGGGCCAGATCAAGGTGGGTTTCCAGGGCTGTGCCGATGCCGGCCTGTGTTATCCGCCGCAAACCCAGGTGGTGGATCTGGGTGGAAGCGCTGCCACATCGGCCGTTGACGAAGCACCCGATCAAGCCTTGGCCAGCGGCCTGCAACAGCGGGCACTGGGCTGGAGCCTGCTGGTGTTCTTCGGTCTGGGACTGCTGTTGGCTTTCACCCCTTGCACGCTCCCCATGCTGCCGATCCTCGCCGGTTTGATTGTCGGCAGTGGTGCCACGCCCCGACGCGGATTCGCCTTGGCCAGCAGCTATGTGATCTGCATGGCGCTGGTGTATGCGGCGATGGGTGTGCTGGCGGCGCTGCTTGGCGCAAATCTGCAGGCATTGCTGCAGAACCCCTGGTTGCTGGGCACTTTCGCCGCGGTGTTTGTGCTGCTGGCGTTGCCGATGTTCGGCTTCTTCGAGTTGCAATTGCCGGTAGCCGTGCGCGATCGCCTGGAAAATGTCTCTCGCAACCAGCGCGGCGGCAGCCTCATCGGCGCGGGTGTCCTGGGGGCCGTCTCCGGTTTGCTGGTGGGCCCCTGCATGACCGCTCCGCTGGCCGGCGCCCTGCTCTACATCGCGCAAAGCGGCAATGCGCTGCATGGCGGGCTGATTCTGTTCGCCATGGGCATCGGCATCGGCATCCCGCTGCTGTTGCTGGTGACGGTCGGCAATCGCTTTCTACCGAAACCCGGCGCGTGGATGAACCTGCTCAAAGGCGTGTTCGGTTTCCTGTTCCTCGCCACTGCGCTGCTGATGCTGCGTCCGGTGCTGGCCGAATCCCTGTGGGTCGGGCTGTGGGGTGCTTTGTTGTTGATCGCCGCCTACAGCGCCTGGAAACAGTCGGATGGGTTCGGGCGCGTCGCTCACCTGTTCGGCGCCAGTTCGCTGTTGCTGGGCTTGTGGGGCAGTCTGTTGATGATCGGTGCCGCGGGCGGCAGTGATGATATTTACAAGCCGTTGCAGGTCTATAGCGCGACCAACCCGGGCAGCGTCGCGAGCCCTGTCGGTCACGACGCCTTCACCACAGTCAAGGACCCCGCCGCCCTGCAACGGGAGCTCGATGCGGCGCAGGCTCAAGGCCAATGGGTGCTGCTGGACTACTACGCCGACTGGTGTGTGTCGTGCAAGGTCATGGAAAAACAGGTGTTCGGCAAAGCCCATGTGCTGCAAGCCTTGAGCGACGTGCGTTTGCTACGGCTGGACGTCACCGCCGACAATGCCGCCAGCCGCGAATTGCTCACGCGGTATAAAGTGCCGGGGCCACCGAGCCTGCTGTGGATCGGCGCCGACGGCCTCGAACGCCGCAGCCAGCGCATCACCGGCGAGGTCAATGCCGACACCTTCCTGCAACGTTGGACCACCACCCGAGACGCGCATTAATGCTGACTTTTACCCTCGGCACCTTTGCCATTGCGCTGAACCACCTGCTGTTGATCAGCGCCTTGGCGCTGGCGACTTTTGTCGGCTGGCGGGTGGCCAAGCGCGGGGGCGAGAATCCCGAGTCGGCGCTGTTCAGTCTGTTCCTGCTGGGCATGCTGGCGGCGCGGGTGGGGTTTGTCGCCCGTTACTGGACCCATTATCGGGACGATCCGTGGCAGATGATCGACCTGCGTGACGGCGGTTTCCTGGCCTGGCCGGGGGTGATCGTGCTGCTGCTCGCTGCCTTGTACCGAGGCTGGCGTCGCCCCGGCTTGCGCCGCCCCCTGGGATTTGGCGTGGCCGGCGGTCTGGCGTTCTGGCTGCTGGCGACGTACTCCCTGACGATTTACGAGCAAGGCACACGCCTGCCGGACATCACCCTGCGCAATGCCGCGGGGGAAACCGTGCAACTGGCCGACTACAAGGGCGGCCCGCTGGTCATCAATCTCTGGGCCACCTGGTGCCCGCCCTGTCGCCGGGAAATGCCGGTGCTGGAAAACGCCCAGCAACAACGCCCGGACCTGACCTTCCTGTTCGTCAACCAGGCCGAAAGCATGCAAAGCGTCAGCACCTATCTGGAAACCCAGGGCCTGAGCCTGTCCAACGTCCTGTTCGATGGCGGCGGCCGATTGGGCCAGGCCGTCGGCTCCATGGCATTGCCGACTACGCTGTTCTATAGCCCCGAAGGTCGCTTGCTGGGCAGCCACCTGGGAGAACTGTCGGATGCCAGCCTGGCCCGCGCCCTGGAAAGCTTCGACACCTCTAATCCTGCCACACCCGCCACTTCTTCAAGGAAACTGCCATGCCCCGCCTCCGCCACCTGTTAATGCTGACCCTGGGTGCCACCCTGCTGCACCTGCCGTCGGTGCAGGCTGCCGAAGAACTGCCCGAAGCGATCAAGAAGATCGAAGCCAAAGGTGCGAAAATCGTCGGCCAATTCGATGCTCCCGACGGTTTGCGCGGCTATGCGGCGCAGTACCAGAACCGGGGCATGGCACTGTACCTGACGCCGGATGGCAAGCATGTTCTGCTGGGCAATCTGTATGACGCCCAGGGCAATGACCTGAGCAGCGAGCCATTGCAGAAGCTGGTTTATGCACCGATGGCGAAAGAAGTCTGGGCCAAACTGGAAACCAGCAACTGGATCGCTGACGGCAATAAAGACGCACCGCGGGTCGTCTATATGTTCAGCGACCCGAACTGCCCTTACTGCAATATGTTCTGGGAACAGGCCCGGCCGTGGGTGAAGGCCGGCAAGGTGCAGCTGCGCCACATCATGGTCGGCATCATCCGTGAAGACAGCCCGGGCAAATCGGCGGCGCTGCTGGCTGCCAAGGACCCGCAGAAAGCCTTGCAGGATCATGAAGGTGCCGGCAAGGGCAGCTCGCTCAAGGCCTTGAAAGAAGTGCCGCCGGCGATTCAGGCGAAACTTGCAGCGAACATGCAGATGATGGAAGAGCTGGAGTTGTCTGCGACCCCGGCGATTTTCTATATGGATGACAAGGGTGAGCTGCAACAGCAGCAAGGTGCGCCGTCGCCGGACAAATTGGTGAAGATTCTCGGGCCCAAGTAGGAGCGAGCTTGCTCGCGATGGTCGTCAACGATAACGCGTTCTTTCAGGATGCATGCGTTGTCCTTGCGTTTTTCGCGAGCAAGCTCGCTCCTACAGGGGGCTGCGATTTTTTTTCAATGCTCCGCTGAATTGCTCTGGGCCAAAAACGTCAGCAGTTCATCTGTGACGAACTGCGGATTCTCCAGATTGGAGATATGCCCCGCCTCCGGCACCAGCACGTAAGGGCATCCGATCAACTCGGCCATTTCCCGGGTTTCCGCCGGCGGCCGCGGTTGATCCTGGTCCCCACACATCAGCAGCGTGGTCTCAGCGTCCAGCTCGCCCAGGCGCGGCAGCAGGTCATCCCGGCCAAACGTGATCCGCCCCATCGGCACGATGCTTTGGCGCAGACGCTCCGACGGCAGCGCCGCCAACGACGCACGGAAATCCTGATAAAGCGTCGACTCCCGGTCGATATCGGGATGGAAGAAGATCGGCACAATGATATCCAGCAGCTGTGGCGTGATCACGCCGGTCTCTTCGATCTGCTTCAACAATGAGAAATAATATTCACGGGTCGGATCCGGCTCGTTACCGAGATAGCTGTCCATCAGCACCAGGCCGTTGATTCGCCCGGGCGCCGACAAGGCCAGGCGCGCGCCCCACATGCCACCCACCGAAAGCCCCACCAGCGTGACGCGCTCGATGTCCAGATGATCGAGCAGGGCCAGGCCCTGACGAGCGATGTCATCCAGTGAAGTGGTTGTTTGCGGTATCGGCCCGGACTGGCCATGGCCCCACAGGTCCGGGGCGATCACCCGGTAGTGTGGCGACAGGGCGGCAATCTGCGGCGCCCACATGGCCTGGTCCCACAGATAGCTGCCGGCCAGCAGCACTGCCGGGCCAGTGCCTTGATCGATGTAGTGAAGCGGTTGTCCATCTATTGTGACGAAGGGCATTGACTGATTCCTTGGTGAAGTGCGGTTCACTGAAAGAGCCGAGGCAGCGTGAGCTGGCCGGAAACAGCAGTCAACGCGCGAATATTCGCAAAATGTGCCGGCCCCTTCGCGAGCAAGCCCGCTCCCACAAGGGGCGATGGCGTACACATATATTGCGCAGACTATCGATACCTGTGGGAGCGGGCTTGCCCGCGAAGGGGGCATTACAGACGCGGGAGAACTACAACCCTTCCAGTTCCGCCATCAGATCATTGAGGCGATCCACCTTCTCCTCGGTGATGTCACTCGCTGCCAACCCATCGATGTGCTCGGCCAATTCCTCCACCGTGCTGCACTCGAACATCGCCCGCAGCGGCACATCGCGTTGCAAAGTTTTCTGCACCCGCGAAGCAATCTGCGTCGCCAGCAGCGAATGCCCACCCAGTTCGAAGAAGTTGTCGCGAATGCCGACCTTCTCGACTTTCAGGACTTCGGCCCAGATACCCGCCAACGTCTGCTCCAACTCGTTACGCGGTGCCTGGTAGTCCTGGCTCTGCAACTGACCGATCTCCAGCGCCGGCAGGGCCTTGCGGTCTAGTTTGCCGTTGGCGTTGAGCGGCATCCGCTCGAGCCACAACCAGTGCAGCGGCACCATGTATTCCGGCAGCTCGGCGCGCAGGCGTTGCTTGATGCGCTCCAGGTTTTCGCTCGGATCCAGCGCCGAGTCAGCCGCTACCAGGTAGCCCACCAGATGCTTGCCGTTCACCCCTTCCTGCACGCCGACCGCCGCTTCACGGACTTGCGGTTGCTCATGCAGACGGGCTTCGATTTCACCCAGTTCGATGCGGTAACCGCGAATCTTCACTTGATGGTCGATGCGCCCGACGTACTCCAGCACGCCATCACTGCGACGCCGGGCCAGGTCACCGGTGCGATACAGGCGATCGCCCGGCGCACCAAACGGGTTCGGCACAAACACCTGCGCGGTGCGCAACGGGTCGCCGACATAACCGCGACCCACCCCGGTGCCCGCTACGCACAATTCGCCCACCGCACCCAAGGGCACCAATTCCAGCGCGCCATCGAGCAGGTACAAACGGTTGTTGTCGGTTGGCGTACCGATCGGCAAGTAACTGCCGCGCGTCGACGCCAGGTCCACACGGAAGAAGGCCACGTCATCCGAGCACTCCGCCGGGCCATAGGCATTCACCAATCCGATGTCCGGGTAGCGCAGCAGCCATTGGTGCGCCAGTTCCGGTGGCATCGCTTCACCCGTCGGCAGCATCCAGCGCAGACCGTCGAGGCTCATGCGTTCCTGGGCGAGCATGCCCTGGATCAGCGACGGCACGCTTTCCAGCACGGTGATGCCCTGGCTCTGGACATGGGCCAGCAAACCTTGCGGGTCATGGGCGATGGTGTTTGGCACGATGTCCACCCGCGCCCCGAACAACGGTGCGGCAAGGAACTGCCAGACCGAAATGTCGAAGCTTTGCGAAGCGGTTTGTGCGATCACATCGGCATCGCTCAGGTTCAGATACGGCACCTTGCTCAATTGGTTATTCAGCATGCCGCGCTGCTCGACCATCACCCCCTTCGGCAGTCCGGTGGAGCCGGAGGTGTAGATCACGTAGGCAAGGTTGTCCGGCCCGCTGCAGACGCCCGGATTGGCAATCGACGCAGCGCTCGCCTGAACGTCTTCCCAGACCAGCAATCGAGGTCGATCGGCACAACCGAACTCATCCAGCAATGCCAGCGCCTGCTCGCGGCAGGCCTCAGTGCAGACCAGCAACGGGGTACGGCTCAAGTCGATGATCCGGCTCAAACGCTGGCTTGGCAGTCCCGGATCCAGCGGCAGGTAACCGGCGCCTGCCTTGAAGCTGCCGATGATCATGCCCAGCAGCTCGAGGTTGCGTTCGGCCAGCAACGCCACCGGCTGATCCGGCCCGACACCGGCGGCAAGCAGCGCATGGCCGAGGCGATTGCTGCGGTGGTTCAGTTCAAGGTAACTGTGCTGCCGATCCAGGCAACTGGCGGCAATCCGTTGTGGATGCCGGGCCACCTGCGCTTCGAACAACTCGACGTAACTCTGCTCCAGCGGGTAATCGTGCTCGCTCTGGTTGCAGCCATGGAGCAGGAAGTCCTGTTCCTCGGCACCCAACAGCGGCAGATCAGCCATGTCGCCATGGAAGCCTTCGACCAGCGCCAACAGCAAACGCTTGAACTCGCCGAGCATGCGCTCGATGGTCGACTCGTCGAAGTAACGCTGGTCGTAAGACAGGTGCAAGCCCAGGTCGTCGCCCGGATAGCACACCGCGGTCAGCGGGAAATTGGTGTGGGTACGGCCCGAATCCGACGTGGCATTGAGGCTTTGCGCACGGTCCAGCACCGAGACTTCCACCGGGGCGTTTTCGAACACGAACAGGCTGTCGAACAACGGCTGGCCCTTGGGCAGCTCGCTGTGTTCCTGAATGTTCACCAGCGGCAGGTACTCGTACTCGCGCAACTGCATGTTGCTGTCGAGCAAGCCGCTCAGCCACTGGCGCACGCTGCAACGCTGGTCGTCTTGCGGCATCGGCACCCGCAGCGCGATGCTGTTGATAAACAGCCCGACCGTGCGCTGCATCTCGGGCATGTCCACCGGACGCCCGGCCACCGTGACGCCGAACAGCACGTCGCGATCACCGCTCAAGCGCCGCAATACCAGGGCCCACGCCGCCTGGGCAAAGGTGTTGATGGTCAGTTGATGCGCCTGGGCCAGTTCGCGCAGTCGCGCACCGTCACGGGCATCGAGCCGGGTGTAGCGGTCGCCGACGAGCATGCCGCCGCTGTCACCGGCATGTTCGCGCAGGAACGGCCGGTCACTCGGGATCGGCGTGGTGCGTTCGAAGCCTTGCAGGTTGTGCTTCCACCACTGCCGAGCCTCGGCCAGGCTCTGGCGTTGCAGCCAGCCGATGTAATCGCGATAACGCGGCGGCACCGCCAGCTGCGCTTGCCGGCCTTCGCCAAGGGCGCTGTAGATGTCGAAGAAGTCGTTCATCAGCAGCGAACGGCACCAGGCATCGATCAGGATGTGGTGGTTGCTCATCAGGAACCAGTAGCGCGCCGCGCCCACCCGGATCAGACGCAGGTGGAACGGTGCCTGGTTGAGCAGATCGAAACCGGCCTCGCGCTCGCTTTTGAGCAGCGCCTGCAACCTCGGCTCTTGCTCGGCCTCGGCGATAGCGCTCCAGTCCAGGTACTCGATCGGCGTGCTGCCCGGCTTGTGGATCACTTGCAGCATGTCTTCGCCGACGTTCCAGCAGAACGACGCACGCAAGGCTTCATGACGGGCGATCACCGCTTGCCAGGCCTGGGCAAAACGCTGCGGGTCGAGCTCGCTATTGATGCGGTAGCGATCCTGCATGTAGTAGAGGCCGGTGCCCGGCTCCAGCAGGGTGTGCAGCAACATGCCTTCCTGCATCGGCGTCAGCGGGTAGACGTCTTCAATGACCGCAGCCGGCACCGGCAGCGCATCGAGTTGCGGCTGGGTCAGCCTGGCCAGCGGGAAATCCGACGGCGTCAGGCCGCCCGCGTCGTCCTGCAGGCAATGCTCGATCAGGCTCTGCAATTCACCGAGGTAGGCATCCGCCAGCGCACCGATGGTCTGCGGATCATGACGTTCGCCGCTGAAGGTCCAGCGCAGCAGCAGCTCACCGCCGTACACCTGACTGTCGATGCTCAGCTCGTTGGGCAGCGGCGCTTTCGGGTCGTGCGCGGCACCGAGCGGTTCATCCAGCGGACGGAACAGTGCAGCGTCGCCGAAACTCTGGTCGAACTGGCCAAGGTAGTTGAAGGTGACAGGCGCCACCGGCAGTGCAGCCATGGCCTGGCGGCAGGGTTCATCGGCCAGGTAGCGCAATACGCCGTAACCCAGGCCTTTGTGTGGCACCGCGCGCAGTTGTTCCTTGATCGCCTTGATCGAGGCGCCCTGCTCTTCCATTGGCAGCAGGCGCAATGGATAAGCGCTGGTGAACCAGCCAACGGTGCGGGTCAGGTCGATCTCGTCGAACAGGATCTCGCGGCCGTGGCCTTCGAGTTGAATCAGCGCCGATTCGTGACCACTCCAGCGGCACAGCACGCGGGCCAATGCAGTCAGCAGCAAGTCGTTGACCTGGGTGCGATAGGCGCTCGGTGCCTGTTGCAGCAGTTGCCGAGTGCGCTCGACATCGAGGCGTACGCTGACGGTTTGCGCATGACGATTCTGCCGGCCACCCGCCGGTCGGTCGCACGGCAATTCAGCACGGTTTCCGGCCAGTTGCGACTGCCACCAGCTCAATTCCTCGCGCAGGGATTCACTGCCGGCATACGCTTGCAAACGTGCCGCCCAATCCTTGAATGCACTGGTTTTTGCCGGCAGTTTGACGGACTGTCGAGCATCCAGTTGGCGATACACCGTTTGCAGATCGTCCAGCAACACCCGCCACGAAACCCCGTCCACCACCAAGTGGTGAATGGCGATGAACAGCCGCTGTTGCGCCTCGGGACCATCGACCAGCAGCGCGCGCATCAGCGGCCCTTGCGCAAGGTCGAGGCTGCGCTGGGCATCGGCGAAGAGTGCCGCGCATTTGTCCATGGACGCAACGCGCACTTGCCACAGCACCGGCGCGTCGGAAATCGCCTGGTGCCCGGCCTGCCATTGGCCTGCCTTTTCAGAGAACCGTAAACGCAAGGCGTCGTGCTGTTCGATCACTGCCAGCAGCGCCGCTTCGAGGCGATGGGGTTCCAGCGCCACAGCGGGTTCCAGCAGCAACGCCTGGTTCCAGTGCTGACGCTGGGGGATTTCAGTGTCGAAGAACCAGTGCTGGATCGGCGTCAGCTGCGACTCACCGGTGATCAGGCCTTGTTCGGCGCTGAGCTGTTCGGCATGGGTCGCCACGGCCGCCAGGGTCTGCACGGTCTGGTGCTGGAACAAGTCACGCGGGCTGAAGTGAATGCCCTGTTGCCGCGCGCGGCTGACCACCTGGATCGACAGAATCGAGTCGCCGCCCAGTTCGAAGAAGTTGTCGTTGAGCCCCACCTGCCCGACGTTCAGCACTTCGCACCAGATGTCGGCCAGGGTCAGTTCAAGCGCGTTGCCCGGTGCCACGTACTGTTGGCGGTTCTGTTCCGGATCCGGTGCCGGCAGTGCGCGGCGGTCGAGTTTGCCGTTGGCGGTCAGCGGCCATTGAGCCAGCAAGGTCAGGTGCGCGGGCACCATGTAATCCGGCAGTTGCGCTTTGAGGTGCGCCTTGAGGGATTCGCGCAGTTCGGCTTGTTGCCTTTCGTGCTGCTCGGCGAACTCGGTGACAACGTAGCCGACCAGTTGCTTGCCGCTCGGCGCGTCGAACGCCAACACCACCGCTTCACGGACCGCTGCGTGTTCCAGCAGTCGGGTTTCGATTTCGCCCAGCTCGATGCGGAAGCCGCGAATTTTCACTTGATGGTCAATCCGCCCCAGGTACTCCACCAGGCCATCGGCGCGCTGACGCACCAGGTCGCCGGTGCGGTACAGACGCCCACCATGGGCGGCGAACGGATCGGCGACAAAACGCTCGGCGGTCATGCCCGGACGCTGGTGATAACCCTGCGCCAGACCGGCGCCGCCGACATACAACTCGCCCGTCGCGCCTTGCGGCACCAACGCCAGATCGGCGTCGAGGATGTAGGCCACGCGAGCGCCGATCACACTGCCGATCGGTACGCTGCCCAGGCCCTCTGCCAACTGTTCCGGCGCCAGGCTGGCCAGCGGCATGACCACGGTTTCGGTCGGGCCGTAGGCGTTGAAGAACAGGCTCGGCTTGAACGCCGCGCGGATTCGCTGCAGGTGTTCGCCGGTCAGGGCTTCGCCGCCGGTGATGCACATGCGCACCGGTAGCGTCTCGTTCCGGGTCGCCAGCCATTGGGCCAACTGGCTGCCGTAGCTTGGGGTGAAGCCGAGGATGTTGATGTGGTGACGGCGGATCAGGCCGCAGATTTCTTCCGCATCCCACTGGCCTTGAGCACGCAGGACGACCTGAGCACCGCTCAACAGCGGCACCAGCAAACGCTCGGTGGCCGCGTCAAAGTTGATCGAATAGAAATGCAGCTCGCAATCGTCGGGGCGCATGCCGAAACGTTCGATCACGGCGCGACAGTGCATGGCGATTTCGCCGTGGGACACCACCACCCCTTTGGGTTTGCCGGTGGAGCCGGAGGTATAGATCAAGTAGGCCTGATGTTGCGGCAGGCTGATAAACGGCAGCTCGGTAGCCGGGTAATCGGCCAGCTCGGCGGCGTCCTCTTCCAGGCACCAGCGAGCGACAGTGGACGGCAACTCACCGAGCGCATCGAACATCGCCGCATCGCTGAGCAACAAACCGATGCCGCTGTCTTCGATCATGTAGTGCAGGCGATCCAGCGGGTATTCCGGGTCCAGCGGCACGTAGGCGCCGCCCGCCTTGAGGATCGCCAGCAAGCCGATGACCATTTCCAGCGAACGCTCAAGTGCCAGGCCCACCCGGACCTGCGGGCCCACCCCGCGTTCACGGAGCATCCAGGCCAGGCGATTGGCGCGGCTGTCGAGTTCGGCGTAGCTCAGGGTTTTACCGGCAAAGGTCAGTGCCGGCGCATCCTTGCGCACCAGCGCCTGCTCGCTGAACAGATGATGGATGCACTGATCCAGGCGATGCTCGCCCGGTTCGACGCCGAGGCTGTCGAGCAGGTGTTGCTGTTCGCTCGCGTCCAGCAACGGCAACTCACTGAGGCGCTGTTGCGGATCGGCCAGCAGCGCTTCCAGCAGATTGCGCCAATGCCCGGCCATGCGCGCAATGCGCGGTTCGTCGAACAGGTCGGTGCTGTAGGTCAGGCAGCAACCCAGGCGGTGATCGAGGTCGGTGACTTCCAGGTTGAGGTCGAACTTGGTCGCCCGGGCATCGTTGGCCAGGTACTCGACGGTCATGCCGGCCAGGGTACGGCTCTGCTGGAACTCCCAGCGTTGCACGTTGCACATCACCTGGAACAGCGGGTTGTACGCGGCGCTGCGCGGTGGTTGCAAGGCCTCCACCAGATGGTCAAACGGCAGGTCCTGATGGGACTGGCCCTCGATCACCCTGTGGCGAACCTGCTCGAACAACTCGCCGACGGACATCTGGCCGTCGAGCTGGCAACGCAGCACCTGGGTGTTGAGGAACGCACCGATCAGCCCTTCGCTTTCCGGACGGATCCGGTTGGCGACAGGGGCGCCGATACGCAGGTCGTTCTGGCCGCTGTAGCGGTAAAGCAGCACGGCCAGCGCGGCGGTCATGGTCATGAACAGGGTCAGGCCGTGGTGTGCGTTGAAGGCGCGAACCCGGGCGGCAAGCTCATCGCTGAGGTCGAAACGATACAGTTCGCCCTGATGACTTTGCACCGGCGGCCGCGGACGGTCAGCGGGCAATTCCAGCAGCGGATGTTCGCGACCCAATTGTGCGGTCCAGTAGTCGAGCTGGCGCTGGCGTTCACCGGACTCCAGCCACTGGCGCTGCCAGACGCTGTAATCGAGGTACTGCACCGGCAGCGGTGCCAGCGGCGATTCGCGGTCCTCGACAAAGGCGTCGTACAGCGCGCTCAGCTCCCGGGCGAAGATGTCCATCGCCCAGCCTTCGGTGACGATGTGGTGCAGGGTCAGCACCAGGTAATGTTCCTGCTCGGCGGTCTTGACCAGGCAGGCGCGCAGCAGCGGCCCGGTTTCCAGATCGAATGGCGTGTGGGCTTCGCTGTCGGCCAGTTGCTGGACCCGTTGCTCACGGCTGTCGGCATCCAGCGCGGAGAAATCTTTGCAGTCCATGCGCAGGCCGGTGTCGGCATGCACCTGTTGCCGGGCCACGCCATCGACGCTCGGGAAGGTCGTGCGCAGGGTTTCGTGGCGCATGATCAGCGCTTGCAATGCCGCCTCGAAACGTCCGACGTCGAGTACCCCGCGCAGCCGCGCCATGCCCCCGACGTTATAGGCCGGGCTGTCCGGTTCCAGCTGCCAGAGGAACCACATGCGCTGCTGGGAGTAAGACAACGGTACCGGTTGGCTGCGGTCGACTGTCTCGATCGGTGGCTGCTTGTTCGTGTTGCCGCTGGCTTGAATCAACTGCACCTGTTCGGCAAACGCCCCCAGTTCACTGTGCTCGAACAGCGCCCGCAGCGGCAACTCGACGTCGCAGGCCTGACGGGTACGGGAAATGATTTGCGTGGCCAACAGCGAGTGGCCGCCGAGGGCGAAGAAATCGTCGCGCAGACCGATCTGCGCAAGGCCCAGGACTTCGCGCCAGATGCCGGCGATTTGCTGTTCCAGCGCGGTGACCGGGGCGACGTGTTCGCTGGCTTGCCACTGGGATTCCGGCAAGGCGCGACGGTCGAGTTTGCCGCTTGGACTCAGGGGCATTTCGTCCAGGCGCATCAGCTGCGCCGGGACCATGTACTCAGGTAACTCGGCGGCCAGCGCGGTTTTCAGGCGTGCGGTTTGAGCATCAATGTCTTCTGAGCAATCCGTGGTGGTGTAGTAACCGATCAACTGTGCGCCTGCCACCGTTTCGCGTACCACCACGACTGCCTGAGCGACACCGTCCTGTGCCAGCAAACGCGCCTGGATTTCTTCCGGTTCAACCCGGAAGCCACGCAGTTTGACCTGCTGGTCGAGACGACCGAGGTAGTCGATCACCCCATCGGCGGTCCAGCGCGCACGGTCACCGGTGCGATACAGACGCGCACCCGGCTCGCCCAGCGGATCGACCACGAAGCGTTCGGCGGTCAGGCCCGGACGGCCCAGATAGCCTCGGGCCAAACCGATGCCGCTGATGCACAGTTCGCCCGGCACACCAGCCGGCACCGGATTGAGATCAGCGTCCAGCACGCGGCACACCACGTTGCCCAGCGGGCGCCCGATCGGCGAGCGTTCGCCATCGGCGGCTGTGCACGGCCAATGAGTGACGTTGATCGCTGTTTCCGTCGGGCCATAGCGGTTGTGCAATTGCACCGCCGGCAGGTGTGCCAGCACCCGGTTGCGCAGCTCTGCGGGCAAGGCTTCACCACCGGAAAACACCCGACGCAGGCTGGTGCATCCGGCGCTCAGCGGCTCGTCGATGAACAACGCCAGCAACGGTGGCACGAAGTGCAGCGTGGTCACGCCATAGGTTTGAACGAGTTGCGCAATGCGCTGCGGATCACGGTGTTCGCCGGGACCGGCCAGCAGCAAGCGACTACCGGTGATCAACGGCCAGAAGCATTCCCACACCGACACGTCGAAGCTGACCGGCGCTTTTTGCATCAGCACGTCGGTGTCGTTCAGGCGATAGGTGTCCTGCATCCATTGCAGGCGTTCGGCGAGGGCCGCGTGGGTGTTGCCGACGCCCTTGGGCTGACCGGTAGAACCTGAGGTGTAAATCACGTACGCCAGGTTGTCGCCGTGCACATGCAGGCCCGGCGGGTGGCTCGGCCAGCCATCCAGATGCAAAGCGTCCATGGCAATTGCGCTGACACCGTCGGCAGCCGGCAAACGCTCGAGCAATCCGGTCTGGGTCAGCAGCAATTCGGCGCCGCTGTCGTTGAGCATGTAGGCCAGGCGTTCGGCCGGGTAATCCGGGTCCAGCGGCACATAGGCGCCACCGGCCTTGATAATCGCCAGCAGGCCGATCAGCAGTTGCGGCGAACGCTCGACGGCAATCGCTACGCACACATCCGGCCCGACACCTTTGTCGCGCAGGTAATGGGCCAGGCGATTGGCCTGGCCGTGCAGTTCGGCGAAGTCCAGTTGGCCGCCATCCCACATCAACGCGATGCGCTCGGGAGTCAGGCGCGCCTGTTCGTGGAGCAGCTGCGGCAACCATTGGCTGGCCGGCGTACAGGGTGCCGCGCTCCAGGCCGTTTGCTGGTGGAGCTCACTGGGCGCCAGCAGTTGCAGGTCGGCGATGGCGGTGTCCGGTTGCGCGCAGACGGCCCGCAGCAGGTTGCTGAAATGCTCGGCCAGACGCTTGATGGTGGCGGCATCAAACAGTTCGCTGGCGTAGTCGAAGGACAGGCTCAGGCGACCGTTGCGGTCTTCTTCACTGTGCAGTTGCAGATCGAACTTGGCTTCGCGGCTGTGCCATGGCAGCTCTTCGGCGAGCAGCCCGGGCAGGCGTTTCAATGCGCCGAGGTCGCGTTGCTGGTGGTTGAACATGACCTGGAACAAGCCTTGTTCGCGAGCTTGCGGGAAGGCTTCGAGCAGTTGTTCGAACGGCAGGTCCTGATGCGCTTGTGCGCCCAGCGCGGCCTGACGGGTCTGCGCCAGCAGTGCAACGAATGGCTGTCGCGGATCGACCTCGGCGCGCAGCACCTGGGTGTTGATGAAGAAGCCGATCAAGCCTTGGGTTTCCAGGCGCGGACGGTTGGCGTTGGGCACGCCGATGCGGATGTCGCGCTGGCCGCTGTAGCGGTGCAGCAGGCTCTGGAACGCCGCGAGCAACAGCATGAATGAAGTGGATTGGTGAGCCTGGGCGGTCTGGCGAATGGCATCGCTCAACGTTGCGCCAAGCTTGATGGAATGACGGGCGGCACTGTAGCGGTATTGCGCCGAGCGCGGGTGGTCGGTGGCCAGGCTCAGAGTCGGTTGCTCACCACCCAACTGTGTTTTCCAGTAGGCCAGTTGCCGCTCGCCCTCCCCTTGCGCCAGCCATTGGCGCTGCCAGCTGCCGTAGTCGGCATAGTGCGTGGGCAATGCCGCAAGCGTCGCTGGTTGTCCCTGGGAAGCGCCAGCGTACAGGCGCGAGAACTCGTCGATCAGCACGTTCAGCGACCAGCCATCGGCGATGATGTGGTGCAGCGTCACCAGCAACTGGTGATCCTCATCATCGAGGCGCACCAGCGTCACGCACAGCAGCGGGCCCTTCTCCAGGTCGAACCGGGTGCGGGCCTGGTGCTCACGGATTTGCAGCGCGCGGGCTTCACGCTCGGCGGCTGGCAGGGCGCTGATGTCGATCAATTGCAGATTGAATTCGGCGGCGGAATCGACCTGTTGCAGTGCCACGCCGTCACGTTCGAAGAAGCGTGTGCGCAAGGATTCGTGACGCTCGATCAGGTGCTGGAAACTGGCGCGCAACGCGTCTTGATCCAGTTCGCCGCGCAGGCGCAAGGCGCCGGGAATGTTGTAGGCGCTGCTCTGCGGGTCCAGTTGCCAGGTGATCCACAGACGGTTTTGCGCCAGGGATTGCACCATGGCTTCGCTGCGCGACAGAGGGGTGATCGAGCCTTGGGCCGGGCCAGCGTCCTGTTGCTGCTTCACCACTGCAGCGGTAAACGCACCGAGGGTTGGCGCTTCGAACAACAGGCGCAGGTTCAGTTCCAGGCCCAGTTCTTCGCGCAGACGCGCGACCACTTGCGTGGCGGCGATGGAGTTGCCGCCCAACAGGAAAAAGTGATCGTCGGCGTTGACCTGTTTGATCTGCAGTTGCTCGCACCAGATCTGGCCGATCAGGGCTTGCAGCTCAGAGCCCGATTCGGTTTGCGCCTCACGCTCGCTGGCCTCCGCCGGAAATAGCGCATAGCTGTCGAGGCTGCCGTCCGCCAGACGATCGCGGCACGCCGAGCGTTGCAATTTGCCGCTGGAGGTCTTGGGCAGCGCGCCCGGATTGAGCAGCACCACCACACCCGGCGCCTCCTGGTACGCCTCGGCCACCGCTTGGCGAATGGCTTTGATCAACGCCTCGGGCGCAAGGATTTTTTGCACGCTGCGGCTGATTTCCGCCGCGATGCCGATGCCTTCCTGCCCTTCGATGTTCACGGCGAACGCGGCGACGCGACCTTTGCGCACCACTTCCACTTCGCGCTCGATAGTCTGTTCGATGTCCTGCGGATAGAGGTTGTGCCCGCGCACGATCAGCAGGTCTTTCAGGCGCCCGGTGATGAACAGTTCCCCGTTACGCATAAAGCCCAGGTCGCCGGTACGCAGCCAGGTACGGCCGTTGTGTGGCACGAAAGTCTTGGCGCTGGCCTCGGGGTTGCGCCAGTAGCCGTGGGCGATGCTCGGACCGCAGGCCCAGACTTCGCCGACGGTATTGTCAGCCAGTTCGTTGAGCGCCGAGGGATCGACGATCAGTATGGCGTGATCCGGTTGGCCGAGGCCGCAGCTCATGATTGCGCCGCCCTCGCCCGGCTCGACTCGGTTTTGCGCCAAGGCCCGATCGTCTACCCGCAGGTTGCCGATACCCTGACTGCGAGGGCTGCCGGCGACGAACAGCGTGGCTTCGGCCAGGCCATAGGACGCCATGAAACTGTCTGGAGTGAACCCGCAAACGTCGAACTTCTCGGCAAAGCGCTCCAGCGTGTCGAGGCGAATCGGTTCGGAGCCGGAATACGCCACGCGCCAACCGCTCAGGTCGAGGTGCGCCAGGGCCGATTCGCTGACCCGCTCGCTGCACAACCGATAGGCAAAATCCGGCCCGCCGCTGATGGTACCGCCGTATTCGCTGATCGCTTCCAGCCAGCGCAACGGCCGGCCGAGGAAGTAGGCCGGCGACATCAGGATGCACGGCACGCCGCTGAAAATCGGCTGCAGCAGACCGCCGATCAGACCCATGTCGTGGTACAGCGGTAACCAGCTGACGATCACATCGTCAGGGTTCAGGTCGATGCCGAAGCCGTGGCGAATCAGCAATTCGTTCGCCACCAGGTTGCCGTGGCTGACCTGCACACCTTTAGGCAAGGCGGTGGAGCCGGAGGTGTATTGCAGGAAGGCGATGTGAGCGTCTTGCAGGTCCGGCTCGACCCAACGCTCGGCCAGGGCGCTGTCGAGGGTATCGACGCACAACAACGGCGGCGCGCCTTCGATGTGCAACAACGAATCCCGCAGGCCGGCGCTGGTCAGCAACAGACGCGGTTCGGCATCGCTGATGATCGACAGCAGGCGCTCCTGGTGATGACGACGGGTCGATTCCGGTGGATAGGCCGGCACCGCGATGACACCTGCATACAGACAACCGAAGAACGCCGCGACGTAATCCGGGCCACTGGGGAACAGCAGCACTGCGCGATCGCCAACATCGGCCTCGGCCTGCAACGCGCCGGCAATGACTCGTGCCCGCTGGTCCAGTTCGCGATAACTGAGCACCACAGCCTGATCCTCGGTTTCGGCGAGAAAACGCAAGGCCACCCGGTCCGGCGTCAGGGCCGCGCGGCGCTGAAGGGCTTGGACCAGTGTGCTGGGGAGTTCGAACGCGTCGGTCATGGGGTTTCCTGCCTGAATTCGGCTGCAGGAGCGAGCTTGCTCGCGAAAAACCGGAGAACGCCGCGGGGGGTCAGGTGCCCATCGTCATCGTTAACGACCTTCGCGAGCGAGCTCGCTCCTACAGGGGTATGAGGATTGCGCTGTGCTATTCACCAATGGGAACGGATGACGTCTGCAAATAATTAGTCGGCGGGCCGGATCGCCAGCCCCGCTGCAGTGCGTCAGCGTGTCGCAGTTCTCACTCCGCACCTTTGGGGAGCATTAATTCTCTTTCTCAATTGACAATCATTATCATTCAACATAATTTGTCGCTCGATGTGTAGGACGGCACCGGTCTTCCAGCCGTCCCACTAACCTATTTGCAGCAGGGTGATTTCCATGACGGAACAAGTGTCCACAAGCAGGTGCGATTCACCGCTACTTCAGGCATTCGTCGACAATCGACTGATTCTGGTCAAGATTGCAGCCCGTATTACCGGCTGCCGCTCGCGGGCTGAAGACGTGGTACAGGATGCGTTCTTCCGCCTGCAGTCGGCGCCGCAAATCACGTCCTCGTTCAAGGCTCAACTCAGCTACCTGTTCCAGATCGTGCGCAACCTGGCGATCGATCACTACCGTAAACAGGCACTGGAACAGAAGTATTCAGGCCCTGAAGAAGAAGGCCTGAACGTGGTGATTCAAGGCGCCTCGCCGGAAACCTCGCACATCAATTTCTCGACCCTGGAACACATTGCCGACGCGCTGACGGAGTTGCCCAGCCGCACCCGCTACGCGTTCGAGATGTACCGCCTGCATGGCGTGCCGCAGAAGGACATCGCCAAGGAACTCGGGGTCTCGCCGACCCTGGTGAACTTCATGATTCGCGATGCTTTGGTGCACTGCCGGAAGGTGTCGGGGAGTCGGGCGGATACCTTTGCCCGCCGCTAGGACCCGAATCCTGCTTCGCCCCCATCGCGAGCAAGTTCGCTCCTACAGGTTTGTGTCGCGTACAACATCAGAGAACACCCAAAACCTGTGTGTGGGCTTGCTCGCGAAGGCGGCCTCAAGACCTGAAGAGATCTCGAGCCTTACGCATCAAGCCAACACACACCGCTCAAAAAACCGCTCCCGCCCCAACACCATCAACGCCGCACGCTTGTGCGGAAAATCAAACTCTTTCTCGCAATGGAAACGCTGGCCCTGCATATACCCGATCATCTTGCCGTTGTCGGCCCGAGGCTCGGCCACCACCCGCCGGGTCCGTGGATCATCGAGAAACAGGTAATGCACCAGCGCCGATAACCAGCTCGCTACCTTGTGCGGGCCGCGGTGATGCTCTTCACCGACCAGCATGTGAATACCCCGGTCGTAATCGTCCGCCTCATAGAAAGGCGCAATGCGATCTTCCTTGGCCCAATAAGCTTCGAAATAGGCAAACGGCTGATCATCGAAACAGCCGATCAGCGTCAGGGTGTGGGGGTCGGCCTCGAGCTTGCCCAGGTACTCGCGATGCTGTTCGAGACTGCCCTGTTCCTGCCAGAAACTCGCGACCCGCGCACTGTTCTGCCAACGATTGAACCGTGCAAGGTCATGGTCGATGTCCAGCGTGCGCAGGGAAATCCACGCGCCCAACCGGGCATCGAAACGTCGATACACTTCACCCTGCGGTTTCATCGCACGCAACGGATGACGTTTGCCGCCACTGATGACCATGTGCTGCGGATAGCTGCTGGCCAGGGATTGACCGAGCCAGGGCTGCGGCAACTGCCAGAACAGGGTGCGCTCGCAGCGATACTGGCCGGAGGTTTCGGTGGCGACCAGCAAGCCGTTGCGCAAGGCGTCAACCGGGACCTCATCCAGCTGCCAGGTCAGGCGCTGGCAGCCAGGGTCGCGGGCAAACAGCCAATAACAGGCCGTGCGCAGTGCATCGCCTTCGGGACGGTCGAAACCTTGCTCCAGCTGCACCAGCAGTTCAGGTTCGCGGGTCAGCCGCAACTTGATCAGCGGCTGCCCATCCAGGTCGAGGCTCAGCCGGCTTTCGGTTTCATCAGCTACAAGACGGCTGCCTGTGGGCAACGCCAGGGCAGTCAGGTGATTCGGATTGGACATGGGGCGGGCTCACATTAATCGTCGACAGTTCAACGAAGTGACGTGAGCCAAGCCGAGAAATTTAACAGAAGTCGGTCAATACGCGACCTGTGGCGCGATCTCAGTGACCGGGCACCGGCACCACGGCAATCTTGTACGGATCAAAAATCTTCAGCATCTGGCCGTTCTCGCGCAAGTCTTGCAGCAACTTGCCAAATGCAGCGCCACTGATGGGCGCTGTCGGGCGGAGGATGGCGTAGTGGTGATAGATCTGATCGACCCGCTCGGACACCAGCAGCTGATTGCCGACCTGCTCGTTGCGCAGCAAGTAGTCGCTCAAGTAAGAGCGCGTTACCAGGGCAATGTCCGCTCGCCCGCGCAGCACCATCAACAGGTTGCTGTCATGGGAATAGGTCAGCGTGGCGTTGTAGTTCTGCGCGAGAAACTTCGGGTCGGCATTGAAATTGGAAAATTCGTAGTGATAGCCGCTGAACAGCGCCAGGCGTTTGCCGGTGAGGCTGGCAAAATAGCTTTGCTGACGATCGGGCTCGCGTTGCGCGACAAAAATCTCGGCGTCTTCCAGCCCCATGTCGACGGTGGTGTGGGGGATGTCCTTCCAGCCCCAGTTCGGGTTCTCGAAAATCGCCATGTCCACCCGGCCTTGCTTGAAGTCACCGAAGCGCCGGGGAATCGAAGTCGGCACCAGGACAAATTGATAGTCGCTCTGCAAGGCATTCAGCGCCTCGATCAATTGCGGCAACAGGCCGGTGTCGGCACCGGTTTCCGGGCGAACCGTGTAGGGCGGGAAATGCGCGGCACTGATCCGCACCAGTTGTGCAGCCTGGGCCGGTATTGCCCCTATCGACGAAAACGCCACCAGTAAAAACACCGAGGCCGTCCGAATTGGCGAAGACATCAAACAACCCACTCCCGAAAAAAAACGCTTAAATGCATCCAAGCCAGGTGCTTTCAGCCACTTCACCAGTCTAGACGGGTTTCGCACACCCCCTGTTAATTCTCTGCCAGCACCAGAATCAACGCTTCATCGGCCAATTGATCGAGGCTCAGGCTGCCGCCGGCGCGAAACCAGGTGGTGGTCCAGGACAGTGCACCGGTCAGGAACCGTCGGGTAATGAACACATCGCCGCGAATGAACCCGGCATCCTTGGCCTCGCCCAGCACCTGCAGCCACAGCTCTTCGTAGATGTCGCGCAGGGCCAGTACCCGCGCCTGCCCTGCTTCGGACAGCGAACGCCATTCGTACACCAGCACCGCCATGGCCTCGCCGCTGCCGCCCATGATCGATTGCAACTCGCAACGAATCAGCGCCAACACCCGTTCGCGCACACTGCCGGCCTCGGCCAGGGCTGCACGCATCAACGCCGTGTTATAGCGAATGGTCTCCTCCATCACCGCCCGCAGGATTTCGTCCTTGCTTTTGAAGTGATGAAAAATGCTGCCGGACTGAATCCCGACGGCACTGGCCAGATCGCGCACGGTGGTGCGCTCGTAGCCTTTGTTGCGAAACAGGTGGGCCGCCACTTGCAGCAGTTTGCCGCGGGCGCTGTCCGGGTCGGTCAATTGGCCGTTGTCGACCAATTCGCGCATCACCCTCAGGGCTTTTTGCTCGTCCACCCATTCTCTCCTACAGTCGATCAATCCAATACACCGCTCATGCAGGAGCGAGCTTGCTCGCGAAAAACCTGAGAGCGCTACGGGGTATCAGGCTTCCAGCGTTATCGTTCACGTCCTTTGCGAGCAAGCTCGCTCCCACAATTTCGTGGGGTTGCGCGGGCAATTTAAGCTGGAGGCGGCGACCAAGCAAGCGCTCGGGAAGAAGATAGTTTAGTCGTTTACAAACCAAGCGCTTGCTTGGTAGTCTCGATATTCTGCTGCGGAGGTGGCTATGGCGTTGACGGGGTCCAAGACAATTCGCATCGGTTGCGCCAGCGCCTTCTGGGGCGACACCTCGACAGCCGCCGCGCAACTGGTGGCGGGCGGGCGCCTGGACTATCTGGTGTTCGACTACCTGGCCGAAATCACCCTGTCGATCATGGCCGGCGCACGCATGAAAGACCCCCGGGCCGGCTACGCCAGCGACTTCATCGAAGTCCTCGGCCCCTTGCTCACTCAGCTCGCCGAACAGCACATCCGCGTGATCAGCAATGCCGGCGGGGTCAACCCACACGCTTGTGCCGCTGCACTGCAGGATGCCTGCGACCAGGCCGGGGTGGCGCTGAAAATCGCCGTGCTGCTGGGTGACGACCTGCAACCACAATTCCAACAACTAAGCGGCCTTGGCCTGCATGAAATGTTCAGCGGCGCGCCGCTGCCGCCGATGTGCGTCTCGACCAACGCCTACCTGGGCGCGCCGGGCATAGTCGAGGCCCTGCGACTGGGCGCGGACATCGTGATTACCGGCCGGGTGGTCGACAGCGCCGTGGTCAGTGCCGCGCTGGTGCACGAATTCGACTGGTCCTGGCACGACTACGACAAACTCGCCCAGGCCGCGTTGGCTGGCCACATCATCGAATGCGGCGCGCAGTGCACCGGTGGCAACTTCACTGACTGGCGCGACGTTCCCGACTACGAACACATCGGCTTTCCCATCGTGGAAGTCAGCGCCGACGGCCAGTTCATCGTCAGCAAACCCGAAGGCTCCGGCGGCCTGGTCACGCCACTGACTGTCGGTGAACAACTGTTGTATGAAATCGGCGACCCGCAGGCTTATCTGCTGCCCGACGTGGTCTGTGATTTCACTCAGGTAAAACTGGTGCAACAAGGCAGGAACGCGGTTCAGGTGCACGGCGCCAAAGGCTTGCCGCCCACCGATCAATACAAGGTCAGCGCCACGTACCCGGACGGCTTTCGTTGCACCGCCAGTTGCCTGATCGCCGGGATCGATGCGGTCGACAAGGCACGCCGGGTCGGCCAGGCGATCATCGCCAAGACCGCGCAGATGTTCAGCCAGCGCGGCTGGGCGCCTTACACTGAAGTGAACATCGAACTGCTGGGTAGCGAGGCCACCTATGGCCCCCATGGCCAGCGGCAGGACAGCCGCGAAGTGGTGATCAAGCTCGCCGTACGCCATTCGAGCAAACAGGCGCTGATCCTGTTCTCCAGGGAAATCGCCCAGGCCGCTACCGGCATGGCGCCGGGGCTGACCGGGATCGTCGGCGGGCGGCCGACGGTGTATCCGCTGATCCGGCTGTTCTCGTTCCTCATCGACAAAAGCGCCTGCACCCTGCAGATCGACCTCGCCGGCCAGCGCCATCCGTGTGCCCTGCCCGCCGTCGACCGTCTCGACACCGCGGATTTGCCCATCCCCCTGGACCCACCCAAACCCACGGGCCTGGCCGACGCCAGCGTCGCCCTGATCAAGCTCGCGGTGGCGCGCTCCGGCGACAAGGGCAATCACAGCAATATCGGGGTCATGGCGCGCGACCCCGAGTACTTGCCATGGATCGCCGAAGCCTTGACCCCGGAGGTGATCGTCGACTGGATGAGCCATGTCCTCGACCCGGTTCTTGGTCGAGTCGAACGTTGGTATCTGCCCGCCAGCCACAGCCTGAATTTTCTGTTGGAAAACGCCCTGGGAGGTGGCGGTGTGGCCAGCCTGCGCATCGATCCGCAAGGCAAGGCCTTTGCTCAACAACTGCTGGAAATCCAGATTCCGGTGCCGCAGCGCATCGCCGACCAGGTCAACTAGAGGACAAGCGCCGTGGCCTACGATCCGATGTGCAACGCCGATCTGTTTGCAGGCCCGAGGAGCTCAAGGACAAGGAATAAGCCATGCCGGTGATCCAGTCGCAAATGGACCCCTTCAGCGACCCGTTCGCGCGCAATCGCGCGGCGATGCTGGTGGGCATCGAGCACGTCCGCCAGCTCGAACAGAACCTGTTGGACAAGGCCGCCGAAGCCAAGGCCCGGTTCGACAAGCGCGGCCAACTGCTGCCCCGCGAGCGCCTTAACCTGCTGCTCGACCCCGGCGCCCCCTTCCTCGAACTGGCGAGCCTGGCCGGTTACAAGTTGCACGACGACAAGGACGGCAGCTCGGCCGGCGGCGGCCTGATCGCCGGGATCGGGTACGTGTCCGGCGTGCGGGTGCTGGTGGTGGCAAACAATAGCGCGATCAAGGGCGGGACCATCTCCCCCAGCGGTCTGAAAAAATCCCTGCGCCTGCAACAGATCGCCATGGACAACAAACTGCCGGTAATCACGCTCGCCGAAAGCGGCGGCGCCAACCTCAATTACGCAGCGGAGATTTTCGTCGAAGGCGCGCGCAGCTTTGCCAATCAGGCGCGGATGTCGGCCATGGGGCTGCCGCAGATCACCGTGGTCCACGGTTCGGCCACCGCTGGCGGGGCTTATCAACCGGGGTTGTCGGACTACGTGGTGGTGGTGCGCGGTAAAGCCAAGCTGTTTCTGGCCGGCCCGCCGCTGCTCAAGGCGGCCACCGGCGAAGTGGCCACAGATGAAGAACTGGGTGGCGCCCAGATGCATGCGCAGATCGCTGGCACTGCCGAATACCTGGCCGAGAACGATGCCGATGGCGTGCGACAGGTGCGGGAGATTGTCAGGTTGTTGCCGTGGAATGCGCGGTTGCCTGCAATCCCTGCGCGACAGTGGGAAGAACCGCTCTACCCCATCGACGAACTGTTGGGGCTGATCCCCGACGATCCGAAAAAACCTTACGACGTCCGTGAAATCATCGCGCGAGTGGCAGACGGTTCGAACTTCCTCGAATTCAAGGGCGAGTTCGATCAGCAAACCGTCTGCGGCCATCTGCAGATTCAGGGTCGCGCCTGCGGCTTTATCGGCAACAACGGCCCGATCACGCCCAAGGGGGCGAGCAAGGCGGCGCAGTTCATCCAGCTCTGCGACCAGAGCCAGACGCCGCTGCTGTTTTTCCACAACACCACCGGGTTCATGGTCGGCACCGAGGCGGAACAGCAAGGCGTGATCAAGCACGGCGCCAAAATGATCCAGGCGGTGGCCAATGCCCGGGTGCCGAAACTGACCATCGTTGTCGGCGGCTCCTATGGCGCCGGCAACTACGCGATGTGCGGCCGCGGCCTCGACCCGCGCTTCATCTTCGCCTGGCCCAACAGCCGCACGGCGGTGATGGGCGGCGCCCAGGCCGGCAAGGTGCTGCGGATCGTCACCGAGGCCAAACAGCTCAAGGACGGGCAGGTGCCCGACCCGACCATGCTCGATAAGCTGGAGCAGGTCACCGCGCAGAAGCTCGACAACCAGTCGACCGCGCTGTATGGCACTGCCAGTCTGTGGGACGACGGGCTGATCGACCCGCGGGATACCCGGACCTTGCTCGGGTACCTGCTGGATATTTGTCATGAAGCCGAAGTGCGCTCACTGCAAGCCAACAGTTTTGGTGTAGCCCGCTTCTAAGGGCGATCAGAGGAGAACAATAAAAATGATCTTCACCCAGGAACACGAAGCACTGCGCCGCACCATCCGCCAATTCGTCGACCACGAGATCAACCCGCACGTTGATGAATGGGAAAAGGCCGGACGCTTTCCGATCCATGAGCTTTTCCGCAAGGCCGGCGACCTCGGTTTACTGGGGATTTCCAAGCCGGAGAAGTTCGGCGGCATGGGCCTGGACTACAGTTATTCGATCGTCGCCGCCGAAGAGTTCGGCACCATTCATTGCGGCGGGATTCCAATGTCCATCGGCGTGCAGACCGACATGTGCACCCCGGCACTCGCCCGCTTCGGTTCCGATGAATTGCGCGAAGAGTTCCTGCGTCCGGCGATCACCGGCGAGCAGGTCGGCTGCATCGGCGTTTCCGAAGTCGCCGCCGGTTCCGATGTGGCGGGATTGAAAACCAGCGCGCGCAAGGACGGCGACGACTACGTGATCAACGGCAGCAAGATGTGGATCACCAACTCGCCGAGCGCCGATTTCATGTGCCTGCTGGCCAACACCTCGGACGACAAACCCCACGTCAACAAGTCGCTGATCATGGTGCCGATGAACACGCCAGGCATCAGCCTGAGCTCGCATCTGGACAAGCTCGGCATGCGCAGTTCGGAAACCGCCCAGGTGTTTTTCGACAACGTGCGCGTGCCGCAACGCAACCGCATCGGCCACGAGGGCGCGGGCTTCATGATGCAAATGCTGCAGTTCCAGGAGGAACGCCTGTTCGGCGCGGCCAACATGATCAAGGGCCTGGAATACTGCATCGACAGCACCATCGAGTACTGCAAGGACCGCAAGACCTTCGGCAATGCGCTGATCGACAACCAGGTGATTCACTTCCGCCTGGCCGAACTGCAGACCGAAATCGAATGCCTGCGCGCGTTGGTCTATCAGGCCACCGAGCAATACATCAAAGGCCAGGACGTCACCCGCCTGGCGTCGATGGCCAAACTCAAGGCCGGTCGCCTGGGCCGCGAAGTCAGCGACAGTTGCCTGCAATACTGGGGCGGCATGGGCTTCATGTGGGACAACCCGGTGGCCCGGGCCTACCGCGATGTGCGGCTGGTGTCGATCGGCGGCGGGGCCGACGAGATCATGCTGGGGATCATCTGCAAACTCATGGGCATCCTGCCGGGGAAAAAACAATGAGCATCTTGCCGGTTTGCCAGACCCTGCTGCTGGAACTGCACAACGGCGTCCTGCACATCACCCTCAACCGCCCCGACAGCCGTAACGCCATGAGCCTGCAGATGGTCGCCGAACTGAGCGCGGTGCTGGCGGCGGTACATGATGACCGAACTGTGCGTGCCTTGGTCATCGGTGGCGCCGGCGGGCATTTCTGTGCCGGTGGCGACATCAAGGACATGGCCAACGCCCGCGCTCAAGGCTCGACGGCCTGCCGCGAGTTGAACCGAGCGTTCGGCACGCTGCTGCAAGCGGTGCAACACACGCCGCAAGTGGTCATCACCGTGCTGCAAGGCGCCGTACTCGGCGGTGGCTTGGGCCTGGCATGCGTCAGTGACGTCGCCCTGGCCGATCATCAGGCGCAATTCGGTCTGCCGGAAACCAGTCTCGGTGTGCTGCCCGCGCAGATCGCGCCGTTCGTGGTCCAGCGCATCGGCCTGACCCAGGCCCGTCGACTCGCCCTGACGGCGGCGCGTTTCGATGGCACCCAGGCCAAGCGGATCGGCCTGGTGCATTTTGTCGAACATGACGCGCAAGCCCTGGCCGAGCGTCTCGATGAGGTGTTGGCCCATGTGTTGTGCTGTGCACCGGAGGCCAATGCGCGGACTAAACAGCTGTTGCTGGCGAGTGCGGGGCAGCCGGCGGATACGTTGCTCGATGAGGCGGCCGAATGGTTCAGCGAGGCGGTGACCGGGGCTGAGGGGGTCGAGGGGACAATGGCTTTTGTGCAGAAGCGTAAGCCGGGGTGGGCGCTTTAAGAACTTCGCTGGCAAGCCAGCTCCTACACGGTTCTGTGTCGTTCACAAACCCCCTGTAGGAGCTGGCTTGCCAGCGAAGAGGCCCTCACATTCACCGCAAAACCAAGGGACCAAACCATGCCCGGATTCAGCAAAATCCTCATCGCCAACCGCGGTGAAATCGCCTGCCGCATCCAGCGCACCGCCCAAACCCTGGGCTATCGCACCGTCGCCGTTTTCAGCGATGCCGACGCCGATGCCCTGCACGTGCAGATGGCCGACGAAGCCGTGAACATCGGCCCGGCCCCGGTGCAGCAGTCTTACCTGAACATTGCGGCAATCATCGACGCCGCCCGGCGCACCGGGGCCGACGCGATCCACCCCGGTTACGGTTTCCACTCGGAAAACCCCGGCTTCGCCCTCGCCTGCCAACACGCCGGCATCACCTTTATCGGCCCCAGCCCCGACGCCATCGAGCTGATGGGCAGCAAACGCCTGTCGAAACTCGCCATGCTTGCCGCCGGCGTGCCCTGTATCACGGGTTATCAGGGCGCCGAACAGGACGACGCGACCCTGTGTCGCGAAGCCGGGCGCATCGGCTACCCGCTGATGATCAAGGCCAGTGCCGGCGGGGGTGGGCGCGGCATGCGCCTGGTCCAGGGCGCCGCTGATTTGCTGGAGCAGATCCGCAGCGCCCGCTCCGAAGCGCTGCACGGGTTCGGCAGTGACGAGCTGATCCTCGAACAAGCCTTGATCGATCCCCGGCACGTCGAGGTTCAGCTATTCGGCGACCGGCACGGCAACCTGATCCACCTCGGTGAGCGCGACTGTTCGATCCAGCGTCGCCATCAGAAAGTCATCGAGGAAGCGCCCTGCCCGGTGATGACCACCGAACTGCGCCAGGCCATGGGTGAAGCGGCGCTCAAGGCGGGGCGCGCGGTGAATTACGTGGGCGCTGGCACCGTGGAGTTCCTGCTGGATGCCAGCGGGCAGTTTTACTTTCTGGAGATGAATACCCGGTTGCAAGTGGAACACCCGGTGACCGAATTCATCACCGGCCTCGACCTGGTGGCCTGGCAGCTGCAGGTCGCCGCAGGGCTGCCACTGCCGCTGCGTCAGGAGCAGCTGCAACTCAACGGCCATGCCATGGAAGTGCGCTTGTATGCCGAAGACCCGGCCCGGGGGTTTCTGCCCCAGACCGGGCGCATCGCAACCTGGGAGCCCGCCTTGCAGAACGGGGTGCGGATCGACCACGGCCTGATCGAAGGCCAGGGCATCAGCCCCTTTTACGACCCGCTGCTGGGCAAGCTCATTGCCCATGGCGCCACCCGCGAAGAAGCCCGGCGCAAATTGTTGCGCGCCGTGCAGGACAGCGTGCTGCTGGGCATACCGAGCAATCAGCGCCTGCTCGCCAGCCTGTTGCAACACCCGCAGTTCGTCAGCGGCGAGTTCAACACCGGGTTCATCCCGAGGTATTTTGCCGACCCTGCCTGCCTGCATCCGCCGGTCCCCACCGCCGAAGAACTGGCGATCGCAACGGCCCTGTTTTATCGGGCCTCGGCGCAGACTCACCCAGCGCCCCTGGCCGGTTGGCGCAACAATGCCAGCGTGCCGTTGCACTATCGCATCGGCCTGGAAGATCAGCATTGGCCGGTGCAATTGCACGCAGTGCCTGACGCGCCCTACCGGATTCAAGTCGCCACCCGCACCCTTGAATTGAAGGTCGTGCAGTGCGACGGCCGCTGGGCCACCCTGGAAATCGATGGCATCCGCCGACGTTATGCCTATCGTCTCGAATCCGCGCAGCTCTGGCTGTTCACCCGGCCCGGCAGCCTGCAACTGGTGGATCGCACTCAAGCCCCGGCCAGCAGTCAGGCCAGCGTCAGCTGCGGCACGCTCAAGGCACCGATGGACGGTGCGATCGTCGACGTGCTGGTCGCCGAGGGCAGCCCGGTCAGTAAAGGCCAGTTGCTGGTGGTGCTGGAGGCGATGAAAATGGAGCATCCCCTCAAGTCAGGCATCGATGGCGTGCTCAAGCGCTTGCAGGTCAGGGTCGGCGACCAGGTGAAAAATCGTCAGATATTGTTGGAGGTCGAATAAGTCGCTAGGCGGATCCGCCGGGTTTGGCTACGCTCAAGCGCTATCAGGACGCGGATACCAGGAACCCTGCGATGCCTCACTGGCTGGTCATTGATCTGGAAGCCACCACCGATGAGGGTGGCTGGCCAGTAACGGAAATGGAAATCATCGAAATCGGCGCCACGCTGGTGGATCGCAAAGGACGAGAACTGGATGCATTCCAGCGCTTCGTGCGGCCCTTGCGGCGGCCTTTGCTGACGCCGTTTTGCCGGGAGCTGACGCACATCACCCAGGCCAATGTCGACGGTGCCGAGCCGCTGAGCGAAGTCTGGGCGTCGTTCGAACGCTGGCTCGGCCAACATCACGCTCGCCTGGAAGGCTGGGCCAGTTGGGGCGACTACGACCGCCAGCAACTGCTCCAGGAATGGCAACGCCTGCAGCTCGACAGTGCCCTGAGCCGGGTGCCGCACATGAACCTCAAGCAACGCTTTGCCAAGGCCCGTCGGCTGGAACGCCCGCTGGGGCTCAACGGCGCCCTGCAACTGGCGGGCATGCAGTTCACCGGGCAGCAACACCGGGCACTGGAAGACGCGCGCAACACGGCACGCCTGTTACCCCTGGTGCTCCCTCTCTAGCGCGTGACGGCGCTGTGGGCCTTGTGCATACTGGCCGGCGCTTTTAAGCCCTTTTCAGCCCTTTTTGAGGAATCGCCCATGTTTAAAGTCAACGAGTACTTCGACGGCACCGTCAAGTCGATCGCCTTTGGCACCGCAGAAGGTCCGGCGACCATCGGCGTCATGGCGCCGGGCGAGTACGAATTCGGCACCAGCCAGCGTGAAATCATGCACGTGGTGACCGGCGCCCTGACCGTCAAGCTGCCCGACAGCAGCGACTGGGAAACCTTCGCCGCGGGCAGCCAGTTCAACGTGCCTGCCAACAGCAAGTTCCAGCTGAAAGTGGCTGTCGACACCGCTTACCTGTGCGAATACCGCGGCTAAACCCCAGGTTTCACAGCGCAAAAAAATGCCCGTGTCCCAGGACACGGGCATTTTTCATGGATGCGCTTATTCCAGGATCGTCACCGGCATGCCGACTTCGAGCTGGCCATTGCCATCGTTGACCAGATTCTGGCCGAACATCGCCCCCTCTTCCTGGGCACGGTATTTCTGCAAGGTGGCCAGAGGCTCACGATCGGCGCTGCGTAGCCCGGTTTGCGGGTCGACGGTGGTCAGGATGCAACGGGAACACGGCTTGACCACGCGAAACTCGACATCGCCGATCCGGATACGCTTCCAGCCATCCTCGGCGTACGCTGGCGTGCCCTCGATCACCAGATTCGGTCGAAAACGCAGCATCTCCAACGGGCGCCCGACGTGTTGCGAAAGATCCTCCAGGGACGCCTGCCCGATCAGCAACAGCGGGAAGCCATCGGCGAAAGCCACCCGATCGTCATCCTTGCCGTAGCCCGCCTCAGTGATCCGCGCGCGATCAAGCGGTATTTGCACCAGGCGAGTCGGCTTGCCAATGAATTCACTGACCCAGGCACCGGCCTCATCGCCGGCATCCGGGACCCGCAAACTGTCGCGAAAGATAGTCACGCCCCGCAGTTCAGCGTCGCTGCCTGGCAAGGCGATATCGATCGGCGCGCGGCCTGGCGCACTGAGGGTCAAGCCGCCTTCGGCATTCCATAATGCCGACAGTTGACTCATCTGCCCCACTACGCGCTGGCTCAGGAACCGCCCGCTGGCCTCGTCAACCAACATCCAGCGTCGATCCCCTGCCAGCCCGAGCTTGTCCAGGCTGGCCTGCTGCAGGATCTCGCCCTTGCCGGATTTCAACGGATAACGATAAAGCGCGCTCAGACGCAGCATGGCCAGCTCCATGGAGAGTAAAAACGCCACCCTATACGACCTCCAGCCCTGAATCAAAGGCCAAAAACCCTGTAGGAGCGAGCTTGCTCGCGATGGACTTAAGAACAACACGTTCATCCCGGATGAATGCGTTATCGTTCACGTCCATCGCGAGCAAGCTCGCTCCTACACGAGCATCAGGCGCTGGCGCACTACATCGACCAGTTTGTCCGGCTGGAATTTGGAGAGGAAATTGTCGCAGCCGACTTTCTTGACCATCGAGTCGTTGAAACTGCCGGACAAGGAGGTGTGCAGCACCACATAAAGGCCACGCAGGCGCGGGTCGTTACGGATTTCAGTGGTCAGGCGGTAACCGTCCATTTCCGGCATTTCCGCATCGGTGAAGACCATCAGCAGTTTGTCGGTCATGTTCACGCCCGTATCGGCCCAGCCCTTGAGCAGGTTCAATGCCTTCAGGCCATCGCTGGCCACGTGCATCTTCACGCCCAGTTGCCCCAGGGTTTCGCGCAACTGCGCGATCGCCACGCTGGAGTCATCCACCAGCAGCACTTCACGCCCGCGGGCGTGTTCCAGTACTGGATCGTCGAGTTTTTCGCGGGACACCTTGGCGTTGTACGGCACGATTTCGGCGAGGACTTTTTCGACGTCGATGATTTCCACCAACTGATCGTCGACCTTGCTGATGGCTGTCAGGTAGTGCTGGCGACCGGCGCTGGTCGGCGGCGGCAGGATGGCTTCCCAGTTCATGTTGACGATGCGGTCCACGCCACCGACCAGGAACGCCTGCACCGAACGGTTGTACTCGGTGACGATGATAGTGCTGGCAGGGCCAGGCACCAGTGCACGCATGCCGATGGCCTGGGACAGGTCGATCACCGGCAGGGTCTTGCCACGCAGATTGACCACGCCGCAGACAAACGGATGGCGCTGGGGCATCAGGGTCAGTTTCGGCAGCTGCAGCACTTCCTGAACCTTGAACACGTTAATCGCGAACAGTTGCCGTCCGGCCAGTCGAAACATGAGAATTTCCAGGCGATTCTCACCCACCAGTTGCGTGCGTTGGTCTACCGTGTCGAGAATGCCGGCCATCAAGGACTCCTGGGCTTGCTCTGATGTATTTACTAAAGGGGGTATCGGCTGCTTTTATCGGACCTTGACCCCCAGGCATAGCGGCCTTTAACGATCAAGCCTGTTGACCCTCAATCGTTGGAGTGCTGCCCAGCAGCGGCGAGTTTTCCGGCAGGTGCACGCGCAGTGCCGCCGCCCGCGCAGAGAACCGCAGACTGTCGCCTTCCATAGGTTCGCCATCCAGGTTGATATAAAGACCTTCCGCGACCTTGATCTCGACCCATGGCAAACGGGCGCGCACAAACATGTTGTCGATGCCGAAACCGTCAGCCAACAGTGTTTTCAAGGTGCCCACCAGTTCCTGCGGCGCAGGCAAGATGCTGATATCCAGCAAGCCATCGTCCGCCAGTGCGTCCGGGCACAACACATGCCCGCCGCCGGCCTGTCGGCCATTGCCGATCCCCAGTGCCAGCAGCTCGCCACTCCATTGGAAATCGGGGCCCTGCAACTCGCCGTAGGCCGCATGCAACTCACTGAAGCGAGATAACCCGGTGAATAGATACGCCGCGCCGCCAAGGATTTTTTTCAGATCCTCCGAGGTGTTGGCCGTCACCTGGCTGCCAAAGCCGCCCGTGACCATATTCAGGAATACCTGTCCGCCCACTTCGCCCAGATCGATGGCGCTCGGCGCGACGTCCAGTAGATCCAGTGCCTGATCCGGCTCCAGAGGCACACCGGCGGCGCGGGCAAAATCATTGGCCGTCCCCAGCGGCATCAATACCAGGCTGGCCTGCGTCGGTTGTGCGGCCATGGCCTCGGCAATATCGCGCAAGGTGCCATCACCGCCGCCAGCGATGATGTGCCCATAGCCCGCGGTCAATGCCTCCTCTACCAGCCGTTGTGCGTCCCCGGCTTCCCAGGTCAGTCGAACGGCCAGTTCCCAACCCTGTTGGCGCTTGCCCTCGACGGCGGCGCGCACCGACTCGTTGAGCGCCTGCTTGCCATGCAGAATCAATAGCGCCCTGCGTTCGCTCATTGTGCTCACTCCCATGAATTGAATTCCGTACCGGAAATATGGACCTCACCGGCCTTCAGAAAAGTCGATGGAAATTGAATTAATTCCAATCGAGCCGCCTGAGCCCTGCAAAAAGGAATTTTCTTACAAAACGTTAGGAATTGGCTCAATTGACCAGACTGCCGAGATTGGTCCAACGTGGCGACTGCATTTAACAGTCATCAGCAGAAACAAACAGGGAAGTGCCATGCAAAACCATGACATCAGGCTACCGCTCATTCCGGTCACACCACTGGCAGAAAAACGCTCCAGTCATCAGGCTGAATTGAAAAACAGCGCAGCACCCACCGGCGCAGTCGCCATGGATCCTCGGGTCACTGAACTGGAGACGCACCTCAGATACATGCGCAGAGACATGGATGAAATGCGTGACCACGTCAAATCCATCAAGCACCGGCTGGTTTATTCAGCTGGCGGAACAGCCGTGGTCCTGGGGCTTCTGGTGTGGATCGGCAATAGCCGTTTCGACCAGCTCGTGACGCTTCTTGTGGGTCGATAAGGAGTCGCCATGAACGCAAAAGCCGCCGGGGTCGAGGTCAGCCCGCAAAAATGCGGCGGACGTGGCAGGGGGCTATCCCACATGGATGGCGGGTTAGCCCAGGACCTCACTCAACGGGATAAAGCTGACCCAGTCGCCCTCGACCAGCGTGCGATCTTCCAGCACTTCAACCAGACCATCCGCCCAGGCGGCGCTGCGCAGCACCCCGGAACTCTGATTCCTGTAGATGATGGCCCGCCCGTTCTCCAGCCGTCCGCGCAAATACTCGCGCCGATTGCCGGCTTTGGGCCAGGCAAATCCTGCCGGAACCTGAAACTTCAGGGGCTCGACCTCCTTCACCCCCAGGCGACGCATCAGATAGGGCCTTGCCAACAAGGCAAAGGTCACCAGGGTCGACGCCGGGTTGCCGGGCAAGCCGATCACCGGGACGCCGCGAAAATGCCCGAAGGTCAAGGGTTTGCCTGGCTTGATGGCCAGCTTCCACAAGGTCAGCTCGCCCTCTTCCCGCAACGCGATCCCGAGAAAATCGGCTTCACCTACCGAGACGCCGCCCGTCGAGAGGATCAGGTCGACATCCTTCAATTCACCCAGGCAGATGCGGGTAGTCGCCAGATCGTCCGCAAGAATACCGGCGTCTATCACTTCACAGCCCAGGCGCCGCAACCAACTGCAGAGCAACACGCGATTGCTGTTGTAAATCTGCCCCGGTCCCAGCGCCTGACCCGGTTCAAGCAACTCATCCCCGGTCGACAGGACCGCAACGCGAACCTTGCGAATCACTTCCAGCTCTGCGCAACCCAGCGATGCCGCCAGCCCCTGCTCGATCGGTCCCAGGCGCGTGCCGGCAGGCAGGATCAGTTCACCGACGGTGGTTTCCTGGCCTTGGGGACGGATGTTTTGCCCCGGGACCATGGGTTCGATGAAACGCACTCGCTCATCGGCCTGGACTTCGGCGTTTTCCTGCATCTCGACGCAATCGGCACCCGCAGGAACCGGCGCACCGGTGAAGATTCGTGCACAAGTGCCTGGTTCCAAGGGATCCGGAGCCTTGCCTGCAAAAATCTTCTGACTGACCATCAACGGCTCGCCCGTCCAGTCAGCCACGCGCAAGGCATAACCGTCCATGGCACTGTTGGGCCATGGCGGCAGGTCAAGCGTCGACACCAGGTCATCGGCCAGTACGCGGCCCTCGACCTGCGCCAACGGCAAGCGTTCACGCTCGATAATCGGCGAGGCTTCAGCCATTTCGAGCAAGCGGGCCAGGGCCACTTCGACCGCCATCAGACTGCCGGTCTTGCCTGGCTTACCCACGGGATTCACAGGGTGCCGCCTGTTTCAAATGAGGCACGAAATTGCACGGACGGTGCCGCGAATCCAGCTGCTCGGCGAGAATGCCGTCCCAACCGGTGCGTACGGCATTGGTCGAACCGGGCAAGCAGCAGACCAGCGTGCCATTGGCCAGGCCGGCCAGGGCCCGGGACTGCACGGTCGAGGTGCCGATATCGGCCACCGATATCTGACGGAACAGTTCACCAAAGCCGTCGACCTGCTTGTCCAGCAGGCAGCTCACGGCTTCAGGAGTGCTGTCGCGGCCAGTAAAACCGGTGCCCCCGGTGATCAGCACGACCTGCACGACATCGTCGGCAATCCAGTTGGCGACTTGCGCGCGAATTTTGTAGAGATCATCTTTGAGCAACACCCGGTCCGCCAGGTTGTGACCGGCGGCACTCAAGCGGTCGACGAAGACCTGGCCTGACGTATCGGTTTCGAGGGTACGGGTATCGCTGACCGTCAGCACCGCGATGTTGAGCGGCGCAAAAGGTACATCAGCCTTGGCTTTCATAGGCTCATCCAGTTGTAGGAGAAACAGCCCGGTGTTATATCACAGCCCCTCATTTTTTCGCCGCCCCCATGGAGACCTGCCGTGACTTCGCCAATGGATTTGCCGCCCTGCTCCATTCTGCTCCTGGCGGGTGGGCGAGGCCAACGCATGGGCGGTCAGGATAAAGGGTTGCTGCAATGGCACGGCGAACCCCTCATTGCTCACCTGCACCGCAAGACCCGCGCCTTGAGCGATGACCTGATCATCTCCTGCAACAGGAACCCGGAGCAGTACGCGCCCTACGCCGACCGGCTGGTCCATGACGACGAAGGGGATTTTCCAGGGCCTTTGGCCGGTATCCGGGCAGGCCTGAAGGCCGCCAGGCATGCGCAACTGATGATATTGCCCTGCGATGTGCCCCGTATCGATGCCGCGTTGCTGCAGGGCATGCGCGAAACCGCCAGCCAGCATCCGGACAAACCCTTGATGCTGCGCCAGGGCGAACATTGGGAGCCCTTGCTGTGCATCATCCCCGTGGCACTTTCCAACGCTTTTGAACGTGCCTGGCACGAGGGTGAGCGCAGCCCGGGTCGCCTCATGCGCAAGCTGGGGGCCCATGCCCTGCAATGCCCCGAACATGACCCTCGCCTGGCCAACCTCAATACCCCGGAACTGTTAAGTACCCATAACACTGTGCCAGACTGACACGACCCGCGGAACTTGCACTCGTTGTATACGTCTCAAGCTCAGTAACCAAAAGAATTCAAATCGGAGACACACTCATGACTCAACGGACCCTCGCCACTTTCATGCTCGCACTGGGCCTCGCGACCCTTGCCGGTTGCGCCTCGCCGACAGTGATCACCTTGAATGACGGTCGCGAAATACAGGCCGTCGACGCTCCTACATACGATGACGAATCGGGTTTCTACGAATTCGAACAACTGGATGGCAAGCATAACCGCGTCAACAAGGACCAGGTGCGTACCGTCAAGGAGTTGTAATCCTTGCGCTGACGACCGGATACAAAAAGCCCGCTTTATGCGGGCTTTTTCGTGGCCATTTTTCGTGCCCGGGAAACGGTGCTCACCACTGCAGCGTGATCGCGCTTTCGAAGTTTCTGTCCTGGCCATTCACCGGATCGACAAACCGCAGCCCCTGGGCAAGCAGCTTCAAAGGATTGGCATAGTCATCCACGACGTCCTTGAGCACCTGAGGATAGAACGGGTCGTTGCAGATACTCGCGCCCAGGGCGGTCATGTGCACGCGCAATTGATGCTTCTTGCCCGTCACCGGGTAAAGGGCATACCGCCACAGATCACCGTTCTTCTCCCGGACCTCGACGGCCGTCTCGGTATTGCTGACGCCCGGACCTTCCTGCATGCGGAAGAACGGCTCGCCATCGATAAGCCGACTCTTGTGCACCAGGGGAAAAGAGAGATCAGGCAGTGCCCTGGCAATCGCCTCGTAGCGCTTTTCGATCTGCCGCGCAGGAAACAACGACTGATATGCCGAGCGGCTGCGAGGGTTGGCGGAAAACAGCACCAGCCCCGCCGTGTGCCGGTCAATGCGGTGCAATGGCACCAGGTGCGGGTTATCCAGGCGGCGGATCAATCGTCGCAGCAGGGTCTGCTCCACGTATTCCCCGGCCGGCGTCACTGGCAGGAAATGCGGTTTGTCCGCCACCACCAGGTGTTCGTCCGCGTACAGGATCGACTCGACCACCGGGATCGGCTTTTCGTCCGGCACTTCTCGAAAGTAGTGAATCCGCAGACCTTCCTTGTAAGGCAGATCAAGGGCAATCGGTGCGCCATGCCCGTCGAGGACGCGCCCACGGGCGATCCTGTCCAGCCATTGTTCACGGCCTATGGCGCTGAAGTGCTCACACAGGCAATCGAGCACGGTCTGCCACGGACCCGGCGGCAAGTAGAGCGTACTGGCCTGGGCGTGTGCTGCAGAAAAAGATGAAGTGGACATACGAACGTTCTGACCCTCGATACAGGGCGGCATTATCCAACAGCAGCCGGATCGAACCTAGAAGAGAATCCTCAAGCCGGTAGGGATCGGGTCTGCGCCGCCGCGTCGGTGAACTCCTTGAGCCAGCGCAGCACGTCGACCGCCTCCCAGCGCCCTGGATCATAAAGGGCATACAACAAGCCCTGATAACCCACGACATCCAGCTGCCTGTGATAACCCGCGCGCTGGAACAAGGCTTCGATTTCGGCGAAACAGGTGTTGAAATGCAGCTTGTTGAAGGGGGTTTTTCCTTCGGTGACCAGGCCATCCAGACGCAATTCGAGGACGGCCTCGCGCACCACGTCCGCCGACATCCGGTTCACGCTGTTCTTCAATTGTTCGACTTTGACCAAGTTCATCCCTCTCACTTCTGGGATCGCCTGCCCAATCTCGCAGAAGGGCGCGTGGCAGACAACCGGAATAGCTGTATGAACATACAGTATCCGATTAACCTGCTTTTCGCCAATGGAAGAAACGAGAACGGCGACGGGTGGGTCGGCACCGATAGCGTCCGGTCAACGCAAGAACGCCACCACCTGATCGGCACTGAACGGCCAGCCCAGCTCCGCGCCGGTATCGACCCGCCGCAATACCGGAATACGCAAACTGTAGGCTTCGAACCAGGTTTCGTCCGCAGCGATATCCACCAGCTCCACCAGCAGGCCACGCTCGACAAATTCCATCAGCATGGCTTCGGCCACTTCACACAGATGGCACCCAACGGTGCCGAACAGCTGACATTCAGGAGGCATGACGACAAGACCCGACTAAGTAGGCGTTCATTCTAGGCCGGCGATCAAAAGCCGTCGAGCCAATGAACCGCGCGCCTGAGCAACGGTGAATTACAGAAAATGTCGGCAAACGCTGACTCAAATCATTCGTGCAGAATGACACTTGCGCGATGCTCGCGGCTTTTTTGCTTCTACGCTTGAGTAGCCAGACCTATTGCCGGAGAGTTTTGTGTTCGCCAACCTGTTGATCATATTCACCGCCTCCCTGGTGGTGATTGCACTGTTCCAGCGCCTGCGCTTGCCGCCGGTGCTCGGCTACCTGTGCGTGGGGCTGATGATCGGGCCGTCCGCATTCAATTGGGTCAATGAAGGCGAAGATTTGCCGGACCTCGCCGAACTGGGGGTGGTTTTCCTGCTGTTCTCCCTGGGGCTGGAGTTTTCCCTGACGAAAATGCTCGCGTTGCGCCGAGTGGTGTTTGGCCTCGGCAGCCTGCAGGTGCTGGGCACCGCAATGCTGCTGGGTGGGTTGCTGATGGTGCTCGGCATCTCGACCCTGCCTGCGCTGTTGCTCGGTGCCGGCTTGTCGTTGTCCTCCACCGCCATCGTCAGCAAGGAGCTGGGCAGTCTCGGCGAGATTTTCAGCAGCCACGGCCAGAATGCCATCGCCGTGCTGCTGTTCCAGGATGTGGTGGCGGTGTTGCTGCTGACGATGGTGCCCGTGTTCGCCGGCAACAGCGATCAGGCCTGGTACTGGGCGCTGCCACTGACGCTGGGCAAGACCGTGGTGCTGTTCGTCGGTCTGCTGCTGGCCAGTCGCTGGGTACTGCCGCGGCTGTTCCATGAAGTGGCGGCAGCCCGCTCCGCTGAGCTGTTCGTGCTGCTGGCGCTGGTCATCGTGCTGCTGACGGCATGGTTGACTCACCTGCTCGGCCTCTCCCCGGCCCTGGGTGCATTCCTGGCCGGCATGCTGTTGGGAGAAAGCCACTACCGGCACCAGATCGAAGCCGACATCCGCCCCTTCCGCGACATTCTGCTCGGCCTGTTCTTTGTCAGTATCGGCATGCTGATCGATTTGCAGTTGTTCGCCAGCCACGGCCTGCTGATCCTCGGCCTGACCCTGGGGTTGTTGCTGATCAAAGGCAGCGTCGTTGCGCTCCTGGTCAAATGGCGCGGCAGCGATGGCGAAACGGCCTGGCGCAGCGGCCTGGCATTGGCCCAGGGCGGCGAGTTCTGCTTTGCGCTGATGGCGCAGATGCAGCAGAACACACTGATGCCCGCCGATTTTGGCGGCCTGCTGCTGGCGGCAACTTTCTGTTCGATGCTCGTCACGCCGCTGCTATTGCGCGCCGCGCCTCACCTGGCGACACGCCTGCACCGCAAACCCAATGAAGAAGCGAAACTCGAGGAAATCAGCGCGCTCACCGCCGACTTGCATGGCCATGCAGTGATCTGTGGCTATGGTCGTGTCGGCCAGTCGATCGGACGCGCACTGCGCAATGTGCAGCAACCCTATATCGCACTGGATATAGATCCGGTGCGTGTCCAGGAAGCCGCCGTGGGTGAATCCTGTGTGCATTATGGCGACTCACGCCGCGGTGAACTGCTGATCGCGACAGGGCTGGAGCGCGCCAGGCTGTTGGTGATCGCCGTGGATCAGACCGACATCGCTTTACTGATCCTCAAGGAAGCGCGGCGACTCAACGCGACCGTGCCGATCCTGGTACGCACGCGCGACGACAGCCAACTGGCCGAGTTGAAAGCATCCGGCGCCAGCGAAGTGGTGCCGGAACTGCTGGAATCGAGCCTGATGCTCGCCTCCCACGCGCTGATCATGCTGGGGTTGCCCGCGCATCAGGTGCAGGAGCGGGCCGACCAGATCCGGCACGACCGCTATCGCCTGTTGCACGGTATTTATCCCGGCGCAGACGATGACGTGCATTGATTCAGTCCTGGCTGACAGCGCCGATCTTGTGCACCGACAGGTCCGCGCCGTAATACTCTTCTTCCTGACTCAGGCGCAGACCATGGAAGGCCTTGATCACGCCATACACGGTAAAACCACCGACCAGCGCCACCATCACACCCAGCGCAGTTCCGATCAATTGGCTGATCAGGCTGACCCCGCCCAGACCGCCCAACGTGACCTGGCCGAAAATGCCGCAGGCGATTCCGCCCCAGACGCCGCACAGGCCATGCAACGGCCACACCCCCAGGACATCGTCGATCTTCCATTTGCCCTGGGCGGCGGTAAAGCACCCGACAAACAGCGCACCGGCAACGGCACCGGTCACCAGCGCACCCACCGGGTGCATCAGATCGGAGCCGGCGCAGATCGCCACCAGCCCGGCCAGCGGGCCGTTATGCAGAAAGCCCGGGTCATTGCGCCCGACGATCAACGCCGCCACGGTGCCGCCGACCATGGCCATCAGCGAATTCACCGCCACCAGGCCGCTGAGACCTTGCAGGGTTTGCGCACTCATCACGTTGAAACCGAACCAGCCGACGATCAGGATCCACGAACCCAATGCCAGGAAAGGAATGCTGGAGGGGGCGAACGCGACCAGTTTTCCATCGCGGTAACGACCGTTGCGTGGCCCGAGCAACAACACCGCCGCCAGTGCCAGCCAGCCGCCCATGGCGTGGACCACCACCGAGCCTGCGAAATCATGGAAGCTGGCGCCGAAGCGTGCCAGCAACCAGGCTTGCAAGCCGAAGTTGCCGTTCCAGATCATGCCTTCGAAAAACGGATAAATGAACGCCACGATCAAGGCCGTCGCGCACAACTGCGGGACAAACCGGGCTCGCTCGGCGATCCCGCCGGAAATGATCGCCGGGATCGCCGCGGCAAACGTCAGCAGAAAGAAAAACTTCACCAATCCGTAGCCATGATCGGCATTGATCACCGCCGCCGGTTGCATGAAGCTGACCCCATAGGAAATCCAATAGCCTATAAAGAAATAGGCCAGGGTCGAAATCGCGAAGTCGCTGAGGATTTTCGCCAGGGCGTTGACCTGATTCTTCTGTCGGACCGTGCCGACTTCCAGGAAGGCAAAACCGGCGTGCATGGCCAGCACCATGACCGCGCCGCCGAGAATGAACAACGTGTTGGAGCTATGGATCAGACTGTCCACAGCGCTTTGCAGATTTTCCATGGATTGGCAGACCTGAAGGCTAAAAAAGCACCAAAGCAGTTCGCACAGACAATTCATGCACCAAGTTGCAACGCTCCCGGACCGGTACAGGGATCCGCTGAGCCACTTTGGCGCACAAGGTTGGAGCCTTTGCGCGAGTTTTCTTTATTTGAGATAAGGTTTCGCTCGAATCATGCCCGGCAACAGCGCAACAACGCAGGCGGACGCACCACGACATAGCAAAAGTTGTACCAGTCATTTGTACTGAACCTTCACGCAAGGCTCATACTCGAACGCAACAGACGCCACTTACGGAGATCCACCCATGGCCAGCATCAAGGCAAAGACTGCTCAAGAAATTCTGATGAATGACTTTCAAACACTGGTCAGCGACACCGAGCGGTTGCTGGAACACACGGCGACGCTGGCCGGCGATCAGGCCGATGAATTGCGCTCGCAAATCCACGACAGCCTGCTGCGTGCCCGGGAAACCTTGAAACTGACCGAAGATTCCCTGCGCGAACGCGGCAAGGCCGCCGTCACCGCGACTGAAGACTATGTTCAGGCCAACCCATGGCAATCGGTCGGGATAGCGGCGGGCGTAGGCTTCCTGATTGGCCTGCTGGCCACTCGGCGCTGATTATGGCGATCGGCGAATCCGGCTCGTCCGCGACGGGCCCAAGCTCCTCACCGCGGCGCCTGGGTGCCGCTTTTCTTGGGCTGCTGCACAGCCATGTCGAACTGTTCGGCATCGAACTGCAGGAACAGAAGGCCCGCACCGTCAGCCTGTTGCTGTTCGCCGGCCTCGCGCTGGTGTTTGCCTTGCTGTTGCTGGTGGGCTTGTCGACGCTGGTGTTGATCCTGTTCTGGGACACCTATCGCCTGCCGGCCATCATCGGGCTATGCGTGTTCTATACCCTCGCGGCCATATTCTGCGGGATGCGGTTGAGAGCGGCGATTTTCGATGAGTCCTCGCCCTTTCACGGCACGCTGGAAGAATTGGCCAATGATCGGGAGCGCCTGCTGCCATGAGTCTGCCTGCATTGCCTAATAACAACTCGCGCACGGAAATGCGCAAGGCATTGATCCGCCTGCGCATGGAAATGCATCGCCAGGAAATCCGCCACGAATCCGCGCAACTGCTGCAACCCCTGCAGCGTGTGCGCGGGATGACGCAAAACCTGCAGGGGAGCTTCGGCATCAAACACGCCCCGCTCTGGGGCATGGCCGCCGTGACCTTGCTGGGTTTTCTCACCGGCAAAGGCGCCAGGAGTGGCGGCACCAGCAGCCTGACCCGCCTGGTTCGATTGGGGACCACATTGGGTCCGTTGATCAAGCTGGTCATGCAAGGCAATTCGCGCAACCAATAGGCCACGCTCTGGCTGCATGCTGGTAACGTCACCGGGACGAACCTCTTTATCGAGGGGTTCATCCCGGCTTGCCTACCCGGTCGCCGGCACGCCGTGCGTCTACAGGTGCGTGCGTGTTTTGCCCCTTGCAGGCCATGGCGCGAACCCGGAAGCTAGGGACTCAGTCATCAGACGGAGAGCTCCAGCCTTGGATTGGCAAACTTTGCTTACTCGCGAACGCCTCGGAAAGCCATTGCACAGCCCGGAAGAACTCGGCCGCAGCCCTTTCCACAAAGACCACGACCGCATCATTTTTTCGGGAGCGTTTCGCCGCCTCGGGCGCAAGACGCAGGTTCATCCAGTCTCCAGTAACGATCACATCCACACGCGCCTGACCCACTCGCTGGAAGTCAGTTGCGTCGGCCGCTCGCTGGGCATGCGCGTCGGTGAAACCATCCGCAATGCCCTGCCCGACTGGTGCGACCCGAGTGACCTGGGGATGGTCGTGCAATCGGCCTGCCTGGCCCACGACATCGGCAACCCGCCCTTCGGCCACTCCGGCGAAGACGCCATCAGGCACTGGTTCCAGCAAGCCGCGGGCCGTGGCTGGCTGGATGCCATGAGCGAAGTCGAACGCGATGACTTCCTCAATTTCGAAGGCAATGCCCAAGGCTTCCGGGTACTCACGCAGCTGGAATATCACCAGTTCGACGGCGGCACCCGGCTGACCTACGCCACCCTGGGGACTTATCTGAAGTATCCATGGACGGCAAAACACGCGGACTCACTGGGCTACAAGAAGCACAAGTTCGGCTGCTACCAGAGTGAGTTGCCGCTGCTGGAGCAGATCGCCCAAAAACTCGGCCTGCCGCAACTCGAGGAACAGCGCTGGGCGCGTCACCCGCTGGTGTACCTGATGGAAGCCGCCGACGACATCTGCTACGCGCTCATCGACCTGGAAGATGGCCTGGAGATGGAGCTGCTGGAATATGCCGAAGTCGAATCGCTGCTGCTGGACCTGGTGGGTGACGATTTGCCGGAGACCTATCGCCAGCTCGGTCCGCAGGACTCGCGCCGGCGTAAACTGGCGATCCTGCGCGGCAAAGCCATCGAACATCTGACCAACGCCGCGGCCCGCGCCTTTGTCGAGCAACAGGACGCATTGCTGGAGGGACTGCTGCCCGGCGATCTGGTGGAGCACATGCATGGCCCCGCCAAGCGATGCGTGTTGAATGCGAAGGACATGGCGCGCAAAAAGATCTTCCAGGACAAGCGCAAGACCCTGCACGAGATCGGCGCCTATACCACCCTGGAAATCCTGCTCAATGCCTTCTGCGGCGCGGCACTGGAGCAGCATGACGGTCGTACGCCCTCCTTCAAGAGCCGGCGCATCCTCGATTTGTTGGGCAACAATGCGCCCGATCCCTACGGTCCCTTGCACACTTCGTTTCTGCGCATGATCGATTTCATCGCGGGCATGACCGACAGCTATGCCAGTGACATGGCATTGGAAATGACCGGTCGCTCCCACCATTGACAGGAACCGGTCGATCGGCCATTTCGACACCCGAATGGCCGATCGACGCTGGAAAATCCAAGTACGTTCAACGCTCGCTGAATCCCCCTACAGCTTGAGGTAAATGTACTGATCGTCTGTCCGGCATTTTCGCTCAATAATCACACTCCGTTGTACTCGACAGATGAAGCGTGAGTAATCCTATGTTCGAAGACAATCTGCGCATCCTGCTGGTAGAAGATCACCCCTTTCAGCTCAGGGCGACCCAGTGCCTGCTCGAGAGTTACGGCTTCACTCAATTGACCCCCGCCGACAGTGCCGAAGGCGCGATGCAACATATGATCAGGGCGGCGCACCCCTTCGATATTCTTTTGTGCGACCAATGCCTGCCCGATCTTCCCGGCCTCGAGTTGATCGAGTACGCCAGTCATCGGGGGATGATCAGGCAAGCCATACTGCTAAGCAGCCTGACATCCGCTGAACTGGACGAATTAAAGCAAGTGGCCAAGGCGTATCGGTTGCCATTATTGGGTTGTCTGGCCAAGCCATTGAAACAATCCGAATTTCTAAACTTGTTGACCTTGACCTCACTATAAACAACGTTGAAATTCAGACACTAAAACCCCGAGCAAAATACAATTCGATACTTGCGAAATAGCAGTTCAAACACCTCATCTAAACGACCGACGCTGACACTGTCTTCACAAAAAATCCAGTTGATACGTAGTCCTAATCTTTTTCCGCTGTAGGAATATTCCTATATTGCTGCAGCAGGTCCGTCAGTTCATGCGTCACCTCAACTATCTGAGCTAAGGTGCGTGCTTTATTCGCGCTCGTATGGGATTTGATTATGGAGTCCCGGTATCATCTGAGATTTCAGCCGTTCGGCCTGAAACCCCTTTATCTGCTGGGTTTTCCTCACAACCTGTATTTAACATACCCCCTTTTTCCGATGTACGCAATCGAGCTTTGGGGATAAGCTTGGGGGTAACTGCCACCTCGAAGCCTTCACGGATACCCCATGGACACCACCCCCATTTACCCCCGGCGCAACGCCAATAGCGACGAGAACATCGCGGGCATACTCAACGATATTGCCGAGGGACGGCACCAACCCGGTAAGTACGCCGAGGGAACTATCAAAAATCTGTATTTGCAGGTCAACAATAGTTCGCAACTGTGGTGGCGATTCAAATACCGACTTGATGGCAAAGCGGGGTTGCACGCCATCGGTACTTACCCAAATATCTCCGCTGACAAAGCCCGTGAACTGGCACAGGAAGCGCGGGACAATGTCGCTAAAGGAATTCGCCCGCTAGATGCGAAGAAAGCCAAGGAAGCAGCCGAACGAGCACAACAGGAGGCAGAACGGGCTAAGGGAGCCTGGACCTTCAAGAAGGTCGCCGAGCAATGGCTAGAACTAAACTCGCATCTAAAACCCAAGACCCTGTCCGGTTACCGCGGCGCATTGAAAAACCATCTGTACCCCGTCGTGGACAATGTGCCGGTCACTGAAATCGCCGTTCGCCACGTCAGAGATGTTCTGGAACGACTGGCCACCTCCCCCACCATGGCCCGCCGTTCGCTGACCCTGCTGCGCGTGATCCTCAGTCATGCCATGAACCACGATCTGATCAGCCAGAACGTCGCCATAGGGCGCGAAGGACTGCTGAGGAAGCACAAGACGAAGCACCACGCCGCGCTGGAAACCCCGGAAGACCTGGCCGAGTTCCTGCGCCGCTTGAACAATTTCGTCGCCTACAACGACCCCGTGATCAGTGCGTTATGGTTGCTGGTGATGCTGCCGGTGCGCCCCGCTGAACTCACTGCGATGAAGTGGGACGAAGTAGACATCGACAAAGCCGAATGGCGCTATACGGTACCCAAAACCGGGCAGCCGCACATCGTACCCCTGCCAAACCAAGCCATCGCCATGCTGCGTGGACTCAAGGAGCACAGTCTATGGCTGGCCGGAAAAGGTGCAGGTGTGCCCTCGCCGTTCGGGAAGACCGCTGCCAGCGAAACCATCGAGCCATCGATCTGGGTATTTCCCTCGTCGGGGAAGTTTGGCGTACCGATATCCGCCGACACGCTACTGGTGAGAATACGTAAAGGCTTAGGCTACGAACGCGGGACCATCACTAGCCACGGATTTCGCTCGAGCTGGAGGTCCATCGGTCATGAGATGCTAGGGATCGACCCTATCGTCTTGGAGCTATGCCTCGGGCATCGGATGCCGGGGGCACTGGGGGCGACGTATGCCAGGGCGCAGTTGCTGGACCAGCGACGGCTCGCCATGCAGAAATGGGCGGATTATGTCGAGGGACTATGGGCTTCGGTCGCGGATCTTCGGGGCGTGGAGTGATGGCACTTTTGGCCGGGGGTAACTCTAACTCCCATACGAAAGGCATAGCTTAGATTGTTATAAAAACTTATTTATTAAGCTATAGGGGTATAAAGCACAGATTTTAGGGCGTTTTCAATGGGCTGAAGCTATTGAACAATGGCTTGCTCGATGCGAAGTGATTGCCCCGGAACGCTCTAGATAGAGCACTGCGCGCACAGATTCAATTACTCAATTACTTATTTATATTAATTAAAAGGGGATAGAAGTAGAAAATGTAGTAGTGAAAGGTGTGCACTACTACATGTAGAGTAGGCAGTATTATATAGAGCCTGAACCCATTGAACTGATTGCACCAAGGGTTGTAGCCCTCTAGACCGGGCTTCTTGGCGCAATGGCTACCTATTGATTTTACCCATTGCTTTTACCCGCGTGCGCCATCATTGCCGCATCGCCCGTTGCACCGTGCTGAGTGACACGTCCAAGTGCGCAGCAGCCCTGCGGTACGACAAGCCACTCTCTACCGCTGTGCGTATTGCCGCATCATCCACCACCTTAGCCCCGCCCTTGTACGCGCCGCGCAGCTTCGCCTTGGCGATGCCTTCGGCCTGACGCTCCAGCAACCGGGCACGTTCGAACTGTGCAACTACAGCCAGGATACCGAGCTGCAGGTCGCTTGCCGCTGTGCCGTCGCAGTACAGGGCGCCGTCCTTCACGAACCGAACAGCGATGCCCCGGCTGTTCAGGTCTTTCATCAGGCCCAGCAGATCCACCAGGCTGCGACTCAGGCGGTCGACGCTATGCACCCACAGGGTATCCCCAGATCGCAGCACCTCGAGCGCTACGCGCAGCTGTGGGCGGTCCATTGTGCTGCCGCTACAGGTATCGGTGAACACCTTGTCCAACGCGATGCCATCCAGCTGGCGCTCGGTGTTCTGGTCAGTGGTACTGACGCGGATATATCCAACATTCATGGTGCTCACCTTGTATTCATCAGGGCCTAGATGTATTCAAGGTCGCACCGATTCGGTCATCTGGCAAGGCTGCGCCCCAAGTAACTGTATTCATCCGACGTGCGGTCATCTGGCTTTACCCTGCTGAATACGAGCAGCGCCCAGGAAAACAGGGCATGCCCCGGTAATCATTGAGCATCGCTGCAAACAATTCGTTCGTCGATTCAGGCAGAAAGCTGACCAACTCGTCAACTCGTAAGTCATTGATTCGTAAGGTGTCGACTCGAAGCGCCAGGCTGCCAGGAGAACACGTAAGCCGTTGATTTATAAGGCGCCGTGGGGGTGGGGGTATGAGGGCTTTGCATCACGCGTATACACGTAATAGGGCAGTATAAATTCGAGGATTTTTTTTAAAAAAATTCAGAGAGCGCAGCCCGCTGTGCCAAGCCCGAAACCCATAACCGTTTAACCCCAAACCTTAAGCCCCCTAATTCCCCCCGTTAAAAATTTATAAATTTATCAGAGGCTTACGTCGTTATTTAAGTTCGCCAAGTTAAACGCTAAGCGCTTAGCACAGCTCTTACAGTCCCGCCAATGCCGTCTGTCGGATTCGTCGCCAATACAGCAAAAAACGCTGTTAGTCCAATATCCAAATGGAATAACAACTCTTATAATGGCGCATACCAGAAAATCACCGACCGGGGGGGTAGGTGAAATGGACATGCCGCAAGTGCCATCACAGACCGAAGTCGTCACCCTGTCGCAATTGGCCGATCTGGCCGGACTCGACCGGACGTTCTTCAGTGAGCACCGTTCAGAACTCCCCCCGACGCTGCCGATCCACAACGGCAACCAGGGTCGCCCGCAGCTGTGCTACCCGCTGGACCAGCTCGCAGAATTCATCCTGAACCGCACCGGATTCCTCAGCGATATAGAGGCGCGGCTTCGGTTGAGCCTTGCGCCTGCCGTCTACCGCAAGAGGGGATCGAAGATGTCTCGCTTCTACGACGACCACACCCTTTTCGAAATTGACGGTGAACTGCGTGTGCTGCCCCGCGACCACGGGAAGCTGTCGCCAGAGCTGGACGCCAAAGTCCGCGCCGCTCTCGCCGCCGACCAGGCCGCGTTGCGCACTCGTCGCAGTGCCAAACGCCAACCTCGCAACACCACTCCAGAAGGTATGCAGCCATGACCCTGACTGAAATGTTCGCCCAGTACCCGGACGGCGTATCGCCTTTGGCAGACAACGCGGGCCTGTCGGCCTTGAGCGACGCAACCCTCACCGCGTTGATCGCTGCCAGTGAACGCGCCGTAACCATCCGGCCCGTACTCAGCGCCAGTGAACGCGCCATTGCCTCGCGCATGTCGCTCTATGACGAGGTCATGGCCGGGCTTACGGCTGAAAAGGCCGATGGTAAACCAACTGTGCATTAGTGACCTCGGGCGCTGCCCGATTGGGGGATAGTTATATGGCGACCATCATGGAAATGCTCAACCAAGGTATCGGTGGGCTGAATACGCCGCTCGGCCAGCTTGGTACACAGCTGCTTGCCAACTCTGGCCCGCAGGCTGGCAATCCCAACGGCGGTGCTCGTATGGGCCAGGCCTTTGCCGGTATGCAACAGCAGCAAAATCAGCAGCTGCTGCAGCAGTACCGTCAGGCGCAGATCCAGCAGGCCGAGGAACAGCGCGCATTCCTGATGCAGCAAGCCAGGGCCAAGGCCGAACAGCAGCAACGCCAGCAACAGGCATTCGCCGACCCAAACCTGCAGGCACAGTTAGGCCCGATGGCGAAACAGCTGGCGGCGATGGGCATCGATCCTGAAATGATCCTCAAAGCGAACAGCGGCGATGCCCTGCAGGCCCACCGTGCTGCTCAGCTGCAACAGCAATCCAGCCAGTTCGCCCAACAGCAGGCCCGCCTTGCTGCCGGTGGCGGCGGTGGTGGTCAACCACCCGGACCGAAAGTACCGACCCCGCGTCAGGTGCTTGAGGAACCGCTCGAAAACGGCATGTTGCAGAAGCACATCTTCGATCCGGCCACCAACGCCTATAAGCCCTACGGCAAGCCGTACCGCCAGTACGCGCCAGGTAAGGCCGATCCGATGCAGGATCTGTTGAACGAGGTCACGCCCGACGACAATGCCGGTGCCGGCCCTGCTGTGCCAGGACTTCCAGGGGCGAACGCAGCTACCTTCACCAAGCAACCGGTGCAGGGTGCCGAACTCCTGATGCATGGTTCCGGCAGCAATCCGATGGCACGTCCGCCAGCACAAACCAGTGCCAAGAGTCCGGCCACGCCTAAAACCAAGGCCGACTATGACGCATTACCTGCCGGCGCTGCGTACATCGATCCTGCCAGCGGCAAAGTCGCTGTGAAGCGGGGTGCGTGACATGGCCTTGTCCGCTTTCGGTGACGAGCTGTCTGCCTTTGGTGATGCGCTCGAACCGCCGAGTCAACCTGTGCCAGCCGCCGCGCCTGCAGCAAAAGCGCTGTCGGCATTCGGAGATGACTTGGACGACGGTGCAGACCACCAGCCGGGTGTTGTGGATCGCATTGAGCACGCCATTGATAACAGCTTCGTCGGCGCGATTGGCCGTGACCTGGCCCGTGGCGGCGTGAATACGGGCGACTCCTTGATGGGGATCGCTGGCCTGTTATCGGGCGGCAGGATTCCACAGGCGCTGGGCTACGATTCGAGCGGTATCCGCCAGCATATCAACGCGCAGGATTCGCCTGAGCAACAAGCCGCTCGCCAGCAGATGGATCAGGCGCAAGGTGTCGGTGGCACTCTTCAAGTCTTGCGCGACAACCCCAGTCTGGTCGGTCACATGGCCGTTGAAAGTGTGCCGTCCATGGTGGGTGGCGGGCTGGCAGGACGCGGTATTGCAACCGGATTAAAAGCCGCAGGCGTCGGTGCCGGCCGCGCTGGTCTAGTGGGCGCGGGCGCTGGTGAAGGTCTTATCGGTGCCGGCCAGCAAGCCGAACAAACCCGCCAGGCCACCGGTACATTGACGCCAAGTCAAACCGGCCTTGCTCTGCTGTCAGGCGGTCTGACCGGCCTGCTTGGCGTGGCGGGCGCGCGTATCGGCCGCAAGTTGGGTGTGGCGGATATCGATGCACAGATGGCCGGCGCCAACGGTGCTGACGTGGCCAAGGGAATGGTTAACCGCGCACTGGTAGGCACGGGCATCGAGTCCCTTGAAGAACTTTCCCAGTCTGGACAGCAACAAGTCCTGACCAACCTGGCCACCGACCGACCAGCACTGGAAGGCGTGGACAAGCAGATGGTCCTTGGTGGCGTCGTCGGCGGTGCAATGGGTGCTGGCGCTTCGCTGCGTCGTCCAGTCGTGCCGATGGCCATGCCAGCGCAACAGCAGCAAGGCATGCCGCAACCCACCCCTGCGGCCATGCCAACACCAGGCCCAGCCGCGATCCCCGCTCCAATCGCACCACAGGGCTTACACGCGCAGGTCATGGCCGCTACGCAACCGCAGCAGGCGCCTGCCGTACCTGCGGCAACACCGTTTGCCGGTAGCCAGGACATCAACCCATTACTTGACCGACTTGGCGTACAGGGCGAGCAGCGCAACACCACGCTCAAGTTGTTGGAGCCGGTCGAACTCAATGTGCAGGATGCCCGACGCGGGGTGCAATCCAATGCCGAACGTGATCGGCTGGCGCAGTTGATAGGTCTTCAGGGTACTGATGCGCGGGTCTTCAACCGCAAGATCGGCGAAGCGCTGAACGCTGAACAGACGGTGGCTGCCGTCACGAATGTACAAGACCACCTGAAAGACGTGCTGTCCTTACAGCAACGCATTGCCACCGGCCAAGCCAGTGACATCGACCGGGCCAGTTTTATCCAGTCGTTGGGCCAGTTGCGCAGTACCTTTGCCGACCTCGCTGGCGCCAGGGCCGAAGCGGGCCGCGCATTGTCGGCCTACAAGCGCCAGGCGATGGACTACGCCCAGGCTCAGGCTGTGCTTGAAGCGGTCAACGGTGCCGGTGGTGCAGATAATGCCGCCAAAGCGCTGGGCAAGGCCATGCAGAGTGGTGGCCTGTCGAACGCGGCGAAACTTATCCGCCAGCCTGAAGGCAAAATGTCCCGGCTGCTGGGTTACTACTACCGCGCTGCGCTGCTCAGTGGCGTTCGGACCCATGCTGTCAATGTGCTATCAAATAGCATGACCCTTGGCAACGAGATCATCGAGCGCGGCGTTGCCGCTGGCGTTTCAGGTGTGAAGAACATCTTCAAGCCAGGCTCTGGCCAGACGGTGTTCGCGGAGCCAGTGGACATGCTGGTGGGTATGGCGAAGAACACCATGCAGGCGGGTCGTGCTGCCACCGATGCTTTCGTGACGGGTGACTCTCCTATGCTGGGCGGCGGCAAGCAGGAGACTGGCACCCCCGACATGAACAACCCGCGTCCGCCTGGCGCACTGCCCACGGCAGCATGGGCCGCAGATCGAATCGCTTCCCTTCCGTATCGCGCACTCGGCGCCGAAGATGCTTGGTTCGCCAGCCTCAACTATGCCGCGGAAATGCGCACGATTGCCCGACAACAGGCCGTCGCTGAAAAGAAACTTGGCACACTGCCGCCAGGCATGAAGCTCAGCCAACGCATCGACGCCATTGTGCAGAACCCCACGTCTAAGATGATCGAAGCTGCCGGCGAACACGCACGGACAGCGACGTTCAACACTCAGGCGGGTGACTTCACTCAGGCGATCATGCGTGCCAAGACCAAGATGCCTTGGTTAAACCTGATCGTCCCGTTCATTCGCACGCCCGTGAACATCGTCAAGTACGGCTTCAAACGCACACCGCTTGCGGGCCTCATGCCCTCGGTGCGCGCCGACATCATGGCCGGTGGCGCCAAGCAGGAACGTGCCATCGCCCGAATGCTGTGGGGCACCAGTGTCATGATCGGCGCCGGTGCGCTAGCCCAAGCGGGTTACATCACCGGTGCCGGACCAGAAGACAAGGAAGAAAAAGCCGCGCTCATGGCGACCGGCTGGCGCCCGTACAGCATCAAGGTTGGCGACACCTACCACGAATATTCACGCCTCGATCCGTTCAGCCAGTGGCTGGGTCTGGCGAGCGACTTAGCCACGATGGACTACCAGCACAAGGATGCCGGCGACCTTGCGACTACCGCGCTGTCCTCGCTGGTAAACAACACGGTCAACAAGACCTACATGCAGGGCGTTTCTAATCTGGTCGAATTCCTGCAAGACCCTCAGCGAAACGCCGGCTGGTATGTGCGGCAAATGGCCGGGACACTCGCGCAGCCCGTCACCCTGGCCAGCAACATCGCCAGCGAAAACGACCCGTACGCCCGGGAAACCAACTCTGTGCTGGACCAGATCCGTTACCGGACGCCAGGTCTGCGCCAGGATCTGCCGGCCAAGCTTGACCACTTCGGCGAGCCCGTCCCAAACCGCACTTACCCAGGCGGTCCGCTTTCCATTGCGTCGCCGATCGCACAGTCGAAAGAGACGACCGACCCAGTCCGTATTGAAGCAGCTCGCATTGGTTGGGCGCCAGGTAAGCCACAACCCCACTTCACCGTCAAAGGTAAGCGTTACGACCTCACCGACGAGCAGATGGGCGAGTTCAACGAGCTGACCGGGAAGCTGATGCACAAGTCTGTGCAGCGCGCCATGCAATCCAAGGGCTGGGCTGCGTTGGGTGACGATGAAAAGCGCGACTTTCTCGATGCCGAATTGAAGAAGGCTCGCACCGCTGTGCGTCTTGCGCTCATCCCACTTGTGGCTAACGGCAACCGGCGCGCTATCGACAACCTGCTCCGGGCAACGGGGCACCCTGGAGTGAAGAAATGACTCACAACCAACAGGCGGTAGACGCCGCCGCTGCTGTCACGACAGCGCGTGGAGCGCTCGATAAGTTGCTGGAGATCGAGCGGATGCTCGAAACCGAACTGCCGGCTGCGTGGGCTGCGTTCCATGCCGCTAACAAGAAGTTACGTGCCGTCACCCGGCCAACCCGCAGTGCTGTCCGCAAACACGAACTCGACATTCTGAAACAGAAACTTGAGGTGGCCCGAAATGTATGACGCCCAACACTTGGAGCAGCTTCGCCTGGAAGCCAAGCTGAATTCCATAGACTTCACCCGTGGTCATATCCGCGAAGCCAGGGATGGCGGCTACACCGTGACCTTTGACAAGCCGTTGTTCGACTGTGCGCCGTTGCTTGCCTCGGACGATGTGCCAACCGAACGTGATGCGCGCACCGGGGGCGATGCGGAATTTCAGCTGCTGACAGGCTTGCTGTTGATCCAGCGCGGCGAACGCCAAAAGCTGCGCATTGGTCGGTGCTTTGGTCTTAGTGGCGACCAGATTTCGAGACGCCCACTGACCGAGGCGGAGGTCGATGAGTACCGGGCTGAGGTTGCGCATCGGGCACAGGTCGCCAAATTGCAGAAGGAATTGGCCGCTGTGCTGGAAAGCAACGCTGTCGCTGCGACCACCGCTGCCGGTGCGACTGACCTTGCGGCTCGATACGGCCTGGCACCGGCAACGAACCCAACCAAACCGACGAAGGCAGTGCCAGTACAAGGCAGCGCCAAACGTGAACGCAACCCATCGCGTACAGGAGCAACATCGAAATGAGCGACCTTAATGAAGATCTGAGCGAGAGTATGGCCGCGGTTTTAACGGACAGCGTCGGCCTGCACGACGATGGCAGTGGCGACATGTCGGACTCGCTCGCCGCGGATCTGCATGATCAGGAGACCATGCTGGCTGAGCGTGATATCCCTGTAAGCAACGATGTGCAGGACACCCGCGAGGCAGCTGAGCAGCGCGACGTCGAGCAGGAGCAAGCCCAGCAAAGCAAGCGCAAGGTGCCGCTCGCTGCGCTGCATGAGGAACGCACCAAACGCCAGCAGGCCGAGCAGGCTACTGCACAGTTACAGGCTCAACTCCAGCAGCTTATGCAGCAACAGCAGGCCGCACAGCAGCAGGCGCAACAGGCAGCAGCCGAAGCGGAAATCCCCGATGTCGAAGAAGACCCGGTCGGCTGGCTTAAAGCTAAGGAGAAGCAGTTTGAGCAGCGGCTCGAGCAGTTACAGAACGGTCCTGCGCAACAGCAGCAGGCTGCGGTGCAGCACCAGCAGGTGGCCCTCGCTGTTGACAGTCTGGAGAAGCAGTTCGCTGCGTCGGTGCCGGACTACGAACAAGCGGTCGAGCTGGTGCAGCGCAACGCCGACGCGCAGATACGTCAGCTCTACCCGCAGGCGACCGAGGAACAACTTCAAATGGTCCGCACCGGTGCGCTGAATGAGTTCGCTCGTCAGTGTCTGGCGAGCGGGACCAACCCAGCCGAAAGGATTTACGCGAAGGCGCAGGCTCTTGGCCACCGATCTGCACCGCGTGTGCAGCCGAACACCAGTCTGTCCACCCTCAGCGGATCTGCGCGGGCGCCTGATGAGCGCGGCGCTATCAGCGCTAGTCAGATCAGTGAAATGTCTGATGCCGAGTTCGACAAGTTCTGGAAGGAAATGAAGGGCGGTGGCTCGCAAGGGCCAGCGTTCTGACGGGGGTGGATCATGCTGCGCAGAAGTGAGTTGATCCGAATGATGCTGCGAGACGTGCAGGGCGACATCGAGTCACGTCGCGCCAGTGAGGCCGTGAAGCGGCGACAGCGGGCAATGCTTCGTGGCTTCCGTGCAGGTTTTGAGACGATGGTGGAAAGGCTATCCATGGAAGACGTGGAGCGGGCGTTACGCCAAGAGCTGGGTTTTCCAGCACAGACAGAGTGTGCCAACCCCGGCACTGAAAGTGAGGTGTGAAATGATCGACAAGCGCGAAGGCGAAACCAAGAAGCCGATCCCGAGTCAGGAACCGTACTTCCCTAGGGTGAAGCAGGAACTGCCGGGGAAGGATGTGCAGCCCAGTCAGAAGAAGGCACCGAAGCAACCGCATGACAATTGACGATGTGCGGCACAGACGACAAGGCCACCCGCGAGAGTGGCCTTTGTTTCGCTGGACGCTACCAGTTCACTACGTAACCGCACTCCCTAAGCTCTTTGACGACCTCCCGCTTCCATGCCCCTGAGGCATCAAAGTCGACGTAGACCACCCCACTGATGTCGTTGGGTGTCTCGATGTCGCCCTTGGACAGAGCGCAAACGTTCTCCCTCCCCAGCTTGCCCATCAGGTAACCGTGCTCGAAGACGACGTTCTGTCTGGCTCTGTTCTTCGGTTTCACGTTCGGTTCGTGAGCGCCTCGCCCGTGGTCACAGGGTGTGTACAGAACCAGTGCGAAGTCAGCATCACCTGAGTAATGCTCGATTTTTTCGATGATCGTCCGACCACCGCTCGCCTGCTCGTGCAAGATGATCGCCTTGAGCCCGACGCTCTCGATGAAGCGACTTACCTCCTGCTTGGATTCGTTGTCCCTGCCATGAACGATAAAAACATTTCTTTTGTTTCTCGCTACCGCTGGAGGTGCCGGCGCTACTTGCTGCCAGCTTGGGGTTTGACTCAAGGCGGCGGCAGCAATTGACTTGTATGGCGCGGGCGGTGCTGCACCGAACTCTAGCAAGTCGAGCACCGGCGTGAATTGCTCTGATATGTAGTTTCTGCGCTCCGCATAGGATGGGAATTTATGCTTGATGAAGCCCCAGAAAGAAGCGAGGTCTCTGTGCAACTTTATCCAGACGGGTAGGAATTCAGATATCGATGCATCATTGAGTAGCTCATGCCGAAGCTGTACATACTCAAATGGATCCCCACCATTGCCCGTGGCGCGAGCGATCAACAAAGTTTGTAGGTAGCTCACCCTTTCGAGAGGAGTTTTCAAATACTGCATGCTCATCAAACGGATTCCATTTTCCGTGGCGTGAATCGGCACATGAAAGAAAAGCTACCTATTTGCCATCATCCTGTCCATAGGCCATTCAGGCACCGCCACGATGCTGCAGCACCAGCTTGGCCAGGCCTTGCTTGATGTGCCCCTCGTTCTCGCCGATCGTGTGCAGGGCACCGCGGACGTTGTTGCCGGCCTCGGCATGGCCTTGCTGCTCGACCAGCAGCGTCAGCTCCATGATCGCGGCTTCCAGCGCCAGCTGATTGTTGTACAGGCGTTCGAGAGTGTCAGGCAGAGAGTATTCGGGTGCAGGCATGGCTTCGACTCCATTCGAGAAAGCCGAAAGCGTAGCAGCAATACAAGGGCACAAAAAGACGCTCTCAGGCTACGCGGTTTGTGGTTAGATGCTCATGATGGCCGAATGCCGTCACACCAACCACTGCAGAAAGCAGCTGAGAACAGGGAGTAATTGTGGATAAGCTCATTTTTAAAACCGCGCCAAGTGTAGAACTCGGTACAAATCTATTTGTTAACACCCCTACTATTTTGCAATTTGATGACACTCCATTGATTCAAGTAGTGCGCGTAGAGCAGGCTGGCTTCACTACTCAAATTCCCGTGTACCATGAAGATGGCACTTACCTTACCAAGGTCGTCGGCTCAAGGTTACATGAAACAGAACAGGGGAAAAAGGCAGGTGTGACACTCGAGCATCACGACAAAGTTACAGTCTGCAAGCTGAATGGTCGGGTTCTCTTTGAGATTCAACGCGAAGAAGCTGCGTCCCTAAAGACTGCCGCTGAACTTTATACCCCTAATGGTTACTTTGTTAAGTACGCATCCGCAATGCCAAGTCTTCTAGACTTGTCAGGTAATCAGCTGAACATAGGGGGGATAGTTATGACCGGATGTCATTTTGAAGGTAACCGGATCGGGGTCTGGATGAAGTCAGACGGCAGTTTGTCAATCGGCTGCAACTAAGCAGTGCCGGGGTTGAGGGCAAAATATCTAGTAGGCGGCCAGCAACCCCGTGTCTAACCCGATAGCTTCTGTCTTTTTCAGTAGTCGGTGTATTCAGGTTCAGCGCAGGCGTCGTCTGCCACTCTCTTCGCACTACGGATTTCTTGCCGGGTCGCCCCCCTCTGCGACTCGAGGACTTCGACGTACGACAGCGCCACGTCGCACATAGCGTCCTGCTTGGCGCTTTGCTGCTGTGCCCACCCATAGATCCCGCCGACCACCAGCACAACGAGCGCGAGCTGCATGCCGCGGCCGAGCCATTCAATCCAGTCAATCTTCATCGTCGGACGCCTCGGTTTTCGGGTAATCGTCGGGGGTAGTGCCATCCTTGATGTAGGCGTTGTAGTGCCTGGGCTTTTTGCTTTCCCAGTAGTCGAACTTGCGCCAGCACCACGCCTTGTCGCTGCTGGTGGTGGCCTTCTTGTTGACTTGCTCGTACCCGAGTTCGCGCAACGCTTTGGCCACGGACTTGTCAGTGAACCGCAGTCCATTGGTAATGGCTGGCGGGTATCCGCTAAGGCCTAGCAATATGCTGGTGACGCGCCCCATATCCTTGGCGAACGGATTGGCGTAACCAGTGCCAGGAATCAAGTCGGGGTCGCGCCCCTCGATCAGCCGCTGTATGAACTCAGCTTCGGAGCTGAGCGATGCTTGCTGGATGTACCGCCTGGCATCTGTCATCGGCGGACGTGCGTAGGGGTTCCACTTGGACACGTCACGCTTCATCAAGTAGCCGGCCAACTTCGCCATTCCGGGGCCGGGTGCGTCTTCTCCGATCCAGGCGTAGAGCCTGTTGTAGTAGTCCGCGCTCTTCGGTTTCTCCAAATTCACGGCAAAGCAGAACCGGCGAGCCGTGTCGGTGACCTTCAGCGCGTCGAGTCTGTTCGTGGTGATCACGATGTGCGGGGTACGTTGCTTCGACGCGCCCTTCCATATGCGCTTGAGGGAAGTGTATTTCTCAGATATCAGCCGATACAGGAACGCAAGTCCATCCACACCGTGGTGCACAGGTTGTGGCATTTCGTCCATGTGCGTGATGCGGTAGTGCACGAAGGGGTCATGGAAACCTCCATAGATGGCGTCGCCGCCCGCAGTCGATACCAAGTCGGGACCAAACTGCCACTTGAGCAGGTAGGACAAAGTCGATTTGCCGGTGCCTTCCTCCGGCGATATGAACACCAACGCCACCGGGATGTTCACGTCCGGGTGCTGGAGCATGTACGCCCAATAGTCCAGCTGGTATTCGCGGGTTACCTCGTCACCGCCGTCTACATACAGCAAGTATTCGTCGAGGGTCTTTATGTCGGCGCGGGTGGCGCTCATGTCGGGCCTGACCATCGTGTCTTTCAGCACATGATAACGATTGAACGTCTCGCTGTTGGGGTCGTCGGGCTTCGCTGTCGGGTCCATGACATCATCGGTGATGACGCGATATCTATCGCCGATCTGGCGCCACCATACTTCGCCAGCGAATTCCCGGACGATGTTCCCGTCCACGTCCGTGCCGAACACGTCGCCGTAATGCTTGCGACAGTAATTTTTGAACCCTGGCTGTTGCAGCTGTTTGGCAGAGGTCACGCGGTACGCGCCGTTGTCCCCTGCGTGGTAGGCGAATTCACGGACGATCAAGCCCAGCAGCGCGTTCGATGGGTCGGTTAGCTTGACGATTTTGCCGAGTTTCGCATGGCACAGTTCCTTGGCCTCTTCAGCTGCACCTTCCATGATGAAGGCGCGCACCTCAGCCTCGAACTCGGGCGAATCGTCGGCGCCAAGGCGCAGGGATAACGCCCCGATGGCGGTACTTATGTGCACGATCGGCGTGCCACCTTCGTGTGCCTTTTGAAGCGGCATACCGGTCGTCGCGGGGGCTTCAGTGCGAGCCGCTGCACCTTCGCCGAACGCCACTGAGGGCAGATTCGCAAATTCCCCTTGTACCTCGTATTCGGCTTCGTGGTCAGCGACCTGCATGGCTTCGACTGCTGCTTGTTGGGCTGCCCTGCGGGCGTTCCCCGCCTTGGCGGCTGCTGTACTGATCGAGTGGGCACGGTCGACGTCGCCACGTTGCTGTGCGTCTTCCATGGCCGCTTTGGCGATCGCGGCAAGTGCGTCCTGCTGGGCGCTGTCGTTGGCGTCCAGAGCAGCGTTGAAGTCGGCCAACCAGATGTCAGCATTCCACTCTATGGGCTCGTTGGCCGCGGGCTGTGGGTCCACGCTGAAGGACACGGCCGAAGTGGTCACCGTGCCTGTGATCGACTGCACAGGGGTTGCCAGCATTGACGGTGCCTTCGCCTTACCGGCCTGATGCTGAGCGACGAGGTCGAAAATGGTCGGCGGCAGTCGGTGACTCGCCGACGCGGTCGAGCTATAATTACTCATCGGAAATACCTCTTAAGCCCTGGTCGAGCGTCAACTCATCGGGGCTTTCTTTTGTCCGTAGGGAATTCAAGCGGGTTGACTGGCACCGTCGAAAGCAGCCAGCGGACTGGCCGTACGTGCAGCGGCGCGCGCCAGAATCCACGCGTCCACCTCACTCTTGAGCCAGGCGTATTTACCCGAAGTCCCGTTGCGGCGCGGTGGTCCGACTTCTACGGGTGCCGGAAACCAACCAATAGAGACGTACTTGTCCAGGGATAGGCGGCTGGCGATGCCTGTCGCTTGCATTACGTCTTCTGCTGGCATCAAGACATCGACAGTCTTCACAACTTCTCGGACGTGGGCTCTTAGTCTGGGCATCTCGATTACTCCTATCGGGTAACTGTCGGGGTACATCGTCGAGCGGCCTGTTGTAGGAGCCTTGTTCTAGAGCGCCTGTTTGCACATGTGCCGCAGTTGATTATGAACTCCGTTTTTATCGTCGACGATCACCCCGTCATCCGCCTTGCCCTCCGAATGTTGCTCGAACATGCAGATTTCAATGTCGTCGGCGAATCGGATAATGGGGTCGATGCCATGCAGATGATTCGCGAATGCATGCCTGACCTGGTCATTCTCGATATCAGCATTCCCAAACTGGACGGACTGGAAGTTCTCGCCCGCATCAACCAAATGTGTACGCCGATAAAAACACTGGTACTAACAGCGCAATGCCCGAAACTTTTCGGTACTCGCTGCATGAAATCCGGCGCCTGCGGATATGTGTGCAAACAGGAAGAGCTCAGTGAACTGGTCAGTGCCATCAAAGCGGTATTTTCAGGTTACAACTATTATCCGAGCGAGGCCCTGAGTCCTGTTCGTGGCGATGACGCACGTTGTGCCGATCTGGAGTTGTTCAAGGCAGTCAATGATCGCGAACTGATGGTATTGCAACTTTTCGCCCAAGGCCGCAGCAACAAGGAAATTGCCAAAGGCATGTTTCTGAGCAACAAGACGGTCAGCACCTATAAAAAACGACTCATGCAAAAACTCAAGGCCGAATCCCTGGTTGAACTCATCGAGATGGCAAAACGTAACGCGTTAGTGTGAGAAGCAGAATGCTCAGCCGCATAAAGGACTATCTGATACTCATGGCCGCCGGTTTGAGCCTGAGCACCGCGGTGCCCGCTGCACAGAACTCCAGCAACAGTCTCACCCTGCTCAGTCGTTCATCGGCCGGACACCTGGAAGTGCAGCTGGATCAATCCCAGCGTCAATGGATCAAAAACAAGGGTGAACTGATTCTCGGCACTTCAGCCCCGGATTATCCACCCTTCGATCTGACCGTCAGCGGTCACGAGTATGAAGGTTACACCGCCGACTATGCCGGGCTCCTGGGCACGTCCACCGGTTTGCCCATCAAGGTCCGGCGCTTCGAGTCCCGAGGGGCGGCGATCGAGGCACTCGAAAACGGCGAGGTCGACCTGCTCGGCACCGCCAACGGGTTCGAAGCTCACAATGCCCTGGACATCGTGCTGTCCGAACCCTACGCCGTGGATCAACCGGTGCTGGTGACCCGGGAAGACGAAAGCAGGTCCCTGAGCGACGGTCTCGCCGGCCTGCGGTTGAGCATGGTGTATCACTATTTGCCACTGGAGGAAGTCAGGGCCGTCTATCCCAAGGCGATCATCACGTCCTATCCTTCCTACCAGAATGCGATCAATGCTGTGGCTTTCGACCAGGCTGACGTCTTCCTCGGCGATACTATTTCAACCCACTACATGATCAACAAGGGCTACCTGAACAACGTCCGCATGGCCAATTTCGGCAGACACGAAGCCCAGGGTTTCAGCTTTGCCGTGAACAGGAACAACCCCGAACTGCTCGGGATTATCAATGCGATGCTGATGGCTGTCCCCACCGGCGAGCGAGACAGCATTGCCAAGCGCTGGAGCGCTGGCAGCGACATTCTGCTCACCGATCAAAAACTGCAGCTCAGTGACCACGAAGAACGCTGGCTGGCGCAACACCCGGTCGTGCGGGTGGTGGTCAATGAAGCGTTTGCGCCGCTGACGTTTTTCGACAACGACGGCAACTTTCGAGGCATTACCGCAGACCTGCTCGAACTGATCAGGCTGCGCACCGGTTTGCGCTTCGATATTCGGCGCAGCCGCAGCGATGGCGAGATGGTCGAGCAGGTCAACACCGGGCAAGCCGACCTGATCGCCGCCCTGCTCCCCAGCGCCCAACGTGAAGCGAGCCTGAGCTTCACCCGGCCATACCTGCAGAACTCCTTCATTCTGCTGACCCGCAAATCCGCCGGTAGCCCGACAAGCCTTGCCCAATTGCAGAACCAAAGCCTGGCCATCGCTCAGGGCAATCCAATGGCGGATGACTTGCGCCGCGAGTTCCCGCAGATCAAGCTGATTGAAACCCCGGACACCTTCAGCGCCGCGGAAATGCTGGCCGAAGGCAAGGCACAGGGTGCGGTGAGCTCACTGGTGGTTGCCAACTACTTCCTGTCATCGCAGGTTTTCGAACACACCCTGCGCATCAGCAGCACCCTCGGAACCCGGCAGGCCGCATTTTCCCTGGCGACCGGCCGGGACGCCCGCGAGCTGAACGCCATTCTCGACAAGGCGCTGCAAAGCATCACACCGGAAGAACTGGGCATCATCAACAGTCGCTGGCGTGGTTATTCGGCGACCTCGCAACATCCCTGGCGCAACTATCACCGCCTGTTTTTTCAGATCGTCATCGGCGCCGGCGTGCTGTTGCTGATTTCCGTTGCCTGGAACGCTTATATGCGTCGCCAGATAAAACAGCGTCAGGCGGCCGAGCGTGCGTTGAACGATCAATTCGAATTCATGCGCTCGCTGGTCAACGGCACACCGCATCCCATCTATGTGCGCGATCGGCAAGGGCTGTTGCAAAGCTGCAACGACAGTTACCTGGAAACCTTCTGCGTGAAACGTGAAGAGGTCATCGGCAAAAGCGTCCTGCAGGGCACCCTGAGCAATGCCTTCGAAGCGCGCGAATTTCAAGCCGATTACCAGCGCGTCGTGGCCGAGGGCATACCGCTGATTCTCGACCGGCCGCTGCACATTGGAGGCCGCAGACTGACGATCTACCACTGGATTATCCCCTACCGCGATTCCAGCGGTGAAGTGCGGGGCATCATTGGCGGCTGGATCGACATCAGCGAGCGGCGGCAACTGTTCGATGAGTTGCGCTGCGCGAAAGAACGGGCCGATGAAGCCAACCGGGCCAAAAGCACGTTCCTGGCGACCATGAGCCATGAGATCCGCACGCCGATGAACGCGGTCATCGGCATGCTCGAACTGACGCTCAAGCGTATCGATGACCAGCATCCGGACCGTCCGGCCATCGATGTGGCGTACAACTCGGCAAAAGACTTGCTCGAGCTGATCGGAGACATTCTCGATATCGCGCGGATCGAGTCCGGCCGCCTGAGCCTGAGCCCGGAACGCGTCAACCCGCGTGAGATCGTGACCTCGGTGATACGGATTTTCGAAGGGCTGGCGCGTCAGAAAAATCTTGAACTGCTGTTGGAATTTCACCCCGACAATCCGCGGCTCGATATCGTATTGGACCCGTTGCGCTTCAAGCAGGTGTTGTCCAACCTGATCAGCAACGCCATCAAGTTCACAGAGCTTGGCCAGGTCAGGATCAGCGTTGTCCTGCAACCCACCGACGAGCCGGAACGCATCCGGATGTTGTTACACGTTCAGGACAGTGGCATCGGCATCAGCGAACAGGATCGGCAACGGTTATTCGAACCTTTCGCTCAAGCCGATCATTGTGAACAGTCAAGCAGGGGGGGCGCAGGGCTGGGCCTGGTGATCAGTCGCAGTCTGTGCGAGATGATGGGCGGCAGCCTGCAATTGAGCAGCCAGCCGGGTATCGGCACTCAGGTCCAGGTTTCGCTGTGCCTGGCAACGCTGCCATACGAGCAGCTTCCCGAGGCTGTTGAAGCGCCCATCCATGCCACAAGGTCGCCCCTGAACGTTCTGGTGGTGGACGATCACCCGGCCAATCGCTTGCTCATGTGCCAGCAGCTTGAGTTTCTGGGGCATCGATTCAGCGTCGCAGCGGATGGCGAGGCAGGATTCGAGGCGTGGCAAGCGCAGACGTTCGATCTGGTGATTGTCGATTGCAACATGCCGATCATGAATGGCTACGAATTGGCCCGCGCCATTCGCCGACAGGAACCACAAACGCCACGCCCTCCCTGCACCATTCTGGGGTTCACTGCCAACGCACAGCCGGAAGAAATACAGCGCTGCAAACAAGCCGGCATGGACGACTGCCTGTTCAAACCCCTGACGCTGTCAGCGTTGAGCCAATGGGTTGACGGTATCGAGCCCATCGTGCGCGATCCGGCCTTCAGCCTGAAAGGGCTGCACCAGTTGACGGGGGGTAACCCGGTTCTGGAACAGCGACTGTTGGTCGAACTGTTCAACAGCAACCGGTCGGACCGACAAGCGCTGCTGGCATTGACCCCATCCGGGGAGCGGCAGTCATTCCTCGATATGGCCCACAAAATCAAGGGCGCGGCCCGCATTGTCCAGGCCGCCCGCTTGATCGACAGCTGTGAGGCGCTGGAGAGCGCCTGCCATGAAGTGTTCCATCGCGCCAACGTCACCGAATGCAGCGAAGCCGTAGGGAGCGCCATGCTCGAATTGGAGCAGGCGCTGCAACAGCAACTTCGACAAAACGACGACAGCAAAATGAAAGAGGCTTAACCCTGCATGATCAGCAGTCAGTCAGGCGCAGGAAAATCGCCGCCAGGTGTTCGATACCGGCTTGATCTTCAGCGGTAAACCGCGCGAGCTTCGGGCTGTCGAGGTCCAATACGCCGATCAATCGGCCGTTTTTGACCAGCGGCACGACCAGCTCGCTGTTGGACGCGCTGTCGCAGGCGATATGCCCCGGGAACGCGTGCACGTCTTCGACCAATTGGGTGTGCAAGGTCGCCGCCGCAGTCCCGCACACACCGCGACCGAACGGAATTCGCACGCAGGCGATCTGGCCTTGAAACGGACCCAGTACCAGCTCTTCATTGCGATTGAGGTAAAAACCGGCCCAGTTCAAATCATCGAGCTGGTTGTACAGGAATGCCGAAAACTGCGCGGCGTTGGCAATGAAATCCCGCTCATCCGCCAGCAATGACTCCAGCTGTGCCCACAGCATGCCGTAGCCTTCGAGGCCCTGGCCGCTCTTTTGCAAATCGATCATGCCTTGCGCTCCAACAGCTTGAGCCCGACCCAATAGCGGGCAAATTGATAGGCGCATCGTCCGTTGCGATTGCCCCGCCCCGTCGCCCAGCGCACGGCGAGGATGTCCAGTTCTGCATCACGCTGCCACTTGAGGCCGGCCTTGTCGGCCAGTTGACCGATCCAGTGCTCGACGACGTTGAGGAAGTGTTCCTGGGTAAACGGATAGAACGACAGCCACAGGCCAAAACGGTCCGACAGGGCAATCTTGTCTTCCACCGCCTCGCTGGGATGGAGTTCGCCGTCGACCCTTTTCCAGTTTTCGTTATCGCTTTCCTTTTCCGGAACCAGGTGCCGACGATTGGAGGTCGCGTAGAGTAAAACGTTATCCGGCGCCTGTTCGAGAGAACCGTCGAGCACGCTCTTGAGCACGCGATAGTCGCCTTCGCCCGACTCGAACGACAGGTCATCGCAGAACAGCACGAAGCGCTGGGGCAATTTGCCAATCTGTTCGACTACGCGTGGCAAGTCCGCCAGGTGATCGCGTTCGATCTCGATCAGCCGCAACCCCGCCTGGGCGTGTTCGGCCAGCAAGGCGCGCACCAGGGACGATTTGCCTGTACCGCGCGAGCCCCAGAGCAAGGCGTGGTTGGCCGGCATGCCGTCGAGGAACTGTTGGGTATTGCGCCCCAACTGTTCCACTTGCCGATCGACGCCGATCAAGTCGGACAAACGCATGTCGAGACTGACTTGCAGCGGCAACAGAAAACCGCTGCGCCCTTCGCGATGCCAGCGTGCGGCCAGGCAGTGCGTCCAGTCGATGGCTTGCCGGGGGGTGGGCAGCAGCGGTTCGATACGGGCCAGCACGGCATCGGCGCGTTCAAGAAAAGCATTCAATCGGGAATCCACGTCTTCTCCTCGGGCACGTTCACGGTAATGATGCGTTACAGCAATCCAACACAGCGTACGATGACCTTTTCAGCCCTTGAACAAGGGGCGTGCGGGGACATCGGGATCCATGCATGATCGACTATGCTTGAGCAGCGAAGGGAAACGGAAGTGGTTCAACACCCCATGGATATCAAGTTCACTAACCGCCTGTCCTATAAACAAGCCCGGCTGACCGTACTGGTCGGCTTCATTCTGGGTACGCTGCTCAGCTTGCTGCAAATAAGCATCGATTATGCCAGCGAAGATGCCTCCATCAACCGCGAAATCCTGTCATTGCTGGAAATCAGTCATAACCCCGCTTCGCGCATCGCCTACAACATCGACGCCGAACTCGCCCAGGAACTGACCCTGGGCCTGTTGCGCTCGCCCGCCATCATCGGCGCGCAATTGACCGACAACAACGGTACGGTGTTGGCCAAAGTCAAGCGCCCGGGCTCGCAAAGCGGTTATCGGGTGATCAGCGACTTCCTGTTTGGCGCCAACCGGCACTTCGAAGACCGCCTGTACCTGGACCATTTACCGTCCGAATCCCTCGGCACCCTGCGCCTGGACGTCGACACCTATGCCTTCGGCAGCCGGTTCCTGAGTCGGGCCGAAGTGACCCTGCTCAACGGCTTCACCCGGAGCCTGCTGCTGACCGGCATCCTGCTTGCCCTGTTCTATGTGATGCTGACCAAACCCTTGGCACGGGTCATTCGTGAACTCAGCGGCCGCGATCCGCGCAGTGTCGAACCGACGTGGCTGGAATGCCCTGCCGGTCATGAAAACGATGAGATCGGCGTGCTGGTCAAAGTTGCGAATCAGCAATTCGAAAACATCGCCACCGAAATCCAGCAGCGACGCAATGCCGAAAACCGTCTGACCGACTACCTCGCACAACTGGAAAACATCGTTTCGGCCCGGACCGCGGAACTCAAAGCCATCAACGCCCGGCTCAGCCAGTCCAACCAGGAACTGGACGTCGCCCGCCGCACCGCCCTGGACATGGCCGAAGCGCGCTCGGCGTTCCTGGCCAACATGAGCCACGAAATCCGTACCCCTCTCAACGGACTGCTGGGGATGATCGCGCTCTCACTGGATGGCCCGCTCAATGCCGAGCAACAGCAACAGCTGTCCATCGCCCATGACTCGGGAAAAGTGCTGGTGGAATTGCTCAACGACATTCTCGACCTGTCGAAATTCGACGCGGGTCAGCTTGAACTCGAGCACATCCCGTTCGATCTCGGTTCGCTGATCGAAGACACTGCCAGCCTGCTGTCGCAGAACGCAGCACCGAGCGTCGAACTGACCTGTCTGATCGATCCGCACTTTCCGGCGCTGGTGCTCGGCGACCCGACCCGGGTCCGGCAGATCGTCAGCAACCTGTTGTCCAACGCCCTCAAGTTCACCCGCTTCGGCCGGGTCGATGTGCGCCTGTCCACGTTCGGGGACGGCGTCAGGATCGAGGTCTGCGATACCGGTATCGGCATCGCCCAGGACGCCCAGCTCAGGATCTTTCAGCCCTTCACCCAGGCGGGTGCCGGTATTACCCGGCAATTCGGCGGTACCGGCCTGGGCCTGGCACTGACCTACAACCTCTGCGAAGCCATGCAAGGCCGTCTCGCCATCAGCTCCGAACCCGGCTTCGGCAGCCAGTTCTGCGCGGACCTGCCGTTGCCGGGCCACACCCGCGCCCTGGTGCCGGCAAAATTGCCGGGCAAGGTCATCGCGATCACCGCCGCCAGCAGCGGTCTGGCGGAACTGCTCAAGAGCCTGTTGCCGGGTTGGGGCCTGGAATATCAGCAACGTTCGATCGACGACTTGTTGATCGGGCTGGACCCGGATGTGGTGATCACCGACTGCCCCGAATGCCTGTTCGGCCTGCGCCCCACCTGCACGGCGCCGATTTTGCTGGTGACCGCCTACGGCAGTTTCATGCCCAGCGAAGAAGCCGCCGCCCTGGCGCCCTTGCAGCAACAGGCGCGGCCTCTGGCGCGGAATGCGCTGTACCAGACTCTGCGGCGGGTGCTGCAGCCGGATCTCAACACGATCAACGATGCCCGGCTCGATAATCGCTCACCCATGCGACGCGGACGGGTGTTGTTGGTGGAGGACAATCCGGTCAATCAGCTGGTGGCCAAGGGCATGCTTGGCAAACTCGGCTGCGAGGTGATCGTCGCCGCTCACGGTGGCGAGGCCCTGGATCAACTTGAGCACAGCGAGTTCGATCTGGTGCTGATGGACTGCAACATGCCGGTGATGGACGGTTACGAAGCCAGCCGGCAAATCCGTCGCAGCGGGCGCTGGCCACAGTTGCCCATTGTCGCCCTGACCGCCAATGCGATGTCCGAAGAACGCGAACGCTGCCGTGCAGCGGGCATGAGCGACTACCTGGCCAAACCGTTCCGCCGCGAAGAGCTGGCCGCCTTGCTGGATTTGTGGATGCCGACTACGACAGCGCCTTGATCTGGCCCAGGAGATGATCGAGCCCCTCGCGCAGATCATGCAGCCGATCCAGATCGACACCGCTGTCGCACAACAGGCGCGCCTTGAGCGGCCCCACCCGGGCGCGCAACGCCTTGCCGCTGGGTGACAGGCTCAGGTGCACTTCACGCTCATCCCGCGCCGAACGCTGACGCTGCACCAGCTGCAACTGCTCAAGCCGCTTGAGCAGCGGCGTCAACGTGCCGGAATCCAGCGCCAGGCGCTCGCCCAACGCCTTGACCGTCGGCTGCTCCGGGGTCGCTTCCTGCCACTCCCACAACACCAGCATCGCCAGGTATTGCGGGTAGGTCAGGCCGAGCTGCTCAAGCATCGGCTTATAGGCGCGGATGACCGCCCGGGAAGCGGCATACAGCTTGAAGCAGAGTTGGCTGTCGAGCTTCAGGGAATCGACGGACAAGGTATTCATTTGAGCAGGGCTTCGATCTCGCGGCTCAGGTCCTGCGGCTTGGTCGCCGGCGCGAAGCGCTTGACCAACTGCCCGTCCTTGCCGATCAGGAACTTGGTGAAGTTCCACTTGATACCCTGGGAACCCAGTACGCCCGGTGCACGCTTTTTCAATTGCACGAACAGCGGATGGGCATCAGCGCCGTTGACTTCGATCTTTTTGAACAGCGGGAAGCTGACGCCGTAGTTCAACTCGCAAAATTCGGTAATCGCCCCTTCGTTACCTGGCTCTTGCTGGCCGAACTGGTTGCAGGGAAAGCCGAGCACCACCAGGCCTTGGTCCTTGTAGGTCTGCCACAGCTCTTCCAGCCCTTTGTATTGCGGAGTGAAACCGCATTTGCTCGCGGTGTTGACCACCAAAACGGCTTTGCCGGCGTAATCCGCCAGGGTCTTTTGCTCGCCCTTGATGGTGGTGCAGGGAATGCTCAGCAAGTTGTCGCTCATGATTTCGGACTCTGAGGTAAGGCTGGTGGGATAAACATAGCGAGCAATTGAATTGTGTGCAATTTAATAAATCGATCTTCCGTCGTGCAACACGAACTGTAGGAGCTGGCTTGTCGGATCGCCGCACCGCAGCGAAGGCGGCCTCGAGCCTTGCATCGCCAACGCAGACGCCTTCGCCGGCAAGCCGGCTCCTACAGGGGCTCGCTGAACCGATCAAAAATCCAAGTTAGGAGCGCGGCACCAGGTCCAGGCACACCGAGTTGATGCAATACCGCAACCCGGTCGGCGGCGGACCATCCGGGAACACATGCCCCAGGTGCGCATCGCATTTGGCGCAAACCACCTCGGTGCGAATCATCCCATGGCTGACATCACGGATCTCGACCATGGCGCTGTCGCCGATCGGCGCGTAGAAACTCGGCCAGCCGCAGCCGGAGTCGAATTTGGTCTTGGAGTCGAACAGCGGCTCGTTGCAGCAGATGCAGTGGTAGACACCGTCGACCTTGCTGTCGTTGTATTTGCCGGAAAACGGACGTTCGGTGCCCTTCAGGCGGCAAACGTTGTACTGCTCCGGATCGAGCATCGCCTTCCATTCTTCCAGGGTTTTATCCAACTTTTCCATTGTCACACCTCAGCAGCTGAAAAAGCCCGATCTGTACCTTTTCCACGGATCGGGCGGCACGTATGATTGCGCCTCGTCAAACGCCAGTCTGGCAGCCAGACCACGCGCATTCAAACGGATTTATGAGTGGCGCATCACAAGGCGTCAGGCCTGTGTGATTACGCAGGATTCCCAGTACGGTCGTGCAAACGCCGCCTGGATCGTTCATTTTCGGGAACACATCGCCATGCAGGTCAGCAAATCGAACAAGCTCGCCAACGTCTGCTACGACATTCGCGGCCCAGTGCTCAAGCACGCCAAACGCCTGGAAGAGGAAGGCCATCGCATCCTCAAGCTGAACATCGGCAACCCGGCACCCTTTGGTTTCGAAGCGCCGGATGAAATCCTCCAGGACGTGATCCGCAACCTGCCGACCGCCCAGGGTTATAGCGACTCCAAAGGCCTGTTCAGTGCGCGCAAGGCCGTCATGCAGTACTACCAGCAAAAGCAGGTGGAAGGCGTCGGCATCGAAGACATCTACCTGGGCAACGGCGTGTCCGAGCTGATCGTGATGTCGATGCAGGCCCTGCTCAACAATGGCGACGAAGTACTGGTGCCGGCCCCTGACTACCCGCTGTGGACCGCCGCGGTGAGCCTGTCGGGGGGCAACCCGGTGCATTACCTGTGCGACGAGCAGGCCAACTGGTGGCCGGACCTGGCCGACATCAAGGCCAAGATCACCCCGAATACCAAGGCGCTGGTGATCATCAACCCGAACAATCCGACGGGTGCGGTGTATTCGAAAGAAGTCCTGCTGGGCATGCTGGAACTGGCCCGCCAGCACAACCTGGTGGTGTTCTCCGACGAAATCTACGACAAGATCCTGTACGACGATGCCGTGCACATCTGCACCGCTTCGCTCGCGCCGGACCTGCTGTGCCTGACCTTCAACGGCCTGTCCAAGTCCTACCGCGTAGCCGGGTTCCGTTCCGGCTGGGTCGCCATTTCCGGCCCGAAACACCACGCCCATAGCTACATTGAAGGCATCGACATGCTGGCCAACATGCGCCTGTGCGCCAACGTGCCGAGCCAGCATGCGATCCAGACCGCCCTCGGCGGTTATCAGAGCATCAATGACCTGGTGTTGCCGCAAGGTCGCCTGCTGGAGCAGCGCAACCGTACCTGGGAATTGCTCAACGACATTCCGGGCGTGAGCTGCGTCAAGCCGATGGGCGCCCTGTATGCCTTCCCGCGCATCGATCCGAAAGTCTGCCCGATCCACAACGACGAAAAGTTCGTGCTCGACCTGCTGCTCTCCGAAAAGCTGCTGGTGGTGCAAGGCACGGCCTTCAACTGGCCATGGCCGGACCATTTCCGAGTCGTGACCCTGCCGCGGCTGGATGACCTGGACATGGCCATCGGACGTATCGGCAATTTCCTCAAGTCTTACCGCCAGTAAGCGCAGGTCACCGTGCGACGCGTACTGAAGTCGCAGGGTGATTGATTCAGCAACATATCTTTGCGCCCTGTCTTGCATCACGCCTTCCACGGCTGACGGAGGACAGGTTACTGGCTCGCGTCTAACAACTACGGGGCCTGCGAGGTCAATTGGCTGACGAACACTTCCCGCCATCAGCGTCGGAAATGTCCTTCAACCAGCTAGACTCTTGCTGTAGGACACAGTTTGAAATAGTCACCCGGTTGAATAGCCCGGTGCAGCACCTTATATACCCCGCAGTACGCTACATATTTAGCATGAGGAGATTTCTACAACCATGATGCGCATCCTGCTGTTTTTGGCCACTAACCTGGCGGTCGTGCTGATTGCCAGCATCACCCTGAGCCTTTTCGGCTTCAACGGGTTCATGGCGGCCAACGGGGTTGATCTCAACCTCAATCAGCTGCTGATCTTCTGTGCGGTCTTTGGTTTCGCCGGTTCCCTGTTCTCGCTGTTCATCTCCAAGTGGATGGCGAAGATGAGCACCAGCACCCAGATCATCACCCAGCCGCGCACACGTCACGAGCAATGGCTGCTGCAAACCGTTGAGCAACTGTCCCGGGAAGCCGGGATCAAGATGCCGGAAGTCGGGATTTTCCCGGCCTACGAGGCGAACGCCTTCGCCACCGGCTGGAACAAGAACGACGCGCTGGTCGCGGTCAGCCAGGGCTTGCTCGAGCGATTTTCGCCGGATGAAGTCAAAGCCGTGCTGGCCCACGAAATCGGCCACGTGGCCAATGGCGACATGGTCACCCTGGCGCTGATCCAGGGCGTGGTGAACACCTTCGTGATGTTCTTTGCACGGATCATCGGCAACTTCGTCGACAAGGTGATCTTCAAGAACGAAGAAGGCCAAGGCATCGCCTACTACGTGGCGACCATCTTTGCCGAACTGGTCCTGGGCATCCTGGCCAGCTCCATCGTCATGTGGTTTTCGCGCAAACGGGAATTTCGTGCCGACGAAGCCGGTGCACGCCTGGCCGGCACCAATGCCATGATCGGCGCCCTGCAACGCCTGCGGGCGGAACAGGGGCTGCCGGTACACATGCCGGACACCCTGAATGCCTTCGGCATCAACGGTGGCATCAAGCAAGGGTTTGCCCGCATGTTCATGAGCCACCCGCCGCTGGAAGACCGCATCGACGCACTGCGTCGTCGGGGCTGATAGCTTCCGCAGTAATAGAAAAGGCCCGCAGTGAATGCGGGCCTTTTTTTGTCTGGGGATTATTGCGGTGTTCTTCAGGCCCCCTTCGCGAGCAAGCCCGCTCCCACGGGGGAATGCATTTCAAATGTGGGAGCGAGCTTGCTCGCGAAGAGGCCAGCACAAACAACAGCAATTACCGAGTAGAAACCCGGTAAACCCGCTCTTCAAGCCGCGTCACACCGCTCTCGATAAACTTCCAGCTCTCACCCAGAACGTCTTGATCCTCGAGAATCTTCAATTCCCACGACGTCCCGAACAGTTTTTGCACTTCATCATCCAGCACGGCAAATGGCGGCCCGTCCATTTGCGCCTGGTCGTAATCCAGGGTAATCAGCAGCCCCAGCGAATCCTTCGGCAGAATCCGCTTCAGATGCTCGGCGTATTGCTCGCGCATTGTCGGCGGCAAGGCAATCAATGCAGCGCGGTCGTACAACGCACTGCAATCAGCGACATCGCCGGCCGTCAACGCGAAGAAATCACCACACCAGATCTCGATCGAGCCCGCCCGATAGACAGTGAAAGGGCCTTGGTCGCTGACGTCCGGATCAAATTGATGCTCGTGGAAAAAGTCTTCCACCGCTTTTTCCGACAATTCGACGCCCAACACCTCGTGACCGCATTTTGCCAGCCACAGCAGATCCAGGCTTTTCCCGCATAACGGCACCAGTACGCGCGAGCCCTCTTCCAGGCCCAATTGCGGCCAGTACCGTTGCAGATATGGATTCACTTCCGGCAGATGAAAGCCGATCTGATTCGACGTCCACCGCTTGTGCCAAAACTCCGGCTGCATAATTAATCCCGAAAATTCGATCAATAGACGCTAAAACTTATATTAGATTTAGATCAATGATCTGACTGAAGATGATGCCATCTTACCCCTCAGGAGCTCATTCATGTTCCCCAGCCTGTACATATCCCACGGCTCGCCCATGTTGGCACTCGAACCGGGTGCCAGCGGGCCCGCCCTGGCACGCCTGGCCGCCGAATTGCCGAAACCCGGGGCCATCATCATTGTATCCGCGCATTGGGAAAGTAATGAGCTGCTGGTCAGCGGCAACGCACAACCCGACACCTGGCATGACTTCGGCGGATTTCCACAGGCCTTGTTCGAGGTGCAGTACCCGGCACCCGGTGACCCACAGCTGGCGACAGAGGTGGTCGAATTGCTGAAGAGCGATGGCCTGCCTGCACGCATCGACCCCAAGCGGCCGTTCGACCACGGGGTTTGGGTGCCGCTGTCATTGATGTATCCACAAGCCGATATCCCTGTGGTGCAAGTCTCGCTACCGACCCGCGGCGGCCCGGCCCTGCAGACCCGCGTCGGCCATGCCCTGGCCAGCCTGCGCGAACACGGCGTGCTGCTGATCGGGTCCGGCAGCATCACCCACAACCTGCGCGAACTGGACTGGCACGCTGGCCCGGAAAGCGTCGAACCCTGGGCCAGGGAATTTCGCGACTGGATGGTAGAGAAGCTTGAGGCGCAGGATGAAGTCGCGTTGCATGATTATCGTCGGCAAGCGCCGAACGCCGCGCGCAACCATCCAAGTGATGAACATTTGTTGCCGTTGTTCTTTGCCCGCGGCGCCGGCGGCACATTCAGCGTGAGCCACGAGGGATTCACCCTGGGTGCCCTGGGCATGGACATTTATCGCTTTGGATGACGCCAGGCACGTGCAGCTTGCGGCGGCCAGGCTCAGACCACATCAACCCCGACATGAATTGCATCATGCCGCCAGAACTCCAGGTCACAATCGATCAGCCGTTGATGCTGATCGTAGTTGACCCGGGCAATCCGCAGCCCCGGACTGCCCACCGACACCCGTAGAGCCGCCGCTGCATCCACCGACAGCGCCGTCGGCACAATCTCGAAACGCACCCGCCCATAATGCAAATCGTAATGCCGGGCATACAGCTCGGTCATCGACTGATTCAAATCAAATTGCAGAATCCCCGGGAAAAACTGCGGATTCAGATAGTGCTCGACATACAAAACCAGCCGTTCATCGATGCGCCGCGCCCGGCAAATCTGGATCACACTCGACAACGCCGGCAATTGCAACCAGGCACAGACCGCCGCCGATGCCGGCTGCAACCGCGCCGAAATCACCTCGGTGGACGGTACTCGCCCCTGAGCGCTGACCATCGCGTGAAAATGACTGCGCTGCATCAGGTTGTACGCCAGGCGCGGTGGCGATACGAACCAGCCACGGCGCTCTTCCCGATAAATCTGGCCCTGGGCCTCCAGCTGTAACAACGCCTCACGCACGGTGATCCGTGTGGTACCGAACAACTCACTGAGCTTGCGCTCGGCCGGCAACTTGCTCCCGGCCGCCAACAGGCCATGGTCCAACTGTTCCTGCAGGACCTGCCCGATCGCTGTCACCGCCTTGGTTGTATCGATGCGCATCAACGTTACCTATCTGGACTAGACCAGCACTGTTTCGAGGCTGAACCGCGCTTGAAATCGGTGCCATCAACTCTCTGCAAGCCTAGGCACTGCACATGACTGGCAGATGACAAAGTTACCGAACGGTTGCTCCAGGCATGTGCTCCTGCCCCTGCAATTACATGGCCAAGTCCTTTCATTTCAGGTCCTTAGCCATGGTCTACGCTTATCTCCAACCCTGGGATATCCAAAGCAGGAAACCTGGGCAGGCCGGCGCTCGACATCAAAATGTCATCCTGGCCGCCTAGATTGGCTCAGGTATTGCTGACCTAGACCAACACAACCGCAATCGCAGCGTTGAAAACGCCCAAAGGAGCTTCGGATGAACAAGCTTTTCCTGGCATCACTGTTAGGCTCGACCATTGCTATGTGCACTGCCGCCATGGCCGCTGATACCGACCTGAAAACCCTGGAAGCCGCGGCGAAAGCGGAAGGTGAAGTCAACAGTGTCGGCATGCCCGATAACTGGGCGAACTGGAAAGGCACCTGGGACGACCTGGCCAAGAACTATGGCCTCAAACATATCGACACCGACATGAGTTCGGCCCAGGAACTCGCCAAGTTCAAAGCCGAAAAAGACAATGCCACTGCCGACATCGGCGACGTCGGTGCCGCATTCGGTCCGATCGCGGTCAAGCAGGAAGTGTCGCAACCCTACAAGCCGAGCACCTGGGAGCAGATCCCGGCCTGGGCGAAGGATAAGGATGGGCACTGGGCCCTGGCCTACACCGGCACCATTGCCTTCGTCATCAACAACAAGCTGCTGCACGGTTCCGACGCGCCAACCAAATGGGCCGACCTCAAGACTGGCAAATACAAGGTATCCATTGGTGACGTGAGCACTTCCGCCCAAGCGGCCAACGGCGTACTGGCGGCGGCCATTGCCAACGGTGGCGACGAGAAAAACCTGCAGCCGGCCCTGTTGATGTTTGCCGAGATCGCCAAGCAAGGTCGCTTGTCGATGACCGACCCGGTTATCGCGACCATGGAGAAGGGTGAAATCGAAGTCGGCGTGGTCTGGGACTTCAATGGCCTGAGCTACAAGGCCAAGATGGCCAACCCTGATGACTACACGGTGCTGATTCCATCCGACGGCTCGGTGATTTCCGGTTACACCACCATCATCAACAAGTACGCCAAGCACCCGAACGCCGCCAAGCTGGCGCGCGAATACATCTTCAGCGATGCCGGCCAGATCAACCTGGCGCGCGGCAATGCCCGTCCGATCCGCGCCGAACATATAACACTGCCGGATGAGGTCAAGGCCAAGCTGTTGCCGAACGAGCAGTACAAGGGCGTGACGCCGATCAAGGATGCGGACGCGTGGGAGAAGACCTCCAAGGCCCTGCCGCAGAAGTGGAACGAAGAAGTCATCGTCGAGATGAAGTGATACTGGATCTGTAGGAGCCGGCTTGCTGGCGATCCAGACACCTCGGTTTCTCTCTGGGCACCGTGGTGATCCAATCGCCAGCAAGCCGGCTCCTACAGGTTTGAGAGAACCCACGGAGTTCCACCCCTATGAAGCACAACGTCATCCTTGTCGTGCTCGACGGCCTCAACTACGAGGTCGCCCGTCACGCCATGGGGCACCTGCAGGCTTACGTTGGCGCAGGACGCGCGGCGCTCTACAAACTGGAGTGCGAACTGCCGGCCCTGTCCCGACCGCTTTATGAATGCATCCTGACCGGCGTGACGCCGATCGACAGCGGCATCGTCCATAACAACATCTCGCGCCTGTCCAATCAACGCAGCATCTATCACTACGCCACCGACGCCGGCCTTGTCACTGCCGCTGCGGCCTATCACTGGCTCAGCGAGCTGTATAACCGCTCGCCATTCGTCGCGGCCCGGGATCGCCATACCGACGATCCGGACCTGCCGATCCAGCACGGCCATTTCTACTGGAGCGATCATTACCCGGACTCGCACCTGTTCGCCGACGCAGAAAACCTGCGCCTGCGCCATGCGCCGAATTTTCTCCTGGTTCACCCCATGAACATCGACGACGCCGGGCACAAGCACGGCCTCGACACCCCGCAATACCGCAACAGCGCCCGCTCGGCGGACATCATCCTCGCCGACTACCTGCAAGGCTGGCTCGATGCCGGGTATCAGGTCATGGTGACCGCCGACCACGGCATGAACAATGACCGTTCCCACAACGGCCTGCTGCCCGAGGAACGCGAAGTACCGCTGTTCGTGCTCGGCGATGCCTTCAGTTGCGATGCCAACGCCGCCCCGCAACAGACTGAAATCTGCGGCACCGTCTGCGAACTGCTCGGCGTGGCTCACGACAAACCTGTCTGCCGGGAGCTGCTCAAGTGAACGCAATGACGCGTGGCAAATGGCTGGCGGTCCTGTGCGTGGTACCTTTCATGCTGTTCTTCATCGTGTTCCAGATCGCCCCGCTGGCGTGGGTCATGATCAATAGCCTGGAATCGGAAGAGTTCGGCTGGGGCCTGGCCAACTTCAGCAAAATCTTCAACTCGAAGTTCTATCTGCAGGCGATCCAGTACAGCCTGGAGATCAGTTTCTGGTCCAGCGTGTTCGGGATCATCATCGCCATACTCGGTGCCTACTCCCTGCGCCGCGTCGACTCGAAACTGCGTAATTTCGTCAACGCCTTCGCCAACATGACCAGCAACTTTTCCGGCGTGCCCCTGGCCTTCGCGTTCATCATTCTGTTGGGCTTCAACGGCAGCTTCACCATCATGCTCAAGCAGGCCGGGATCATTCAGGATTTCAACCTGTACTCGAAAACCGGGCTGATCATTCTCTACACCTACTTCCAGATTCCTCTCGGCGTCTTGCTGCTCTACCCAGCTTTCGACGCCTTGCGCGAAGACTGGCGTGAGTCCGCCGAATTGCTCGGCGCCAACGGCTGGCAGTACTGGCGGCACATCGGCTTGCCCGTGCTGACACCGGCGCTGCTGGGCACTTTCGTGATCCTGCTGGCCAACGCCCTTGGCGCCTACGCCACGGTCTACGCGCTGACCACCGGCAACTTCAACGTGCTGACGATCCGCATCGCGGCCATGGTCTCCGGTGATATTTCCCTGGATCCGAACCTGGCCAGCGCCCTGGCCGTAGTGCTGGTGGCGTTGATGACCCTGGTGACCATCGTGCATCAGCTGCTGTTGAAGAGGAGCTACCATGTCTCGCGCTGAACCGGGCGCTGCCGGTATCTACCACCGGGTGGTGGTGTACCTGCTGTTCGCCATTCTATTGCTGCCACTGCTCGGGACGCTGATCTACTCGATCTCCAGCAGCTGGTCGGCCACCATTTTGCCCAGCGGCTTTACCTTCAAGTGGTACGTGCAACTGTGGAGCGACCCACGCTTTCTTCATGCCTTCGGACAATCGTTGCTGGTGTGTGTGGGTGCATTGATTCTGTCGGTGGTGCTGATTCTGCCCTTGCTGTTTGTGGTGCATTACCACTTCCCGAAACTCGATGCGCTGATGAACATCCTGATCCTGTTGCCTTTTGCGGTGCCGCCGGTGGTGTCATCGGTGGGCCTGTTGCAGCTCTACGGTTCGGGACCGTTCGCGATGGTCGGGACGCCGTGGATCCTGATCGGTTGCTATTTCACCGTGGCGCTGCCGTTCATGTACCGGGCAATCACCAACAACCTGCAGGCGATCAACCTGCGTGACCTGATGGACGCCGCCCAACTGCTCGGGGCCAGTACCTTTCAAGCGGCGTTCCTGGTGGTGCTGCCAAACCTGCGCAAGGGCTTGATGGTGGCGTTGCTGCTGTCGTTCTCGTTCCTGTTCGGCGAGTTCGTGTTTGCCAACATCCTCGTCGGCACCCGCTACGAAACCCTGCAGGTCTACCTCAACAACATGCGCAACAGCAGCGGCCACTTCACCAGCGCGCTGGTGATTTCCTATTTTTTCTTTGTGCTGGTTCTGACCTGGGCGGCCAATATCTTGAACAAGGACAAAAGCGAATGAGCTATGTCAGCGTCCAACACCTTCAAAAGAGTTATTTGGGTACCACGGTATTCAGCGACATCAATTGTGAAATCAGCAAGGGTGAATTCGTCACCCTCCTCGGTCCGTCCGGTTGCGGCAAGTCCACGCTGCTGCGCTGCATCGCCGGGCTGACCCCGGTGGACGGCGGCAAGATCCTGCTCGATGATCACGACCTCGTTCCGCTGAGCCCGCAGAAACGCGGGATAGGCATGGTGTTCCAGAGCTACGCACTGTTCCCCAACATGACGGTGCAACAGAACGTCGCCTTCGGTCTGCGCATGCAGAAGGTCAACGCCGACGACAGCCAGAAGCGCGTCGCCGAAGTGCTGAAACTGGTGGAGCTGAACGAATTTGCCGCCCGCTATCCGCATCAGCTGTCCGGTGGCCAATGCCAGCGAGTCGCCCTGGCCCGCTCTCTGGTGACCCGTCCACGCCTGTTGCTGCTCGACGAACCGCTGTCGGCCCTCGATGCGCGAATTCGCAAGCACCTGCGCGAACAGATCCGTCAGATCCAGCGCGAACTCGGCCTGACCACCATCTTCGTCACACACGATCAGGAGGAAGCGCTGACCATGTCCGACCGCATTTTCCTGATGAATCAGGGAAAGATCGTACAGAGCGGCGATGCCGAGACGCTTTACACGGCGCCCGTCGATGTCTTTGCCGCCGGCTTCATCGGCAACTACAACCTGCTGGACGCCGACAGCGCCACAAAATTGTTGCAGCGACCCATTACCCACCGCATCGCGATTCGACCGGAAGCCATCGAGCTGAGCCTCAATGGCGAACTCGACGCGCAGGTCCGCAGCCACAGCCTGTTGGGCAATGTGATTCGCTACCGTATCGAAGCCCGGGGCGTGGAGTTGGTGGTGGATGTGCTGAATCGCTCGGCGGCCGACCTGCATCCCGATGGTCAGCGCCTGGCGCTATCCATCGATCCGACGGCGCTGTGTGAGGTGGCTTGAAAGCAGCTGCAAGCTTCAAGCTTCAAGCTTCAAGCTTCAAGCTTCAAGTTGTAGACTGCTGACCCTAAATCCACTTCTTGCAGCTTCAAGCTTATCGCTTGAAGCTGTTCCCGGAGAGAACCGCACTAATGGCCCTGGCAATTTTTGATCTGGACGAAACCCTGATCCATGGCGACTGCGCCACCCTCTGGAGCGAGCAAATGGGCCGCCTGGGCTGGGTCGATCCCGAATCGTTCATGCGTCGCAATAATGAACTGATGGACGCCTACAGCCACGGCAAGCTGCACATGGAGGAGTACATGACCTTCAGCCTGGAGCCGATGATCGGGCGCACGCCGCAAGAGGTCGAACACCTGGTGGGGCCCTGGGTGGAAGACTTCATCGAGCCGATCATCTTCAGCGACGCCACCAAGGCCATTGCCGCCCACCGCAAGGCCGGCGACCGGATTCTGGTGATCTCCGCTTCAGGTACGCACCTGGTCGGGCCCATTGCCGAACGACTGGGTATCGACGAAATACTCGCCATCGAGCTGGAAGTGACGCACGGGGTATATAGCGGCAAGACCCTCGGCACCCTGACCTACCGCGAAGGCAAGATCACGCGTTTGCTGGAATGGCTGGATGCCGAGGAGGAAAACCTGGAAGGCGCGAGTTTCTACTCGGACTCACGCAACGATCTGCCGCTGCTGTTAAAGGTGGACTTCCCACACGTGGTGAATCCGGATCCGGTGTTGCTCGAACACGCCGAAAAAGCCGGCTGGCCGATCCATACATGGAAGTGACCGCGCCCCCCTGTGGGAGCGGGCTTGCTCGCGAAAACGGACTAACATTCAACGAATATGTTGACTGAGACGCCGCCTTCGCGAGCAAGCCCGCTCCCACAGGTTCAAATGCAGCGCCTCAGGTGAGGCTTTCGTCGATCACCAACACCAACTTCCCCGCCACCTTATTGGTAGCCAGCTCCGCGAACGCCGCTTCGGCATCCTTGATCGCGAATGTCCTGGCCAACTGCGCACTCAAACGCCCTTCGGCAAACAACGGCCAGACCTGCTGGCTCAGATCACTGAACAAGTCCGCTTTGAACTGATCGTCGCGACTGCGCAGGGTCGAGCCCAATAATTGCACGCGCTTGCCCAATACCTGCGCCAGATCCAGCTTGGCCTCCCGCCCCCCCATCAGCCCAATCAATACCCAACGGCCATCCAGGGCCGATACCTTCAGATTCAGCTCGGCGTAGTTGCCCCCGACCGGATCCAGGATCACGTCGAACGGCCCCAGATCCCTCAAGCTGTCCAGATCGCCGTTACGCACCACGCCGCCCTGCGCGCCCAGCGCTTCGCAGTAAGCCAGGCGCTCGGCGGAACCGACGCTGACCCAGCACGGGTTGCCAAACGCCTTGCACAGCTGGATGGCCGCTGAACCGATCCCACTCGCCCCGGCGTGCAGAAGAACTTTCTCACCGGGTTTGAGCGCAGCCAATTGAAACAAATTCAGCCAAACGGTCGCGTACACTTCGGGTAGCGCTGCCGCCTCGGCCAGTGACATTCCGTCGGGAACCGGCAATACATGCCGTCCGTCGACAACCACCTCTTCGGCCATCCCGCCCCCGGCCAGCAAGGCGCAGACCCGATCACCGACCTGCCAGGAGGAGCCCGGACCGACCTCGCTGATGACCCCCGAACACTCAAGACCCAGCACCTGACTGGCTCCCGGCGGTGGTGGGTAAAGACCCGCTTTCTGCAACAAATCGGCGCGATTGAGACCCGCTGCCGCCACTCGAATACGGACTTGTCCTACATCACACGTAGGACTGGGCTCTTCCACCCACTCCACTCGACCTTCCACGCCTTGCAATGCTTTCACAGTGCCTCCATAGTGAGTCTGGACTGAGCCCGTAGCTGTAGCGCCGGGCTTTTTGCATTATGCGACCGGCCTTTACGGAACCGGCGACTTCAAAGACGGCCTAATATGCGTTATCAATTGTCCCCGCGTCGAATCAGCATGAAGCATTTGTTCCCCAGCACCGCCCTAGCCCTGTTTATCGGTATCGGCCTGATGCCGACGTCGAGCAATACATTCGCAGCCAATAGCTGGGACAAGCTTCAGCCTGACCGTGACGAAGTGATCGCCAGTCTGAACGTCGTCGAATTGCTCAAGCGCCACCACTACAGCAAGCCGCCGCTCGATGATGCGCGCTCGGTCATCATCTATGACAGCTACCTCAAGCTGCTGGATCCGTCGCGCAGCTATTTCATCGCCAGCGACATTGCCGAGTTCGACAAGTGGAAAACCCAGTTCGACGACTTCCTGAAAAGCGGCGACCTGAACGCCGGGTTCACCATCTACAAGCGCTACCTGGACCGCGTCAAGGCGCGTCTGGACTTTGCCCTGGTCGAGTTGAACAAAGGCGTCGACAAGATCAATTTCACCACCAAGGAAACCTTGCTGATCGATCGCAAGGATGCCCCTTGGCTCAAATCCACCGCGGACCTCGACGAACTGTGGCGCAAACGCGTCAAGGATGAAGTCCTGCGGATGAAGATCGCCGGCAAGGACTCCAAGCAGATCCAGGAAACCCTGACCAAGCGCTACAAGAACCAGTTGGCGCGCCTGGACCAGACCCGTGCCGAAGACATCTTCCAGGCGTACATCAATACCTTCGCCATGTCCTACGACCCGCACACCAACTATCTGTCGCCGGATAACGCGGAGAACTTCGACATCAACATGAGCCTGTCCCTCGAGGGCATCGGCGCCGTGTTGCAGAGCGATAACGACCAGGTGAAAGTCGTGCGCCTGGTGCCGGCAGGCCCGGCCGACAAGACCAAAATGGTTGCTCCGGCGGACAAGATCATTGGTGTTGCCCAGGGCAACAAGGAAATGGTCGACGTGGTCGGCTGGCGCCTGGACGAAGTGGTCAAGCTGATCCGTGGTCCGAAAGGCACCGTGGTGCGCCTGGAAGTGATCCCGGCCAGCAATGCGCCGAACGACCAGACCACCAAGATTGTCCCGATCACCCGCGAAGCGGTGAAGCTTGAAGACCAGGCAGTGAAGAAGTCGGTCCTCAATCTCAAGCAGGATGGCAAGGACTACAAGCTCGGCGTCATCGAGATCCCGGCCTTCTACCTCGACTTCAAGGCTTTCCGTGCCGGTGATCCGGACTACAAGAGCACCACTCGCGACGTCAAGAAACTGCTGACCGAGTTGCAGAAAGACAAAGTCGACGGCGTGGTCATCGACCTGCGCAACAATGGCGGCGGTTCCCTGCAGGAAGCCACCGAGCTGACCAGCCTGTTCATCGACAAAGGGCCGACCGTGCTCGTGCGTAATGCCGATGGCCGGGTCGACGTACTTGAAGATGAAAATCCGGGCGCGTTCTACAAAGGCCCGATGGCGCTGCTGGTCAACCGGCTGTCGGCCTCGGCTTCGGAGATTTTTGCCGGTGCCATGCAGGACTACCACCGCGCGTTGATCATCGGCGGCCAGACCTTCGGCAAAGGCACCGTGCAGACCATTCAGCCGCTGAACCATGGCGAACTGAAACTGACCCTGGCCAAGTTCTACCGGGTATCCGGCCAGAGCACCCAGCATCAGGGCGTACTGCCGGACATCGACTACCCGTCGATCATCGACACCAAGGAGATCGGCGAAAGCGCCCTGCCGGAAGCCATGCCGTGGGACACGATCCGAGCGGCGATCAAGCCTGCGCTCGACCCGTTCAAACCGTACATCAGCCAGCTCCAGTCCGAGCATGACGTGCGCACGGCCAAGGACGCGGAGTTTGTGTTCATCCGCGACAAGCTGGCCCTGGCACAGAAACTGATGGCGGAAAAAACCGTCAGCCTCAATGAAGCCGACCGTCGTGCCCAGCACGCCGATATCGAAGCCAAGCAACTGACCATGGAGAATCTGCGTCGCAAGGCCAAGGGCGAAGAGCCGCTCAAAGAGCTGAAGAAAGAAGATGAAGACCTGATCGCAGCCGAGCCGGACAAGACCAAGCCGGAAGACGATGCCTACCTGAGCGAGACTGGGCGGATTCTGCTGGATTACTTGAAGCTCAATACCGCGGTGGCCAAGCACTGACGGCGATTTAATATAGACGCTCTCAGGAGTGTCTTCATCAAGTCGTGAAGAAAGGACTGAGTGCAATTTTGCACTCAGTCCTTTTTTTATTGCCAGGCGGTACCTTAGCGAGAGGTTAATTGCTGATGGGCAGCGCTGATTGGGCGGAAGTCATCGCGGGCAAGCCCCAATGCCAGTCAGTTAAGCGCAATTCATGTGGGAGCGGGCTTGCCCGCGAAGAGGCCAGCTCAGACACTACAAATCTCTGAACTAATTCGCCGCTGACCGAACCCGCAACCGCCGCCCAATCACATCCAGCACATCGCAGCCATCGCGTAATGGAATGGCACAGAGCAAGGCAAAGTCGCTGAGGATGAAGGATTCACACTCGATAGAACCGCGCATTGACAGGTTCTCCAGCACTTGGGTTACCGCACGGATTCGGTAGTTGGCCGCGTCATACAAAACATCAAGTGGCGCGTGGGTATCGACGAACAACGTGGGCATGTCGTCGCAGTTACTGGTGAGCGCCATGAAGCGGTTTTCGGGGTGGGGAGTTGATTTTTCGTAGGGTGGATCCGGTGTAATTGCTGTCATCGTATGATTCCTAACGTATGGAATGGAGCCGCCAGAAATCACTTCCACGCGATAGGTGGCGGCTGTACGCAGGTGTGGAAGACCGGGACGTTAGGCACCCGGCGCACTCGAAAGCGCCCCGCGCACAGCCACCATAAAACACAGACGATAAAAAACGCCGAACTGGTGGCGCTGTGCGCCTAACGATAGAAGGGCTTCCACGCCCTGTCACTGAATTTGCAGTGACCACCAAAGACTATCGATGGATTTAGCTCCGCACCAGTTCATGCAAATCGCTACAACTTGAAGGAAATCTCCGATGAGCCTGTCCGGAATTGGTGCGCAAGACATTGAGGGGAATCAATCAGAAAAGAAGTCAGAAAAAGATGATATTGATGTAGGGCAATTCTTTAATTCGCCACCATAAAAATGAGCGGCCATAAACGCAATCGTTGCGGAAGGCATCCCTTACGCAACGTATGTTTGCCAGATACGCAGGTGGTTAATCGGCACAACCGCGAGACGCCAACGCTTTAAGCTTGATCTCGGCCAACGGATGCCCCGCCTTGGCAGCCATCTCCCAGAACCGCGCCGCCTCAACCGGATCCGGCGCCTTGCTCGCTGTCCCCGCCAGGCTGATCACGCCCACCTGGTACGCCGCCTTGCCATCGCCCGCCAGCGCCGCCAGGCGCAACAAGCGCACGCCTTCCTCACGTGCCCCAAGGCCAACGCCGCGAAAGGTCAGGATATGCCCATAGAAGCTCTGGGCGCCAACGTCACCCAGATTCGCCATGCGTGCGAACTGGCCCTCGAGCCAGCTCCAGCCACGGGGTTGGCGGACGAACCATGGCCAGTGAAACAAGCGGCGCGCCAGCCAATAGCCGGCCCGCGCCTTGAGTCGAAGGAACACTCAGGCTTCCGCCGACTCGGGGTATTCGTATTCGAACACTCGCACCACTTCCGAGGCATGCCAGGAGGCCGCAGCGACACCATCGGAGGGCCCGGAAAAACGCCCCAGGCGTTCGACACATTCGAAGAAGCCGGTGCGCGGCAGGCGACTGGCGCCCTGGCTGATCACCAGCGAACTGCGCAAGGGCTGTTCGGCCTTGGCGTCCAGCGCGGCCAGATGCTCAAGGGCAGCGGTCAGGGTTTGCATGGCCGGCGTCGGCAGCTGCAGACGCTCCAGCAATGCGCGATAAGTCAGAAGGTGTCGCTGACGACGGGCCTGATCCAGCTCGCCGAGTAATCCATCCCAATGTTGACGACTGATGCGTACGCTCACGATTCATCCCTCCACCCTGGCACCGTCAATTCCCAGGCCAGGCTGCGGCGAATCGCAGCGTCGGGTTGACGCTCGCCACTTTCGATCAAGGCCAGATAAGACGGGCTGATGCCTACCGTGCGGGCCAGCGCCTCGATGGCGATGCCCTTCCCTTCGCGCAAACTGCGTAGTTGATCCAGACCCGGAAGAACCGGGTCGGGTGATGCCGCCTGTCGCTCCGGGGCGACTCGCGGCGGTTGCTGGTTGATGCCTGCTGCTTTCAGTAGAGCCTGATACTGAGCCCACGGCAGAACCGCATACTCGGGCTCGCCTTCGCGTGTGATTATCTGAATATCCATGACTTCCCCGTAGGACAACGACACTTAGCGAGTCGGCACTTTTCCCTAGAAGTGTAATCCTAACAGCGGCCAAGGTCGCGAGGGGTTTGAATATAAGGACGTCCTGAAGGGGTTCAGTGTTTTTTCGGGTGCTGCAGCCTGAGTTGCTCCGGGGTATCGGGCAGGCGCTCGACAATGGCGAGCTTCTCCGGCAACTGGCGTTTGCGCCAGGCGCGGAAGGCGTTGAGTTCGTCGTCGAGGACTTTCATCAGCCAGGCCAGCACGGCAATGTCATCGAGCATGCCGAACATCGGGATGAAATCCGGGATCGCATCCACCGGGCTGAGGAAGTACATCAAGCCTGCGACCACCGATATCAGCGCTTTCGGGCTGATGGCACGGTACTCACCTCGCCAATAGGCCAGGCACAGCGCCTGCAACAGGCGCAGGTCATCTTTGAGCTTGCCCAGCCGGTTGCCCTGGCTGGCACCTTTGCTGGCAACCGCGAACAGCAAGGTCGGCAAACGTCCACGCGCGAGCAGTCGTCCGGCAAGTGGCAGAAAACGAGCGAAACTCCAGGGTGCTTTCATGATTCCTCCCACTGAAATGTTATCCACACAAATTGTGGATAACCTTGTGAACAGAGCTGAATTTCGCGGCTGAAGGCCCCGTTTCATAAGGGCTGAGCTCAGATCGGGCGTTTTTTACTCACATAAAAAAACCCAATATTTCATTGACTTGGCGCTCTTGCGCGGATAGCACGGGCGTCCTCAATGGCTATGACTCCAGCGTTCAGCATCCGTTCGCTTTGTTTACCCTTGCTGAGCGCCAGATGCAACAACGCCCCGCATAAGCGAGGCGTTGTTGTAAAAGCAGACGCCGATTACTTGGCAGCGTCGTCCTGTTTTGCCGGATCCTTGATCGCCAGCAGTTCCAGGTCGAATACCAGCACCGAGTTGGCTGGAATCGCCGGGCTCGGGCTTTGGGCGCCGTAGGCCAGCTCGCTAGGAATGTACAGTTTGTACTTCTCGCCAACGTGCATCAGTTGCAAGCCTTCGACCCAACCCGGGATCACACCGCTGACCGGCAGATCGATCGGGCTGCCGCGCTCGACGGAGCTGTCGAAAACGGTGCCATTGGTCAGGGTGCCGGTGTAGTGGACAGTCACGACATCAGTCGCCTTCGGCTGTGCGCCATCGGCTTTCTTGACCACTTCGTACTGCAGGCCCGAAGCCGTGGTGGTGACACCCGCTTTCTTGGCGTTGTCTTCGAGGAATTTCTTGCCGGCGGTTGCCGACTCTTCGCTCATCTTGGCCATACGTTCTTCAGCACGCTTTTGCAGTGCTGCGAAGGCTTCGACCAGCTCTTCGTCTTTCAGCTTCTGTTCTTTCTTGCCAACGGCATCTTCGATGCCCTGGGCAACGGCTTTGGAGTCCAGATCATCCATGCCTTCCTGAGCCAGGCTCTTGCCCATGTTCAGGCCAATCCCGTAGGAAGCTTTTTGCGCCGGGGTTTTGAGCTCTACGCTGGTCTGCGAATCACAACCCGCTAGTACCAGGCCAACCAGGGCCACCGCCGCCGCCAACCGATGCTGTTTCATGCTATTTCCTTGTTCATGCGCCTAAAGGGCAATCGAATAAAGCCGCGAGCTTATCAGGCGGCCACGACCAATGGCTACCGGCATGAGAGCAGGAAATGACTGATAAGTTCAGGTGTTTCAATGCATTTCTGGAATCGGAGGATGAAGAGTCTGTCATCTTCGCCCGTAGGAGCGAGCTTGCTCGCGAAGAACGTTAACGATAACGCGTTTTTCCTGAATCAACGCGCCGCCCTTGAGACCATCGCGAGCAAGCTCGCCCCTACAGGGGGGAAAGCGCAAAAGCCAATCTCCAGACAGCAAAAAGCCCGCACTAGGCGGGCTTTCCGTGTGATGACCTGGCGTTCAGCATTCCAGATCATCGAATATGGCGCAGCGGACGGGACTCGAACCCGCGACCCCCGGCGTGACAGGCCGGTATTCTAACCGACTGAACTACCGCTGCGCGTAGCGTTGAAAGTGGTGGGTGATGACGGGATCGAACCGCCGACATTCTGCTTGTAAGGCAGACGCTCTCCCAGCTGAGCTAATCACCCTTTACCTTCGTTGCGGGGCACATTATGCCACGGTTTTTCATAAAGTGTTGATTTAATTGATAAATAATTCAAAAAAATCTGAAAAACCGTGAAACGATGCATCCTGCAGGAACTTCAGACAGAAAAAAACCCGCGTGAGCGGGCTTTTCCGTGGTGACCTGGCGTTCAGCGTTCCAGGTTACCGAATATGGCGCAGCGGACGGGACTCGAACCCGCGACCCCCGGCGTGACAGGCCGGTATTCTAACCGACTGAACTACCGCTGCGCGTAGCGTTGAAAGTGGTGGGTGATGACGGGATCGAACCGCCGACATTCTGCTTGTAAGGCAGACGCTCTCCCAGCTGAGCTAATCACCCTTCACGTTCGGTGTGGCGCGCATTCTACGGAGCACCCCCACCTCTGGCAAGCACTTTTTTAAATAATTTTTGCAGGCCTTCCAAAGGCTTAGCTAAGGGTTGGCCTATGGCGCCGCGAAGAGAATAATGCTTCCCTTTGTATATAAGGAGAGACTCACCCCATGTGGTTCAAAAACCTGCTTCTCTATCGCCTGACCCAAGATCTGCCTGTTGATGCCGAGGCGTTGGAAGCTGCACTGGCCACCAAACTGGCGCGTCCGTGTGCAAGCCAGGAGTTGACCACCTACGGTTTCGTCGCGCCGTTCGGCAAGGGCGAAGATGCACCGCTGGTGCACGTCAGCGGTGATTTCCTGCTGATCAGCGCCCGCAAGGAAGAACGCATTCTGCCGGGCAGCGTCGTGCGCGACGCGGTGAAGGAAAAGGTCGAAGAGATCGAAGCCGAGCAAATGCGCAAGGTCTACAAGAAGGAACGCGACCAGATCAAGGATGAAATCATCCAGGCCTTCCTGCCGCGCGCCTTTATTCGTCGTTCGTCGACCTTTGCCGCCATCGCGCCGAAACAGGGCCTGATCCTGGTCAACTCGGCCAGCCCGAAACGTGCCGAAGACCTGCTGTCCACCCTGCGTGAAGTGATCGGTACGCTGCCGGTGCGCCCACTGACCGTGAAGATGTCCCCGACGGCGACCATGACGGAGTGGGTCACCACCCAGAAAGCCGCGGACGACTTCTTCGTGCTGGACGAGTGTGAACTGCGTGACACCCATGAAGACGGTGGCATCGTCCGTTGCAAGCGCCAGGACCTGACCAGCGACGAAATCCAGCTGCACCTGAGCACTGGCAAAGTGGTCACTCAGTTGTCCCTGGCCTGGCAAGACAAGCTGTCGTTCGTCCTCGACGACAAGATGGTGGTCAAGCGCCTGAAGTTCGAAGACCTGCTGCAAGACCAGGCGGAACAGGACGGTGGCGAAGAAGCCCTGGGCCAACTGGATGCCAGCTTCACCCTGATGATGCTGACCTTCGGCGACTTCCTGCCGGCGCTGGTTGAAGCGCTGGGCGGGGAAGAGACTCCGCAGGGGATCTAAAGGCAACGCGGCACCCCATGTAGGAGCTGGCTTGCCAGCGAAGAGGCCCTCAAGTCATGCGCAAGGCATGCCGACGCTTTCGCTGGCAAGCCAGCTCCTACAGAACCGTGTACATCACATACTAAGGATCAGGCCATGCGCGCACTGGCTGCATTGAGTCGTTTTGTCGGCAACACCTTCGCTTACTGGGTACTGATATTCGCCGTCGTGGCCTTCCTGCAACCGACGTGGTTCATCGGCCTCAAAGGCGCAATCGTCCCGCTGCTGGGGCTGGTGATGTTCGGCATGGGCCTGACCCTCAAACTCGAAGACTTCGCCGAAGTCGCTCGCCATCCGTGGCGCGTGGCCTTGGGCGTGGTTGCCCATTTCGTGATCATGCCCGGCGTGGCGTGGTTGCTCTGCCAGGTGTTCCACTTGCCGCCGGAAATCGCGGTCGGGGTGATTCTGGTCGGTTGCTGCCCGAGCGGTACCTCGTCGAACGTGATGACCTGGCTGGCCCGCGGGGATCTGGCGCTGTCGGTGGCCATCGCCGCCGTCACCACCCTCCTCGCGCCACTGCTGACGCCGGCACTGATCTGGCTGCTGGCCTCGGCGTGGTTGCCGGTGTCGTTCATGGAGCTGTTCTGGTCGATCCTGCAAGTGGTGCTGCTGCCGATCGTACTCGGCGTGGTCGCCCAGCGTGTACTCGGTGATCGGGTGCGCCACGCGGTGGAGGTGTTGCCGCTGGTGTCGGTGGTCAGCATCGTGATCATCGTCACCGCGGTGGTCGCCGCCAGCCAGGCGAAAATCGCCGAGTCCGGTCTGTTGATCATGGCCGTGGTGATGCTGCACAACAGCTTCGGCTACCTGCTGGGCTACTTCACCGGGCGCCTGTTCAAGTTGCCCCTGGCCCAGCGTAAATCCCTGGCGCTGGAGGTCGGCATGCAAAACTCCGGGCTGGGTGCCGCCCTGGCCAGCGCGCACTTCTCGCCACTGGCGGCGGTACCCAGCGCGCTGTTCAGCGTCTGGCACAACATTTCCGGGGCGCTGCTCTCGACCTGGTTCCGCCGGATGAGCGAGAAAGAAGATCGGGAAACGGCGGCTCGGCAAGTAATTGACTGATCCATGAACTTGATCCCCGGGTTAATAATGGGCACTATCCTGCGCAACGCGAGGACGACCTCGCGGCTCGATCGAGTCATTAATCTGGGGACGACCCCGTCAATCGATGGAGGTCTCTCATGTCCTGGATCATTCTGTTTTTCGCCGGTCTGTTCGAAGTCGGCTGGGCCGTCGGCCTGAAGTACACCGATGGATTCAGCCGCCCTCTCCCCACCGCGTTGACCGTTGCCGCCATGGCCATCAGCCTCGGCTTGCTGGGTCTTGCCATGAAGGAACTGCCGCTGGGCACGGCCTATGCGATCTGGACGGGAGTGGGTGCAGTCGGGACAGTGATCGCCGGGATCATTCTGTTCGGCGAATCCATGGCGCTGTTCCGGCTGGCCAGTGTGGCGCTGATCATTGCCGGGCTGGTGGGACTGAAAGTCAGCGCCTAGTCATGTGCAGCTGTCACTAAAAAGCCCGCTCCCCTGTCGATACGGACAGGAGAGCGGGCTTTTTCAATGCAGCGAATAACGGATCAGCTTTCCGCCAGCGCCATCCGCTCACGCATCACCGGAGCCCGCTCTGCATGCTCGAGCTGCATGCAGCGCTCCAGGAACAGGAACATGTAGTCATAGCTCTTGCAGACAGCCTGACGCAGTTCCGCTTGCAGGGACTTGCCCGGGTTCATGCCCGCCAGCGTGCAAATGATTTCCAGCGCTTCCCACGGATGGGCATCGTCATACTGGGCATGCATCTTCAGCCACTTCATGGCCCGCTTGCGCTCTTCCTCGGGGAACGATGCCGCGTAGACGCCACTGGAACACACCAGCGCCGACCACTCCCCTGTCGCGCCTTCAATGGCATAGTTGGTGGCCGCAATGGCAACGATCAGCGAATCCGAGGAACTGGTGTGCCAACACCAGTGGCTCAACGCATGCAGTTCCGGGGCAACCGTTTGCGCTTGCAGATCTTCCAGGCTGACACCGTGGGCACGGCTCCAGTGCACCCAGTAATCAGCGTGATTGAGTTCCACACGAATATTGCGCATCAGCCAGCGACGCGCCATGTCTTCGCCTGGATGGCGGGCAAAGCGAGTCTTGGTCAGGTTCTGTGCCATGTATAAAGCGAACTGTTCGACCACCGGCCAGCCACCAATCAGGTAGTGGCGCATGGTCTTTGCACTGAGTTTGTTATCACGCAGACGCTGGTACAGTTCGTGTTCGACAACCCGGCGCTTGCTCTCGCTGCAATCCTGGATCAGGCGCTGAGCCCAGACGGGATAACTTGCAGCTTCCATGAGTGGTCCGGTTCTGATGAATGTGTCGATCACTGTCGAGCTCCTTTTGATTGTGATTGTAAGGACCATCGAGAGATTTCAGCGGAACGTGCCAGGCGCCTTGAATAACAAGGGCCGAGGCCGGGCAGGACGACTTTGCAGACTGTCGCAGGTAAACGGATGCGGGCGTTCAATCACATACCCTTGAGCGTAATCCACCCCGATTTCCAGCAATGCCTGCTCGATCTGGGGTGTCTCTACAAACTCGGCAATCGTGCGCTTACCCATGACATGACCGATGTGATTGATCACTTCGACCATGGCGCGGTTAATCGGGTCGTCCAGCATATCCTTTACGAAACTCCCGTCGATCTTCAGGAAGTCTACAGGCAAATGTTTCAAGTATGCGAATGAAGACATTCCGGCACAAAAATCATCCAGCGAAAAGTGGCAACCTAACCCTTTGAGTTCATTGATAAATTTTATTGCACTCGACAGATTTGAAATGGCGCTCGTTTCCGTGATTTCAAAACAAATCATTTCAGGCGGGATCGCGTACGTAACAAATTGTTCGCGCAGAAAGTTGAGGAACGCGTCATCGCCGATGGTGGTGCCTGACAGATTGATCGCACACATCGCCAACGGACAACTGCGCTTTTCGGCCATGCATTGGGCAATGATCTTGAACACGTTCTCCACGACCCAGCGGTCAAGAGACGTCATCAGGCCGTAGCGTTCGGCGGCCGGAATAAAACTGTCGGGCAATATCATCCGCCCGGCTTCGTCATGCAGGCGCAACAGGATTTCGATATGCCCGCCGCCCGGATCTGTAGGACCAAGGGGCGCGATTTCCTGGGCGTATAAACAGAAGCGGTTATCTTCCAGCGCCATGTGCAAACGTTGCACCCAGGCCATCTCGCCAAAGCGCAGGGACAATTCCGAATCGTCGGCATGATAGACCTGAACCCGATTGCGCCCCTTTTCCTTGGCCATGTAGCAGGCCATGTCCGCTGCACGTAGCGAGGCTTCGAGGGTGGTCGGGCTCTGCGTGACATGCACCAGGCCGATACTCACCGTGGTCACGAAGGGTCGGCCTTTCCAGACAAAATGCAGGTTCTGTACGGTCTGGCGCAACACCTCGGCAATTTTCTCCGCGGCTTGCGGGGCACAGTTTTCCAGCAGGATGCCAAACTCGTCGCCACCCAGCCGGGCCAGGGTATCGCCCTCGCGCAGGCCCGATTGCAACAACGCACAGATATGCCGCAGCAACTCGTCCCCGGCCGCGTGACCGCAGGTATCGTTGACCAGTTTGAACTGGTCCAGGTCAAGGAACATCAGCGCATGGCGCCCCGACTGCCGCGTCAGGTTGTGCAGCGCCTGCTCCAGGCGATACTCGAACTCGCGGCGGTTGGCCAGCCCGGTCAGGGCATCGTGAGTCGCCTGCCAGGACAGGTTGGCAATGTATTGCCGCTCCTGGGTCATGTCGTGCAGGACCAGCACGGTGCCACTGACCTTGCCGGCATTGCGGATCGGCGCACCGACCAGCGTGACCGAGACCGTGCTGCCGTCCAGGCGTTGAATCAATTTGGAATGTTCGCTGCCACCGCTGAGCTGTCCGCTCAAAATGTGCTCGATCAAGGTAAAACCGTCAGCCTGGGCGTTCTCATCGAGCAGATTGAACAGCGCTGCCAACGGCAAACCGGTCGCCTGCTCGGCCTTCCAGTGCGTCATCGCCTCGGCGGCCGGGTTCATGTAGGCGATCGCGCCTTCGACGTCCGTGGTGATCACGCCATCGCCAATCGATTGCAGGGTGATCTGCGCGCGGTCTTTCTCCAGCTGCAGAGCGTCGGCGAACGCATGGCGCTGCTTGAGCAGCTTGTGGGTGCGCATCAGCGCCAGGACGATCAAGCCCAGGGCAGTGGCGAGATTGATCACCAACAACAGCCGCAGAATCATCCGCGAGCCTTCGCCCAAGGCATCACTGAAGGCCTTCGCCGCCGGTGTCACGCCATCGTTGATGGCGAATATCTGCTCCTTCCAGCGCTTGATGTCGGCCTCCGTGGCCTGATTGGCGGTGATGCTCCGGTGCATCTGCTGCGCAACATCATCGAGTCGCACCAGGTAGGCGTCCCCCACTCGCCAGAGTTCTATGGCTTTTTCCAGGTAGCTGAAGTGCCGGAAGTTGAGGTACAGCCAGATCACGCTGGACACGTCATCCGGGTGGTTGCCACCCTTGAGAATCGCCACTCGCGCCGCTTCGATGTCCGGTGGCTGATGATCCAGCGCCAGACGCAACTCGTGCCCTCCCTCAGGCACGGCAATGGCGCCCTCGTATTTGCGAAAAATCGCCTGGTCACGGCTGTCGGCGTAGAGATTGAGGTAATAGATGGCGTCTTTCTGGCCCTTGGACCACAGGCTTTCACCGGCCACGTAGCCGCGAACCGCGGAAAGCGTGTACAGGCTGACGCCCCCCAGCAGCGCCTGAAACAGCACGACGGCAATAAAAGGCCAGACGATGCCCAACAACCGGGGCGTTCCGAGAGTCCGTGTCTGATTCATGGGGTCCCTTGCATTAGCACTGCCCGTTCGTCGTCCGGACGAAATCGCTACAGCCAGACTAGGATGGGTTCTCATTCTAGGCAAGCGGCAGCGCAAGGGCAGCATAGTACGAGCACGCCAGGGACGAGTTGCAGAGCGCTATGCCGACGGCGGGAAGATCCCCGGTTGCCCGGCACTGATCTAATGTTGCTGCAAATGTCCATACAGCTTGGCGTACAAACCACCATCGGCAATCAATTGCTGATGGTCGCCATCCTCGGCAATTTGCCCGCCATCGAACACCAGCACCCGGTCGGCCTGTTTCACGGCCGACAACCGGTGGGCAATGATCAAGGTGGTGCGATTGCTCAGGAACCGCGCCATGGCCTGGTGCAGGTTGTATTCGGTGGCCGCGTCCAGGGCCGAGGTGGCCTCGTCGAGGATCACCACCTTGGGCTCGGCCAGCACCATCCGCGCAATCGCCAGGCGTTGGCGCTGTCCGCCGGACAAGCGCACGCCGGAACGGCCGACGATACTGTCCAGGCCATTGGGCAAGTCACGCACCGTGGCGTGCAACTGCGCAATGTCCAGCGCCTGCCAGCATGCCTCATCACTGCGTTCGCGGCCCATGGTCAGGTTGGCGCGCACGGTGTCGTTGAACAGCGCCGGGTGCTGCAGGACCACGGCGACGTTTTCCCGCACGGTTTCCAGGCCGATCTCCTGCTGGGTCGAACCGCCGAAGCGGATGGTCCCGGCAAGCGGCGTGTACAGGCCCAGCAGCAGCTGGACCAGGGTGCTTTTGCCGCCGCCGCTGGCACCGACAATCGCGACCTTTTCGCCGGGGGCGATCGACAGATTCATCTGATCCAGCACCAGCTCGTCGCCGTAGCCGAAACTCAAGCCCTGGACTTCGATGCCGACGGTTTCGCGGCCGTTGAACGGGTCGACGCCGCCCGGGTATTCAGGCTCGTCGGCCCGGGCCAGCAACTCGTTGATCCGCGACAGCGCACCACCGGCAGCGTAGTAGGCGTATTGCAGGTTCAGCAGTTGTTCCACCGGACCGATCATGAACCACAGGTAGCTGAACACCGCCAGCATCTGCCCGATGGACAGGTCGGAAAACAGCACGGTGAGCATGGCGGCGGCACGAAAAATATCGATGCCGAACTGGAACAGCAAGCCGCTGGCACGGTTCGACGCATCGGTCTTCCACTGCGAGCTCACCGCGTAGTCGCGCACTTCACGAGCCCGTTGGCCGAGGCGCCCGAGGAAAAAACCCTGACGGTTACCGGCGCGCACTTCCTGGATCGAATCGAGGGTTTCGGTCAGGGCCTGGGTGAAACGCGAAGTGCTGTCGTTCTCGAGTTTCTTCAGGTGCTTGACCCGCTTGCCCAACTGCACCGTGGCGTAGATCACCAGCGGGTTGAACAGCAGGATCAGCAGCGCCAGTTTCCAGTGCATCCACATCAGGATGCCCGCGGTGCCGACCAGGGTCAGCATGGCCACGAGGAAACGGCTGAGGGTTTCGCCGACGAATTTATCGAGGGTATCGAGGTCGGTAACCAGGTGCGTGGTCACCGTGCCGCTGCCCAGACTTTCGTATTCACCCAGCGAGATGCGCTTGAGTCGCTCGATCAGGCGTACACGAATGCGGTACACGATGTCCTTGGCCAGCGCCGCGAACAACTTCGCCTGCACCACGTTGAACAGCAGCGCAGCGCACCGCAGGCCCAAGGTCACCAATAGCATCAGGCCGATGTAGCCCGCGGCTTTCTGCCAGACGTCAGGCAGCGCGTGGTTCATGACTTTCAGCGCGGTGTCGCCGTGGCCCAACAACACTTCGTCCACCAGCAACGGCAGCAGCAAGGGGATCGGCACGCTGCACAGGGTCGCCAGGACGGCCACGCCGTTGGCGATCCACAGGGCTTTTTTATGCTGAAGGGCCAGCCGCCGGATTTCCGCCCAGCTCAGACGATCGACGCGCTTGGGTACCGGCGCGTCATCGGGCAGGTCATGCACAGGCCGCGCGCTCCAGCCAGCGGCCGAGCAACGGGGACAACACACTCAGCGGCTGATAGCCATTGGTCAACAGCGCCAACTGACCATCACGCTCGGCCAGCAAGGTCGGGAAACCGGCGATGCCCAGGTCCTGGACCCAGGTGAAGTCGGCTGCGGTTGCGGCATGCTGATCCGCACGGTCGAACGCGGCGGCGAACTCGATGCGCGGCAGACCGGCCTGCTCCGCCAGTTCCACCAGCACGCTGGCATGGGTGACATCGCGCCCTTGCGCATAAAACGCGTGCTGTATCAGCCCGAGCAGTTTCCACGCGCAATCCGGCGCCAGGCTACGTGCCGTCACCAGTGCCCGACACGCAGGCTCGGTGTCGTACACAAAGCCCTCGGGCAACGCGCCCTCCTGCTTGAATGGCTGGCCGGTGGCTTCGGTCACCGCCTGCCAGTGTTCCAGGATATAGCGTCGGGTCGTCGGCTCCAGCGCCGAGCCACTGCCGGTGCGCAAACCGCCGACCACCAGATGCACCTCGACCCCCGCTGCGTGGGCCTGCTCGACCAGCGCGTTGGCCACCGGGGCAAAACCCCAGCACCAGGAACACATCGGGTCCATCACATAGAGCAGGCGTTGCGCAGACATGGTTCAGGCCTCGGAAGGGGTTTGCTTGTAGTTGTAGCCGATCGGGTGAGGCAGGTTGCGCGCCTTGGCCAGTTCGATCTGCTTTTGCCGGTCGATGGCACTGCGACGGGTCTTCTCGCTCAGCTTATCCCAGCAATGCGGGCAGCTGATGCCGGCCACGTAATGCTCGGATGCACGGTCGTCGACGCTGATCGGTGTGCGACAGGCATGACATTGATCGTAGTCGCCTTCGCTGAGGTCGTGGCGCACGGTCACGCGGTTGTCGAACACGAAGCAGTCGCCCTGCCATTTGGTTTCTTCCTGCGGTACCTCTTCGAGGTACTTCAGGATGCCGCCCTTGAGGTGATAGACCTCATCAAAACCCTGGCTGAGCATAAAGCTCGACGCCTTCTCGCAGCGAATGCCGCCGGTGCAGAACATCGCGACTTTCTTGTGCACGGCCGGGTCGAAATGGGCTTTGATGTAGTCGGGGAATTCGCGAAAACTGGTGGTCTTCGGGTCGATGGCACCTTCAAAGGTACCAATCGCCACTTCGTAGTCGTTGCGGGTGTCGATCAACAGCACTTCGGGATCGCTGATCAGTGCGTTCCAGTTCTCTGGATCGACGTAGGTGCCGACCTTTTTGTTCGGGTCCACGCCTTCGACGCCGAGGGTGACGATTTCTTTCTTCAGTTTGACTTTGGTGCGATAGAACGGCTGGTCGTCGCAGTACGACTCTTTGTGGTCGATGTCGTCCATGCGCGGGTCGTTCTTGAGCCAGGCCATCAGGCCATCGATGCCTTCGCGGCTGCCGGACACAGTGCCATTGATGCCTTCTTCGGCGATCAGCAGCGTGCCTTTGATGCCGTTGTCGACCATCGCTTGCAGCAGTGGCTCGCGCAGGGCGACGTAATCTTCCAGGGTGACGAACTTATACAGTGCCGCCACGACAATCTGTGGTGTCATGGGTGATTCTCCAGGTGGCTACCCTCGTAAGGGGTGAACCGGATGCGAAAAAAAACGCGCCGGGTGAGCGGCGCGTTGCGGATTCTAGCAAAAATAACGCCATCGCTGTAGGAGCCAGGCTTGCCGGCGAACCAGGCGCTGCGGTGCAACTGCTGTACCGCATAATCGTTCTTCGCCGGCAAGCCTGGCTCCTACAGGGAGGGTGTATCAGGATTTGCTGCCGCCAGCACAGGTTGGCGAAGCCGGAGCCGCGTCGATCTGTGCCCATTCCTCGGGCGTGTAGGTATGCAGCGCCAACGCATGGAACTCGCCCATCAGCTCGCCGAGCGTGCCGTAGACCTTCTGGTGGCGCTTGACGCGATTGAGCCCGTCGAACTGCGCGCTGACCACCACCGCCTTGAAGTGGGTCTGTAACCCACGGCTGTGCATGTGGCTTTCATCCAGCACTTGCAGGTGCTCGGGCTGTAACAGGCCCAGCGTCGATTCGATGCGTTGTTGCATGGTCATACCGAACTCCGCTTACGGCTTTTTCTTGGCTGGAGCGGCGCCTTTAGGCTCCAGCTCGGCTGTCATGTCAGCCAGCAGCTTGTTGACGACAGGCACTGCGCTTTCCAGTTTGGCCTGGGTCATCTGGGCCGATTGCTGGGTCAGCTGCGGCATTTTTTCCAGGACTTTCTTGCCCAGTGGCGACTTGTAGAACGCAACCAGGTCCTTGAGCTCGGATTCGCTGAAGTTGGTGGTGTAGAGCTTGACCATGTCCGGCTTCAGCTTGTTCCAGCCAATGGCTTGGTCCAGAGCGGCGTTGGCTTTGGCCTGGTAGGTTTCCAGCAGGGCTTTTTTCGACTCGGGGGCTTTGGTCTGTTCAAAGCGCTGGGCGAACATTTGCTGCACTTGCATGTACACCGGAGTGCCCAATTTGTCAGCGTGCGCCAGCGTCAGGAAAGCCTCGGCACTGGCGTTGTGGCTGGCGGTATCGGCAAAAACAGGGCCGCTGGCGCAAACCAGTGCAACCGCGGTACAGATGGCACGAAGACGAGTCATCGAGTTTCCTTTTCTAGCAGGCGAGGCAAAACCCCAAGGGCGACCATTCTGCGCCTAAAAAACCGTGTGGCTCAACCCCAAGCCTTGTCGGGCCTGATTTAGAGGGGGTGAACGGTCAAATTCCAGACTGATGGAACCACGGCCGGCGATCAGGGCCTAAACTCGCTATCAGACCAACAGGAGTGTGCATGATGAGCCGTATCGAAACCGACAGCCTTGGCCAGGTTGAAGTCCCGGATGAAGCCTACTGGGGCGCTCAGACGCAACGCTCGCTGATCAATTTCGCCATCGGCGACGAACGCATGCCCCTGGCGGTGCTGCATGCGCTGGCGCTGATCAAGAAAGCCGCGGCGCGGGTCAATGACCGCAACGGTGACCTGCCCGCCGACATCGCCCGGCTGATCGAACAGGCCGCCGACGAAGTGCTCGACGGCAGCCACGACGACCAGTTCCCGCTGGTGGTCTGGCAAACCGGCAGCGGCACCCAGAGCAACATGAACGTCAATGAAGTGATCGCCGGTCGCGCCAATGAACTGGCCGGCAACCCGCGCGGCGGCAAGACCCCGGTGCACCCCAACGATCACGTCAATCGCTCCCAGAGCTCCAACGACTGCTTCCCCACCGCGATGCATATCGCCGCGGCCCAGGCCGTGCAGCAGCATTTGCTGCCGGCGATCAGTGAACTGTCCGGTGGGTTGGCCGAGTTATCCGCGCGGCACATGAAGCTGGTCAAGACCGGCCGCACCCACATGATGGACGCCACCCCCATTACCTTCGGCCAGGAGTTGTCGGCGTTCATCGCGCAACTGGATTATGCGGAGCGGGCGATCCGCAGCGCGCTGCCGGCGGTCTGCGAACTGGCCCAGGGCGGCACTGCGGTCGGCACCGGGCTGAACTCACCCCACGGCTTTGGCGAAGCGATCGCCGCCGAACTGGCCGCCCTCTCCGGCCTGCCGTTCGTCACCGCTCCGAACAAATTCGCCGCACTGGCCGGCCATGAACCACTGACCACCCTGTCCGGCGCGCTGAAAACCCTTGCCGTCACCCTGATGAAAATCGCCAACGACCTGCGCCTGCTGGGTTCCGGACCGCGTGCCGGCTTTGCCGAGGTCAAACTGCCGGCCAACGAACCGGGCAGTTCGATCATGCCCGGCAAGGTCAATCCGACCCAGTGCGAAGCGCTGTCGATGCTGGCTTGCCAGGTCATGGGCAACGACGTCGCCATCGGTTTTGCGGCGAGTCAGGGTCACCTGCAACTGAACGTGTTCAAACCGGTGATCATTCACAACCTGCTGCAATCGATCAGGCTGCTGGGCGATGGCTGCAGCAACTTCCAGCAGCATTGCATCGCCGGCCTGGAGCCGGATGCGGCGAAAATGGCCGAACATCTGGAGCGCGGACTGATGCTGGTGACGGCGTTGAACCCGCATATCGGTTATGACAAATCGGCGGAAATAGCCAAGACGGCTTATGGCGAAGGGCTGACCTTGCGGGAAGCGGCGTTGCAGTTGGGGTATTTGACCGATGAAGAGTTCGATACCTGGGTGAGGCCGGAGAATATGCTGGAGGCCGGGGCCAAGGGCTGAGCCTTATAGCGCCTTACAGTCAGTCATCGCGGGCAAGCCCGCTCCCACAGGTGTTGCGTCGATCACAAATTCGGTGGACGACACAAAACCTGTGGGAGCGTGGCTTGCCCGCGATGAACGATAACGCGGTCTAACTGGCCGCCATCCGCACCCGCCGAGCCCTTAGCCCCGCCATCAACGAAGGCCCCAACGCCACCAGCGCCGACCCCAGCACCACCAGCACCGCCCCGCCGTACCCCAGGCCATTGATCGTCTCGGCATGCACATACTCCGGCCACAACCACGCCGCCACCGCCACCGCCGCAAAGGTCACCAACGGCGTGATCGCCAGGGTGGCACTCACCCGCGAAGCTTCCCAATGCGCCAATGCCTCGGCAAACGCGCCATAGGCGATCAGGGTGTTCATGCAACACGCCAGCAGCAGCCAGCCTTGCAACGGACTGAGTTGCAGCGCCTCCAGCGGATGCACCCAGGGTGTCAGCAACAACCCGCAAAACAGGTAGATCACCATCATCACCTGGAACGAATTCCACACCGTCAGCAATTGCTTCTGCCCCAGGGCATAAAAGGTCCAGACGGTGGAGGCCGACAGCACCAACAGAACGCCGGCCGTATAGTCGGTCAGGGACGTGAACAACTCGACCAGCCGCTGGTTGAAAAACAAGCCGAAGCCGACCAGCAGCACCAGCAGGCCAATCCCCTGCCCCAGGCTGAACCGCTCCTTGAACACAAACAGGCTGGCAATCAGCAGCATGATCGGCCCCGTCTGCACCACCAGTTGCGCGGTGCCGGGGCTGAGCAGGTTCAGCCCCATCAGGTACAGCACGTAGTTGCCCACCAGACCGAGCACCGCCATCAATACCAGCCACCCACCGCGCGGGCCGAGGACTTTGCGACTGGGCAGGCGCCTGGTCGCCGCCAGGAAAATGAACAGGCACCCGCCCGACACCATCAGACGAAACCAGGTCACCGTCACCGGATCCATCACCATTAGCACTTGCTTGAGCTTGATCGGCAGGATTCCCCACAGCAACGCGGTCAACAAGGCCAGGAACAGACCATAAACCCAGCGACCCGATGAAATGTGCATGCGTACCCCGAAGCCCTTTGGCGAGAACCGTCATTCTAGGCACAGAGTCGCCCGGCACACAGGGACAGTTGGCCACTGGCCGCAAATGAAACTGTACAGGTCGCACCCTTTCAAGGGGCGATAGGCCGTCGATCGGTTGGCGATGCAGGGCAAGGGGTTCGTGCATAAGCTCATTGGATCCACCAACGCCCCCTACAGGAGATCGCCATGTACGGCATGCGCGCCCAGGACAACGCCCCCGCCACCCACTTTCGCAGTGACCGGATGTGCCGTGTGAACGGGGAGTTGTACTTCAGCACCCGGGAAAACACCCTGGAGGGGCCGTTTGAAAACCTGGAGAAGGCCGAGGTGCAGATTCAGGCTTATATAGAGCGGATGCTGCTGGCGCGGATGAACCGATAAACCGCGGCGCCTGCTTCGCGAGCAAGCCCGCTCCCACATTGGATCTCTGTCACACCAAATCCCTGTGGGAGCGGGCTTGCTCGCGAAAGCGATCGATCGGAAAACAAATCTTTCGAATCTAACGCACCGCCTCAAACAACCCGGTTGCCCCCATCCCCCCGCCCACGCACATGGTGACGATGCCGTAACGCAGATGACGGCGCTGCATCTCACGCACCAGATGCCCGACCTGCCGCGAACCGGTCATGCCGAACGGATGGCCGATGGAGATCGAGCCGCCATTGACGTTGTACTTCTCGTTATCGATCCCCAGCCGATTGCGGCTGTACAGGCACTGGGACGCGAACGCCTCGTTGAGCTCCCACAGATCGATGTCGGCCATCTGCAAGCCCTTCGCCTTGAGCAGCCTGGGCACCGAAAATACCGGGCCGATGCCCATTTCATCCGGTTCGCACCCGGCCACTGCAAAGCCGCGAAAGAAGGCTTTGGGCTTCAGTCCCAGGGCCAAGGCTTTTTCCAGGCTCATCACCAGGGTCATGGAGGCGCCATCGGACAGTTGCGAAGAATTGCCGGCGGTCACCGAGCCGTCTTCGGCAAACACCGGCTTCAGCCCGGCCAGGCTTTGCAGCGTGGTGTCCGGGCGGTTGCAGTCGTCCCGATCGACGATGCCATCGAGGATCTGCACTTGCCCGGAGGCCTTGTCTTCAACCCGATACTTCACCGCCATGGGCACGATTTCATCGTCGAACAAGCCGGCAGCCTGGGCCTGGGCGGTGCGGTGCTGGCTTTGCAGGGCGTACAGGTCCTGTTGTTCGCGGCTGACGTGGTAACGACGGGCGACGATTTCGGCGGTCTGGCCCATGGGGAAGTAGAGGCCTGGCACCTGCTCCTGGAGCAGCGGGTTGATCAGGTTGTCGGTGTTGACGCTTTTCATGGTCAGGCTGATGGACTCGACGCCGCCGGCGACGATGATGTCGCTGCAACCCGAGGCGATCTGGTTGGCGGCGATGGCAATCGCCTGCAAGCCAGAGGAGCAGAATCGGTTGAGGGTCATGCCGGCACAGCCGACGCCCAAACGCGAGAGCACGGCGACATTGCGCCCGATGTTGTAGCCCTGGGCGCCTTCGTTGGAGCCGGCGCCGACGATGCAATCCTCGACGCTGGCCGGGTCGATCCCCGTGCGCGTCAACAAGGCGTCGACACAATGCGCCGCCATGTCATCCGGACGGGTCATGTTGAACTTGCCGCGAAAGGATTTGGCCAGGCCGGTCCGCACGCTGTCGACGATCACCACTTCACGCATGGCATACCTCATTGTTGTTGTCGGTTGGAGTGGACCGAGCATAAGTCCACAGAATGACCAACCGCGACAATCATTCACCTTGCGTATGCGCAACCATTGACTCACCCCTTGTGCTTTTTCGCCTGCTTGTCGGACTTCCTGAACGCTTCTTCCAGCGCCACATTGATCGTGCGCAACACCTTGACCCGGGCCCAGCGCTTGTCATTGGCCTCCACCAGGGTCCAGGGCGAGATCTCGGTGCTGGTGCGATCGACCATGTCGCCGACCGCGGCCCGATAGTCGTCCCACTTTTCCCGATTGCGCCAATCATCTTCAGTGATTTTGAAGCGCTTGAAAGGCGTCTGTTCACGCTCTTCGAATCGCTCCATCTGCGTCTGTTTGTCGATGGCCAGCCAGAACTTGACCACGATCACCCCGGCATCGGCGATCTGCTCTTCGAAGTCGTTGATTTCACCGTAGGCGCGCAACCAGTCCGCCGCGCTGCAAAAACCTTCGATGCGCTCCACCAGCACCCGGCCATACCAGGAGCGGTCGAACACGGTGAACTTGCCCCGTGCCGGAATATGGCGCCAGAACCGCCACATATAGGGATGCGCCCGCTCTTCTTCAGTGGGCGCGGCGATCGGCACGATGCTGTACTGGCGTGGGTCCAGCGCCGCGGCGACCCGGCGAATGGCCCCGCCCTTGCCCGCCGCGTCATTGCCTTCGAACACGGCGATCAGGGCGTGTCGGCGCATGCGTTTATCACGCATCAGTCCGGAGAACCGCGCCTGCTCGGTGATCAGCTGTTCTTCGTAATCGGCCTTGTCCAGATTCAGGCTCAAGTCCAGGCTGTCGAGCAGGTTCATCTGGTCGACACTGCTGACCAATGGCGCGGCGTTGACTTTGTCCGGGTGAATTTTGGGGCGCTGCAGGGCGGCTTGCAGGCCCTCGAGCAGAATCATGCCCACCGCCAGGCTGCGATAGCGCGGGTCCATCCCGGCGATCACATGCCATGGCGCGTAGTCGCGGCTGGTGCGACGCAGGATGCGTTCGCCGTATTTGACGAATTTGTCGTAGGTCTGCGACTGCTGCCAGTCCAGCGGGCTGATGCGCCAACTGTGCAAGGGATCGTCAGCCAGGGCCTTGAGCCGCGCGCGCATTTGTTTCCTGGAGAGGTGGAACCAGAACTTGAAGATCAGCGCGCCTTCGTCGCACAGCATCTTCTCCAGTCGCTCGGCGGCGTTGATGGCTTGATCGAGCCGCGGATCCTTGATTACGCCATGGACCCGGTCCTGCAACATCTGGCTGTACCAATTGCCGAAGAAAATCCCCATGCGGCCCTTGGCCGTGAGCATCCGCCAATAACGCCAGGCCGGTGGCCGAGCCAGTTCTTCGTCAGTCTGTTGATCGAAGGTGCGAACCTCGATCAGGCGCGGGTCCATCCATTCGTTGAGCAGCTTGACCGTCTCGCCCTTGCCCGCGCCTTCGATGCCGTTGATCAGGATAATCACCGGGAAGCGCTTCTGCTGTTGCAGTTCGAACTGCGCCTCCAGCAACGCCTGGCGCAGCGCTGGCACTTCACTGTCATAAGTGTCTTTGTCGATGACGTGACCGATTTCAGCAGATTCGAACATGGACGGCTCCTTTCAGGATTGAGCAAGACTAGCGGATTGGGCCATTAGTCCGCAGAGAAAATTCCCTGTGGTTTTGTAATGCTGTTGTAGGAGCGAGCTTGCTCCGGGCGGCGTTCCGACGATGGATTCCAGAACACCGCGTATTATCCGGCAGATACGCGTTATCGTTGGCGACCATCGCGAGCAAGCTCGCTCCTACAGGGCTAGAATGGCCGCCTTGCCGTTGCCGAGCCTGCCATGAAACCTGTATTGCCCCACGCCCAGCTCGACTGGGACGACCAAGGGCTCCCGCGTTCGCGGGTGTTCGACGATGTCTATTTTTCGGATAAGTCGGGCCTTGATGAAACCCGTTACGTCTTCCTTGAGCAAAACAATCTGCGTGAACGCTTTGCCGCGTTAGCGGTGGGCTCAAGACTGGTGATCGGTGAGACCGGTTTCGGCACCGGATTGAATTTTCTCTGCGCCTGGCAGTTGTTCGAACAGCAGGCGGTGGCGGGTGCGCGGTTGCATTTCGTGAGTGTCGAAAAGTATCCGCTGAGCCTGCCGGACCTGCAGCGGGCGCTGGCCCTGTGGCCTGAACTCAAACCCTTTGCCGAGCAACTGCTGGCGCAGTACGTGGCGATCCATCAAGGCTTCCAGCGGCTTATCCTGGACAACGGCCGAGTGGTCCTGACCTTGTTGATCGGTGATGCCCTGGAGCAATTGCCGCAGTTGGATGCACAGGTCGACGCCTGGTTTCTCGACGGCTTCGCTCCGGCGAAAAACCCCGACATGTGGACCGCCGAACTGTTCGCCGAGCTGGCGCGCCTGGCCGCGCCAGGCTCTACCCTGAGCACCTTCACCAGCACCGGATGGGTGCGCCGGCTGCTGAATGCCGCAGGCTTCAAGATGAAGCGCACGCCAGGCATCGGCCACAAATGGGAGATCCTGCGCGGCACCTTCCTCGGCTGGCCTGAACACGCCCTGGCACCCGCCGTTGCCAAACCCTGGTTTGCCCGCCCCGCACCGCTGACCGGCGAACGTCGGGCGCTGGTGATCGGCGCCGGCCTGGCCGGTTGCGCGACGGCTGCCAGCCTGGCTGCGCGGGGTTGGCACGTCAGCCTGCTGGAGCGCCACGATGCGCTGGCACAGGAAGCGTCGGGCAATCCCCAGGGCGTGCTGTATCTCAAGCTTTCGGCCCATGGCACGGCGTTGTCGCAATTGATTGTCAGCGGCTTCGGCTACACCCGACGCCTGCTCGAGCATTTGCAGCGGGGCCTCGACTGGGACGATTGTGGCGTCCTGCAATTGGCCTTCAATGCCAAGGAAGCCGAGCGTCAGGCGCAGTTGGCCGCCGCCTTTTCGCCAGACCTGGCGCACTTGCTCGATCAACCGCGGGCGCAGGCACAGGCCGGCATCGCCCTGGAGCACGGCGGTTTATTCTTCCCGGAAGGTGGCTGGGTGCATCCGCCAGCGTTGTGCCATTGGCAGGCGTCCTCGGCGAACATCCAGTGGCTGCCCCATCGCGACGTCCTGGAACTGCGCAAGGTTGATCAGCAGTGGCAGGCCTGGGGCGGCGATGATTTGCTGGCCAGTGCCCCCGTGGTGATCCTGGCCGGTGCCGCCGAGATCAAGCGTTTTCCACAGAGTGCCGAACTGCCGCTCAAACGCATTCGTGGCCAGATCACCCGGCTGGCGCAAACCCCGCAAAGCCAGGGCCTGACCACCGTCGTCTGCGCCGACGGTTATGTCGCGCCGGCTCGACTGGGTGAACACACACTCGGCGCCAGCTTCGATTTCAAGAGCGATGACCTGACCCCGACCCTCAATGAGCACCTGGGCAACCTGGCGTTGCTCGAGGACATCTCCCTCGACCTGGCCACGCGCCTGCAGGCTCGGGAACTGGACCCGCTACAGCTTGAAGGACGCGCCGCGTTCCGTTGCACCAGCCCGGACTATCTGCCGATCGTCGGCCCGTTGGCCGAGCAGGCAGCGTTCGCCGACGCCTACGCCGTACTGAGCAAGGACGCCCGGCAAGTACCGGACATTCCCTGCCCCTGGCTGGAGGGTTTTTACCTCAACAGCGGCCACGGTTCTCGCGGCTTGATCACCGCGCCACTGTCGGGCGAATTGCTCGCGGCATGGATCGACAACGAACCGCTGCCCCTGCCCAGGTCAGTCGCCGAGGCCTGTCATCCGAACCGTTTTGCTGTGCGCCAATTGGTCCGCGGAAAAGTCTGAACCCTACGCTTATAACTTATCGGTCTAAAACTACGGGGATTTACCCGGGTCAGTTTCTGAGTACCCTCCGTTTTTGGTGCGGTATCGCTTGACCCTCCCCAACGGAAAAACCGGTAAGGACTTTATGTGCGGATTAGCTGGCGAGTTACGCTTTGATCATCAACCTGCGGACCTTGCAGCCGTTGAACGAATCACCCATCACCTGGCCCCTCGCGGCCCTGACGCATGGGGCTTCCAGGCCCAAGGGCCGATTGCCCTGGGCCATCGGCGCCTGAAAATCATGGACCTGTCGGACGGCTCGGCGCAGCCGATGGTCGACAACCAACTGGGCTTGTCCCTAGCCTTCAATGGCGCTATCTACAATTTCCCGGAACTGCGTACCGAGCTGGAAAGCCTGGGCTACGCCTTCTATTCCGGCGGTGACACCGAAGTGCTGCTCAAGGGTTATCACGCCTGGGGCGAAGCGCTGCTGCCCAAGCTCAATGGCATGTTCGCCTTCGCCATCTGGGAGCGCGATGCCAAACGTCTGTTCATCGCCCGCGACCGTCTGGGTGTGAAGCCGCTGTACCTGTCGCGCACCGGCCAGCGCCTGCGCTTCGCCTCGTCCCTGCCGGCGTTGCTCAAGGGCGGCGACATCAACCCGATCCTCGATCCGGTGGCGCTCAATCATTATCTGAATTTCCACGCTGTGGTCCCGGCGCCGCGCACCTTGCTGGCGGGCATCGAAAAACTGCCACCGGCGACCTGGATGCGCATCGAAGCGGACGGTACCACCGAGCAGAAAACCTGGTGGACCCTGCCCTACGGCCCCCACGCCGACGAGATGGACCTGACCCTCGAAGACTGGCGCGACCGGGTGCTCGAGAGCACCCGCGACGCGGTGGCGATCCGTCAACGTGCCGCAGTCGATGTCGGCGTGCTGCTGTCCGGCGGTGTCGATTCGAGCATGCTGGTCGGGCTGTTGCGTGAAGTCGGGGTGGAAAACCTGTCGACCTTTTCCATCGGTTTCCAGGATGCCGGCGGCGAGCGCGGCGACGAGTTCCAGTATTCGGACCTGATCGCCAAGCACTACAACACCCAGCACCACCAACTGCGCATCGACGAAAAAGAGATCATCGAGCAACTGCCTGCGGCGTTCCGCGCCATGAGCGAGCCGATGGTCAGCCACGACTGCATCGCCTTTTATCTTCTGTCCCGGGAAGTCGCCAAGCACTGCAAGGTGGTGCAGAGCGGCCAGGGCGCGGACGAGTTGTTTGCCGGATACCATTGGTATCCGCAAGTCGACGGCGCCGCCGATCCTTATGCCGCCTATCGCGATGCATTTTTTGACCGCAGCTACGACGACTACGCCGCCACCGTGCAGCCGAAATGGTTGACCGCCAATGACGCCGCGGGTGACTTCGTCAAGGAACATTTCGCCCAACCCGGTGCCGATGCAGCGGTGGATAAAGCCTTGCGTCTGGACAGCACGATCATGTTGGTGGACGACCCGGTCAAACGCGTCGACAACATGACCATGGCCTGGGGCCTGGAAGCGCGCACGCCGTTTCTCGACTATCGCCTGGTGGAGTTGTCGGCCCGGGTGCCAGGCAAATTCAAACTGCCGGACGGCGGCAAGCAAGTCTTGAAAGAAGCGGCGCGACTGGTGATTCCGAGTGAAGTGATCGACCGCAAGAAAGGTTACTTCCCGGTCCCCGGCCTGAAGCACTTGCAGGGCGACACGCTGAACTGGGTGCGGGAACTGCTGCTCGATCCCAGCCAGGATCGCGGTCTGTTCAAGCCAGAAATGCTCGATCGCCTGCTGACCGACCCGCAAGGCCAGTTGACCCCGTTGCGCGGCTCCAAGCTGTGGCAATTGGCGGCCCTGAACCTGTGGCTCAGTGAACAAGGAATCTGATCGATGAAACCCCATGCCACGGCTTATAGCCAACGCTTGTTGCGCGGTCAGGCGCCCTCCTACGAACGCTTGCAGGCGCGCCTGGCCGAAGACGGCAGCGAATTGGGCGCGGCGCCGATCGCCGTGCATTGCGGTTGGGGCCGATTGTTGATCGGCCACACCTTTGCCGACCCGGCGAGCCTCGCCAAGGAGTTGCTCAACGAGCAGCCGGGCGAACGCGACATCGCGCTCTACGTTGCCGCGCCTCAGCAAGTGTTGGGGCTGGAGCCGGCGCAACTGTTTCTCGACCCGTCCGACACCTTGCGTCTGTGGTTCAGCGATTATCGGCAGTCCACCCGGGTGTTTCGCGGTTTTCGCATTCGCCGGGCCCAGAGCGATGCGGACTGGTCGGCAATCAATCAGCTGTATCAGCTGCGCGGCATGCTGCCGATCGACCCGAGCCTGCTGACCCCGCGTCACCAGGGCGGCCCGGTATTCTGGCTGGCTGAGGATGAGGACAGTGGCGCGCTCATCGGCAGCGTCATGGGCCTCGATCATCACAAGGCGTTCAAAGACCCGGAAAACGGCAGCAGCCTCTGGTGCCTGGCCGTCGACCCGCAATGTTCGCGACCGGGCGTCGGTGAAGTGCTGGTGCGCCACTTGATCGAACACTTCATGAGCCGCGGCTTGAGTTACCTGGACCTGTCAGTGCTGCACGACAACCGCCAGGCAAAAAGCCTTTACGCCAAACTGGGTTTTCGCAACCTGTCGACCTTCGCCATCAAGCGCAAGAACAGCATCAATCAGCCGCTGTTCCTCGGTCCGGGTCCCGAAGCCGAGTTCAATCCGTATGCGCGGATCATCGTCGAGGAAGCGCATCGGCGCGGCATCGACGTGCAGGTCGATGATGCCGAGGCCGGCCTGTTCACCTTGGTCCATGGCAGTCGTCGGGTACGTTGCCGTGAATCCTTGAGCGATCTGACCAGTGCTATCAGCATGACCTTGTGTCAGGACAAAAGCCTGACCCACAAAACGCTGAAAAAGGCCGGATTGAATCTGCCGGCGCAACAGCTCGCGGGTAACGCGGACGACAATCTGGCGTTTCTCGATGAGCATGAGCGGGTGGTGGTCAAACCCCTGGACGGCGAGCAGGGCCAAGGCGTCGCGGTGGATTTGCAGAGCATCGAAGACGTCCAGCAAGCCATCGAGGCAGCCCGCCAGTTCGACAGCCGCGTGCTGCTGGAAAGTTTCCACGAAGGTCTCGACCTGCGAATCGTGGTGATCGGTTTCGAAGTGGTCGCCGCCGCTATCCGCCGTCCGGCCGAGGTCGTGGGTGATGGTCAGCATTCCATCGGTGCGCTGATCGAAGCCCAGAGTCGACGGCGCCAGGCAGCCACCAGCGGCGAAAGCAAAATCCCGCTGGATCATGAAACCGAGCGCACCTTGCAGGCGGCAGGCTACGACTACGAGAGCGTTCTGCCGGCCGGCGAGCATCTATTCGTACGGCGCACGGCGAACCTGCATACCGGCGGCATTCTTGAGGATGTCACGGCGATCCTGCATCCGACCCTGGTCGATGCGGCGGTGCGGGCGGCGCGGGCACTGGATATTCCGATGGTCGGGCTCGACCTGATGGTGCCCGCCGCCGATCAGCCGGAGTACGTGTTTATCGAAGCCAACGAGCGCGCCGGCCTGGCCAACCATGAACCGCAGCCCACGGCGGAGCGGTTTGTGGATTTGTTGTTTCCGCATAGTCAGCCGGCGGCCTCTTAGTTCTTGGTTATGTAGCGCCTGTCAGGGCCCCTTCGCTGGCAAGCCAGCTCCTACAGTTGACCGCATTCCCCCTGTAGGAGCTGGCTTGCCAGCGAAGGCGGCCTGACAGGCACCACAAATCCTCCCCCTCATCGAAACCATCGATGTTCGTTACTCATCAGGAGTTTCCATGACCAGCAAAATTCCCGAACCGGATCTCAACTACCTGCAAAAAGTCCTGCTGGAAATGCTCGCCATCCCCAGCCCGACCGGGTTCACCGACACTATCGTGCGCTACGTCGCCGAACGCCTGGAAGAACTTGGCATTCCCTTTGAAATGACCCGTCGCGGGACCATCCGTGCCACCCTCAAGGGCAAGAAGAACAGCCCCGACCGGGCAGTGTCCGCGCACCTGGACACCATCGGCGCGGCGGTGCGCGCGATCAAGGACAACGGCCGCCTGACCCTGGCCCCGGTCGGTTGCTGGTCCAGCCGTTTTGCCGAGGGCAGCCGGGTCAGCCTGTTTACCGATAACGGTGTGATCCGCGGCAGCGTGTTGCCACTGATGGCTTCCGGACACGCCTTCAATACCGCCGTGGATGAAATGCCGATCAGCTGGGATCACATCGAATTGCGTCTGGACGCCTATTGCGCCACCCGTGCCGATTGCGACTCCCTGGGAATCAGCGTCGGCGATTTCGTCGCCTTCGACCCGTTGCCGGAGTTCACTGAAAGCGGCCACATCAGCGCCCGTCACCTCGACGACAAGGCCGGTGTTGCCGCCTTGCTGGCGGCAATGAAAGCCATCGTCGACAGCGGCGAAGAGTTGATGATCGACTGTCATCCGCTGTTCACCATCACCGAGGAAACCGGCAGCGGCGCGGCGGCAGCGTTACCTTGGGATGTCAGCGAATTCGTCGGCATCGACATCGCGCCGGTCGCGCCGGGCCAGCATTCCAGCGAACACGCCGTGAGCGTGGCGATGCAGGATTCCGGCGGGCCTTATGACTATCACCTGTCGCGCCACCTGCTGCGGCTGGCCAGTGACAATGAGCTGCCGGTGCGCCGCGACCTGTTCCGTTATTACTTCAGCGATGCGCACTCGGCGGTAACTGCCGGCCATGACATTCGCACCGCCCTGCTCGCCTTCGGCTGCGACGCCACCCACGGCTACGAACGCACCCACATCGACAGCCTCGCCGCGCTCAGTCGGTTGCTCGGGGCCTATATCCTCAGCCCGCCGGTATTCGCCAGCGATGCCCAGCCTGCGAAAGGGTCGCTGGACAGGTTCAGTCATCAGATCGAACATGACACGCAGATGGAAAGCGATACCCGGGTGCCGTCGGTGGATAGCCTGGTGGGGCAGCGGTCGGAGAGCTGATCCGGTTTTTCGGTCGCCTGATCCACCGCCATCGCGGGCAAGCCCTAATGCCGGTCAGTTAAGGAAATTAATGAAATGGCTACCCCCGCCGCCCCCTGTGATCGCCCACTAAGCTTTCACAGGGGGCTCATCGGAGATCATTGCCATGAACAACGTAGCTATCGCCGCCATCGACCTGGGAAAACATACCTTTCACCTGCATGCGCAAGATGATCGTGGGCACGAGGTTTGCCGCAAAAAATTTACACGGGCGGCGCTCACGCAGCATCTGAGCAATCTCGCCCCCTGCACCGTCGTGATGGAAGCCTGTGGCGGCGCCCACTTCATGGCGCAAGAGGTCGCTAGGCTGGGGCATACACCCAAGTTAATTGCCCCTCATCTGGTACGCCCTTATGTGAAAAGCAACAAAAACGACTTCGCTGACGCCGAGGCAATCTGCGAAGCAGCAACTCGCCCGACGATGCGCTTCGTGCCCCCCAAAACCCAGGCCCAGCAGGCGCTGGCTATGCTCAACTCGACCCGTGATGCGTTCATCAAAGACCGCACCGCCACCGTCAACCGGATTCATGCCGCCCTGCTGGAGGTCGGCGTCAGCCTGGCCCCAGGCTTCAAATCCATCAAAGATCTCCCGGCGCTGCTTGAAGCGAGTTCATTTTCAGAATGCATCAAAAAGATTCTGACGACGCTTTATGAGCACTTCGACTATCTGAACGGGCGAATCAAAAACCTGGACAAGGACGTGGAGTGCCAGGCCGCTGAAGATGATCTGGCGGCTCGTTTGATGACCATGCCCTGTGTCGGCCCGATCACCTCCAGCGCCCTGGCTGCCGAGCTCGGTGATGGCAAGCAGTTCAAATGCGGACGAGGTTATGCAGCCTCCATCGGATTGGTGCCCAAACAACATTCCACAGGTGACAAAACCGTGCTTTTGGGCATCAGCAAACGCGGCGATCGAAACCAGCGGCGCCTGCTCATTCAGTGCGCGCGGGTTTATTTGATAAATCTGGAGCATCAGAAAGGCGCTTTGGCGGATTGGGTCCGTCAGCTCTTGGCGTCCCGCCATCACTCCAATCTTGTGGTCTGTGCATTGGCCAACAAGCTGGCACGAATCGCTTGGGCGATTGCGGCCCACCACTCTGAATTCGATGCGGGGCCAGCCGCGATGAACGCCTGACCCCGCTGTCACCCGAGCACCACCTACCTGGTTTTGCGATGCTGGATAACTGATGACGTGAACGGCCAACCGGCCTGACGACAACCCTGAGCTCCTACACGGCTGAAAGGCCGTCAAATTAATTAGGATCGTTGGGCATCGATTCTCATCGAGGCGCGGGGCCATCACCCCACTCAGACGCCGGATAGATGAAAGCAAGCCAAACACGACATCAACAACAGTATTGCAGAAAAGGGGGTAACCATAGATGTAGGAGCGAGCTTGCTCGCGATGGACTCAATAGCGCCGCGTTTAACCAGCGAACACGCGTTATCGTTAACGACCATCGCGAGCAAGCTCGCTCCTACAGGGGCCGCATTCGCTTAACTGACCGGCATTAGGGTTTGCCCGCGATGGCGATCTACATGGCAACACATGAAGCCGCAGGCTAGCCGCAACCATCCATTCGCCGTAGCATCGCGCCATTGTTTAGCCGAGGTGCCCATGCTGATCCCCCATGACCAACTTGAAGTCGATACCCTGACCCGCCTGATCGAGGATTTCGTCACCCGTGACGGCACCGACAACGGTGATGACACGCCGCTCGAAACCCGCGTACTGCGTGTTCGCCAGGCCTTGACCAAGGGTCAGGCGCTGATTGTCTTCGACCCGGAAAGCGAGCAATGCCAGTTGATGCTCAAGCACGACGTGCCCAAGCATCTGTTTGACTGAAACCTTCAGCGCGCTTTGTCTTTTTTCGGCAGATTGCGCTGGATGCGTTCGTAGATCTCGGACCGGTGCACATTGACGTTGCGTGGCGCTTCGACGCCGAAGCGCACCGTGCCGCCGTTGATGGCCACAATGCGCACGGAAATGTCGTCTCCGATAGAAATCAATTCGCCCACTTCGCGACTGAGTACAAGCATGGTATTGGTCCTTCAGGATGAGTTGACCCTGAAGATGCCCGGCCCATGGCGGGTGTTCAATGCGACGGCGGCAAATCAGTCCTTCCCTACAGAGCAAGAAGCAAGCCGGCGTAGGAAAGAACTGACAAATCACCGGCGTTGTAGGACCGATCTGTCAGGATGCATAAAAACGCGGCCCGAACAGGATGACACTCGCCCCGACCACGCACAGCGCAACGCCGACCCAGTCCGAACCCAACGGACGAATCCGCTCGACCACCGCCAGCCAGCCAATCGACGCAATGATGTAGATACCCCCGTAAGCGGCATAGGCACGACCGGCATAGGTCGCTTCGATACGGGTCAGCAGCAGCGCAAACAGCGTCAGGCTGAGCAACGCCGGCAGTACCCACCAGGCACTCTTGCCCTGACGTAGCCACATCCAGAAGGCGAAGCAGCCAGCGATTTCAAACAGCGCCGCGAGGAAAAACCACAGGTAATTAAGCATGCAAACGTCTCGTGAGGATGGCCGGTTGCGGCCACCCTAGCGACGGTGATGCCCCGGGGCAAGTTCAGCCTGCGGTTTGCCTGGCCTTGGCGCGCATCTTGTCGGCCATGACGGTCATTTCGTCGTAGAGCAGTTGGGGGTTCTTCTGCTTGAGCGCCCAGGCCAGACGGCCCTGTTCATGGGGCAGAATCATGAATTCGCCGGCGTCGACCTGTTGATAGATGTAGTCGGCAATGTCGGCAGCGCTGATCGGCGAGCTTTCCAGCAATTTACCGACCTGGGCCTTCATGGCCGGCGTCGGGCCGCGGAAGGAATTGAGCAGGTTGGTCTGGAAGAATGACGGGCAGACCACGTGCACGCCGATTTCCTGCTGCGCCAGCTCGATCAGCAGGCTTTCGGACAAGGCCACCACGCCCGCCTTGGCGACGTTGTAGTTGCTCATGGCCGGGCCTTGCATCAGTGCGGCCATCGACGCAATGTTGATAATCTTGCCTTGGCTTTTTTCCAGCAGCGGCAGGAAGGCCTTGCAGCCCTTGACCACCCCCATCAGGTTGATCGCGATCTGCCATTCCCAGTCCTCCAGGGACAGCTCGCTGAAGAACCCGCCGGAAGCAACGCCGGCGTTGTTGACGATGACATCGATGCCCCCCAGTTTCTCTTCGCAGGCTTGGGCGAAGGCGGTCAACTGGCTGTAATCGCGTACATCGCAACGCTGGATGAAGCCGTCGCCGCCGGCTTCGCGAACCTGTTTCAGGGTTTCTTGCAGACCGGGCTCGCTGACATCCGACAAGGCCAGTTGCCAGCCTTCACGCGCCCAGCGCAGCGCGATTTCGCGACCCAGGCCTGAGCCCGCACCAGTGATCATCATGCGATTTTGCATAGCAAACAGCCTTGTTGTTCCGGGGAAGATCTGTCGAGTGTAGCGAAGGACATTGCCCGACCCACGCACCATCAGATTGCTGAATGGCCCGAGCAAACCCTGGAAGTGCCCCAACCAACTAATGCAGTAAAAACGAAATAAGCCTTTCTTCGAAAAACATTAAAAAAACATGGAATTTTCTTTCATGGGCAACAGTCGGATTTTGTAAGCATCCTGGTTTTATAGCATCACGGCTGACCGTTAAACACCAGGTAGTTCCAGAACACTTCCAACAAGGAAATAAACATGGGCACAATTCTGATCATTATCCTGATCCTCCTGCTGGTAGGTGGCTTACCGGTCTTCCCGCACTCCAGAAGTTGGGGTTATGGGCCATCGGGCATCATCGGCGTGGTGTTGGTAGTGCTGTTGATCCTGCTGTTGCTGGGCAAGATATAAAGGCTGTACCAGGAAGATAACCTGCTGAAAACCCAATGCCAGTCAGTGATACTGACTGGCATTGTTATTATCAGCATTTCACGCACCCACAGCGCTGCAAACCGCCCTCACACGTTGCTGAAAATTCCTGTCACCGGCTCGATGTTACCTGCGTAAGGCACGCTCGTTCCGGCGGCTTTGGCAATGGTCGCCCATATGCGCTGCATGTCAACGAAGCTCTTGCCAATCTCCGGGTTCCCGGTGTGGTGCTGACGATCCGCCTGCTGCGTGATATTGAAATACCGTCCTGCACCCTCCCCGCTTTTAAGCAAGCCACCAGCCCCCCCCATCAACACCATGGGCATATCGATCATGTGCTCAGGGGCGCCATCGGCCATTTCGCTGGTAAGGACGACAAGGGTATGTTGAAGCAGATTGTCACCGGGCACGTGCGGATCCTGATATCGAGCCAATTCGTCCATAAATAACTTGACCTGCCGAACGTACCATTGCCGCGTCCCCTTCCAAAATGCTTCCCCTGAGCGACGATGAGCACACTCATGAGGGTTACTGTCGGGACTGACATCAATAATATTGAGCGACTCCGCCGAGCGCCCGATCTGTAGCGTGGCGACACGGGTAATCCCACAACCCAAGGCGGTTGCCACCACTTGATGATGATCAGCCTGAATGCGGTTACGGTGCAGCGCGGACCGATAATCCAGTGGTTCCAGCTCCACCGGCTTGCACTCACCCACGGGCGGCCGCGCCTCCTCAAGGTCCTTGATGACCTGCTCCACCGAGTCAAGATGGGTATCAAGCTTTTGTCGCTCGCCGGCGGATAGCTTGCTTTTGACTTCCTGAATATCCACCACGGCTGCCTCCAGCAAACTACCAGCGCCAGGCTGCGGCGGGCTTGACCTTTGAGCGGGTGCCTTGAACAACGATTCCGCCATCAGCCTGGGGTCGCGATAGGGCGTGCGAATCGCAGCGCCCTGAAACGATACAAACCAGGGCGTCCCGTCGATCCCGGCATGGGGACCGGAAAAAAGGCTGCGGTGCGACGGTTCAGCACCCGGAATCGCTTGCCCCAGCACGATGTCGATTGACGACTGAGTCTTTGCAGTGTCACGCAATACCCAGTTCCAGCCGTCATGGCCCACATTTCCCGGCCCCAGAATAATTCCGCGCAAGTACAACGACTGGTTACGGTAGGCGGCCAATTCCGAGCTGATCTCGTTCAAAGTAAATGCCGTGGTATCCATTTGCGACGCAGTGGGGTGCCACAATCCACGCCCGTCACCAAAACCACCACCGGTGTAGGAGTCCACCGCAAGGCCGTCGGGTACTACAACAAACACTACCTTTAGCCGGGCTTCCTGAGCTTGCCCCGCCAATGCCATGCGCGCCAATCCGAATTGGGTCAGGGGACCATAGACACCAGCCGCAGCCAGGCCCGCCAGAAAACGCCGACGACTTTTCAAAATGCCCATGATCAATTCCTTTCGGTCTTGTAGATGAATGCTTTGGAAGTACCCAGGTTTTGCAGCATCTCTGCCAGGGAGCCTGAGGCGTTCAAACCATCGGCAATCGCCTTCACGGTCCCCGAGGTCGATACATCCGATTTGTTGCCAAACACAAATCGGAAGTAGCTGTCGGCCATGCAGAATTGTGACGCTGGATTGCGTGGAACAATCTTTGCGATATCCCGGACGTCATTGATCTGCTCGGTTCCGGTCGTACTGATGAACGGACCGGAGGCCTTGATCGGTAGCATCTGCGGGTACTGGTCAAAGTTGTAGGCTTTCTCCTCCGTGCGATAGCGACCGGCCGCGTCGTAATGTTCCATCGATGACCCGGTGTCATTCATGTATTGATGGCATTGCCAGCAGCGCCCCTCTGAAGCCTGCTCGCCGTTTACCAGGTCCCAGTGCTCACGGGTGGTCACTGCGCGAGGAGGATAGACAGGGGTCGTAGGATCGGCTTCCACGGGGGCACCAAACTCGCGGCAGAACATTTGCTCGCGAATCATGATTCCACGCTTGACCAATGAAGTGCTCACGTAGTCCGAGGTGGCAGCCTGGGTCAGCCCCAGATGCAACAAGCCTCCCCGTCTCTCGTCTACCGCTACCTTTTGCATCGTGCTGCCCGTGACTCCGCTGATTGCGTAGTGCGCGGCCAGGTCCTGGTTCAGATAGGTGTAACCGGGGTTGAACAGCTGACTCAGGGTACCGGCACCCAGCAGCAGGTTTTTGCTCAGCAGATACTGCTCTCGAGCCATCAGTTCAACCAGGTCCTTACTCAACCCCGGCTTTTCCTGAACACCGCGCACTGTCCTGACGTAGTAGCTGACGAAGCGGTTGAATTGCTCGATGCCGCGATCCGTTTTCATCATTCGCTCAATCTCCGCGGAGATCTGTTGCGTAGTCTGCAGCTCGTTTCGCTGCGCCTTGGCCAACAGCTCAACATCCGGAGTAGTGCCCAGGAAACCGAAGGAGAGCGCAGTGGCCACTTCGAACGGCGTCAATTGATACACTTTGCCTCCAGCCGGTGTCTGCACCCCCAACTCCGAGCGATAGAGAAAATGCGGCGATAGCAAAAGAGCGGCGATCAAAGCAGGCGCCCCCTGCTCATCGAACAGTTTCTGATAACGCACACGCTCGGCGTCGGACACAGGACGACGGAACAACTGATAGCCCAACGAGGTAACCAGGTCAGTTCCCGCGCGGGAGGTTGCCAACGCACTCAAGCGTGCCGACGGAACGCTGTCTGCCACCGACAATGCCATGTCGTAGAACAGTCTGACGTCCTCTGCCTGCAAAATGCCCTTGTCCGCCTCCCCGGGATACTTGAAGTCTTTCTCCGATTTGTCTGCTGGCAACTTCTCGGCATTGATCTCTACCCCCAGGATGTCCCTGACGCTGGCGGCATACTCGTCGGGCGTCAACAATCGCATCTGACGTGTGCCGTAGGAATCGGCCTGATCCAGGTAAGGTTTCCAGATGACGTTGATCAATTGCTTGCTGATTTCGGTCGCACAGGTGGTGTCACAGTGCCCTGACACCGGCATGGTCTTGATGTGTTTGACCAGCGCATCCTGGCCCGCCACGCTCCACGCCAAAGCCATGCGCAAACTGTCGAAATACTCGACGGCGTGGCATTTGGTGCAGGATTCAGCCAAGACCGCCTCGCCCAGGTTTTCGACGTGCCGATAGGTAATGGGGGTTAGCTGCTGGTCCTCACTCGCCTCATCGATCACTACCGATTCCAGTTCCGGCTGCGGTTTTTCCTTCGAGTAGAACGGGTAGATAACCTTGTAACTGCCATAGTCGAGGGTTTGGGTCGTACTTGCACCCCATGGAACTTCAATGACCCGTGGTTCAGCATTGTTCCTGGCCTCGGTGACCAGGCTGATGCGCCATTGAGCATCGGTGACCGAAGCAGGTTTGGCCGGCGCCTGAATCTTGACCTTGACCTCGAGCTTGATCGGCCGCTCGCGGTAATTCAGGGTGATGGTCTGACTCTTGGTAGCTTCCGAGAGGGTAAAGGATGTATTTCGTACCTGAGGAATCCAGTTTTTTACGTCGTTGAGCCGCAACTGATACTGACCATACTCAAGCCCCTCGAGAATAATTCTTGCCGCACTGTCTGCGTCGCGCCATGACAATTGCACCAGCCGGGTATTCCCATCGGGATCAATCAGGTAACCGCTGATCATCTCGTTTTCCAGTCCGCCTGGCGGCAGCATGGGGCGCAACTCCAACCGAGTCTGTGGCAAACCGCTTGCGTCATGGCGCACGCGATATATGACCCCCGCGACGTCGTCGCTGATCAACAGGCTGCCATCCGCCAGTTCAAGAAACTCGACGGGGCGTCCGATGCACGAGTTATCCAGGCAGTAGACATCGAATCGATCCGGGTCCTGCACAAATCCGTTGATCAACGGGATCTGATTGACTACTTGCGTACCGCCCTGAATGGTCAGCATTTGTATATCCATGCCGGGGCGCGCGGTGGAGCCCGCACCATGCATCGCGACAAGCAAACGCTGGGTACCCGGCCCGGCGCTTGGGTAGCCAGACCAGAACTTGACGCCCAGCGGCGCGGTGTTGGTTCCCGAGGCAAAAGCTGCTGACACATAATCGGCGGGATTGATCTGTTCAAGCGACTTGTCAGACACAATGGCACCTGGCACCAGCGGCGGCTGGATCACCGTTGGGTCCAGGTACTCCTCCTCGGTGAATCCGGGCGTGTCTTTACCAAACCTGTAAGGCACGCCGAAATGCAGCCCGGGCTTGCTGATCAAGTTGACTTCGTCCGGGTTGGGGAAGCCTTGGCGATTGTTGTCACTGAACCATATTTGGCCGTCCTGGGGATTCCAGTCGAAACCAACGGAGTTACGCACCCCCGTGGCTACAATCTCGGACGCTCCTGTTTCCAGGGAATAACGCAAGATCGTGCCATAACGCTTGTCGGGAGGAATCATGCACAGGTTGCAGGGAATGCCGACTGCCGTATAAATCCACTTGTCTGACGGATCGAGCGGATTGAAACGCAAAGGGTGTTTCATGTGCCAGATGCGAGTGCTCGACCCCGACGCTTGCGAAGGCAAGGGAAACTGCTTGTCGTCCGCCGGAAAGTTGAACACCAGTTCGGGCTCTGGAGCTTTGTAGTTTTCGTCGGCGTTACGCAAGCGATACAGACCACCCGTGGTCGAGTAATACAGATCACCGTCGCGATACGCCACGCCGTGAGGCTCCTCCAGACCACTGGCAATCACATGGATGCCTATCGGTTTACCTGTCTCATCCAGAGGCAGTGCGTAGATCATGTCGCCGATTTTTCCGTCATAGACGTATGAAGGAATAGCGCTGGAGCCGACATACAACACGTTCTTGCCCATCGCCATCTGCCGAGGCTGAATAAGCCCCTGGGCAAACAGCTCGATTTTTATCCCCGGCAAACCACTGAGCTTGCTCACATCGACCGGCGGTCGATACTTGACCGTCACGGCTTGCTCCTCCCCCTGCGGCTCCTTGAACGAGATAATGCGTGGAGTGTTCAGCGGGCTGAACCCATCAGCGGTATTCATCACCAGTTGATAGTCGCAAGCTTTCAGATTATCGAGGTGGATCGTTTCGTTGGCCTTCGCGCTGATCGCAATCTCTTCGGCCTTGCAACGCAAGACTCCGGTGACCATTTGGTCGGCGCGAGCGACGCCGGGCACCGCCGGTTTCAAGGGCGCTTTGCCACTGAGCGTGGAAAAATCCAGCGTCAGGCGATTGCCCGCGAATCCGCCGCATTCGCCGAGTTCCTTCCATGCATCTTTCCAAGGCCCATTCAAAAGAAGTGGCTCGTAACTCACTTGCCGGCACCACTGCCAACTGCCGACACCCAGTGGTGCCTCGTCATCTTTCCAGCATTCGAATAGCCGGTCGGCATGCTTGACCTGGTCCCCCTGCTCATAACTCTTGCCCTTTTCATAATCGGGCGCGGTACATGACCGAGGTGAGGGGGATGACTCTGATGTTCGGGTGAAAACCACCACGGCAATGATCACGCCCAGCGCCACCAGACATGCGAACCACAGCAAACGAAGCACACCGACAGACTTATTCATGAAGCAAGCCTCACTCGTCAGCCAAGCGTTTCAACCTTTCGGACAAATCTGCTGATTCAGTGTCCTGCGGTGAACCACCTGAACCGGGGCGGCAGGCAACCCAAAGCCAAAGCCGACCCCGGCGTTTCTATTGGAATGCCTTCCCACAGGTTCCAACTGCATGATCACGACATGGCAATGACGCCAAAGAGACAGGAACAGAGAGACATTCATCCTTGAAATACAGTCCTTTTTTCAATCGTTGGACCCCATACCAAGCGCCTTGATGAAATCCTCAAACCACTAGGCTGTCTACTGTCAGAGTTGACAGGTACTCCCCTTCAACTGCTCTTTGATCCAGTACTTCAAAGCGGTAGGCACCCCGAACGAGGAGCAAAAAAAATCCGCTGTCATTACTGACACCGGATTCTTTTTTTACTGCCGAAAGAGCAAGCAGAAAACCTTGACCACAGGCACTAGCCCATCCCGGGCTCTGCTTTATCGCCTGAACACTTAGTCAGGCTTGCCGTCCACCACGCCGGCGGTGTTGTCGATCAGGCTCTTGGTGGCGGTTTGCAGGAACGCTTCGAGCTTGAGTTTCAGCTCTGCCGTTCGCGGCGCATCCGCAATGACCTCGGCGCGCGGCGTAGCACCGAATTCATACCGGTACATCTTCGGCGCCATGTCCTTATCCTTCGGCAGCACCAGAATCTGGTCGGCCGTGATGATGGCCGTGGTCTGTTCGCTGCCCGACGGCTTGATCACACCGAAACCGGTATCGCCTTCGGGAAGGTTGAGCAGGTCACGCCCCCAGCACTGATGGCGCACTTCGCCACCGATCCGGCCCATGATGGTCGGCACGATGTCGATCTGTGTGCCCACGGTATGGTCACGCTGACCGAACTTTTCCTGGATACCGGGTGCGATGAACAGCATCGGCACGTTGAAGCGGCCCAGGTCCATTTCGGTGATCTGGCGCTCGTTGCCAAACCCGTGGTCACCCACGACGACAAACAGGGTCTCCTTGAAGTACGGCTCCTTGCGGGCCTTTTCAAAGAACTGGCCCAGCGCCCAGTCCGAGTAGCGCATGGCGGTCAAATGCTCGTTCAGGCTACCGCGATCGGTGACGCGCTCGACCGGCAAAGGGGTCGGCAAGGCGTATGGCGTGTGGTTGGACAAGGTTTGCAGCAGTGCATAGAACGGCTTGCCGTTTTCCCGCGCCTTGAGCTCGACCAGACCACGGTCGAACATGTCCTGGTCGGACACGCCCCAGGTCGGATCGGAGAACACCGGATTGACGAAGTCGTTACGACCAATGAAGTTGGTCATGCCCTGGTTGCTGAAGAAACCCGACTGGTTATCCCAGGCGAAGTCACCATTGTAGACGTACACGTCGTCGTAGTGACGGGCGCTGAGCAATTGCGGCAAGCCGGACAGCTTGTGGCTGCCCTCAGGCGTTTGCATCAGGTATTCGAAACCCGGCAGGTTCGGGAAGCAGGCCATGGTGGCGAACATACCCTGGTGGGTATGGGTGCCGTTGGAGAAGAAACGGTCGAACAGCAAGCCTTCCTTCGACAGGTTGTCGAGGTAGGGCGTGATATTGCCCGGTGCACCCAGGGCGCCCACCGAGTGGCCCGCCATGCTTTCCATCAGGATCACGACGACGTTCTTGATCGGCAGGGTCTTGTCGGACGGCGGCGTGTAATCGCGACGCACGGCGGCCGTCTCGCCATCCACCAGTTTGTCATCCGGCATCACCAGCATGTCACGCACGATTTGCTGGGCTTGCGGCTGCGGCAGCGTGGCTTTCCAGATGTTGTCGCGGTCTTCGGACATCCGGCTCTTGGCCGCGGCGATCAGCGACAATGTGCCGTTGAGGCCCAGCTGGTTGGCGAAATTGGAGTCGGTGGTGTAGACGTCACCCCAACGCATCGGCGGGCCCTGACGCAGGGTGCCACGGGCTGCGACGACGCAGACCAGCAGGCAGACCACGAACACCGCGATGCGCGAATACCACGGGGCGATCTGGCGCGTGGAGACGCTGCCGCCGCTGAAGGGACCGCGGGGACGGGTGGCGCGGTCGGCGCCCTTGAACGCCAGGGTCAGGATCACGGTGCCCACGACCCAGGCCAGCAGGTAGCGAACCACGGGGAAACCGTACCAGAGCATGCTGGTCACGGTTTTCGGGTCTTCCTTGATGTACTGGAAGACCAGCCCGTTGAGGCGCTGGTGGAACTCGCGGTAGAAGTCCATCTCCATCAGGCCGAGGAACAAGGCAATGCTCGAGACGACGGTCAGCCAGAGACGGAAGAACCCGCGGGCGGCCATGGCCCGGGCGCTGAACAGTGCCAGCACCAGCGGAACGCTGAAGTAGACCACCAGTCGCAGGTCGAAACGCAGACCGTTGGTGAACGCTTCGAAAAAGGTCGAGGCCGGCGTGTCGAGCATCATCTCGCGGTTGTAGACCAGCAGCGCGACGCGCAGCAGGGTGAACATGACCATCATGACCAGGGCACACAGTAGCGTGTAGGCCAGATGCGATTTGACGGTCGGTTGCAGCAGGCGACTAGAAGCTCGCTGCTGACTCAGGGCGTCCGGGTTTGCCATGTCGTTTTAGGACCCATTGGAAGTTGAAGTTGCAAAAATACAGCGGCGCCTTGCCCTCTGTTGGCCAGTTCTCGGCCCCGGGGCTTGCGCGGAGCGCAAATGTTGCACGATCACTGGCGGCATTGCCATTGATTAGTGCCCGGCATGCACGGCGCGGGCATTGTCTTGGAGGGTTTGTGAAAATTTCGTGCAACGCGATATCCGGATACAAAATAGTGGCCCCTGCGTCTATCCCCCTGTAGGAGCTGGCTTGCCAGCGAAGGCGTTCTTTCAGACAACAATGATGTCGACTGGAAGGGCCTCTTCGCTGGCAAGCCAACGCCTACAGGGGATCGAGGTACATCCGCAAGAACAGGTCGGCGCTGGCGGCCGTTTTCTCTGCGGTGCGGCGATCCGACGAGCCTGCGCTTACTTCTCGGCGCGTTCTTTCAGGGCTTTCAAGGTATTGAACGGCGCATCGACTACAAACTTGTTGGCCACCATCGACGGGATGCTGCCGCCCGGCTCTGTGTGCACCTGATAAGTCACTTCGATCTGGTCGCCCTTGGGCACGAACTTCCAGAAACCGTCGACCTTGGTGACCCGAACAAAGCCTTTTTCTTCGGGCAGGTACTTCGGTACGCCTTCGAGCTTGCGGGTCAGGCTGCCATCGGCGCCCTCGACGGTGGTGACATGCAGCACCGAGTCACGCGCGGTGACCGGCCAGGGCGTATTGAACTGGGTGTAGGTCCAGCTCTGATCGCCTTCGTGCTTGAGCAACTTCTGGGTCTTGCATTCGTGAATCCAGGCGCAGGCGCCTGGCACGTCTTCCTGCAATGCGCGCAGTTTGGCCAGGGTGGTCTTCATCAGGGTGACACCCTGGTAGGCCTTGTAGTCGGAGCCAGGCACTTCTCTCAGGGAGACCTTGATACCGTCTTCGTTCTTGGCGACTTTCCAGTCTTCGGCCTGGGCGAGCGAAGTGCCCAGAACTGCCGTCAAACCACAGAGCACAGCCATACGATGCAGCGAACCCATAATCTTATTCCTTATTGTTGAAGTTCCGTTCGTTGAACCCATCACGCCGCCGTCATTTGCTCCCACCAACCCAACAATTTGATCGCTTCATCACTGCTGCTTCCGCAGACTTCGACATCGGCTTCAAATGCTGAACACACGGCAGGACGTTGCGGATCACCGAAAATACTGCACAGGTTCTCTGTAGAGAGTTGTACGCAACGTTCTCCGGCGGCCTTGCCATTGGGCATGCCGGGAATCGGTGAACTGATGGAAGGGGCAATGCAACAGGCGCCACAGCCTTCACGGCATTTCATGACGACGAGCTCCTCGCGATGGGCGATGGGTTAAAGACGAGACACAGGGTAACCGTTAAAACAGTCGTTTTAAATTGCCTGGGCCCAGGTTTTTTGCTCAAACGAACGTGACTGACCAGTCTCCGACAAAGTGTCTGGCCGACAGGTCACAGATGGATGGCAATTACCGCTTGAATTCGAATTCCAGCGCAGCGCCTTCGACTTCCCGGCGCTCTTCGTTACGCAGTTGCAACTGCATTTCGTTACTGATCAGCCTTCCGTTGAGCTGGAACGGCGTGCTGTCGGCCTTGTCACCGAACATTTGCGGCAATACCGGGTCGCGCCGTGGCAAGGGTACCGAACCGATGGGTTTCAGTTCCTCGGCCATGTCCTCGGGCAGGCTCAAATCCAGATGGGCCGAAGGCAGCTTGGTCTTCACCACTTCACTGGCCGGTTTGGACTTGGACGCAATTGGCGCGCGTTTTTTCACCTTGGCCGCTTTCTTTTTGACCTTGACCGCTGCGGCTTTCCTGGTCGGTGCCGGTTGTTTCGAGGTGGCGTTGGCTGCCGGTTTTTCCTGGACGGGAGCTGCCATGAGGCCTTCTGCCTGAAAGGACATCAGCAGGCATATCGAAAGCCATACAGCGGGGAAAATCGCTTTCATGGAACCAACGACGCAAACGGCAGGAGCCATATGCTCGCCTGTTGCACGCAACAAGACAAGCACGGCCTGCCTGCCCGGTCAAAAACCGCCGGCCATTTCCTGACAGAGCTGGGTGGCAAGCATGCCCAGGGTCATCAATGCACGCTCGGCTTCCCGGTTCCAGGGGATGCCGCAGTTCAGTCGAATGCAGTGATTGAACTGTTCTGTGTTACTGAAAATCAGCCCCGGCGCGATGCTGATGCCCTGCTGCAAGGCGCGCACATGCAGTTCCTGCGTGTTGACCCTTCCCGGCAGACTGACCCACAGAATGAAGCCGCCGGTCGGCCGGGTCATCTGTGTGCCTTCCGGAAAATGCTGTTGCACCGCCAGCTGGAACGCGCTGAGGTTCTTGCGGTACTCCTGGCGGATGTAGCGCAAATGCCGGTCGTAGCCACCGTTTTCCAGATACGCGGCAATGCCCATCTGCGTGACGCTGCAGGCCGAATGGGTGCTGAACGTCTGCAAACGCTGGATTTCCTGCTGGTACTTGCCGGCAATCATCCAGCCGATCCGCACGCCCGGCGACAGGGTCTTGGAGAAGCTCGAGCAATAGATCACCCGATCCAGCCGGTCGTAGGCCTTGAGCGATTTGGTGCGGCCCTGCTCGAACATCAGTTCGCCGTAGATATCGTCTTCGACAACCTGGATATCGAAATCCGAGGCCAGGCGCAGCAGTTGCTTCTGTCGCTCTTCGGGCATGGTGCCGCCCAGCGGATTGCTCAGACGAGTGGTCAGCACCAGCGCCTTGATCGACCACTGGTTGGCCGCCAGTTGCAGGGCTTCGAGGCTCATGCCGGTCGCCGGATCGCTGGGAATCTCGATGACCTTGAGGCCCAGCAGGTCAGCCAGCTGGAGCAAACCGTAGTAGGTCGGCGACTCGGCGGCGATCAAGTCGCCCGGCCGGGTCAGGACACGCAGGGACATCTGCAAGGCATCGACGCAGCCGTGGGTGATGACCACTTCCGAGGGATCGACCACCACGCCGGCATCGCGCATGCGAATCGCCACTTGGCGTCGCAACGGTTCGAAACCGGGACTGAACATGTAGCTGAATGCCCGCGGACTATGGAAACGGGTGACTTTGGCCAATTGCTGATGCAGCGCCCTGACCGGTAGATAATCGACACTCGGTACGGCCGCGCCCAAGGGAAACACCCCCTCGCGGCGGGATTCGACCAGCACTTGCTGAATGATGCTGCTGCGGGTGACCAGGCCGGGACGCTCGACCCTGGCGATGTCCGGCGTCGGCGCGGTCAGCGCGGGGGTCTGGTGCACGTAGTAGCCCGACTGCGGCCGGGCACGGATCAGCCCCTGATCCTCGAGATTGGCGTAGGCCTGCAACACCGTCGCATGGCTGACGTTGAGCTGCGAGCTCATCTTGCGTACCGAAGGCACGCGCTCCCCCGGTTGATAGACACCCCGGCGGATGTCTTCGGCCAGTTGTTGAGCAATACGTTGGTAAAGCAAGAGATTGGTCATGACGCAGCACTCGATTTCACGGGCATTTTATTCTTGTGTGAAACAATACCGGAACAGTTTAGAAGTGTACGGGGACAGTTGCCACAATAGTCGACAGTACAGTGCAGTGTCAGCAAAATCTGTACTGCTCTATTGGCATGGCGCGAACATTGTCAGGCGCAAAAAAACCCGGCGCTGCTGGGCAGGCCGGGTTGGGGATGCAGGGTTAGGATTGCTGATCAGCGAGCAGCGCCAAGCTGGCCTTTTTCATCGGAGAACACAATTTCCACCCGACGGTTCTGCGCACGACCCCGTTCCGAGGCATTGGCGTCCACCGGGTATTCATCGCCGTAGCCTTCGACCTGGATGCGTTTGTCGTCAATACCCAGGTCCATCAGCACGTTCGCCACCGATTGCGCACGGTCGCGGGACAGTTTGAGGTTTTCCTGCTTGCCGCCGGTACTGTCGGCGTAGCCTTCGATACGCACGACACGCTTGGGGTTGAGCTGCAGGAACTGCACGATTTTCAACACCACGCGGTTGGCCGAATTTTTCAACTCCGCTTCGCCGGTATCGAACAGCACATCGCCCAGCGTCATCACCAGGCCACGGTCGGTCTGGGTGGTGGCCAGCGCGAGAATCTGTTCTTCAAGCCATTTGCCCTGCTGTTGCACGCTGAGCAATTTGGATTCGCGCAGGGCCAGTTGCAGGCGCTGACGCTCCAGTTCGAGCTTCGCCGCGCGCTCTTCGTTGAGCACCTGGTTGGAGTGTTCACGGGCGATTTCGCTGTAGCGCTGGCTCAGATAAGCGTAATGCTGCACGTCGGATCCGCTGCCCCAGTAGCTGGACAGACGATCGGCGCGGGCCAGGGATTCACCGGCGCGAATCACATCCTTGGGCGCGATCCGCAGCACGTTGGCGTCTTCCTTGACCTTCTGGAAATCAACGCCGGCCTGCTGCAACGCGGCCTCGCTGTGCTGGCCGGCACAGCCATAGAGGCTGGCGCAGCCTGCCAGGAGCAAACCGCCGAGTACTTTGCGCTTGAGGCTCATTGGGCATCTCCCAGTTGCTTGCGCAAGCGGGTGATGCGGGTATTGAGCACGTTCAACTTTTCTTCACTCTTGCGGGTCAGGACCCGGGCTTCGGCCAGACGCGCGTCCAGCTCGGCCTGTTCGGCCCGCATGCGCGCATGTTTATAGGACTGATCGGCCATGTCGCCCTGGGCACGGGTGAATTTTTCTTCGGCCAGTTTCAATTCCGGCACGTCGTCGGCGGTGGCACCCACAGCTTTTGCTTGTACCAGCGCCTGCTCGGTCAGGCGTATCTGTTCATTCGGCGCCGGATCGGCTGCACAACCCGCCAGAGCCAGAACGGCCAGGGCAGCGGAAAGAGGTCGAATACTCACTAAAAATCCCTACTGTTTTGGGGTACTGGCGGGTCGTTGCTGCTGCAACTTCCAGCGCTCGACATTGCGCTGCAATGCGGCTTCCGCCAGTCCGGACGCGAGCAATTCTGTCATCTTTTTAGCCAGCTGTCCGCGTAACCACGGATCGTTGCAGGCGGAGTTATGGGAGACCGCGAGGAATAGGCCGGGTTTGTCGACCGGCCGGGGTCGCGCGACCAGGTCGTTGACCATGCTCAGTGCCTGTACGGCGGCCATGCCCGAGTAGCGGCCGGCGAGGACAAACTCGACCTCGCCCAACAGCAACTTCTGAAAAGCCTGGGTCAGGTTAGGCGTGTGCGCGAGGGTCAATTGCTGCTCGGCGAAGGTGCCGAATGCCGGGGTCAGACGAGCCTTTTCCGATAAAGCGCCGGGATGACCGTGCAGGTCCTGCGCTTCGTTGTAGACCAGTGCCGAGTCTTTTCGGGTCCAGACCAGGTAATCGTTTTCCAGCAACGGCGGATGAATGTAATCCAGGGATTCGAGTCCACTGACGGTCAACGGCGCATCGGCCAGCATGTCCATGCGCCCGCTGCGCACCTCGTCCAGAGCCTGGGCGCGTTTGCCGGCATACAGCAGTTCGACCTTGATCCCCAACTCCCCCGCCACCTGCTGCAACAGATCGGCACTGGCGCCGATCAGGTGTTTGGGGTGCTGCGGGTCTTGCCACAGGTAAGGGGGTGCGTCCGGGCTGCCGGTGACTATCAGGCGTTCACATTTGCCCGCAGCAACAGACAGCACCGGCAACACCGTCAGCCCCAACAGCATTGACCAACCGAACACTCGGCGCAGATCCATGGCAATACACTCCTCCTAAACCCGGTTATATCTGCTGTAGGAGCAAGCTTGCTCGCGATGGACGTTAACGATAACGCGTTCTTTCTGAATAAACGCGGTGCCTTTGCGACCATCGCGAGCAAGCTTGCTCCTACACAGAAAAAACAAAAAAAAAAGCCCGACCAACAGGTCGGGCTCTTTATAAGTGAAGCCGCTGGATTAGACCAGCTTCTCCAGCTCAGGGATCGCTTCGAACAGATCCGCCACCAGGCCATAATCGGCCACCTGGAAGATCGGCGCTTCTTCGTCCTTGTTGATCGCAACGATCACCTTGGAGTCTTTCATGCCGGCCAGGTGCTGGATCGCGCCGGAGATACCGACCGCGATGTACAGCTGTGGAGCAACGATCTTGCCGGTCTGACCGACCTGCATGTCGTTGGGAACAAAACCTGCGTCGACCGCGGCGCGGGAAGCACCGACGGCAGCGCCCAGCTTGTCGGCCAGGGCGTACAGGTGTTTGAAGTTGTCGCCGTTCTGCATTCCACGGCCGCCGGAAACGACGATCTTGGCAGCGGTCAGTTCCGGACGATCGGACTTGGCCAGTTCTTCGCCAACGAAGCTGGAGATGCCAGCGTCGTGGGCAGCCGCAACGGCTTCAACCGATGCCGAACCACCTTCAGCGGCGACCGGGTCGAAACCGGTAGCACGCACGGTGATGACTTTCACCGCAGCGTTGGACTGAACGGTAGCGATGGCGTTACCGGCGTAGATCGGACGCTTGAAGGTGTCGGCGCTTTCTACCGAGATAATCTCGGAGATCTGGTCAACGTCCAGCTGCGCGGCAACGCGCGGCAGGATGTTTTTGCCGTTGGAAGTGGCGGCAGCCAGGATGTGGCTGTAGCCCTTGCCCAGCTCGGCTACCAGCGGCGCAACGTTTTCCGGCAGTTGGTGAGCGTAGGCGGCGTTGTCGGCCACCAGCACTTTAGCTACGCCAGCGATTTTCGCAGCGGCTTCAGCCGCGGCGCCAGCGCCCTGACCTGCAACCAGTACATGGATGTCGCCGCCGATTTTGACGGCAGCCGCCACGGTGTTCAGCGTGGCCGGGGCCAGCACTTTGTTGTCGTGTTCAGCGATTACCAAGATAGTCATGATTAGATTACCTTCGCTTCGTTTTTCAGTTTCTCGACCAGTTCAGCCACCGACTTGACCTTGATACCCGCGCTGCGTGCAGCCGGCGCTTCGACTTTCACGGTCTTGTTGGTGGAGGCGGTGGAAACGCCCAAAGCGTCCGGAGTCAGCACTTCGAGAGGCTTCTTCTTGGCTTTCATGATGTTTGGCAGCGACGCGTAACGCGGCTCGTTCAAACGCAGGTCAGTGGTGACGATGGCCGGCAGTTTCAGGGAAACCGTCTGCGCGCCGCCGTCGACTTCGCGAGTCACGGCAACCGTGTCGCCGCTGATCTCGACTTTTGAAGCGAACGTGCCCTGACCATAACCGCTCAATGCTGCTAGCATCTGGCCAGTCTGGTTGTTGTCGCTGTCGATGGCTTGTTTGCCAAGGATCACCAGCTGAGGCTGTTCCTTGTCGACAACCGCCTTGAGCAGCTTGGCAACGGCCAGCGACGTCAGGTCTTCGGCGGATTCGACGAGGATGGCGCGGTCGGCACCCAGAGCCAGCGCGGTGCGCAGTTGCTCTTGAGCGGTGGACGGGCCGATGGAGACGACGACGATTTCAGTCGCAACACCTTTTTCTTTCAGGCGTACGGCTTCTTCCACTGCGATTTCGCAGAACGGGTTCATCGACATCTTGACGTTGGCGAGGTCGACGCCGGAATTGTCCGCCTTGACGCGAACTTTCACGTTGTAATCCACAACGCGTTTGACAGCTACAAGAACCTTCATGGATTCCTCGTTACTCTCCGGTGAAAAGAAGTCGCCTAGGCGAACCTGGCGGTTTGATGCTCATCGGCGCAAGGGCACCTCTAAAAACGCTGGCAGGTGTATCGGGTGAACCTTGCTCACGAGGTTTATGACCGTTCGTCATGGTGACCGACGAGTCATTCGTTATCGCAGCGTGTAAACTGCGCCCCTGGGGTCGCAACGCATCACCTTCTACTGCCACCGCCCTGTCTTTAGAGGTGCTCTTGAAACCAACAGTCAGCCTACGGCGAGCGCAAAACCGCCCGTATATTGACCGGAACACTAATTCCGGTCAATACGCCAAATGGGCCATTCATAAGCCGCGCGTCTATGATTTCTCTGGCTTCGGGCCAATTCAAACAAACGTTTGTATTGGACGCTGAGAGTGGTGTAGATATAATGCGCCACCTTAGAGAGAAAGGTGGTTTATCGTTTGTCCTTTTCCTGCAACGAGCAGGCATTCATGGATGCGACACCCAACCTCCAATTAGAAAAAAAACTGTTGAGCCTTGAGTAGGAGATAACCTGTGGAACGCGAATACATGGAATTCGACGTGGTCATCGTCGGTGCCGGCCCCGCGGGTCTTTCCGCCGCTTGCCGCTTGAAGCAGAAGGCCGCCGAAGCCGGTAAGGAAATCAGCGTCTGCGTGGTCGAAAAAGGCTCCGAAGTCGGTGCACACATTCTCTCCGGCGCGATCTTTGAACCCCGCGCCCTGAACGAACTGTTCCCGGACTGGAAAGCACTGGGTGCGCCGCTGAACACACCGGTGGCCCGCGATGACATCTTCGTGCTCAAGAACGCCGACAGCGCGCAGAAAATCCCTGACTTCTTTGTGCCCAAGACCATGCACAACGAAGGCAACTACATCATCTCCCTGGGCAACCTGTGCCGCTGGCTGGCCCAGCAGGCGGAAAACCTGGGCGTGGAAATCTACCCGGGCTTCGCCGCCCAGGAAGCGCTGTTCGACGAAAACGGTGTAGTGCGCGGGATCATCACCGGCGATCTGGGCGTTGACCGCGAAGGTCAGCCGAAAGAAGGCCTGTACACCCCGGGCATGGAACTGCGTGGCAAATACACGCTGTTCGCCGAAGGTTGCCGTGGCCACATCGGCAAGCAACTGATCAAGCGCTTCAACCTCGACAGCGAGGCCGACGCCCAGCACTACGGCATCGGCCTGAAAGAAATCTGGGAAGTCGACCCGGCCAAGCATCAGCCAGGCCTGGTGGTCCACACCGCCGGCTGGCCGCTGGACATCATGGGCACCGAGAACACCGGCGGCTCCTTCCTCTATCACCTGGAAAACAACCAGGTGGTGGTGGGTCTGATCGTCGACCTGTCCTACAGCAACACCTTCCTCTCGCCCTTCGACGAGTTCCAGCGCCTCAAGCATCACCCGGTGCTCAAGCAGTACCTGGAAGGCGGCAAGCGCATCAGCTACGGCGCTCGCGCCATCTGCAAAGGCGGCCTGAATTCGCTGCCGAAAATGGTGTTCAAGGGCGGCGCATTGATCGGTTGCGACCTCGGCACCCTGAACTTCGCCAAGATCAAGGGCAGCCACACCGCCATGAAGTCGGGCATGCTCGCCGCCGAATCCGTGGCCGACGCGTTGTTCGCGGAAAAGGACGGCACCGAAGAGCTGACCACCTACGTCGACGCGTTCAAGAAGAGCTGGCTCTACGACGAACTGTTCGCCAGCCGCAACTTCGGCCCGGCGATCCACAAGTTCGGCGCCATCGTCGGCGGTGGTTTCAACTGGCTCGATCAGAACATCTTCGGCGGCAAACTGCCGTTCACCCTGCACGACACCAAGCCGGACTACGCGTGCCTGAAACTGGCGGCCGACTGCAAGAAGATCGACTACCCGAAACCGGACGGCAAGCTCAGCTTCGACAAGTTGAGCTCGGTATTCATCTCCGGTACCAACCATGAAGAAGAACAGCCGTGCCACCTGAAGCTGACCGATCCGAGCATCCCGATCGCCAAGAACCTGCCGCTGTACGATGAACCTGCCCAGCGTTACTGCCCGGCCGGCGTGTACGAAGTGGTGACCAAAGAAGACGGCGAGAAGCGCTTCCAGATCAACGCCCAGAACTGCGTTCACTGCAAGACCTGCGACATCAAGGACCCTGCACAGAACATCACCTGGGTGGCGCCGGAAGGCTCCGGCGGCCCGACTTATCCGAACATGTAAGTCGCACGCCTGAACATCGAGGCTCCCGGAATGGGGGCCTTTTTGTTGCCCAGGATTCATGCCACACCACAAAACCCCTGTAGGAGCTGGCTTGCCAGCGAAGGCGGTGTGTCAGTCATATAGATGCTGGCTGGCCCACCGCCTTCGCCAGCAAGCCGGCTCCTACAGGGGGGATCTGCGGTGCATCAGGCGGCGCGTTCGTCGCCGGGATTGCGCTCGAAGTAGCGCTTGTACTCGCGACTGAACTGCGACGTGCTTTGATACCCCACCCGATGCGCCACCTGCGCCACGCCCAGCCCCTCGGCCACCAGCAAGGTCTGCGCCTTGAGCAGGCGCAGGCGCTTCAAGTACTGCACCGGCGACAACAAGGTGCTGCGCTTGAAATGCTCGTGAAAGGTCGACGCGCTCATGTTCGCGCAACCGGCCAGGGTTTCGACGTTCAACGGCTCGGTGTAATGCGCATGCAGATGACTGAGCGATGCCGCGATCCGGGCGAACTGTCCCTGCTGCTCGACCAGTGCCCGCAACACATCGGCTTGCGGTCCGCGCAAGGCGACGAACAACAACTCGCGCAATCGGGCCTGCCCCATCACCTGGCATTCCAGCGGATCGTGCAGGCAACGCAGCAGCCGTTCCACACAGCCACGCATCGCGTCGTCGAGCACCGCAGAGGTCATGGACTCCGGCGTCTGCGCCGCAATCGTGCGTCCCGACACCAGCCCCATGGCCAACACCAACTCACCGAGCAGCACCCGGTCGATGGCGATGGACACCCCGAGCATGGGCCCATCCGGTGCCGAAAACGTCTCGCACTCGAACGGCACCGGCAGTGCCTGGATCAGATAATGCCCGGCGCCGTACTCCAGCGTACGGGGCCCCAGATACGCCAGTTTGCTGCCCTGGGCAATGATCACCAGGCTCGGCTCGTAGATCTGCGGGCCACGGGCCACATCACAACTGGCGCGCAGCACCTGCACACCCGGCAATGCGGTGGGCGCGAAACCATCACGAGTGGTCAGCGGCTGGATCAATGAAACCAGGGTGGCATTGGCATCGAGATGACGGGTCAACAGCATGGGCAGCTCTTCACGGAAAAAGTCGCGGAAATCGGGATGAAAGCATCATCGCAGGTCTGCTGGCCAATGCGTCTCCTTCGAGGCGCATGCCGGAGGAATAGGCATGACACCCGGAGGAATCGCCATGGCCGGGCGTGGGTCCGGCGCCCAGAATTCACCCCCTCACCTGTCACTGCTCTGCGAGGTTCCTCATGTACACCGCCATCGGATATGCCGCCCAATCGGCCACCACGCCCCTCGCCCCCGTGAAATTCGAGCGCCGCAGCCCTCGGGCCGACGACGTTGCCATCGATATTCTGTACTGCGGCGTTTGCCATTCCGACATCCACCAGGCACGCAACGAGTGGGGCATTGCAGTTTACCCACTGATGCCCGGCCACGAGATCGTCGGCAAAGTGACCGCCATCGGTGCGAATGTCACCCGACACAAGGTCGGCGACCTGGTCGGTGTCGGCTGCATGGTCGATTCCTGCCGCAGCTGCGAAGCCTGCCAGTCGAATCTCGAGCAATACTGCCTCGAAGGTCCGACCATGACCTACGCCACCCCGGACCGGATCGATGGCAGCAACACCATGGGCGGCTATTCCGACAGCATCGTGGTCAGCGAACACTTCGTCGTGCGCATCCCGGAAACACTCGACCTGGCCAGCGCCGCGCCGATCCTCTGCGCCGGCATCACCACCTACTCTCCGCTCAAGCACTACGGGGTGAAGGCCGGAGACAAAGTCGGGATTCTCGGCATGGGTGGCCTCGGCCACATGGGCATCAAGTTCGCCAAGGCCATGGGCGCCGAAGTGACGCTGTTCACCCGCTCGGCGAGCAAGGCCGAAGAAGCTCGCCGTCAGGGCGCGGACCACGTGATCGTGTCCACCGATGCCGAACAGATGAAGGCGGCGGCCGGTCATTTCGACTTCCTGCTGGACACCATCCCGGTGCAGCACGACCTCAACCCCTACCTCGACACCCTGCGTTTCGACGGCGTGCACATTCTGGTGGGCTTGATCGAACCGGTCGAGCCGCCGGTGCATGCGGGCAAGCTGGTGATGAGCCGTCGCGTATTGGCCGGCTCGCTGATCGGTGGCATTGCCGAGACCCAGGAAGTGCTGGATTTCTGCGCCGAGCACGACATCACTTGCGACATCGAGATGCTCGACATCCGCCAGATCAACGAGGCTTACACCCGCATGATCGCCGGTGATGTGAAGTACCGCTTCGTGATCGACATGGCGACGCTGAAGGTCTAAACCTTCAGGCCTAACTCCGCAGACAGCCGGGCTGTGACCCCCTTGATCAGAGGGATCAGCTCGGCCATTTTTTCCAGCGGCATGTAGGGCACGGTGCTGGCGATGCTGATGCCAGCGACAATGCGCCTGGAGGCATCACGGATCGGCGCCGCCACACAGCGGATCGACGGTTCGTTGTCTTCCAGATCGAAGGCGTAGCCGCCCGTCACATACTCGAGCATGCGCTGCTGAAACTGCTCCCAGGACTGCTCCGGGTGCTGCGGCCAGAATAGATTTTTCCCACCTGCCGGCAGGCTGACTTCGTACAGCCGCTGCCATTCTTCCTGCGTGTCATCCAGCATCAGCGCCTTGCCGATCCCGGTACGCGCCAACGGCATGCGGTGGCCGACCCGCGAACGCATTTCCGGGCCGTTGCGCCCCGGATTCTTGTGCAGATAGAGCACCTCGTCGCCTTCACGAATCGCCAGGTGGATGGTGTCGCCGGTCAATGCCGACAACTCATCCAGGTACGGCCCGGCCAGGGTCACCAGGGGCAGTTCTTCGCGCGCCTGGAAACCCAGTTCGATCAGCTTGGGCCCCAACAGATAGCCGATTTGCGGCACCACCCGCAGGTAACGCTCATCCACCAGACAACTGGCCAGACGATGGGTGGTGCTGCGCGTGGTGCCGATCAGCCGGGCGATTTCCTTGAGATCACGGGCACCACTGGCCACCGCCTGCACCACACCCAGGCCACGCAGCAGTGTCTGGGTGCCGGTCGGCGCGGCGTCCTTGGCGATTTTCGGGGCGTCTTCCTGCATATCCAGCCTTTACCGTTGAGCGAGTGAACGGGCGGCATTATGGTCGCCCGACGCCTGCAACTACAACTTGATACGCTCGACCTTGCCCACCAGCAGGATGTAGGAAAGCGCGCCAATCAACGCCAGCGCCGAGATATAGGTGATCGCCGGAGCGAACGAATTACCGGTGGCGAGGAAACCGATGACGATGGGCGTGGTGATGGCCGACAGGTTGCCGATAAAGTTGAACACCCCGCCGGTCAGTCCCAGCAACCGGGCCGGGGCCAGGGTCGACACCAGCGACAAGGTGATCGAGGCCAGCCCGTTACCGAAAAATGCCAGCGCGAGGAAGGCAATCACCAGCGGGGTCGACTCGACGAAGTTGGCGCCGATGATCGAGGTGGAAATCAACAGGCCGCCGATGATCGGCAACTTGCGGGCAAAACCCACCGTGTAGCCGCGCCGGATCAACCAGTCAGAGAAGAACCCCGAACACAGCACGCCGACGAAGGCGGCGAGGAACGGCAGCGATGCCAGCAGGCCGGACTTGATGAAGTCCATGCCGCGATATTTCACCAGGTAGGTCGGGAACCACGTGAGGAAAAACCACAGTGTCGAGTTGAGGCAGAACTGGCCGAGGTAGATGCCCCAGAGTTTGCGTTTGCTGAGGACGACGCCGAGGTCGGTCCAACTGAATTTCGCCTTGGCCTTGGCGGTTTCGACCTGAATATCCACCAGCCCGCCGCCCTCGCGGATCAGCTCGATTTCAGCCGCGTTGGCGCCCTTGAAATCCCGCGGCTCGCGATACACCGCGTACCAGATCACCGCCCAGAGAATGCCCACCGCACCGGTGCTGACGAAGACCATGTGCCAGCCGTATCGATGCTGCAACCAGGCCAGTACCGGGGTGAGGAATGCCAGGCCGACAAATTGCCCGGAGGTATAAAAACCGATGGCGGTGGCACGCTCGCGTTCAGGGAACCACGTGGTGACCACACGGCTGTTGATCGGATAGGCCGGCGCTTCCAGCGCACCGACCGCCATGCGCAGGACGAACAGCGCGATGAAGCTGGCAGCAAAGCCGAGCATCACCGTGGCGATCGACCACAGCAGCAGCGCGACGCTGTAGAGAATCCGTGGCGGGACGCGATCCACCAGCCAGCCGCCGGGGATCTGCATGGCGGCGTAGGTCCAGCCGAACGCAGAGAAGATCAGCCCGACATGGATCGGATCGATCCCCAGTTCGCTGGTCAGCGCCGGGGCGGCAATCGACAGGTTGCTGCGGTCCAGGTAGTTGATCACCACGGTGATGAACAGCAGGACCATGATGAAAAAACGCTTGCGACTGGGCGTCACCAACGACGCCTGCCCGGTGAGGGTTTGCGGTTGCATGGGGGGGGTGCCTCTTTTTATATTTATTGAGATCGTGCTGAAGATTTGCGCTGCCCCCCCTGTAGGAGCTGGCTTGCCAGCGAAGACGGCGGCACATCCGGCATTGATGTGACTGAAAGGACGCTTTCGCTGGCAAGCCAGCTCCTACAGGGGGATTGCGGTGGGTCAGTGAGATTTCACCACTCGGCAAAACTGCCATCGGCATGGCGCCAGATCGGGTTGCGCCAGCGGTGGCCGACCGCCGCGCGTTCGATCACGTATTCCTCGTTGATCTCGATCCCCAGGCCCGGGCCGTTGGGGATCTTGACGAAGCCTTTGTCGTAGTCGAACACCCGTGGATCCTTGACGTAATCCAGCAGGTCGTTGCTCTCGTTGTAGTGGATGCCCAGGCTCTGCTCCTGGATGAACGCGTTGTAGCAAACCGCATCCAGCTGCAGGCACGCCGCCAGCGCAATCGGGCCCAGCGGGCAATGCAGCGCCAGCGCCACGTCGTAGGCTTCGGCCATGTTGGCGATCTTGCGGGTTTCGGTGATGCCGCCGGCGTGGGAAGCATCGGGCTGGATGATGTCGACGTAGCCTTCGCTGAGCACGCGCTTGAAATCCCAGCGCGAGAACAGCCGCTCACCCAGGGCAATCGGCGTACTGGTCAGCGGCGCCAGTTCCTTCAGTGCTTCGTAGTTTTCGCTGAGCACCGGTTCTTCGATGAACATCAGTTTGTACGGATCGAGCTCCTTCATCAGCACCTTGGCCATGGGTTTGTGCACCCGGCCATGGAAGTCGACGCCGATCCCGACGTTCGGGCCCACCGCGTCGCGCACGGCGGCGACGTTGGCCAGGGCCAGGTCGACCTTCTCGAAGGAATCGAGGAATTGCAGCTCTTCGGTGCCGTTCATTTTCACCGCGGTGAAACCACGTTCGACCGCTTCTTTCGCCGCGCGAGCGGTGTCCGCCGGCCGGTCGCCGCCGATCCAGGAGTAGACGCGGATCTTGTCGCGCACCTGGCCGCCGAGCAAATCACTGACCGACACCCCCAGGGCCTTGCCTTTGATGTCCCACAGCGCCTGGTCGATACCGGCCAGCGCGCTCATGTGAATCGCGCCGCCACGGTAAAAGCCGCCGCGGTAGAGCACGGTCCAGATGTCTTCGATGTTGCGTGGGTCTTTGCCGATCAGGTAGTCGGACAATTCTTCGACGGCAGCCGCGACCGTGTGGGCGCGACCTTCGACCACAGGCTCGCCCCAACCGGTGACGCCCTCGTCGGTTTCGACCTTGAGAAAGCACCAGCGCGGTGGAACGATGAAGGTGGTCAGTTTGGTGATTTTCATGTTGTCTCTCTTATTGGATGCAGCGCTCGCAGCGCCAGACAGTCTCAGCGAAGGGCTTTCCAGGCCGCCACATAGGCCTTGGCGTTAACGGCCACCTCTTCAGGCGTCATGCCCGGTTTGAACAAACCGGAACCGAGGCCGAAGCCTTTGACGCCCGCGTCGATAAACACCTGCATGTTGTCCGGAGTGATACCGCCGACCGGCGCCAGAATCGTTCCGGCAGGCAGTACGGCGAGCCAGGCTTTGACGACGGCCGGCCCCATCTGCTCGGCCGGGAACATCTTCAGTACGTCGGCGCCCTCGGCCAATGCGGCAAAGGCTTCCGTCGGCGTCGCCACACCCGGCGACAGGAACAACCCCGCGGCCTTCGCCGCACGCAACACCTTGGGATCGCTGTGGGGCATGACGATCACCTGGCCGCCTGCGGCTTTCACTTGCCCGACCTGCTCCGGCGTCAGCACCGTGCCCGCGCCGATCAGGCAGTCGGCAGGCAAGGTGCTGCTCAGGATGCGGATACTGTCGTAGGGTTCAGGGGAATTGAGCGGTACCTCGATGACGCGAAATCCGGCGGCATACAGGACTTCTCCGATGGCCGCCGCCTCTTGCGGGCGCAGGCCCCGCAGGATCGCGATCAGACCGTTTTGCGCCAGTGCTTGCTTGAGCATGTCAGACCTCCAGTCAGGTTTAACGGGATGGGGTTGCGGCCATCAGTCCGGCGGCGATCGCCAGCTGCCACAACCCGCGTTCGGTGGCCTGTTCGGCCAGGGTCACCCGGGCAAAACCGCAGGCGTCGAGTGCCCGGGTATAGCGGGCACACAGTTGGGCATTACCGATGAGGATGATCGAGGGCAGATGCACGCTGTTGCGGCGCCGGCGCTGGACATTGGCCAAGGCCGACAGCTCATGACCGATCAGCAGGCCGGACAGGTAATCCGGTTGCGCGCTGGCACTCAGCTCGCCGGTCAGCCCGAGGCTGCGGGCGCTGAACAAGGTCGACAGCGGGCCGATCTCGCCGTCCGCCGACAAGGCCACTTGCACTCCGCGATCGAAGGCGGCGCCATCGAAAGACGCACCGCGTAGCTGGGTGCGTCCGAGAATGCTGTGTTCGCTGAGCACGGCGAAGATTTCGCCGGTCATGAAGGTATCGAAATGCTCGATGCAGCCGTCGGCGACTTGCACCCATTTCGAATGACTGCCCGGCAGGCCGATCAACAGATCGTTGCCGCAATCCACTGGCAGGTTTTGCAGCACGCCCAGCACTTGGGTTTCTTCGCCGCGCATCACATTAGGTAAAGGCGAACGCTGGATAACGCCCGGCACGATGTGCACATCGACACCGCGAGTGCTGCGCAGGGTGTGCAGGGCGGTGCCGAGACTGGCGACGTTTGCCGGGGTATCGCGGTAGGCCGCTTCGCACCAGCCCTGGGCGCTGCCGACCATGCCGCAGGCAATCACCGGCAAAGCGGGCTGCGCGTCGAGCCAGTCACCGCAGGCCTCATCGAAGGCCAGCTCAAAACCATCGGTGCATGCCCGGCCGGCGACGATTCGTGGCGCTGTGGGCAGTTGCATGATGCCCGACGACAGCGAGCGCTGTTCGAGCACTTGGCCATCCTGGCCCAGTTTGTAAGCACGTAATGAGGTTGTCCCCCAATCGAGCGCGATCAATTGCGCCAGCATCGATTCACCTGTTCTGTTTATTGGCAGTGAGTGAGCTGGACTATAAACCCGCAAGGGCCTAAATCTCAATATATAAATATGCATCCCATATATTGAGCATCGACAAAAAAAATCGCAGCCTTCGGCAGCGCCTACAGGGATCGTGGTCGGGCGCGATGTTGCGGCGCACACCGAATCTGTAGGAGCTGCCGAAGGCTGCGATCTTTAAAGCGTGTCGCGTGCGATCAGATACCTTGGGCAAAATCCCGCAACACCGCCCCATCCATCCGATACCGCACCCACTCCTCCTGCGGCTGCGCACCAAGGGATTCGTAGAATTCGATCGCCTGTTTGTTCCAGTCCAGCACGCTCCACTCGAACCGCCCGCAATCATTGGCGCAGGCGATTTTTGCCAGATGGCGCAACAAGGTCTTGCCCGCGCCACCACCGCGCTGTTGCGGGGTGATGTAGAGGTCTTCGAGGTACAGGCAGTTGCTGCCCAGCCAGGTGGAATAGCTGAAAAAGAACACCGCAAAGCCGATCGGCGAGCCGTCGCGCAGGCAGATCAGGCCGTGGGCCGTGGCGCCTTCGCTGAACAGGCTGCGCTCGATGTCGGCGACACTGGCGATGACTTCGTGGCGGGCACGTTCGTAGTCGGCCAGTTCAGTGATGAACGCGAGGATTTGCGGTGCATCGCTGGGGGTCGCCGGGCGAATCTCGATGGTCATGGACGTGCCTTCGTCAAAATTGAAAACGCCATACTAAGTCGCTGCGCATGTTGTGGCGAGAGAGCTTGCCGGTTTGGACCGTTCGTCGTTCATCAGGCACCAATCCAAATCGGCACCGGACCAATAACAGGTAAGGACTCTCATTCGAAAATGGAGACACCAGCATGATCACGTCCAGGTTGTCCGCCTTCGCTCTTGCCACCCTGATGTCCTGCGCCGCTTCCGCCGCCACCACCGCCTCCGGCACCGGCCCGACCAACCCGGTCGAAAGCCCTGAAGCCCCCGCCATCCAAAGCGCACCCGCCATGAACACTAACGGTACGAGCGTCGACAGCAGCCTGCCGCCCTCCACCGGTACCGACCCACGGACTCAGGGCAATGACGCGGGCCGTCAAGGTGGCATGAACCAGCCGGACACCCGGACACCCGATAACGCCGACACCGGCGTCGGCTCGAAAACCACCACCGGTGGTTCCGGTTCCGAAGGCGGTGTCAGTCAATAGTTCGCCCACGCGAGCGACTTATTCACCTGCATAAAGAGGTAAGCATGAACGTCGACCAAAACCTTGAAAAAGAAGTCCTGACCCGCCTGTTGCACGCCCACCCGAGTGGGCTGGGCAAGGAGGTCCTGGACAATTACCGGGGGGAGAAAGTCGTGGCCAGCACCCTTGCCACGCTGCAGGAACGCGGGTTGATTCAACACGGTCATGTGACCTGCAACGAGGCCGGTGAACACGCGCTCAACTTGCCGATCAAACTCAGCGCTGCCGGGGTTGAAGCAGCGCGCAAGCTGGACATCTAACCGTGTAGGAGCTGCCGCAGGCTGCGATCTTCTGCCTTGAATGCTGGAAGATCGCAGGCTCCGCCAGCACCTGCGGATATACATCCTGAAGCAAGGAGAAATCCCATGCCTCGTGGAAGCAAAGACAAGTACACCGGCGAACAGAAACGCAAGGCCGAGCACATCGAAGACAGCTACGAGAAAAAAGGTGTCGCCAAAGATGAAGCAGAAGCTCGCGCCTGGGCCACGGTCAACAAGCAGTCGGGTGGCGGTGAGCGCAAAGGGGGCTCTGGACGCAAGACACCGGCGAGCGCCAAGTCCGAAGATCGCCAGGAGTCATCCCGACGCGCAGTGGCCAGCCGTGAGGGGCATTCGCGCAACAGCGAGGCTTCGCGCGATACCCAGACCGTGGACAGTTTGCGTAAGGAAGCCACGGCGAAGAAAATTCCGGGGCGGTCGAGCATGCGCAAGCAGGAGTTGATCGAGGCGTTGCGCAAGGCGGGTTGACGCTGAATGATGCGCTGACTTTGAGGGCCCCTTCGCGAGCAAGCCCGCTCCCACAGTAGATCTGCGTTCGACCAAATATTGATGATCAACACAATCCTTGGTGTGAGCTTGCTTCCACAGGGGGATCTGAATCTCACCAAATATGGGTGGTCGACACAAAATCCTTTGGGAGCGGGCTTGCTCGCGAAAGCGGTGGATCAGGCGCCGGAGATGTTGCTGATCAACTCATCCACCTCGGCAGTCCCGGGCGAAGTCGCCGGCCCCCACCGGGTCACCGCCAATGCCGCCGCCGCATTCGCCCGCCGCGCCGCCTCACCTGCCGCCAACCCCTGTGCCAACCCGGCCACGAATACCCCGGCATGCGCATCCCCGGCACCATTGCTGTCCACCGCCTCGACCTTGAACCCCGGCACATGCCGGTGCTCGCCGTGCCGGCTGATCCAGCACCCTTGCGGCCCATCGCGCACCACTGTCAGCACCTCGGCCGGCAGATGATCAGCCAACCGGTTCAAGGCTTCGCCGATGTCCGGCGCGCCGGTAAACCGCAGCGCCTCGACACTGTTGCTGGTCCACAGATCAATGCGCGGCAGCAAGGCCTGCATCAACGGCGCATCCGGCGACTCCACCAACGGGCCCGGGTCGAACACCACCTTGATCCCGCCCGGCAACGCCAGCACCCAATCCACCAGCGCCTGCGCCTTGCCGCGATGCAACAGGCTGTAGCCACTGACGTAGACATAGTCGCCCGCCTCGGCCGGCACACTCGCCAGGTCCTCGGCGGTCAACTCGCCCTCGGCGCCGATATAGGAAATGAAACTGCGCTCGGCCGACGCGTCCGTTACCGCAACGCACAGCCCGGTATCGCGCTCGGCGCAGTCGGCGATGCCGAGGCGGATGCCTTGCGCGTTCATCGCCTCACGGGCCAGATCGCCGAAACGTCCGGTGCCGTGGCGCCCCAGGTAAATCACCGGCAAACCGTTACGCTGGGCGGCAGCCATTACATTGAAGCCACCGCCAGCTTCGAAACGGGCGGATTGCGCCAGCACGTCACCGCCCGGCTGCGGCAGTTTATCCACGGCCATGACCAGGTCGATGATGACCTGGCCGGTATGCAGCAATCTAGGCATGAGCATTCTCTAGCAACGCGGCGCGGCGATCCCTGGCCCCGCCGAGTACACAGTAAATCCCGCCGGCCACCAGGAAGGTCACGATCCAGCCCAAGCCGTTATGGCCCAGCCAGGAGTCGGACAGGAAGCCGCGGAACCAGACGTTCTGTTCGGTGGTGCCGAGGGTGGTAAAGCTGAAACCCAGCACGATCGCTACGGCCCACGCACCGAACGCACGCCACTCGACGCCGCCGCGATACCAGTAGGCGCTGCTCGGGCTGACGTCCAGCAGATCCTTGGGGCTGTAGTAGTGACGATGAATCAGGTCGACCACGAAGATCGCGACCCACGCCGTGATGGGCACGGCCAGCAGCGAAATGAAGGTTATGAACGGACCGTAGAAGCTGTCCGCAATCAGCATGAAGTAGATCGAACCGGCGAAGATCGCAACGATATCGACCACCACGGCGTAGACGCGCTTGACCTTCAGGCCGAGGGTCAAGGTGGTCAGGCCGGCGGAGTACACCGACAGGTTGTTCGACAGCAGCAGCCCGCCGAATGCGGTCATCAGGTACGGCACGGCCATCCAGGTCGGCAGCATGTCGCGGATCGCGACGATCGGATCGGTGGCCGAGGCCAGGTCGTTGTTGCCCACCGACAGCAGCCCGCCGAGGGTGATCAGCAGTACCAGCGGGATCCCCGCACCGAACGCCGCCGACGCGACCAGGCGCACGGCCTTGACGCTGCGGTGCTGGTAGCGCGACATATCGGCACCGGCGTTCGCCCAACCGATGCCGGTGCCGGCGGCCATGGTGCCGATACCGATGATCATGGCGCTCAGCGGTGCCGGCGCGGCGTTGAACACGGCGCTCCAGTCGATGGTCGCGCAGAGGAAACCGCCCACCAGAATGTTCAGCGCACCGAACACATAGGTCGCCCACTTCTGGATCACCAGCAAGGTGGCATGGCCGAGGCCGGAGACCGACAACGTCAGCAGCACGAAAATCGCGATGAACACCAGGGTCAGCAGCGGTGCGCTTTTGGCTTCCACTGGCGAGCCGAACAGGATCGAGCACAACGACAGCAACACAAATGCCGCCGTGGTGGTGTTGACCGTTTCCCAACCCAGACGCGACATCAGCGAGACCAGGGTCGGGCCGATATTGCCGCGTACGCCGAAGATCGCTCGCGACAGGGTCAGGCTCGGAGCCCGGCCCCGCCGGCCGGCGATGGAGATGATGCCGACCACCGCAAACGAACCGGCGGCGCCGAGGATCGCGACGATGATCGCCTGCCAGATCGCCAGGCCGCGAAACGCCACGAGGGTCGCACCCAGCGGCAGGCCGAGGATGGAAATGTTGGCGGCGAACCAGACCCAGAACAGTTGCAGCGGATGGCCGTTGCACTCCGCCTCCGGTACCGGTTCGATGCCCCGGGTTTCCAGTTGCCCGGCGCTTGGCCCGGCGGTCGATGAACTCATGAAAACAATACTCCAGTTGCCTTTGTTGTGGTTGTGGGCAATTTCGGAAGACGAAAACAAAATCCCGGCGGTCCTGGCCGTATTCGTGCGTTCCATTGCGGGTGAAAAGTTTGAGTGCGCGGCGCGCCCATCGCGGGCAAGCGAGCTCCCACATTAGATCTGTGCCATGCACAAGATTATGTGCGCTGCATAACCCATGTGGGAGCGGGCTTGCTCGCGAAGAGGCCAGTCCGGTCAACGCAAAGCTAAAAGTCCTTTTACCAAAGGCTCCAGCTCCAGATGATTAACAGCCTTGACCTGCTCGATCATCGCCGCCGGCCAGCTCTCCAGCCCCAGGCAGGCCCCGAGCATCGCCCCGAGAATCGCCGCGATGGTATCGGTGTCACCCCCCAGGCTCGCCGCCATGCACAGCGCTTCGAAGGCGTTCATTTCGCCAATGGCCACTTGCTGGGCCAGGGCAAACGACACCACCACCGATTCCTGAGACGCCACCGAGGTGCCGATCACGTCATACAGCAAATCGGCGAGCATCGCCCGATCGCTGTCGACACTGAGGGTCCGTGCCCAACTGATGCGCGAAGCGATGCGTCCGCCCGCGACCCAGTGCCCATGCCCCTCCGCTTGCAATGCCATTTGCTGGCCAAGGTTCAAGGCTTCGCCCAGGTCCATGCCGTTAATCCCGGCCGAGATCACCGCCGCCACCGCCGCCGCACTGGAAATGCCCAGCGTGGTGTTGTGGGTGACCTGGCAGGCCTGCACCACGGCCTGGATGAAAGGTTCAGGAGCGGCGACATCCGCCGCGATCCCGACTGGCGTGATGCGCATGGCCGCGCCGTTGGTGGAGCCGTAACGCCCCGCTTCTTCCGGTGAATGGCCGGCGAGGATCATCTCGATCGCCCGCTTGGTCGACGGGCCGAGCAAGTCCTGTGAGCCCTTGGCTTGCATCTCGGCTTCCCATTCGATCAGCCGCCGGGCAAGCCTTGACGGGTCGATCAAGCCCTCGCCCTCGACCAGCAATTGGCCGACCAGAATCGCCTGTTCGGTGTCGTCGGTGATCGAGCCCTTGGGCATGTTCGCGGCGATCGGCTGATCCGGGCCGGCGTCCTGCAGATCGGTGATTTCGCCGAAGCGCGCCTTGATCTCGGCGCGGCTCAGGGATTGCGTCGGCATGCCCAGCGCATCGCCCAGGGCCAGGCCATAAAATGCGCCCAGGGCACGGTTGAGTGCGGTCATTGTGAACGGCCAAATTGCAGGTGCAGGCGAAAATGCACCGGGTCGAGCAGGCTTTCGACCTGCTCCATGAAGCGGTTTTTCCGGTCGTAGGTGGTGCGCAAGGCTTTGAGGAATACCGTGCCTGGGGGGCGGCCCAGCAGTTCGGCGTCTTCGGCATTCAGGGGTTCGGCGCCGATCCATTGATCGCCGCGCTCACCGATGTAGCCGTAGGCGGCCAGGGTGATGGTCAGGGAGTTATCGATCAGGCCGACCCGCGGCAGGCTTTCCAGGCCTCCGGTGGCGGGCATCAGTGAGCGTTCGAGGGAGACCAGCTTGCCGTCGGTGGAACGCCGGCGTCGGTCGAGGGTGATGAATTGGTCGGTGCCGAAGCGCGGCAGCAGGTCAGGACGGGTCACCGCCTCCAGCCGCAGCACTTCGGTATTGATCAGCGCCCCGCTGTCGGCCAGGGCCTGGGCCCAGCCGTTGCGTTGATCGAGTACCACACCGTCGAAGGTGACGATGGAGCCGACCCCGCTTTGCGTCGCGATGTAATGGCGCCGTTTCAATTCGGCCAGGGCCTCGCGCAGCGTGCCCCGGCTGACCTTGAATTCCTGAGCCAACTGATGCTCGCCCGGCAATAGAAAGCCGTCCTCCAGGAGGCCGCTTTCGATGCGCCGGATGAGTTCGTCGACCACCCGTTGTTTCTTGTCAAATCGTACCTGTCTAATCATGTACAACGTGATAACCGAAACGGGCTGGGGCGGGCAAGGAATATTTCAGGCAGGTGACGGGAGGGTGTAGGCGTCGCTCAGTGATAATGGGTTGCGTCAGTGACGCAGCCTCCGCTGCGGTGCGGCGATCCGACAAGCCAGCTCCTACAGGTCAAGTGTCGTGCCCGGATCATGCGGCCGACATATAACCTGTGGGAGCGGGCTTGCTCGCTCCCACAGGGATAGTGTTACGGCTCGAGGCCGATGGGGAAGAACTCGCCACCACTCCAGACGCCTAGCCAGCGCTGCCCGTCGATCTCTCGGGTCACGGCCAGTTCCACCAGCTGATAGAACACATTGCGGTGGATCAGCGCTTCAAGGTTGGTGCGCACATGCACGTACGGCGCCGGCTCTTGCGTCACCGGGTCGATCACTACCCGCATCGGGTGTTCGGCACCGGCCTCGGCGGTCTCCTCGACATTGGTGGTAAAGCGCAAGACCTGCGCCTCGCCCTCGCCTTCCACCTCCACGGCAATCGCCACGAAAGGCGCATCGTCGACCTTGATGCCGACTTTCTCGACCGGGGTGATGAGGAAGTAGTCATCGCCGTCGCGACGCATGATGGTGGAGAACAGCTTGACCATCGGCTTGCGCCCGATCGGCGTGCCCAGGTAGTACCAGGTGCCGTCGCGGGCGATGCGCATGTCGATGTCGCCGCAGAAGTCGGGATTCCACAGGTGGACCGGTGGCAAGCCTTTGGTTTTGGGGATTTGCCCCAACAGGTCGTTGGCTTTTTGCGGGCCACTCATGGCGTTCTCCTTCTTGAATTAGTGGTCGCTGAGCCCCAGCAAGCTACGAGCATATTGCTCCAGCGGCGGGCCCATCAGGTCTTCCGGCTTGGTATCGTGGAACGTCAGCAAACCGCCACGACTCTTGATCCGTGCAGTATCAATCAAATACTGGGTGCTGGTCTCGATCAACATGATCTGAATGACGCCACTGTCGATACCGAGTCGATCCACGGCTTCCTGATCGAGCCATTCGTCCGAGTTGCCGATACGGTCATCGGACTTGGCAAAGCGGGTATACAGCAGGTAATGCGCACCGGCGGCTCGGGCTTCGCCCATCGCCTGGTCGAGACCTTCCGGCACGCGGGCCCGGCGCACCATCGGGAAGTATTCGATAAAGCCATCGAAGGCGACTTCGGCGATCACGTTGGGCCGTGGATAAGCACTGCCCGGGGGAGCGAAGGCGCCTTGGGCGATGTAGACAAAGGAGTCCGGCTGAATGCGCAGATTATTGGCTCGGCGGCTGTCGCTATGGTCGAGCAGACCCGCGTCGCTCATGTGGTAGCGAGTGCCTTCGGCCATGTCGCTGACCTTCATGCAGCCACCAAGCGCCAAAATGGCCAGCAGCAAAACCAGGCTACGCATCCTTCCCTCCAGAGGCCGGTGACGGAAAACCGGCGAATGGGCGTTGGATGCAGCTTCCGCGCCAGCTCAAGTACATGGTTGCCTATTCGAATACCTCAGCGGGCAAGCCTCGCTCAGGTGTACGCAAAACCCTGTAGGAGCCGGCTTGCCAGCGAAGGGGGCATGCCTGACACACCGCATCGCCTGGTTCGCCAGCAAGCCGGCTCCTACAGGGTTTTGCGTACTCCTTGTGTTTAAGCGGGCTTGCTCGCGAAGGAGGCCTGTCAGCCGCCGATAATTTTCATGATTGTCGCGCCACCGGAGAACGCCACTTCCTGCTTGTCGCCCAGGGCTTTCACCAGCAAGCGCTGCAGCGCCGGCAATGCCTGATGGCGCGGTTTGTCCAACAGGTCACCGACATAGTGGCGATTGCTCGACGACAAACAGCCATGCAACCAGCCAGTGGAGGACAGCCGCAACCGCGAACAGGTCCGGCAGAACGGCACGCTTTCGTTGGCGATCACGCCGAAGTAACCCTGCCCCGGAACTTCATAACGCACTGCCGTGGCGTCTACAGGTGCGTTAGCTTGCAAATACTCGTAGCGCTCGCCGATCAGGCTCAGCAACTGCGCAAGACTGACGAACTGCTGCAGGAAGGCATTGGAGTCGCTGGCCAGGTGGCCCATGCGCATCAGCTCGATGAAACGCAACTCATAGCCGCGCTCCAGGCAGTACTCGAGCAGCGGCATCACCTGATCGAGGTTCTGCCCGCGCAGCGGCACCATGTTGACCTTGATCTTGATGCCGGCAGCCGAAGCCTGGTCCATGCCGTCGAGCACAGTCGCCAGATCGCCGCCGCGGGCAATGCTGCGAAACGCACTGGCGTCCAGGGTATCGAGGGAAACGTTGATGCGCCGGATGCCGGCATCCACCAGCAGCGGCAGTTTTTTCGCGAGCAACTGACCATTGGTCGTCAGGCTGATGTCCTCAAGGCCCATCTGCCCGACAGCTGTCATGAAGGCTTCAAGTTTGGGGCTGACCAGTGGCTCGCCGCCGGTGATGCGCAAACGCTCGATGCCAGCGGCTTCGATCAGATAGGCCACGCCCCGGGCCATCGCCTCGGCCGAAAGTTCATCCTGCGCAGCCACCAGCCGCTTGCCGTTAGGCACGCAGTAGGTGCACGCGTAATTGCAGGCTGAAGTCAGGCTGATCCGCAGATTGCGAAAACGCCTGCCTTGACGGTCAACGATCATGGATCACTCCGGCAAAAGGAAATTCGGACGGAGTAAAACTTGACTCAGAAATCAAGTTTTAGCAAGCCCTATGCCTGAGTATATTCCTGAGGTACTGCGCCATGTAGCTAAATCATGGCGCGATCAAGCAGCTGAATGGCTCAGCTGCTCGGGGTGTCGGTATCGCGCTTGCGTTTGTTGCCCATGCGCACGCCGATGTCCATCAGGAACTGGAAGAAGCCTTCCTGATCTTCCAGCACATTGCTCCAGAACGGCGAGTGATACAGCGCAACGGCGCCGTGCACCAGCGCCCAGGACGCGCAGTAATGGAAGTAAGGCGGCACGTCTTCGAGTTTGCCTTCGCTGATCCGGCCTTTGATCAGCAGGGTCAGGCGTTCGAAGTTCGAGGCGCGGATCTTGTGCAGTTCCTCGACCATCTCCGGCACCTGGTTGCCCTTGACCACCTTTTCTTCCAGGCGGTCGAACAACCGATAGCGTTGCGGGTCGCGCATGCGGAATTCGAAATAGGCCCGGGACAGCGCCTCCTTGTCCTTGTCGACATCGGCCGAATGCAACAGCTCGTTCAGATCGCGCTCGTAATCGAGCATCAGGCGCAGATAGATCTCCGCCTTGGACTTGAAGTGCTTGTAGATCGTGCCTTTGCCGATACCGACGGCATCAGCGATCATCTCGACGGTGACACTGTCTTCACCCTGGTCGAGGAACAGCTTGAGCGCGGTATCGAGAATTTCTTGCTCGCGGCGACGAAACTCACGGACCTTACGAGGTTCTTTATGCATAAGAAAAGGTCTGTAGGGGTCAAAATTCGAAGCCGCGTATTATGCCTAACTTGCGCCAAAATGCACGGATCATCCGACCATATCTGTGTTTCATGATGATTTCACGCAGCTTTGCAATTGATGAGAACGCTTCCGAAGCGGGCGTATTCCAAAATTGTTTAAAAACCCGCCCTGCTAAACTGGACTCGGCGCAATACTGATCAATACTTCAAATGTCGGCGGGGCATCTCCCCCAAGTGTCGCGCCGATATAGGTACCAACGGACCGCGTGCCTTTGTTTTACTCCTAATGGTCTTAACCCGGATTCACCCCCCAGAACCCGGGTTTTTTTTGCCTGCGATTTAGCCTTGTGGGCCGAGGCTGCTCAGGAAGGCGGCGTTGACTCTAAACCGGTTTCACATGCGCCAACGGGAATAAGCGCTTGAAGTTCTGCGTGGTCTGCTCGGCAAACCGCTCATAGGGCTCACCGCGCAACATCGCCAGAAACTCTGCCACTTCCCGCACATACTGCGGCAGGTTCGGCTTGCCGCGATAAGGGATCGGCGCCAGATATGGCGAATCGGTTTCCACCAGCAAGCGGTCAGCGGGCACTTTGCTGGCCACGTCGCGCAACGCATCGGCATTGCGGAACGTGACAATCCCGGACAGGGAAATGTAATAACCCATGTCCAGCGCCGCTTTCGCCATGTCCCAGTCTTCAGTGAAGCAATGCAGGACGCCCGCCTGAGGCAGCGCCGCTTCACGCAACAGACTCAAGGTGTCGGCACGGGCGCCACGGGTGTGAATGATCACCGGCTTGCCCGTCTGCTGCGCCGCCTGCAAGTGCAGACGAAACGATTGCTGCTGCAACTCGGCCGCTTCCGGTTCGTAGTGATAGTCCAGGCCGGTTTCACCGATCGCCACCACGCGCGGGTGATTCAGTTCCTGCAGCAACCACTCCAGCGCTGGCGCCGCACCGGGTTGCACATCCAGCGGATGCACACCCACCGAGCAGTCGACGTCGGCGTAGCGTTCGGCCAGGGCTTTGACGTCGGCAGCGTTTTCGACGCTGACGCCGATACACAAAAAGTGACCGACCCCGCGCTGACGGGCGGCATCGAGCGCAGCATCCAGAGAACCGTCGTGCGCGGCAAGGTCGAGGCGATCAAGGTGACAATGAGAATCTACGAGCATAAAAGGGCTGCAACTTACATCGTATGGGTAGGACGGTCGGACTTCAGGGCTCCGGCCAGATGGGTTTCGATGCGACTGCGCGCGGTATCGTCGCCTTCATTGAATTGTACGCCGACCCCCGCGGCCCGGTTGCCCTGGGCGCCTTTAGGGGTGATCCAGGTGACCGTGCCGGCGACCGGGATTTTTTCCGGCTCGTCCATCAGGTTCAGCAGCATGAAAACCTCATCGCCCAACTTGTAGCTTTTGTTGGTCGGGATAAACAGGCCGCCGTTCTTGATGAACGGCATGTACGCCGCATACAACACGGACTTGTCCTTGATCGTCAGGGACAAAATGCCGTTGCGTGGCCCCGGATTGACGGCTTCATTCATGCTGATCTCCACGGCTGATATTCAGAGTCTATGCGCGAACGGTCACTTCTGGCCAGGCAAGGACGCCCATTGCACCAACAGCGCCTCCAGCAACAGCGCCGGATTCAGGTTGGCTTTGTTCATCACTTTCTGCCGCTGGGCGAGAATCCAGTCCTGAATGGCGAGCACTTTGTCCTGCGCGGTTTTCTGCGCCAGGTATTGAATGACCTTGCGCATGTCCGTCAGGCCGAGGCCTTCTTCATCCTGGGTCAACTGATAGCGCAGGATCAGGCTCGACCAGTCGCAGAACCAGTCGAACAACAGCAACTGCGGTATGGTTTTCCATTCTTCGGCCAGTTGGGTCGGCGACTGCTGCTGCTTGAGCAGTTTTTTCACCCCGTCGACCACCAGCGCCCGCTGTTCGCGTACGCCCCGGGCCTGCAACTTGACCGCGGCCAATGGCGACCCGGCGGCGAGTGTCAGCAACTCGACGCGTTCCTCTGGCGAACAGTCCGGCAGGGCCTTCGCCAGCCACGCCTGGCTCATCGCCTCACTGGGCAGCGGACACGCTTGCTGCTGGCAGCGACTCTTGATGGTCGGCAACAATCGACTGGACTGGTGGCTGACCAGCAGCAACACGGTATCACCGGACGGCTCTTCAAGACTTTTGAGCAAGGCATTGGCGGCGTTGACGTTCATCGACTCGGCCGGCTCGATCAGCACCACCTTGCGCCCACCCATCTGCGCGGTCTGGACCACGAAGCTGACCAGTTCGCGAACCTGATCGACCTTGATCGCCTTGTCGGCTTCTTCCGGTTCCAGGATGTAGTTGTCGGGGTGGCTGCCGGCCTTGAGCAACAGGCAGGATTTGCATTCGCCGCAAGCGTCCTGCGCGGTCGGCCGCTGGCACAGCAAACTGGCCATCAAGCGCTCGGCCAGCGCGCGCTTGCCGATCCCGGCCGGGCCATGCAGCAGATAGGCGTGAGCATGCTGCTTGCGCCCGGCCAACTGCTGCCAAAGGCTGTCCTGCCACGGGTAGGCTTCAGCCACGGGCCAACTCCAGCAGACGCGGGAGCAAGGTATCCAGCGCCCGCTGGACCTGCGTCAGCGGCTGGGCGGCATCGACCAGGACATACCGCGCCGGGTCCGCTTCGGCTCGCTTGAGAAAGGCACTGCGCACCGCATCGAAAAATGTCCGGCCTTCGAGTTCGAAGCGGTCCAGGCGACCGCGGGCACTGGCGCGGGCTAGGCCCACTTCAACGGGCAGGTCGAAAATCAGCGTCAGGTCCGGGCGCAAGTCGCCCTGGACAAAGGTTTCCAGGGCGGCGATGCGCTCCAGCGACAAGCCGCGGCCGCCACCCTGATAGGCGTAGGTCGAATCGGTAAAGCGATCACACAGGACCACGGCGCCGCGGGCCAGCGCCGGGCGAATCACCTCGGCCAGATGCTGGGCTCGCGCGGCGAACACCAACAGCAATTCGGTGTCGGGGTTCATGACTTCGTCGACGGGCGCCAGCAGCACCTCGCGGATCCGTTCGGCCAACGGCGTACCACCCGGCTCGCGGGTCAGCACCACCTCGATACCGGCGGCGCGCAGGCGCTCGGCCAGGTAGTCGCGATTGGTGCTCTTGCCGGCGCCTTCCGGCCCTTCCAGAGTAATAAACAAGCCAGTCACAGGCAGTCCTTAGTCAAAGTCATTGCGGGCTGTGCGGCGCGCTCGCATCGGGCGCGGCAGCGGGTTCTTCAGCGGGTTGTTGCGTCGGCGCTGATGACGGCTCCTGTGGCGGTTCATCGACAGGCGCAGGTGATTCGGGTGATGTCACCTGAGCAGGCGCTTGCGGCGACACTGGCTCCAACGCCTCAGGGGCCATGTCGGGCGAAGCGGCCGGAATCGGCATCTGCTCGTCCAGCGCTTCCGGCGCGCTCGCACGTGCCGGGCTGGAGCGGTAGTCGGCGCGGCGCTTGATCTGGAACTCGCGCACCGCGTTGTTATGGGCGTCCAGATCATCGGAGAACACGTGACTGCCGTCACCCCGGGCCACGAAATAGAGGCTATTGCCCGCCACCGGGTTGAGCGCCGCATGGATCGCTTCGCGGCCGACCATCGCGATCGGGGTCGGCGGCAGGCCGGAAATCATATAGGTGTTGTAAGGGGTCGGTTCCCTGAGGTGGGCACGGGTCAATTTGCCGTTGTAACGATCACCGAGGCCGTAGATCACGGTCGGATCGGTCTGCAACAGCATGCCCATTTCCATGCGCCGCACAAACACGCCGGCGATCTGCCCGCGCTCCTGGGGCACGCCGGTTTCCTTTTCCACCAGCGAAGCCATGATCAGCGCCTGGTAGGGTTCGGTGTACGGCACGTCGGCTGAGCGCTGCCCCCATTCCTTGGCGAGGACTTCGTCGAGGCGGTCGTAAGCTTTCTTCAGCAGCTCGGCGTCGGTCATGCCACGCACGTAGCGGTAGGTGTCGGGGAAGAATCGGCCTTCCGGAAAAATCCCGTCGTGCCCCAGTTTCTCCATGACCTGGCTATCGCTCAGACCCTCGAGGGTCTGTTCGAGTTTTTCTTCTTTGGCCAAGGCCGCGCGGACCTGGTGGAAATTCCAGCCTTCGACCAGGGTCAGGCTGTACTGAACGATTTCCCCGCGCTTCCACAGGTCGATCAGCCCTTCGACTGTCATGCCGGGCTGCATGCGGTATTCGCCCTTGTGCAAGGGTTGCCGGGCGAGATTGAAGCGCCAGTAAACGCGCAGCCAGAAAGCATCCTTGATCACGCCATCGGCTTCGAGCCGATAGAGGGTGCGGGTCGGCGTGGTGCCCTTGGGCACCTCCAGCAGTTCTTCCTGGGTGATATTCAGCGGTTGTTGCAGCGCCGAATGGATTTTCCAGGCAGAAGCACCCAGGCACAGCCCCGCCAGAACCAATCCGGTTTCCAGCAGCAGCAACAATTTACGTCTCACGAATCAAGCATCCAGTAGCAGGCGGGCAATGGTTTGGAGTTTACGGGTGAGCGGGCCAACCGGCCAGCTCAGTGCTGCGTAGGCGCACACCGGCCAAATACCATACACACTGTTGCAGACAAAGACTTCATCGGCCCATTGCAGCTGATCGAGGGTGATGTCGGTGATTTGCGTGGGGATGCCCAATGACTCGGCTTGAAACAATAATTCCGCCCGCATCACGCCGGCCACGCCACAGCGCTTGAGATCAGCGGTGATCAATACCCCGTCGCGCACCAGGAACAGGTTGCTGAACACACCTTCGATCACGCGACCGCCTTGATCGAGCATCAGACCTTCCGCGTGCTCGGAGTCTTGCCATTCGGAGCGGGCAATGACTTGTTCCAGGCGATTGAGATGCTTGAGCCCGGCGAGCAGGGGCTGCCTGGACAGGCGTGTCGAGCAGGGGAACAGACGCACGCCCTGCTCCGCATTCGCCACGGGATACGCGGCGGGAGGACTGCCTTGCAGAATGCGCCGTGCCGGCGCCGAAGGATCCGGTGCATAACCGCGCAGGCCATCGCCACGTGTGACGATCAGCTTGAGCACGCCTTCACCCAGCGCTTGGGCATAGCTCGATAACTCGGTGCGCAGCGCACTGTGGTCGAGGTTGATCGCCAGGCGCTGGCAACCCTTGACCAATCGCACCAGGTGCCGGTCCAGCAGTACCGGAGCGCCATGGTGCACGGCAATGGTCTCGAACAGACCATCGCCGTAAGCCAGGCCGCGATCCTTCAGCGACAGTGCGTCAGCCGGCTGACCGTCGACCCAGCTGTCCATCAGTCGGCAAACCGGCGGAACACCAGCGAGCCGTTGGTGCCGCCAAACCCGAAGGAGTTGGACAGCACTACATCGATCTCCATATTGCGTGCGGTGTGTGGCACGAAATCGAGATCGCAGCCTTCGTCCGGCTCATCGAGGTTGATGGTCGGCGGCGCTACCTGGCTGTTGATCGCCAGCACGCTGAAGATCGCTTCAACCGCGCCCGCCGCACCCAGCAGGTGACCGGTCATGGACTTGGTCGAACTGACCGCCAGCTTGTAGGCGTGATCACCGAACACCGACTTGATTGCACAGGCTTCGGCAAGGTCGCCCGCCGACGTCGAGGTGCCATGGGCGTTGATGTACTGGACCTGATCGCCATTGATCCTGGCATCGCGCAGCGCATTGGTGATGCAACGTGCAGCACCCGCGCCATCGGCCGGAGGCGAAGTCATGTGGTAGGCATCGCCACTGGTGCCAAAGCCGATCAGCTCGGCGTAGATCGTCGCGCCGCGGGCCTTGGCGTGCTCCAGCTCTTCGAGCACCAGCGCACCGGCGCCATCGGACAACACAAAGCCATCACGGCCCTTGTCCCATGGACGGCTGGCGCGGGTCGGCTCGTCGTTGCGGGTCGACAGTGCACGGGAGGCACCGAAGCCGCCCATGCCCAGACCGCAGGCCGCCATCTCGGCGCCGCCGGCAATCATCACGTCGGCTTCGTCGTACATGATGTTGCGTGCCGCCATGCCGATGCAGTGTGTACCGGTGGTACACGCCGTGGCGATGGCGTAGTTGGGCCCCTGTGCACCCAGGTGGATCGACAGGAACCCGGAAATCATATTGATGATCGAGCCAGGCACGAAAAACGGAGAAATCCGTCGCGGGCCGGATTCATGCAGGGTGCGGCTGGTTTCTTCGATATTGGTCAGACCGCCAATACCCGAGCCCATGGCCACGCCGATACGCTCGCGGTTGGCGTCGGTGACTTCCAGACCGGCGTTGCGAACAGCCTGAAAACCTGCGGCCAGACCGTACTGAATGAACAGGTCAAGCTTGCGAGCTTCCTTGACCGACAGGTATTCCTCGACATTGAAGCCCTTTACCGAGCCGCCAAAACGGGTGGAATAGGCAGAAAGGTCGGTGTGTTCGATCAGACCAATGCCACTGCGGCCAGCCAGAATGCCCTGCCAACTGCTCGGCACATCCGTGCCCAGTGGCGACAACATACCCATACCGGTGACTACGACGCGTCTACGCGACACAGCACTCTCCTTTTTTCAAATGACGACTTTGCCTCAGGCCTAAAGAAAAAACCGCACGCCGTGATGGCAGTGCGGTTTTTCCATGACAGCAAGCAACGATTACAAACTGTTACGCCTGGTGGCTGGTAACGTAGTCGATTGCAGCTTGTACAGTAGTGATCTTCTCGGCTTCTTCGTCAGGGATTTCGGTCTCGAATTCCTCTTCCAGAGCCATCACCAGCTCAACGGTGTCAAGGGAGTCAGCACCCAGGTCTTCAACGAAGGAAGCAGTGTTTACCACTTCTTCTTCTTTAACGCCCAGTTGCTCGGCAACGATTTTCTTGACGCGCTCTTCGATGGTGCTCATACCTTGTTTTCACTCCTAATGGACAAATTCAGGCAGCTGGCCAGTGGGTAAGTGTATAGAAAGACTTTTCAGTTTTTCAACTGAAAGCTTCACTCCTCAAACCCGGTGGCCCTCTGCCTATAAATAGATTGCAGCTTTATAACGGATTTTAGACAGCTCGTATGACATTTTTTTGAAGCTATCCGTCACATTTAACTCATGTACATCCCGCCGTTCACCGGGATTGTAGCCCCAGTCACGTAAGCCGCACCGTCGGATGCAAGAAAAGCGACCACAGACGCGATCTCTTGAGCTTGTCCCAGACGGCCCAGCGGAATCTGCGTCTGCAAGGCTTCACGCTGCGCCTCGGGCAGTTCGCGGGTCATATCGGTGTCGATGAACCCTGGGGCCACCGAGTTTACCGTAATCGAACGCGAGCCGACTTCACGCGCCAGTGCACGGCTGAAACCTTCCAGACCGGCCTTGGCCGCAGCGTAGTTTACTTGGCCTGCGTTGCCCATGGCACCCACAACCGAACCAATACTGATAATTCGTCCCCAACGGGCCTTGGTCATGCCGCGCAAAACGCCCTTGGACAGGCGGAACAGACTGTTCAGGTTGGTATCGACGACGTCATGCCATTCGTCATCTTTCATCCGCATCATCAGATTATCGCGGGTGATACCGGCATTGTTGACCAGGATCGCCGGCGCACCGAACTGTTCCTGAATGCTTGCCAGGACAGCAGCGACGGATTCATCGCTGGTGACATTGAGTTCCAGGCCAGTACCCTGGATACCGTTTTCCTTCAGGGTAGCGGCAATGCGCTCGGCCCCCGACGCGGAGGTCGCGGTGCCGACAACGATGGCGCCCTGACGACCCAGCTCCAGGGCGATAGCCTGGCCGATACCGCGGCTCGCACCGGTGACCAGTGCAACTTTACCTTGCAGACTCATGCAAGCTTCTCCTGATTCAGGCCAACGCTGCACGGGCGGCAGCGAAAGCATCTGGGGTATTGAGGTTGGATGTCGACACGCCTTCGGCGCAGCGCTTGTTCAGGCCGGCCAGCACTTTGCCGGGACCGCATTCGACCAGTTGGGTCGCGCCCCTGGCAGCCAGCGCCTGGACCGATTCGACCCAGCGTACGGGCTTGTAGAGCTGCTCAAGCAGATCGCGCTTGAGGGTATCCAGATCCGCCGGCACGTTGGCGCTGACGTTTTGTACCACTGGAATCTGTGGGACCTGCCAGTCGATCGCCGCGATCGATTCGGCGAAACGCTCGGCGGCCGGACGCATCAGCTCGCAGTGCGACGGCACGCTGACCGGCAATGGCATGGCGCGCTTGGCGCCACGGGCCTTGCAGCCTTCGATGGCGCGCTCGACCGCCGCCTTGGCACCGGCGATGACCACCTGGCCCGGGGAATTGAAGTTGACGGCGCTGACCACTTCGCCTTGCGCCGCTTCGGCACAGGCCGCCAGCACGTCGGCGTCTTCCAGGCCGAGGATCGCGGCCATGCCGCCCTGCCCCGCTGGAACGGCTTCCTGCATCAGTTGGCCGCGGCGCTCGACGAGCTTCACCGCATCGCCAAGGCTCAGGCTGCCTGCCGCCACCAGGGCGCTGTATTCGCCCAGGCTGTGGCCGGCGACATAAGCCGGCTGTGCGCCGCCTTCTGCCAGCCACAGACGCCACAAGGCGATCGAGGCGGTCAGAATGGCCGGCTGGGTTTTATCCGTTTGATTGAGTTGTTCTTCCGGCCCCTGCTGGGTCAGTGCCCACAGGTCGTAACCCAGAGCATCGGAAGCTTCTTTGAAAGTGTCGAGGACAAGCGGATGTTGCGCGCCCAACTCGGCCAGCATGCCGAGGGACTGCGAACCCTGTCCCGGAAAGACGAATGCGAGGGAAGCAGACATGTAACAAGCCCCTAATGATCTTGTCGCCGAAGAATTGACGTCCCACCCCGGGACGCAAGAAAACTGCCAATTGGATGGCCAATTGAACTGAGCGGTCACATTTAAGCATTGTCCGCCAAAAATGCCTAAAGCAACAAATCCTCCAGACGACCGTGGATCCGTTCCGGCAGGTTTTCCTGGATCTCGATCAACGCCCGGGCAATGGCACTCTGAAAGCCCTGAACCCCGGCCGAGCCGTGGCTTTTCACGACGATCCCCTGCAGCCCGAGGAAGCTTGCGCCATTATGCCGCGCAGGCGCCAGGTCGGCTTGCAGCCGCTTCATCAGCGGCAGCGCCATTGCGCCGATTATTTTTGATGCAAAGTTTTTTCTGAACAGGGCTTCGATGCGCCCGGCAATCATGGTCGCCAGGCCTTCGCTGGACTTGAGCAGGATATTGCCGACAAAACCGTCACACACCACCACATCCGCCTCGCCGCGGTACAGACCGTCACCTTCGACGAAACCGATGTAGTTGATGCCACGGGCCCTCTGCAACAAGGTCGCCGCCAGCTTGACCTGCTGATTGCCCTTGATGTCTTCGGTGCCGATGTTCAGCAGCGCCACCCGAGGACGAACGATACCCAGGGTTTCTGCCGCGACCGACCCCATCACCGCAAACTGCAACAGATGCTCGGCGCTGCAATCGACGTTGGCGCCGAGATCGAGCAATTGGCAGTAACCCTTCTGCGTCGGAATCGCCGCGACCATGGCCGGCCGGTCGATACCCGGCAGCGTCTTGAGGACAAATCGCGACAACGCCATCAGCGCGCCGGTGTTGCCGGCACTGACGCAGGCCTGGACCTTGCCGTCGCGCAACAGCTCCAGCGCCACGCGCATCGACGAATCGGGCTTGCCGCGCAAGGCCTGGGCCGGCTTTTCGTCCATGGTGATGACTTCGCTCGCGGGTGCAATCGACAGGCGCGCGCGATCCACAGCCGACTGGCTGGCGATCAATTCTTCAAGGAGTGAGGGTTGACCGACAAGGGTCAGGTGCAACGAGGGCGTGGCATTCAGACAAGCAAGGCTGGCCTGAACAATGCTGCGGGGACCGAAGTCCCCGCCCATTGCGTCAATCGCGATGACTTGAGCAGACAAGTGATTACTCGTCAGCGCCCTTGTCGATCACTTTACGGCCACGGTATACGCCTTCTGGCGATACGTGGTGACGCAGGTGAATTTCACCGGTGGTTTTTTCTACAGACAGAGTGCTTGCCGTCAGGGCGTCGTGCGAACGACGCATGTCACGGGCAGAGCGGGATTTTTTGTTCTGCTGAACAGCCATAATTGATTAACTCCTAAACGTTTGGGTCACGCTTTAACTGCGCCAATACACTGAACGGGTTGGACCGCGTTACCTCGTCCTCGCTCGGTTCGGGCTCATCGAGACCCGCCGGCTGCTGGCATTCTTCCGGATGATGAGCAGGCACAATGGGCAAGGCGAGCAGAAGCTCCTCCTCGATCAGTGACTGCAGATCCAATGGATCTTCGCCCAGTTCCAGCACGTCATAACCTTTCGGCAACGACTGGGTATTCGCACCCTCTTTCACCACAACATAACTGCATTCGCTGTGGATCGGCAGGGTGACCAGCTCAAGACAACGCTGGCAAACCATTTTGACTTCGGTGTCGATAAAGCTGTGGATGACCACAGACTTACGTTCATCTCGCTCAAAAACGAATTTAGCCTGCACCGTACCGACAGTGTCGGAAAGCGGGTCGCAGAGTCTCTCCAAATCGGCCAGCAGCAGTTCACCTTGAAGGGTGGTGCCACGGTCAGCCAATTTGCGCGGGTCAACGTGAGGTGGAATCGGGTCATTCAACATAGGCGCAGCATTATAGGGATGCCCCCGGGCATGTCAAAGGAAATTCAGCCCTGTCCGTCACTTGGTCACCTCGCTAGAATTCGCACCTCCCCTTTGGAGTTGCGCATGCTGCCTTTATTACTCGCTTCAAGCTCGGTTTATCGCCGAGAGTTGCTGGCCCGCCTGCAGCTGCCGTTTACCTGCAGCTCGCCGGATATCGACGAGAGCCATCGCCTGCAGGAATCCGCCATCGAGCTGGTCAAGCGCCTCGCCGAGGCCAAGGCGCGCGCACTGGCCGATAGCCACCCCGCTCATCTGATCATCGGTTCCGACCAGGTCGCGGTATTGGGCGAGCGGATCATCGGCAAACCCCATACGTTCGACAAGGCCCGGGAACAGCTTTTAGCCGCAAGCGGTGCCAGCGTCACCTTCCTGACCGGCCTGGCATTGCTGAACAGCCAGACGGGCGCCTGCCAGGTCGATTGCGTGCCGTTCACCGTCCATATGCGCACACTCGACATCGCGCGCATCGAACGCTACCTGCATGCTGAGCAGCCCTACGACTGCGCTGGCAGCTTCAAGGCCGAAGGACTGGGGGTGAGTCTGTTTCAAAGCACCGAAGGCCCTGACGCCACCAGCCTGATCGGCCTGCCGCTGATTCGCCTGATCGATATGCTGCTGGCCGAAGGTGTGCAGATCCCCTGAAACACCCCCCTGCAGGAGCTGGCTTGCCAGCGAAAGCGTCCGTTCAGGCGATAAATGCATCGACTGACCCACCGCCTTCGCTGGCAAGCCAGCTCCAACAGTTAATCGGTGCAAGACCCTCATGACAGGGCCCCAACCAGACAACAAAAAATCAGCGCAGCGTCGGCCCCTGAAACCCCATCCACATCGCCAGATGCTCAGCCACACTGGCGCCGAGTTTCTTCGAGAAGCGATCGAACGGCGATTCCTGGACAGTGAAGTCCACCAGCTCCTTCTCGCCAATCACATCGCGCGCCACGGAACTGGCATTTCCCAGGCCATCGATCAGCCCCAGCGGCAGTGCCTGTTCGCCCGACCAGACCAGGCCGGAAAACAGCTCCGGATGCTCCTTGTCCTTGAGGCGCTCGCCACGCCCTTTCTTGACGCTGGCAATGAACTGCTGATGAGTGGTGTCGAGCACGCCCTGCCAGAACTGCGTTTCTTCAGGCTTCTGCGGCTGGAACGGATCGAGGAACGACTTGTGCTCGCCCGAGGTGTAGGTGCGCCGTTCGACGCCCAGCTTTTCCATGGTCCCGACAAAGCCGTAACCGGCCGCCGTCACACCGATGGAACCCACCAGGCTCGCCTTGTCGGCATAGATCTGATCGGCCGCGCTGGCGATGTAGTAGGCGCCGGAAGCGCCCAGGTCGGAGATCACCGCGTAAACTTTGGTATCCGGGTGCAGACCGCGCAAGCGGCGGATCTCGTCATAGACGTAACCCGACTGCACCGGACTGCCGCCCGGACTGTTGATGCGCAGGATGACGCCCTTGACCTTTTCATCCTCGAAGGCGGCACGCAGGCTGCCGACGATGTTGTCAGCGCTGGCGGGCTCCTTGTCGGCAATCACCCCGGTCACGTCGATCAGCGCAGTGTAGGTGCCACTGCGGGTCGCGGCTTTTTCCATGTCCATCAGCGGTGTGAACAGGACCAGCGCGCCAATCAGGTACACAAAGGTCAGCAGCTTGAAGAAGATCCCCCAGCGACGGGACCGGCGCTGTTCCTGCACGCTGGCCAGCAGGGTCTTTTCCAGCAGCTTCCAGCTTTTCTCGTCACCGCTCTCTGCGCTCGCCTTGGCGGGCGCCTTCCATTCGTCGGTCATGCCATGTACCCCAGCAAAAACGGTTTAAGCCTGGCTCAGCCAGGCCTGCAATTCTGAAAAACGGTCAATCGCCAGGCGCGGTTCGAACAGTTTCAGCGCCTCGATCGATTGCGCGCCATAACTGACGGCCACCGAGTCCATCCCGGCGTTGCGCGCCATCTGCAGGTCGAAGGACGAATCGCCGACCATCAACGCCTGCTCCGGACGGACCCCGCAATGCGCAACGATCTGCTCCAGCATCAGAGGATGGGGCTTGCTCGCCGTTTCATCGGCGGCCCGGGTGATGTCGAAATAATCTTCCCAGCCGTGCGACTTCAGCACCCGATCCAGCCCGCGCCGGGCCTTGCCGGTGGCAACCGCCAGGCGATACCCGTCGGCGCGAAACGCTGCCATCGACTCGACCACACCCTCGAACAATGGCGAGGGCACGGCTTCGGAGGCAATGTAGTGATCGGCATAGTGCTGACGGAAGGCGACCAGCTCATCGTCACTAATGTCTGGATACAGCGTACGAATCGCCTCCGGCAAGCCCAGGCCGATGATGCCCTTGACGGCAAAATCATCGCGCAACTCAAACCCGGATCGCTCGGATGCCACGTGCATTGCCTCGACAATCCGACCAATGGAATCGGCCAGTGTGCCATCCCAGTCGAAAATCAGCAGTTTGTAATCAGATGGGTGCACTCAAGCGCTCCACGGTCTTGGCCCACATCTCGTCGACGGGCGCCTGCAATTTCAGTTCGCCACCGTCAGGCAGCGGCACGGTCAGCATGTAGGCGTGCAGGAACAGGCGCTTGCCGCCCAGGTCACGAATCTCTTTGCTGAAGCCCTCGTCGCCGTACTTGGTATCGCCGGCGATGCAATGCCCGGCGTGCAAGGTGTGAACCCGAATCTGGTGGGTACGGCCGGTGATCGGCTTGGCTTCGACCAGGGTGGCAAAGTCGCCGAAGCGGCGCAGGACCTTGAACACGGTCACCGACTCCTTGCCCTCCTCCTCGTCGACCTCGACCATGCGCTCGCCGGAGCGCAGATTGCTCTTGCCCAGCGACGCCCGGACTTGCTTGATCGAGGCCGCCCAGTTACCGCGAACCAGCGCCATGTAGCGCTTGTCGACTCCATCGCCGCGCAAGGCCGCGTGCAAGTGGCGCAACATGCTGCGCTTCTTGGCGATCATCAACAGGCCGGAGGTGTCACGGTCGAGACGGTGAACCAGCTCGAGCTCCTTGCAATCGGGACGCAACTGACGGAAGGCTTCGATCACTCCGTAAGTCAAGCCGCTGCCACCGTGAACCGCAATGCCGCAAGGCTTGTTGATCACGATCAGCGCCTTGTCCTCGAAGACAATCGACGCTTCGAGCCGCTGCAGCAGGCCCTGGGCCAGAGGCACGGGTTCGTCGCGCTCAGGCACGCGAACGGGCGGCACGCGCACGATATCGCCCGCCTGCAGCTTGTATTCGGGCTTGATCCGACCCTTGTTCACCCGCACTTCGCCCTTGCGCAAAATGCGGTAAATCAAGGTCTTGGGCACGCCTTTGAGCCGAGCGAGAAGGAAATTGTCAATACGTTGGCCGGCATATTCCGGCGAGACCTCCAGCAGTTGTACCGCTGGGGTCGAAGGGGCAGTAGTCGTCATCCCGCGATGATAACAATTTTTTATGGAATTGAAGCACTTAATCATTGCTGCTATAGTCGCGAACGCCGCCAAAAGTGGCCTGGACAGCGGACCAACGGTCAAAAACCGGCCCTGACCATCGCAATTCACGAGGACGAGAGGCCGTCCTACGGGGCTTTCGCTACGTAACGGTAGAGTTTGCAGTTGTAACAAGCGCAGGTGACATGAGGCCTGAATCATGCCGCAAAGCAGAGTTTTCACTCGCCTTGCGAGCAAATATTCACGGCCAGTTCACAAAGTGCAGTCAGCTACGAACAACCCCGAGCGAACGCTTCGGAAACAACGCCTAAATTAGCCATGATGCGTGACCTCCCCCTTCGGAGCTCACGGTAAATGCCAACCCGCTGCGGATTCTGCGCGCGGCAGCACCCGAATTATCAGGGATACGTGTAGGGTGGAGATGCACAACCGCTGGACTGTGTAGCATTAGGCTTTATCAAGACGCTTCATCTCGTCCACAGCCGCCGGTTGATTCCTCCTCCTGACTGAGTGCTTAAGTAGCCACAGCAAGCAGGACGCGTACGTCGCGATGAAGGCCCACATTGGCCGGACTTCGCTGGACACGGGAATGGCCAACCATTCCCGACGCACCTGACACCGACCGTGAGAAGTCGTGTGTGCCGAACGCCGTTTCCGGCAGCCCGGAAACCGACGGTACTACATGAAAAGAATGCTGATTAACGCAACCCAACCCGAAGAGTTGCGTGTTGCACTGGTAGATGGCCAGCGCCTCTACGACCTGGACATCGAATCCGGTGCACGCGAGCAGAAAAAGGCCAACATCTATAAAGGCCGGATTACTCGCATCGAACCAAGCCTCGAGGCTGCCTTTGTCGATTTCGGCTCTGAGCGCCATGGCTTCCTGCCCCTCAAAGAAATCTCCCGCGAATATTTCAAGAAAGCCCCCGAAGGCCGCGTCAACATCAAGGACGTCCTGAGCGAAGGCCAGGAAGTCATCGTTCAGGTCGAAAAAGAAGAACGTGGCAACAAGGGCGCCGCCCTGACCACCTTCATCAGCCTGGCCGGTCGTTACCTGGTGCTGATGCCGAACAACCCGCGTGCGGGCGGTATCTCCCGTCGCATCGAAGGTGAAGAGCGCAACGAACTGCGTGAAGCCCTGAACGGCCTGGTTGCCCCGGCCGACATGGGTCTGATCGTGCGCACTGCCGGCCTGGGCCGCAGCAGCGAAGAAATGCAGTGGGACCTCGATTACCTGCTGCAACTGTGGACCGCTATCAAAGAAGCTTCGCTGGATCGCTCCGCGCCGTTCCTGATCTACCAGGAAAGCAACGTGATCATCCGCGCGATCCGCGATTACCTGCGCCAGGACATCGGCGAAGTGCTGATCGACAGCGTTGAAGCCCAGGACGAAGCCCTGACCTTCATTCGCCAGGTGATGCCGCAGTACGCCAGCAAGATCAAGCTGTACGAAGACAGCGTGCCGCTGTTCAACCGCTTCCAGATCGAAAGCCAGATCGAGACCGCCTTCCAGCGCGTCGTCGAACTGCCTTCCGGCGGCTCCATCGTGATCGATCCGACCGAAGCCCTGGTGTCCATCGACATCAACTCGGCGCGCGCCACCAAAGGCAGCGACATCGAAGAAACCGCGCTGCAGACCAACCTTGAAGCCGCCGAAGAAATCGCCCGTCAGTTGCGCTTGCGTGACATCGGCGGCCTGATCGTCATCGACTTCATCGACATGACCCCGGCCAAGAATCAGCGCGCCGTGGAAGAGAAAGTCCGCGAATGCCTCGAAGCCGACCGCGCTCGTGTACAAGTCGGCCGTATCTCGCGCTTCGGCCTGCTGGAAATGTCCCGTCAGCGCCTGCGTCCATCCCTGGGCGAAAGCAGCGGCATCGTTTGCCCGCGTTGCAACGGCACCGGCATCATCCGTGACGTCGAATCGCTGTCGCTGGCGATCCTGCGCCTGATCGAAGAAGAAGCCCTGAAAGACCGCACTGCCGAAGTCCGCGCCCAGGTGCCGATTCCGGTCGCTGCGTTCCTGCTCAACGAGAAACGCAACTCGATCACCAAGATCGAACTGCGCACCCGTGCCCGCATCGTCATTCTGCCGAACGATCACCTCGAAACGCCGCACTTCGAAGTTCAGCGTCTGCGCGATGACAGCCCGGAAGCCGCGGTCGGCCAGTCCAGCTACGAGATCGCTGCTGCCGCTGCCGAAGTCGAAGAAGTCCAGCCAGCCGCCGCGACCCGCACCCTGGTCCGCCAGGAAGCCGCGGTGAAGACTGCACCGGCCCGCGCCAACGCTCCGGTTCCTGTCGAAGTCGTCGCTGCCGCCCCCGTTGCCCCACCGGTCGCCGCGCCAGAGCCCAGCCTGTTCAAAGGCCTGGTGAAGTCGCTGGTCAGCCTGTTCGCGACCAAGCAAGAGCCAGCCGCCCCGGTTGTGGTTGAAAAACCAGCGACCACCGAGCGTCCGGCCCGCAACGAAGAGCGTCGCAACGGTCGTCAGCAAAGCCGCAACCGTAACGGTCGCCGCGACGAAGAACGCAAACCGCGCGAGGAACGCGCACCGCGTGAAGAACGCGCTCCACGTGAGCCACGCGAAGAGCGTCAGCCACGCGAAGCCCGCGAAGAGACCACCACACCAGTAGTTGCTCGCGAAGAACGCGCACCACGCGCGCCTCGTGAAGAACGCGCACCGCGTGCGCCTCGCGAAGATCGCAAGCCCCGTGGCGACCGTGAAGAGCGGGTTCGTGAACTGCGTGAGCCGCTGGATGCCATCGCTCCGGCTCCAGCTCCAGCTCCGGCCGCCGCTGCCGCTACCGCTACCGCCGCTACCGCCGAAGAACGTCCTGCCCGCCAGCCACGCGAAGAACGTGCTCCACGCCCACCGCGTGAAGAACGTCAACCACGTGCCGAGCAAGCGGCTGCAGCCGTTGCCGAAGAAGAGCTGACCGGCAACGAAGAGCAACTGCAGGAAGACGGTCAGGAAGGCGCCGAAGGCGATCGTCCACGCCGCCGCTCCCGTGGCCAGCGTCGTCGCAGCAACCGCCGCGAGCGTCAACGCGATGCCAATGGCAACGTGATCGAAGGGTCGGATGAGTCCGAGTCCGCCGACGGCGAAGCCAGCGAAACCCGCGAAGCACCAAGCGCTGCCGATCTGGCCGCCGGCCTGGCGGTTACCGCAGCCGTTGCCAGCAGCGTGATCAGCGCGCCAGCCGAGGCCCAGGCCAACGAGCAAGCCGAACGCGCCACTGCCGCCAACCTGGACACGGC